>DUBS01000057.1 GCA_012960225.1 Gemmatimonadota bacterium | reverse complement strand
GCTTATCACATCCTGGGGCTGGAGAAGGTCCCAAGGGTCGGGCTGTTCGCCCGTTAAAGTGGTACATGAGCTGGGTTCAGAACGTCGTGAGACAGTTCGGTCTGTATCCGTCGTGGGCGTTGGAGTATTGAGGAGAGCCTTCCCTAGTACGAGAGGACCGGGAAGGACTGACCACTAGTGTACCGGTTGTCGCGCCAGCGGCATCGCCGGGTAGCTACGTCGGGACAGGATAACCGCTGAAAGCATCTAAGCGGGAAGCCCCCTCCAAGATGAGCACTCCCAGGGTCTTCGGACCCTCAGAAGGGCTGTACGAGACTAGTACGTTGATAGGCGGCAGGTGGAAGCGTGGTAACATGTGAAGCCGAGCCGTACTAATCGCCCGTGAGGTTTGACCGACTGCTACCCCAGTCACTCCATGCCAATTTGTTATTTCAAGTTGGCGACCATCACAGAAGGCTTTTCCACTCGACCTCTGTTATCGACTAGTACCGCAAGGGATCAGTCGCATAGAAATATGCGACTGGTCGCAGCGGTCTGCTGCTTGTCGGTGGCTATAGCGTAGAGGCTACACCCGTTCCCATCCCGAACACGGCCGTTAAGCTCTACTGCGCGGATGGTACTGCCGGGGTCGCCCGGTGGGAGAGTACGTCGCTGCCGGCTTTATTCAAGTGGCCCGTCCGAGTTTGTCGGACGGGCCATTTTCTATTCAAGTAAGGAGTGTGCTCAGGGCCTAGTCAGCATTCAGCCAATTGATTGACGGGAGCTATGGGGGTTAAGCTGCCCTCAACCCATAGTCTGAATGGAATAGGATGAGTGCGGCATTGTAGTTCGGGACCAGGAGAACACTGATAGCGTGAAAGCGAATGTTTCTTGACTGAAGATCCCATCTCGGCTGAAGAGTCGAATCCTGTGGAAGTAGCCCGAACAGGCTACGTGACGCTCGTAGGTCGTCCGAATGCGGGTAAGTCAACACTCCTCAATCAACTTGTTGGAGAGCACCTCTCTATAGTCACACCTAAGGCACAGACTACTTGGCAACGTGTGACCGGGATACTCTCAGTTGGAACCGACCAGATAATCTTTCTAGACACTCCAGGGTTGCTTGAAGCGAAGGACATGCTTCAGCGTGCAATGCTTGGAGCTGCACTAGAAGCTCTGGCTGAGGCTGATATCACCATACTGTTAATTGACTCGACTACTAAACCTAACTCGCGTGAGACAGCTTCAACTATCGAAACTCTTAGCGAAAGCAGCGCTCCCCTGCATATAGCCTTGAATAAGGTAGACATCGCCGATGAAGAAGCCATCCGAGCTTGGGAAGCCTGGGCTGACAGGGAGCTCTCCGGATCGGTATACAGGCTTTCTTCCCTTACCGGGGAAGGCGGCGGGGCACTGCTAGAGGGACTGCGTGCAGATCTGCCCGTCGGGCCTTTTCTGTATCCCGAAGAAGATATTGCTTCGGATCCGGTTCGCTTCTTTGTAGCGGAACTGGTACGGGAAACGATCTTCGAGCTCTATCACCAAGAGGTCCCCTACTCGACGTTCTGTCACGTAGAAGAATTCCGAGAAGATCAAGATCCGGTCTATGTACAAGTCCAAATCTTTGTGGAGAGAGAATCACAGAAAGGGATTCTTATCGGAAAGAAGGGAAGAGCCATCCGGGAGCTTGGTGAAATGGCAAGGATGAAGATCGAGCACTTCATCGACATGCGGGTGTACCTGGACCTATGGGTCAAGCCATTAAAAGCGTGGCGGAAGAACAGGGGCCATTTGAACCGGCTTGGCTTCCGATTACCCGAAAGTGATGAACCGAGTGCATCCTAAAACTCTATTGGTAGCATTTTTATCTCGACTACCCGAGTTCACGCCTCGGAGTGGCCCTCAAGTGATGAGGCAGAGGGTCCTATTTGTTATACTCCTCAGGTCATGAAACCAAATGATCAAGCTGCTACGGATCGTGTGATACGGGCGCTTGCAGAATCGAAGCGTGGCCCACTCAAGCCGAAGGAGTTAGCACGAAAGTTAGGGGTCCCTTCAAACGAATATCATAGCTTCAAGCGGTTCCTGACATCACTTGAGAAAGCGGGTAAGATCCAACGGGTTAAGGGCCACCGGTTTGTTGTGCCGGAAAGTGTCGGACTTGAGGCCGGTATTATAGTGCTAACACGGGCCGGGGACGGCTTTGTCAGGTTAGACTCGGGTTCCAAAGATGTGTTTATAGGAGCGAGGCACCTTAATACCGCGATGGATGGCGACCGAGTATTAACTCGGATCGAGTCGCGCAGGCGTGGCCGGAGTCCTGAAGGAGTTGTAGTCAGTGTCCTTGATCGTGCTCGTGACACGATTGTGGGAACGTTCCGGCACTCCAAGCGCAGGAGTACCGTAATCCCGTTGGACTCGAAGCTCATAAAGGAAATTGTCATCTCTTCAGGCCACTCCGCTGGTGCAGATGAAGGGGACGTCGTAGTTGTGCTCCTCGATTCATACGGCGAAGGCGGCGCAAGAGTTTCCGGTAAAGTCGAGACGGTTCTGGGAAAGCTCACGGATCCGGGCGTAGATGTGTTGGCCGTGGCCCACGGGTTCGCGCTTTCCTTCGATTTTCCCGCCGATGTTACTGCCGCTGCCGAAAGGGCTGCCCGGGAATGTATGGCCGATCCTGGTCTCAAGCGGGCAGACCGCACCGACCTCTGTATTTTCACGATCGACCCGGCGGAGGCCAAAGATCATGATGACGGACTTTCGGTTGTCGCCCTGGGGCAGGGTCGCTTTGAAGTCGGTGTGCATATCGCTGATGTATCCCACTTTGTTCGTGAGTCGGATCTAGTCGATGTAGAAGCTCTATCAAGAGCTACGAGTGTCTACTTGGTAGACCGTACAATCCCGATGTTACCGGATGTCCTTTCCTCTGATGTTTGCTCTCTGAGATCTGGGGTTGAGCGTTTCACTTTATCACTATTCATAGAGTTGGATCAGGCTGGCAGGGTTTATCGGCACCGCTATGAGCGCGCATGTGTTCGTAGCCGTGGTCAATTCTCGTACGAGCAAGTGCAGAGTGTTCTGGATGGATCTGCTGGCATCAGCGAGGACATAGACCAAGCGCTCCACACCCTTGATGATCTAGCTAGATCTCTAAGAAAGGTAAGGGCCGATCGTGGAGCATTAGACCTGAACATTCCCGAAGCGAAGGTAGTATTGGACGAAAAAGGGTATCCGGTTGACATACAACGTAGCCAGCGCCTCGAGAGTCATCGGCTTGTGGAAGACTTCATGATACTAGCAAATGAGGTCGTAGCGGCTGACATGGAAACCAGAGAACTCTTTGCTATTTATCGGATCCACGAACCTCCGATGAGAGAGAGCACAGAGGGACTACGCGAACTCCTTACCCGAGTTGGGTACGGACTTCCCAAGCGGAGATCTCTCAAACCCAAGGACCTTCAACGACTGCTTGACCAGGTACGAGATCGTCCTGTGGAAGCTCTCATATCAAGAGTGGTACTCCGGTCGCTCTCGAAGGCCCGATACGATACTCGAAATCTCAGTCACTTCGGCCTTGCATCACCAGCATATCTACACTTCACTAGCCCTATCCGTCGCTATCCAGACCTTATGGTTCATCGTGAAGTGATCCGGTCGTTCATTCTCGAAGAAGAAAACATTCGTCCAGATCTCGAGACACTACAGTCGATTGCTGAGCATTCAAGCTTAAGGGAAAAGGAAGCCGCCGAAGCAGAGAGAGCCTCTGTCGATTTGAAGAAAGTGGAATTTATGGAAAAGCATCTCGGGGAAGAATTTATCGGCCAGATATCTGGGGTTGCAGCCTTCGGATTTTTTGTGACACTCGATACATACTTTGTTGATGGGTTAGTTCACGTAAACAGCTTAAGAGACGACTCTTATCGACTTGACCGTGATGCGCACGCTATCATTGGTGAACGGGGGCAGCGTCAGTACCGCATTGGAGACCGCGTACGCGTCCAATGCTCACGGGTCGACAAAGAGGCTCGACATGTGGATTTTTCGCTAGTCCAAAAAATGGCATGGAAAGATTGACTTGGTGATCAAAAGCAGGATACCCTCACAAACCCCAGTTAAATGGCAACACTAGAATACAGTGCTACTCCATTTTTTCTGCTCAGAATCAGTTGGGCATTTCCTAATGCACGTTACTTAGAGGCATCACTAACACGATGAATAGGGAGCAACTTCAACAGCTCGGGGAGCTTGATCGTAGGGTCCAGGAGCTTAGGGGGTACCTTTGACCTGGAATCACGCCAAGAGCGTTTAAGCGTTCTAGATCAGGAGATGGTCCAGCCAGGTTTTTGGGATAGTCAAGACCAAGCAAAAGCCACAATCGATGAATCAAACCGTCTCAAGGGATGGATTGATCCCTGGTCGAGCTTAGATGCTCGAGTTTCTGAGTTGACCGCGTTGGTCGAACTTCTAGAAGAAGAGGAGGACGCTGAGCTCGACGCGGAGTTTACGCGCGGTCTTGCTTCAGTCGAGAAAGATCTAGAGGTGCTTGAGGTCAGGACGATGCTTCAAGGTGAGGACGACCACCGAGACGCGATTGTGACAATCCATCCAGGTGCTGGAGGATTAGAATCACAGGATTGGGCGGGGATGCTCATGCGTATGTATACGCGGTGGTCTGAGCGGCGAGGATTTGGAGTTGAGGTGTTGGATCTCCAGCCGGCGGAGGAGGGCGGAATCAAGAGTGCGACGCTTGAGATTAAGGGCGAGTGTGCCTACGGATATCTTAAAGCAGAAGGCGGCGTACATCGCCTTGTTCGCATCTCTCCTTTCGACCAGCAGTCGCGACGTCACACGTCCTTTGCAAGCGTATTCATATACCAGCTCGTTGAGGATGGTATCGAGATTGACATTGATGAGTCAGAGCTTCGCATTGATACCTATAGAGCTTCTGGCGCCGGTGGACAGCATGTGAATAAGACGGACTCAGCTGTGAGGATCACACATGAGCCGACCGGTATTGTTGCAACATGTCAACAAGAGCGCTCTCAGCATAAGAACAGAAGCACGGCCATGAAGATGCTTAGGGCCGCACTGTATCAGCATGCTCTGCAGGAACAAGAGCGCGAGCGCGCAGTACTCGAAGCGACCAAGACTGAAATAGGGTTCGGAAATCAGATTAGGTCTTATGTATTTCAACCCTACACTATGGTTAATGATCATCGCACAGAACTCAAAATCACTGACGTGCAGGGAGTTATGGATGGTAATCTTGATCCATTTATTGAGGCATACTTAAAAAAGATTGGTGCGACCTCTGCGGCCTAGTAGCACTGGAGATATATGGACGACTTAAATCAGATTTTACGGGCGCGGCACGAAAAGCTAGATGCCCTTAAAGAGAAAGGGATCGAGCCGTTCGCTCACAGTTATATCCCTTCCCACCGATCCAATGAAGTCATCGTGGGTTTCGAGGAGCTAGAAGCTCAGGAACGTTTGGGAGAGAGAGGTGAGGGTGAGCATTCTTCGGTTGCTGGCAGGATCTTGAGTTGGAGGGATCACGGAAAAAGTCACTTTGCTCATGTCGGAGACGCAGGTGGATCAATTCAGGTTTACTTCAAGAGCGATCTTATTGGCGATGAGCGTTTTGAGGAACTGAACCTTCTTGACCTCGGAGATTGGATCGGTGTTGAGGGGCCAGCTTTCCGAACTCGAACGGGGGAGATCACGATTCGAGCGGAGTCCTACACTCTCCTGACTAAGTCACTGAGACCGCTGCCTTTTGGTAAGACTGAAGAAAATACTGAGACTGGAGAGAGGATTGAACATTCTGGATTTGCTGATCCAGAGACTCGTTACCGGCAGCGCTACGCAGATCTTGCTGTGCACCCTGATCTCAGGAATGTGTTCGAGACGCGTACCAAGATTATCCGATCGCTTCGGAGTTTCTTGGACTCTGAAAAGTTCCTAGAAGTCGAGACTCCTGTCCTTCAGCCTCTGTATGGTGGCGCATCGGCTAAGCCATTTGTAACCCATCATGAAGCTCTAGGGCTGACCATGTACCTCCGTATTGCAGATGAGCTCTATCTGAAGCGCCTCTTAGTAGGTGGGCTTGATCGAGTATATGAGATTTCAAAGGATTTCCGCAACGAAGGCTTGAGTCGGGTCCACAATCCGGAGTTTACGATGCTTGAGTGGTATCAGGCATTCACTGACTACAATGACCAGATGGTTTTGGTTGAGCGTATTGTCGGTCATGTGCTTGATGAAGTGGTGAGCAGTAGAGAATTAAGATATGGGAACGATATGATTTCGTTTGAACCGCCTTTCCCACGGATATCTTTGGTAGGTGCTTTGTCAGAGGCTCTCGGAGTGGATGTCTTCCATTTAGAAGATGAGGCGTTACGGGAGAGGGCGAAGGCTCTGGGACTAGACGATCTTGATATAGCGGGGCGGGGCAAGCTGATCGATAAACTTTTCGGTGCTCTGGTTGAGCCAGATCTAGTGCAACCAACATTCGTTATAGACCACCCAAAGGAATTGAGTCCACTTGCGAAGGAACATCGATTGGATTCACGACTGACTGAGCGGTTTGAACTCTACGTCGGTCGGGTTGAGCTATGTAATGGCTTCTCTGAACTAAATGATCCCTTGGATCAAAGAGCCCGTTTCGAGGCGCAAGCTGAGCTACGTGATGCCGGGGATGATGAGGCACAACAGATTGATGATGACTACGTGCGTGCCTTGGAGTATGGGATGCCACCAACAGGTGGTGTTGGATTGGGGGTGGATCGCTTTGTCATGATGATTACTGACCAGCCCTCAATCCGGGATGTCATACTGTTCCCGATTCTAAGGCCAGAGGAGTGACCGGCTTGCGCCGCCAGGATCATCGTGATCGTCTGTACTGGTTCATTGCACGGCACTACCTCAGAGCCGGAAGGGGTCGCGGGCTCTTATCTCTTATCACCTGGATCGCTCTGGGGGGGGTAATAGTCGGAGTAACTGCGCTTGTCGTTGTGATAAGCGTAATGAGTGGCATGCAGAAGGATCTACAAGCCAAGATTCTAGAATCAACGCCCCACATTACCGTACTTGAGTCCGGCACAACGCTTCGGCTCCACGAATGGGAAGAAGTAGTCGATTTGGTTATGGAAGTGGATGGGGTTGTGGGGGCTGCGCCTTTTGTTCTCTCACAAGTTTCCGTGGCTCGTACCGGCACTGATGGTTTTTACCCTCAGTCAGCGAATCTATACGGAATTTCAATTGATACCGGGCGAGTCGCACCAACTGAAATGGAACGTCAGATCGTAGAGGGGATCTATAACCTTACGCTGCCCGAATCCGGCTTATCCCCCCTATTGATGGGTGTGGGATTGGCGGATCGCATGCAGCTCTTTGAGGGAGACACACTGCTGGTCATCTCATTCGAGAATCTCAAGATGGACATTCTAGGTGGGCTTAACCCGACTATGCGGCAGTTTGAAGTAACGGGTGTTTTCACAACCGGCATGTACGACTATGACATGCAGAACGTGTATACCACCCTAGAGGCAGCTCAGGAACTTGTCGGGATCACAAATCCTGGTGTTGTCGGCGGGGTCGGGATAAGAACCAGACAGCCTGAACTCGCAGATGAGGTTCGCGGAAAGATTCAAGAGTCATTGGGTTTTCCTTTTTATGCACAATCTTGGATGACAACGAACAGGGCCCTATTCAGTGCCCTCCGCCTCGAAAAGATCGCCATGGGTTTAATCCTCGGTCTCATTGTGCTTGTTGCCGCCTTCAACATCGTGAGTACGCTTGTGATGGTTGTTGCAGATCGGACACGAGAGATTGGTATCCTCAAGGCGATGGGTATGACACGTAGCGGTATCATGCGAGTCTTTGTGTTGCAGGGTGCGTGGATTGGAATCGTAGGGACAGTGGTCGGTACCCTGTGTGGGGTTATTCTAGCCCTCCTGATCGGACATTTTGAGATTATTCGGATACCTCCAGATGTTTACTTCGTTGATCACCTACCGGTATCTCTGAACTTGTTTGATGTATTAGGAATTGTCGTAGCCAGTGTCACGATCGCTTTTGTGGCCACGATCTACCCAGCATGGAAGGCTTCCAGATTGGAACCAGTGGATGCTATTCGGCATGAATAATAAGGCATCTACTAGGCGCCCTGTTCTCAGCGCAAGGAATGTGCAGAAGAGCTTTGTTGGAGGTGACGGCACCCGACTAGACATACTATTGGGCATTGATCTGGATGTCGGCTCGGGAGAACGCATAGCGATCACTGGAGCAAGTGGTACAGGAAAGTCTACGCTCCTCCATATCCTCGGATCTCTAGACTGCCCATCCTCAGGTCAAATACTTGTTGATAGCAAGGCGGTCTCGGAGTTGTCCGAGGATGAGTTAGCAGAGATGAGGAACCACTATGTGGGCTTCGTTTTTCAGTTTCACCATCTGCTCCGTGAATTTACGGCTCTTGAGAACGTGATGATGCCTGCCCTGATAGCTGGCGTGGCACGATCAGAAGCTCGTGATAGATCCAGAGAGCTCCTAGAAGAGGTTGGAGTAATCGGCCGAGAATCACACAAACCGCGGCAACTATCTGGTGGTGAGCAACAGCGAGTAGCAGTTGCGAGAGCGCTGGTTAACCAGCCGCTTGTTTTGCTTGCTGATGAGCCATCCGGGAATCTTGATACCCAGACGAGTCAGCGTTTGCACGATCTCATTTTCGAGCTTCGAACAGGGCGTGAACTTTCAATGGTAGTGGTTACTCATAACTTGGATTTAGCACGTAGGGCAGATCGTGTGCTCATTTTACAAGAAGGACGACTCGAACTGGCAGCTAAGGAGTAGCCCAGGGCCATGAGATTGAATCACCAAGGCCTACGTACCATTTCCTCAGAGGGCTTATAATTAACTATGCCCGATGACCTCTGCGACAACTGCGGATCTAAGCCAGCAACGGTTAACCTCACACAGATAGAGAACAATGAGATGTTCTCATACCATCTATGTGAGGATTGCGCTGCCCAAAAAGGACTGGAAGCAACTACTGAGCCTCCAACCTCTCCTCTCCCGGATTTTCTTGCCCAAATAGGCGATGAGCCCAGGGAAGAAGAAACTTCCGATAGCGAATGTTCATTCTGTGGATTGACATTCACTGCTTTCCGTGAGACTGGTCGGCTCGGGTGTCCGCACTGCTACCAAACTTTTGAGTCGCATTTGCGCCGACTACTCCGACGAGTTCACGGAGGCACCAAGCATGTCGGGAAAATTTACTTGCCACCAGACCCAACTGTGTCTGAGATAGAGAAGCGGATGGAGGCGCTGCGCAGAAAGCTCAACAGGGCAGTAGAGGTAGAGGATTTCGAGCGAGCTGCAGAGCTAAGAGATAAAATACGTTCATTAGAACCGGTATGATAAGCATGTTGCCTCTTAAGAGCTTTTCTGTGTAGGTGATGAACGATTTTACCACGATTCCGGACTACGGGTTGAGCTGGCTA
The DNA here is from genome assembly GCA_012960225.1 of Gemmatimonadota bacterium. Classification (GTDB taxonomy): domain Bacteria; phylum Gemmatimonadota; class Gemmatimonadetes; order Longimicrobiales; family Gaopeijiaceae; genus UBA1142. The sequence goes on along the minus strand of DUBS01000057.1, from coordinate 44,499 downwards.
GAGGCTAGCGGTGACCATTCGGATATTGTGCTTTCAACCCGAGTACGCCTAGCTCGGAATCTTCAGGGTCATGCCTTTGGAGTCCGGGCCCGTGTAAATGACCGACAGGCTGTACTGGCCAATTTCAAAGAGGTTTTTGCACGTTCTGAAAGCTTGATGAAGGGCACATTACTTGAAATGAAGGATTTGGGCCCCAGGGCCAGACGTATTCTTCTAGAGCGACGATTGGTGACCAGCGATCTGCTTGGAAAAACTGAAGGTGATCCACCAACCGGAACAGCCGTTCATGTTTCACACCGTGACCCTCTTAGCGTGATGGTCAATGAGGAGGATCATCTTCGAGTACAGAGCCTGCTTTCAGGGCTCCGAATTCAGGAGTCCTGGGAAATTGTAGATTCTCTTGATGAGGAGTTGGGTCAGGAGTTGCCTTATGCATTTCACCATGAATTTGGGTTTCTTACGAGTTGTCCGACCAATGTGGGCTCGGGACTTCGAGCCTCGGTCTTCATGCACTTACCGGGTCTTGTGCTTACTAAAGAGATCGGAAAAGTGCTGCAGGGCTTAACTCAAGTTGGATTGACTTTCAGGGGCCTCTACGGTGAGGGTTCGGAGGTTGTCGGCAACTTCTTTCAGGTTTCGAACCAAACTACCCTGGGGAAGAGTGAGGAGGACCTAGTTGATCATCTCGATAAAATTGTCAGACAGGTCATCCAGTATGAAATGCAGGCCAGGCAGGTACTTTTAAGAGACGCACGGGGCGTGACGGAGGATAAAATATGGAGGGCTTATGGCCTATTGCGTTATGCCAGGGCTCTATCCTTCGAAGAACTGATGAATTTATTATCAGGGGTGCGCCTTGGATTGAGTCTGAAACTACTCCCGGAACTCCGTGTATACACTCTGAACAAAATGATGATATTTACGCAGTCTGCCCACTTAGAGCAGGCTGTAGGGCGAGATTTGGGATCAGAGGAAAGAGATTCTCATCGGGCCGCGTATGTGAGACGGATCCTTACCTCAGAAGGTGATGTGACAGCGAATTCGTGATGGTAAAACTAGAATGCTCAGACTAAACAATCCTGATTTACGATGAACTACAACTTCACTGACCGGGTCCGAAAAGTTTTGGCTATGGCTCGCGAAGAAGCGATCCGTTTACAGCACGATTATGTTGGAACTGAGCATATCCTGCTCGGCTTGATCCGTGAAGGTGATGGTGTAGCATCGGCAGTGCTCATTACTCTCACTGTTGACCTTGAGCAGATTCACGAACGTGTAGAGGAGTCAGTCCGGAAGGGAAAGGCGACAATAGCGCTTGGAGAACTTCCCTATACTTCTCGTGCGAAGAAGGTTCTTGAGTTTGCGATGTCCGAAGCTCGGGATTTCAACCATTCATACGTGGGGACTGAACATCTGCTGCTGGGTCTTCTGCGAGAAGAGAAAGGTATTGCAGCTCAAGTCCTGAACTCGCTTGGTGTAACGCTCGAAGAGGCTCGAGGAGAGACCCTCAAGGTACTAGGGTCTTCAGATGCAGAGACATCTGAGCCGGCAGGGATCGGTGGTGGGGGAAGTGCTGCATCTCCTGGGCAAGACGATAAGAAATCTAAGACTCCTGCTCTTGATCATTTTTGCAGAGATCTTACTGAGCTCGCTCGGAAGAATGAACTTGATCCAACCATTGGCCGAGAAGCTGAAATTGAAAGGGCTATTGAGATCCTTTGTCGGAGGAAGAAGAACAATCCCGTTCTAATTGGAGAACCGGGAGTGGGTAAGACCGCCATTGTCGAGGGCCTCTCACAATTAGTTGCGAGTGGTGAAATTACAGATGCACTTAAGGACTACAGGGTCCTTGCACTAGACATGGCTGCGGTAATTGCGGGCACCAAGTACCGTGGCCAATTCGAAGAGCGGCTGAAGGCAGTAATGAATGAAATTCAACAGGCTCAAACGGTAATTTTATTTATCGATGAGATGCATACATTGGTTGGTGCGGGAGCGGCTGAAGGAGCCATTGATGCCTCTAATATGCTTAAGCCTGCACTCGCCCGAGGTGAACTCCAATGTATTGGAGCCTCAACCCTAAATGAATACAGGAAATATATTGAGAAGGATGGGGCACTAGAACGGCGTTTCCAGCCGGTGATTGTGGATCCCCCTGTAGTTGAAGAAACAATCGAGATACTCCGGGGTCTGCGGGGTCACTACGAGGACCATCATCGCATCGTGATTCCTGATGATACACTTGAACATGCAGCTAAGCTTGCTGACCGCTACATCACGGATCGCTTCCTTCCCGATAAGGCGATTGATGTCATTGATGAAGCGGGTGCTCGTGCCCGAATTGCGAGCCAGGTCCCTCCACCTGAGGTTGAAGGGCTCAAGGATCAACTTGCTGAGATTGGACAGAAGAAGGAAACAGCGATTGGTGATCAAGATTTCGAACGGGCTGCTGAGCTTCGTGATGAAGAACGAGAATTTAGTAAGCTGATTCGAGCAAGGCAGGAAGAGTGGGAAGAGGAAAGAAAGCAGCACCGGCCGGAAATTTCTCCTGATGATGTAGCGTTTATTGTTAGTCGGTGGACGGGAATCCCCGTAACGAAGATTCGCCAGACAGAATTAGATCGACTAGTCCATATGGAAGATGAGCTCCACAAGAGAATTGTCGGTCAACAAGATGCGATTGAAGCTGTCAGTCGAGCGATTCGCAGGAGTCGTGCAGGGCTCAAGGATCCCCGAAGGCCGATCGGCTCTTTCATTTTTTCTGGACCGACAGGTGTAGGAAAGACAGAGCTTGGACGCGCACTTGCGGAATTCCTGTTTGCGGACTCTGAAGCTCTGATTCGGGTCGACATGAGTGAATACATGGAGAAGTTTTCTGTTTCACGCCTGATCGGAGCACCTCCGGGATATGTGGGCTACGAGGACTCTGGCGCACTCACCAAGGCCGTTCGCAGACGGCCATACTCAGTAGTGCTGCTAGACGAAATTGAGAAGGCGCATCCAGACGTATTCAACATCTTGTTACAGGTACTTGACGAAGGCCATCTGACGGACAATTACGGCCGTGTGATCGACTTCAAGAACACTGTGCTCATAATGACATCGAATCTTGGGGCACGAGATATTTCAAAAGGACGAGGGCTTGGCTTTCAGACAGGTGATGCAAAATCAAGCTATGAAATAATGAAGGATAAGGTTCAGAGAGAGATCGAGCGGGCTTTTAATCCGGAATTCTTGAATCGGGTAGACGATACAATTGTGTTTCACCCACTCTCGAAAGACGAGATTGCCCAAATCGTTAGCATACTCCTCGCTGATGTACGGAATCGCCTAGCGGAAGAGGATATGACGCTAACCCTAAATGAAGCAGCGATTCAATTTCTAGTAGAAAAAGGGTATGACGAGAAATTCGGAGCGCGTCCTCTAAAACGAGCGATACAGCGTTTCCTAGAGGATGCGCTTTCGGAGAAGATTCTCATGGCTGAATTCAGCGCGGGTGATGAAATTGAAGTGGATATAGATCCCTCAGGGGTGGAACTCATGCTCCGAACGGAGCCTGCAACTAAGACGTGATTCAACACAACCTTAGAAGGCTACTTGCTCTTGTGAAGGCCACCGCAGTAGCGGCGGCCTTCTTCACGGTTGTACTTACGGCTTCCCCTGAGATGCTGTCTGGATGGCAGGGACAGCAAGGCATCGTTTCGGTTGACACTGTAATAGTTGAGGGGGCCTCTCAGCGTGTCCAAGCGCAAAGCGTCTCTGGTATATTCGGTGTTCAAGCGGGCTCAGAGATTACTTACAGGGATATTCAACGCGGCATCAAAGCGTTACACGCGACCGGTCAATTTAGTGATATTGTTGTTCGTGCGAGGGGCACCTCACCGGTCGAACTTGTAGTCCAGGTTGAAGAATATCCCCGTGTTCGTTCGGTCCAGATCAACGGCCTTGAAAGTCTTTCAGCCCGGCAAGTTCGAGATACTACAAATCTTGAGGCAGGCTTCCCATTAAATCGGCAGAGAATCCTGGACGCGAAAGCTTATGTCCGTCAAGAATTGTCAAGTAAGGGAATTGCGTTCGCTCAGATTGAGGAACGGCTGATCCCAGTTGCTGACGGATTTAATGAGGTTGATCTGATACTAGACGTTATTGAAGGGCAACGCGTCACTGTGTCGCGTGTAGAGTTTATCGGTAACGAAGGGATCGTCGAGGATGAATTACATGGAGCAATGTCAACGAAATCCGAAGGTTTTTGGTGGTTCCGTTCCGGTGCTTTTGAAGCATCGATGCTTCGGGTAGACCTTGAAGAGAATCTCCCACAGTTCTACGGATCTCAGGGATATCTCGATTTTCAGGTAATCTCTGATACGGTAATCGTTGATCCAAACACTGGAAAATCAATCTTGCGGGTCCAAGTCGATGAAGGTGAGCAGTATCGGCTGGGGTCATTCCGTGTGAATGGAAACACACAATTCACGAGTGAGGAACTGGAAGTTCTTTTCGAGGAATCAGGGGGTGGTATCCTCAGCAGCCTTGGGTTTGGCGGAGGGGATTCTGAAGGAGCCGGTGGCCAAGTCTTCGATGCTGCTAAGTTCAACGAAGCGATGCTCACGGCTGAAGAGCAGTATCGGAATGAGGGCTACCTGTATATACAAATCAATCCGGTGATCGATAGAAGGCCTGGCACCAACGATGAAAGTCCAATCGTGGATGCCGTCTGGGAAGTGGTTGAAGGGGCTCCGGCATTGGTAAATCGTATCGCGATCATAGGCAACGAATACACCTACGAGTGGGTTATTAGAAACCAGATCTTTGTTCTCCCCGGAGATGTTTATAGTCAAACCCGTGTACTCCGGAGCTATCAAAACATTTCATCTCTGGGCTTCTTTGAAGCTCCCATGCCGTTTCCAGATATTCAGCCTAACGAAGATGGTGATGTAGATATCACTTTCAATGTGGTCGAGAAGCAGACCGGTTCAATCAACTTTGGTACATCTATGGGTGGAGGATACGGGCTCTCAGGGTTCGTTGGATACCAGCAACCAAACCTGTTTGGTCAGGCTAAATCAGGGAGCCTCCGTTGGGACTTCGGGCGATACCTTAACAGTTTCGAGGCGAGCTACACCGACCCTGCGCTTTTCCAGTCTTTGATGTCAGGATCGTTGTCCCTGTTCAATTCACGGGACCGTTTTTTCCAGTTTTCAACTGGGCGAAGATCTCGTCTTGGCGCATCAACTCGAGTTGGATTCCCGTGGCCGAATTCTCGTGTAAGTCGTGTTTTTCTAGGGTATAGCATCTCCCGAACTAAGTATGAACTGTTCAGCGACGTGGAAGACACCTCCCTCTTTGGTCGTCCGCCGGGTTTACAGAGCCAACTCTCACTAACTCTCACACGCCAGACTTTGGATCATCCACTCTTTCCGACGGTTGGGTCTCGGCAAAATGTGGTTGTGGAATTCAACGGGGGATTATTGGGAGGGAATGGGGATTTCACAAAGATCCTTACAGAAGCAAACTGGTGGCTCCCCGTAGGGAAGATGGCGGATGGTGACAGTCAGAACCAAGGGCCTCGCTTTGCCTTGGGCCTTACACTCCGTGCTGGGTCCGTCTTCGGAGACGCAGGCGCATTTCCCTTCGACCGTTTCTGGATGGGCGGAGTACAGTTCGGTCAAAATCTTCGTGGATACGATGAGACATCCATTACCCCACAGGGGTTTGTCCCAGAAGGTAGGGGAGGCGGAATCACGGAGATCGAGCGTTTAGGTGACGCATTTTTCAGTTTCACTGCAGAGTATGCCCTGCGGATGAGTGATCAGTTTGGGATCTCGTTATTTTACGATGCAGGTAACGTTTGGAGGGAGCCCAGTGATATTGATCCGACGCGTCTCTTCCGAGGTGCGGGTATCGCTGCGCAGGTGGTTACCCCGTTCGGTCCAATCGGGCTAGACTACGCCTACGGATTTGACAAGCCAGTGCCCGGCTGGCAGCTGCACTTCCGCTTGGGGCAAGGTCTCTAGATCTTCAAAGTAAGAGTGCAATACCAGAGGAGTTAATTGAAATGCGACGCACCTTGATACCTCTTCTCACTGTAGTCTTCTTGGCAACTGCAGGGTCTTTGGAAGCTCAGACCCTTAAGATCGGGTATATCCAGTCTCAAGAGATCTTGGCGGCACATCCCGGTACAGCCGAAGCCCAAGCGCAGCTTGAGCAAGAAGGACAAGCTGCAGAAGAAGAAATGCAGCGTATTCAGACCGAATTGCAGAATATGCAGCAGCAACTGCAGCAGCAATCCTTGACCCTGTCTCCTGAGGCCAAGGCCAATCGTGAAGCGCAACTGCAACAGAGGTTGGTAGAGGCCGAACAGCGTGCTCAACAAATGCAGGCTGCACTCCAGCAACGGCAAGCAGAGCTTATACAACCGATCATGGAAGAGGTTACCGCTGTGATTGAGGCGATCCGTGAGGAGGGGAACTATTCCCTTATTCTGGATGCAGGTGCTGGTTCAATTATATCAGCAGACCCGGAACTGGACCTTACGCAAGAGGTCATATCCCGACTGGAGTCTGGCTTAGGTGCAAATCCGGTGGGCAAATAGAGTACTTAGATCTTCGGTCAGACATAGTAGGAAGGGCCCGCAGCGCGACTCTAGCGCTGCGGGCCCTTCCCACTATTAAGCACAGTTCAATGATTTTGGATTACCTAACCACAGGGTAGGCCTGAGTTATGAGTGAGAATAGAAGACGAAATCCTCAGTCCGCTGGACTGACAATGAGAGAAATTGCGGAACTTGTGGGAGGTAAACTCGAGGGTGATGGGGGTTTATGGATATCCGGGATTGGTCCTGTCGATGAGGCGGATGCAGGTCAGATGGCGTTTTTGGCGAAGAAGCGCTATGCGCGCTATGCCCCAGGCTCCCGAGCTAGCTCGTTTCTAGTTAGTTCTGACTTACAAGTTCATGTGCCCTCGCACGCACCCCGCATAATTGTTGAAGAACCTTATCGGGTCTTGAGGATATTACTCAAACGCTTTCATCCTCCTCAACCACATAGCGCTCGTGTTCATCCAACTGCTGTTATTGGTTCGGGGGTAGAATTGGGTAATGAAGTATCAGTGGGCCCGTACGCTGTTATAGAAGATGACGCACAGATAGGTGATGGGTGCAGAATCGGCTCTCATTGTGTGATTGGCAGGGGTTCATCATTGGGAAAGGAATGTCTTCTGCACCCCCAAGTAGTCACGTACGAGCAAACAGTGATCGGAGATAGAGTCGTCGTGCATTCCGGAGTTCGTCTGGGCTCTGATGGGTTCGGTTTTACACTGGTTGATGATGTTCACTTAAAGATTCCTCAGGTAGGTCGCTGTGTCATCGAAGATGATGTAGAAATTGGTGCCAATGCGACGATAGACAGAGGATCCTTAGGCGATACCGTTATCGGGCGTGGTAGTAAGACGGACAATCTTGTGCACCTAGCGCATAATGTGAAAGTGGGTGCGGGTTCTCTATTCGCTGCTCTAGTTGGTATTGCTGGCTCAACTCGGATAGGGAAGGGCGTGTGGATGGGAGGGCAGGTGGGCGTAAGTGATCACTTGGATATCGGAGACGGAGCACGGCTCGCGATAGCCACTAAACTCATGCGTGATGTACCTGACGGACAAACCGTGTCAGGACACCCTGCTCGTGAACACAGAGAGCAACTCAAAAAGCAGGCTCACCTCAGTCGGCTTCCATCTCTAGTAGAACGCGTTGGGATGTTAGAAGAGAAGTTAGCCGACCTCTTGGAAGGTGAAGTTGAGATGGAGTCTTAGTTTGAGAATAACCTCATGATTAACTTTAGATCGCTATGACAGAACCACGTCAACGAACTATCAGAAAAGATGTGAGTTTAGCTGGAATGGGTATTCACTCTGGCGAATCTGCCACGATCACACTTCGTCCTGGTGACGTAAATACAGGTATTCGCTTCCGTCGACTCGATCTAGATGGTTGTCCAGAGATTCCAGCGACACTCAGCCATGTTGTAGGAACTGAGTTGGGGACTTCTCTGGCTAATGGGGATGCCCAGGTAAATACTGTTGAGCATGTGATGGCCGCCTTGGCTGCAGCTCAAGTTGACAACGCGATAATTGATCTTGATGGCCAGGAAGTCCCAATTCGGGACGGATCGTTCCAAGACTATGTTCACGCGTTAAGAGATGTCGGATTTAAGTCGCAAGAGGTAAAACCGAGGGTTGTTTGTGTTAAGACGAGAGTCACGACTACAGGTGGAGATGGCCAGTCATATTCGGCGACCACGAACAGAGGACTTACGGTTGTGGCATCAATCGACTTCGAGCATTCTGCGATTGGCCGTCAGTCCGGAGAGTTCAGCATCGACTTAGAGAGTTTTGAGACTGAACTTGCTTCAGCGCGCACATTTGGCTTCAAGAAGGACGAGGAAGAGCTGCACGATCGGGGGTTGGCACTGGGAGCTTCACTCGACAACACTGTGGTTTTGGGCCAGGATGGTGTAATGGGTGGAAAACTCCGATTCCCAAATGAGTTCCTGCGGCACAAGGTCGGGGATCTAATCGGGGATCTGGCACTCTTAGGTGCGCGGATAGAAGCACGCATTGTGGCCGAACGTCCGAGTCATGCTGGCAATATTGAACTTGCAAAGGCGCTTCAGGCTCATGCGAGGGATACCAACAGGGAGGCTATCGTCGATACAGCCAAGATCATGCAGTACCTACCGCACAGATATCCGATGCTTCTGGTAGACAGGATTACGGAATACGAGGCGGGTAAGCGCATAGTTGGAATTAAGAATGTCACGATCAATGAGCCGTTCTTTCAAGGCCATTATCCTGGCCATCCAATCATGCCAGGTGTTCTCATCATCGAGGCGATGGCACAAGTGGGCGGGTTGCTACTCATGGAAGAGGTTGAAAAACATGAGGACAAAGTGGTCTACTTTATGTCTCTTGATCGGGTGAAGTGGAGGAAGCCAGTGACTCCGGGTGATACAATCGTTTTTGAGTTAGAGCTTCTGCAGTTCCGGAGACAGGTTTGTAAACTGAAGGGTCAAGGCTTTGTCGAAGGCACGCTCGTCGCTGAAGCAGAAATGATGGCAACGATTGTCGATAGATGAGTAGACCGGTTATTGGGGGGAGGGGAGATACCTGCATCCATCCTACTGCGATGGTGGATTCTCAGGCGGAGCTCGATGCCGGTGTTGCGGTTGGCCCCTGGGCTATCATCGGTCCCAGGGTTCAAGTCGGAGGTGGGACTAATATCGGCCCACGAGTGCTAATAGAGCGGGACACCTTGGTTGGAGAAGATTGTCTCATAGCAAATGGAGCAGTTCTTGGGACGGACCCTCAAGACCTAAAGTACAAGGGCGAAGAATCATCACTCGAGGTTGGCGACCGCACTGTTATTCGAGAGTTTGCAACTCTTAACCGGGGTACTCGAGCTTCAGGTAGAACGGTCATAGGTAGTGACTGCCTGATCATGGCGTATACTCATGTGGCTCATGACTGTGAGTTGGGGAACCATGTGATCTTAGCGAATGCGGTAAACATGGCGGGCCATGTTACGATCCAGGATTGGGCTATCGTGGGAGGGATGACACCGATTCACCAATTTGTACGGATTGGGGCTCATGCATTTGTCGGAGGCGGATCCAGAATCACTAAGGATATAGCACCTTACTGCCGTGCGGCGGGGAGCCCTCCAAAGCTTTATGGCTTAAACTCAGTGGGTCTTGAAAGACGAGGATTTTCACTGGATGTAAGACGGGCGCTAAAGCAAGCTTACCGGGAAATTTTTCACTCAGACAAAACCATCTCTGAAGCAGTTCAAGAAGCTGCGCTAAAGCCGAATCAAGTTCCGGAAGTTGGCCACTTGATCAAGTTCATCCAGGACAGTGAACGGGGAGTCACGACGTAGGGATGTCTTTGATCCGCATGCGCCTTAGGCGTAAGAAGAATTGGATTGATAGTCGGAAGGGGATGCATCCTGCGCGACTAATCGCGCTCTTAATCTTTACTGCAGCGGTGATTTGGTATCTCGGCTGGCGGTTCTAGTTAACTGTGGCCGACCATAGCCCCAACCAGTTTTAGGAAGGCGATAGCTAGCGTGGCCGAAGTCCTTGTGGTCGCTGGGGATCCGTCCGGGGATCGACATGCCGCAGATGTTGTGAAAGCACTTAAGTGTAAGCTTCCTAGTGCACGGTTTGTCGGATTAGGCGGCCCCCAGATGCAAGCTGCGGGAGTTCGTACTCTCGCGGGGCTGGAAGAACTTGCAGTTATGGGATTTGGAGAGGTCGTTAAGAGGTTAGAGTTCTTTCGTGAACTTGAGCGGCGGATTCATGGATTACTCTTAGATGCAGATTTAGTCGTACTAGTAGATTTTCCGGGGTTCAACATGCGGATTGCTAGAACAGCGTCAGCGTTCGGGCGACCTGTCCTCTATTATATTCCACCCAAAGTTTGGGCATCTAGAGCTAGCCGAGCAGAAGAATTAGCTAAGATCACTGATCACATTGCAGTTATTTTTCCATTCGAAGTAGATGCTCTGGCTGATGTGGGTGCCGACGTTACTTTCGTCGGAAATCCGCTGCTGGATCGCCCTGATACCGTTTCAAGCAGAAGTGACTTCCATACACGCTTTGATCTGGACCCTGATCATCCGATTCTCGCAATTCTCCCAGGTTCACGAGAACAGGAGATCAAACAACATCTTCAGCTGTTTGTGGATGTAGCTGAGGTGGTGACCGCCAGTTGCCCTCATGTGCAGCCAGTTATCTCAAAAGCGGAATGGCTGAACGACACCTTGTTTGAGGGTTTGTGCATCCCGGTGGTTGAAGACACCAGGGGGCTTCTCCGACACGCTAGAGCAGGGCTTGTGAAATCAGGTACCGCCACTCTTGAAGCAGCTTTAGAAGGGATGCCTTTTGTCGTTGCCTACAAGACATCCTCATTTTCTTGGGCGATTGTGAAGCGAATGCTTCGAGTGAAATATATCTCACTCGTTAATCTCATAGCGAGAGACTCCATTGTTCCGGAATTCATTCAAGGGAATGCGCGTCCCCAGAAAATTGCTAGGCACCTCATTCCTCTTCTGGATAATACGAGCTCTGAGTACAGGAGACAGATTTCTGAACTACCAAGAGTGACCTCTCTTCTCGGGTCATCAGGCTCAGCGGAACGTGTAGCTAATCTCGCAGTCTCTCTTCTCGGGCCGAAAAAATGAGCCGGTTAAAGTTTGGGCTTGCCGGTTTGGTGGGCGCCGGCCTAGTTCGATTTCTGTTTACGTTCACCCGGCTGGAGCGGATTGGAGTTGAGAACTATCAGCAATTCCGGAGTTCAGGTACTCCGATCTTGTTCGTGTTTTGGCACGGAGGACTTCTGCCACTCATGCATTATCATCGGCAGGAAGGGATTGTTGTGCTTACGAGCGAGCATAGGGATGGAGAGTACGTTACTCAGATAATTCAACACCATGGATTTCGTACGGCTCGAGGATCTTTCACACGTGGAGGGACAAGGGGCCTGAGGGGGTTGGTCCGGGCTGCACGGTCCGGACAGGATATCGCACTAACTCCCGATGGCCCGAGGGGTCCGACAGGTGTCTTTAAGCCAGGATCACTCCTGGTTGCCCAGATCGGGCACCTACCCGTGGTGCCGATTTCTGTGACTGCTTCATCTGGGTGGCACTTGAGGAGTTGGGACAAATTCCTTATCCCGAGGCCGTCCTCAACTGTGCGACTCCGATATCACCCTCCTCGATTCGTAGGGAAAAATGCTACCCGAGATGAACTGAAACTCATAGCTGCAGACATTGAGGAAGAATTGAATGCCGCCACAACAGTGTTAAGCAATCAGGCCCCTGGATCCTCATCCCAGACCCTAGTTCACCACAGACACCAACATGTGAAGCGCATATGATTTTGCATGATGCGAAACTCTTGCATCGTTGGCGGGCCGGGGGAGGTGGTATGCTTAGTGGGGCGCTGACGGTACTCAGTTATCCGATGGCGTCTACCTACAGTGCTCTGATGGCTATCCGGAATTCCCACTATGACCGCGTCGGTGGTCAGAAGGTTCCGGGAGTGAAGGTGGTTTCAGTTGGTAATCTTGTAGTAGGAGGGACCGGGAAAACCCCAATCTCGGCTTGGGTTGTCCGAGCGCTGGAAGCTAGGAACCTAAGGCCGGCAATCGTGAGTCGGGGTTACGGGAGAGACGAACTCATTCTTCACAAGAAATGGAATCCAGATATACCTGTAGTGGCGGACTCAGACCGTTTAGAAGCGGCGAGACTTGCCGGTCTAGAAGGTGCTGATGTTGTGGTTTTGGATGACGGATTCCAGCATCGGAAGATCGCTCGAGACCTTGATGTCGTCCTGTTGTCTGCTGAAGATGCTTTTCCTGGTTACTTACTCCCTACTGGACCATATCGAGAGTCAGTCCAGTCACTAGAGCGAGCTGATGCAGTCTTAGTGACGCGTCGAACAGCCTCTCGTCAAATTGCTGAGCAGGTTATAGCTCAGGCGAAGGCGATTGCCCCTGAGGCCCTAACCGCGATCATCCATTTGGCTCCGGTTGCGTGGCAAGACCTCAGGGGCTCCCCGGTAGCTCCTCCGGACCGTAATGTCCTCGCCATCGCTGCGGTAGCTCGATCGACAGAGTTCAGCCAGAGTATCAGTAACATGGTAAAGGGGGCTGTGGAGTTAATGTCTTTCCCAGACCATCACGATTACCGAGTGAACGATATAGCGAAAATTCGCCGTGTCGCTTGCGAGCGAACTTTAGCCGTGACTGAAAAGGACGCGGTTAAGCTAGCTCAGTATGATGATATACTTGGAGAAGTGCGGGTATTGGTAGAGCGAGTACGATGGGAGTCTGGTCGACAAGAAGTCGAGCGTGAATTAGACAAGTTGGTAGGTACTGCTGCATGAAAGTTCAAATTCTGACAGTGGGGAAGGTAAAAGGTCCGTTCGCGCAGAGTGTCGCTGAGTACGAGAAACGGGCCGCGCGTTACTGGAAACTAAACGCTGAAGAAGTCTCTTCCGGTGCTCGAGGCACTTCAGCTAATCCAGAGCTAGTATTGAAGACAGAGGCGACAAGGCTTCTTGCCCGAATCTCAAAAGAACTGGAGGTCGTAGCTCTAACTCGGTCAGGTATGACCATGAATTCTAGAGAACTCGCAAGGTACTTGGAACAGAGAGCTTTGACGGCTTCGGCAGGTGTAGCTTTTATAATTGGTGGCGCGTATGGCCTTGGGGAAGGAGTTCTAGCTCGAGCCCAGCAAAAACTATCGTTATCACCCATGACCTTGCCACACCAGGTTGCTCGGCTCGTCTTGAGCGAGCAACTCTACCGCGCAGGGACAATTTTGCGTGGCGAACCATATCACAAAGGATAGTGGGCCCATGCTCATATCGTTCTTAGCATCACCTAACTAGCGAATAACCACAAAGAAATGGAATTCATTGTCGGATACCCGAAGGGGCCACCCCTCGTCAGGGACTACTTAGCTGGGAAAGAGCAGGTCGCTGAGTTTTTCGGGAGAAGTTTCTCCTCCCTGGAAGATTTCCGTTCGAAAGCAACGGAAGTGGATGGCCGTTTCGGACGCGCAGAACGTGAGCTGGCAGCCCAGGCTGTGCTGGTACCGCCTGGAGCGGATGAGACTCGGCTCGAAGCATTTGTGGAAAAGGGTGGTTACATGGTGACTACTGGCCAACAACCAGGGTTACTAGGAGGCCCCCTTTATAACATCTATAAAGCATTGACGGCAGCGAGACTTGCCGGTGTGCTGGAAGAGAGGCTTGGAAAGCCAGTGATCCCATTATTCTGGGTATCATCTGAGGATCACGACTGGGATGAAGCCAACCATACCGAGATTATTGGCGCTGATAACAAGCTTCACCGTATTGAGCTCGAAAAATTGCACTCTGATGCTAATCCGGCGATCCACAGGATTCAAATTGGTTCAGCGGCTCAGTATCGAATTGATGAATTTATACAACTTCTTCCAAACACAGACTTTAGCTCAAAATACATCAAGTTAATTCTAGGTTCTTTCGGGCCTGACAAGACCCTAGCAGACGGTTTTCATCTCCTTCTCCAGGAGCTGTTAGGACGTTTCGGTATTTTCTTCACTGACGCTGCACACCCCAGGGTAAAAGCTCATTCGAGCCGGATGTTGCTCGAGGAATTAGGGCGGTCTGAGGAATTGGAGGCAATTCTAAGAAGAACTAGCGAGAGACTTTCCTCGGCGGGCTATGCACAGCAGGTGCCGGTACTAGAGGGTGGTGTGAATCTCTTCTTGGAAGGAGCAGGCGGACGTGAACGGTTATACCGGGAGGGCGATGGATTTAGACTCCGCACATCAGGTGTGCATGTGACACTTAGAGATGTGAAGGAGTGCCAAGCCGAAGATCATCTCGTTCTCAGCCCTAATGTGCTCTCACGTCCCGTAGTGGAAAGTAGCGTGTTCCCGACGCTGTCGTACGTCGGAGGACCGGGAGAGATAGCCTACTTCGCTCAACTCGGTGAGTATTTTCGGGCTCATGGACTTGAGATGCCCATCGTTTACCCCCGATGTAGTGTCACCTTGGTAGAGAAAAAGATACGCAAAATATTGGACAAGTTTGAACTGTCATTGGAGTTCCTTCAGAAACCTTTCCACGAAGTTGCAAGTGAAGTCGCGCGCGAAGGTGTACCACAGGAAGTAGGACTGGCTATGCAGGGTTTTCGGGAGTCAGTCGCCAAGTGTACAGAGGAACTAGGGCAAGCGGTTAATTCGATTGACCCTACGCTCAATGCTGGTGCAGCCCAGGTGCGTAGTCAGGCTTTTTCAGCACTAGAGGAACTAGAGCGCAAGATCCTCCAGGCTATCAAACGTGAGAACCAGATCGGGTTGAACCAGCTAGAGAAAGCACAATTGCATCTTTATCCTGATGGCAAGCCGGCGGAGCGGGTTCAGAATCCTTTCTATTTCCTCGCTAGATACGGTGGCGCATTTCTTGAAGAGTTATATAACAGCTTCGAGGTGAGCATATGAAGATTTGCACAATTATGTCTTGTTATATCGTCTGTATTTCCATGCCTAATTTCAACGTATGTCCAAGCAACTAACCAGAACCCAGAGGATCGTATATCTGGAAAGTGAAGGAAGGTCTTTCGAGAGAGAGATCAGTCGACTCAACCAGGAGAGTCACTTCCTCTACCGGTTCCTGTAGAGTGCCGACACCCCCTGGAGTCGTGGGACACGAGAGCAGCCCCGGGGTGAGCGCGGCTACCAGTGTTGGAGCCGGAATTTTCTTGAGCCGGTTAGTAGGCTTCGTACGGGATCGGGTTTTTGCGCACTATTTTGGCAGCAGTGATTTTGCAGATGCATGGAGAGCAGCCCTGCGGCTCCCAAATGTCATTCAAAATCTTCTGGGTGAGGGCACGCTGTCAGCTTCACTTATCCCAATTTATTCAGAATACATCGAAAAGGGGGAAGAAGAGAAAGCAGGACATCTAGCAGGTGCGGCCTTAGGGATTCTGACGGTAGTTGGCGGGGGACTCGCACTGTTAGGAATTCTCGTGGCTCCGTTGCTTGTAGAAGTCTTGTTTTTTAGATGGTCTCCAGACAAGCAGGCCATCACCATAACGTTGGTGAGGATTCTATTCCCAATGACTGGCATGCTTGTCATATCTGCATGGGCTTTGACAATCCTGAATAGTCACCGCCGTTTCTTCATCTCCTATGTCGCTCCAGTTCTTTGGAATGTTTCAATGATAGCGGCGATGGTGGGTGGCTTCGTCTACCTCGACCTGGGTGAGAGAGATTTAGTGGTGGCCCTTGGTTGGGGTGCATTAGTAGGCGGTGTACTCCAACTTATGTTCCAGGTACCGTTCGTTCTGAAATACCGGACTGGTCTGCGTATCTCAGTGGGTCGCCACGTTGAAGGACTTAAGGAGGCGATCCAAAATTTTATCCCTGTTGTGACGGCTCGTGGCGTCATCAATCTGAGTGGTTGGCTCGATCTATTCTTAGCTGCTCTGCTAGCTGATGGCGCCGTGGCTGTCCTGGGATATGCTCAGACCTTCTACATGCTCCCGATCTCTCTTTTTGGGATAAGTGTCGCAGCTTCAGAACTACCAGAGCTGTCACGCATGCGAGTGGAAAAGAACCAAGTCCTAGCGTCTCGAGTTTCCACCGCGTTGAGAAGGGTGTCCTTCTTCGTAATACCTTCAGCTGCAGTGTATCTAGTGTTAGGAGATGTAGTCGTGGCTGCAGTATTCCAGACTGGAGCGTTCGGTTCGGTTGAAACTCTTGTTACATGGGGTGTGCTAGGCGCTTATGCCATCGGGTTACCTGCTTCAGCTAGTTCTCGGGTGTTGTCATCAGCTTTCTATGCTTTGCGAGACACAAAGACGCCAGCCAAAATCGCATACATCCGTATTGTTGTATCGATCGTGATCGGTCTTTTGCTCATGATTCCCCTAGATGACTTAGGGTTCGTGCAGCTTCGTCTGGGGGCAGCTGGACTTGCCCTCGGGGCTTCGGCAGGAGCTTGGCTCGAATATGTTCTTCTTCGCCGCTCACTGCGTGTCATGATAGGGGCACATGGACCGGGTTCTTCTGCAGTGCTCCGTGTCATGTTAGCCGCGACATTAGCTGTAGGTTCAGGAGTCCTCCTTCAGCTGACACTTCCCGTGGCACATCCGATTGTGCTTGGTGTGGCAACCCTTATTCCTGCCGGCCTAGTCTATGTAGTTACAGCAGCTTTCCTAGGTGAAAACTTTTTCGATCGTGTCCGTCGATAGCGAAGTCCTCCGAACTCTTTCCATGAAACCTGGAGTTTATCTCTTCAGGGATCTGCAAGGAGGTGTCCTCTATGTCGGAAAGGCAAAAAAGTTAGGGAGCCGGGTACGAAGCTACTTCCGCTCTCCGGAAGGCTTGAGTCCCAAGAACCAAAATATGATCCGCCTCGTAGATTCCGTTGATAGTATCATCGTAGGTAGTGAGGCGGAGGCGCTGATACTTGAAGCGAATCTCATTAAGGAATATCAGCCCCGCTTCAACATTCTCCTCCGAGATGATAAGAAGTACCCGTATATCAAGGTTAGCGTTAAAGAGCCGTTTCCACGGGTTTACGTGACTCGGAGGATTGTAAACGATGGGTCTCGTTATTTCGGACCCTATACATCTGTGAACCAAATGAGACAGGCGCTCGAAGTCGTTAATCGCCTGCACACGGTTCGTTCGTGCCGGTACAGCCTTCCTAAGGATAGTCCTGATCGGCCTTGCTTAGACTACCACATTCAGCGTTGCAAAGCTCCATGTGTTGGTTTGCAGACTGAGTCAGAATACAGAGGTATGATCGATGATATTCTGCACATTCTGGAAGGGGATACCGAGGAAATTAGGTCTCAAATCGAGACCCGAATGATGGAGGCGTCAGACGGACTTGATTTTGAACTTGCCGCGAAGATGAGAGACGTAATTGCAGGTCTCGATGTCATCGCGCGGGAACAGAGAGTTCACCGCACCCAGGGTGGCAATATCGATATCGTGGGCTTGGCCAGAGATAACAAACTTGCTGCCGGAGTCGTGTTAAAGGTGCGGTCGGGTCTACTCCTCAGCCGGATAACTCAGCGATTTGGTGAAATTCAGAATGAAAAAAACCAGGATCTTCTGAGCTCGTTGGTATCCCGACATTATCTAGGCGGTGGGGACGAGCGAATGGCTGATCTCCCTCGGACTATTCTATTGCCGAATTCTTTTTCAGATCAAGATCTTTTAGGAAAAATTCTCACGGAAGCTGCGGGATATAGAGTGCGTATTAGGATCCCCCAACGTGGTGAGAAGCTTCGCCTCTCTGAACTTGCAGAGGTCAATGCACGCCAGGTTCTAGAAGACCGGGTAATAGCTCTCGCGTACGCTGATAATCGTGCAGAAAACGCACTTTTCAGCCTTCAGGATGAGCTTAGCTTGAAAGTTGTCCCCCGACTCATGGTCTGCTTCGATGTCTCACATATGCAAGGCAAGGAAACGGTGGCGAGTGCGGTTGTTTTCCAGAACGGGGAACCGAGTCGTGCGGATTATCGCCACATGCGGATCAAGGGCGATTGGGGGAATGACGACTTCCAGTCTATGCAGGAAGCGGTTTATCGGTATTTCCGTCGGCGACTTGATGAGGGGACTCCACTCCCTGACCTAGTGGTTATTGATGGAGGCAAGCCGCAACTAAGTGCAGCACAGAACGCATTCGCTCACCTAGATCTCTCTGGTATAGCGGTTATAGCGTTAGCAAAGAAGGAAGAAGAGGTGTTCGCCCCAGGAAAAAAAACGCCTTTGCGGCTCGACCGGAGAAACCGTGCTCTACATATTCTTCAGCGGATTCGCGACGAAGCGCATCGG
Source organism: Gemmatimonadota bacterium (assembly GCA_012960225.1). Lineage (GTDB taxonomy): Bacteria > Gemmatimonadota > Gemmatimonadetes > Longimicrobiales > Gaopeijiaceae > UBA1142. The sequence continues at coordinate 26,105 of DUBS01000057.1, read as the reverse complement.
TTCGCTGTTCGCTATAACCGAAAGCTCAGAACTAAGCGGACTCTACGAAGTCAGCTTGGTGATATTCCAGGTATAGGTCCACGTCGCCAGACAGTGCTTCTGCGTCGATTTGGTTCACTTAAGGGGGTAAAGAGTGCCACAAAGGAAGAGATCGCTAGGGTTCCAGGGTTTTCAAAAGCTCTTGCGAGTCGCGTTTTGACCTATCTAGGGAATTGATCCGATGAGTGTGCGAACGCGCTTTGCCCCGAGTCCAACTGGTCGCCTACACTTGGGCAACGTCCGAGCGGCAGCTTTTAATTGGCTTTTTAGCAAAAGTTCAGGTGGTGTCTTCATCTTGCGGATTGAGGACACAGACATTGAGCGGAATGTGGATGAAGGGGAGGCATCGATCCTCGAGGATCTCCGTTGGCTTGGACTTGATTGGGACGAAGGCCCTGATGTGGATGGGCCTCATGGACCCTACAGACAAAGTGGGCGGTCAGAACTTTATGCCTCGAAAGTAGACAGGCTTATGGAATCTGGAGGTGCTTACCCCTGTTTTTGCACAGAAGAAGAAGGGCAAGAGGACCCCAGATTAGAAGAAATCACGCATCAGTACTCCGGAGCCTGTCGTGGCCTAGATCCGGATGAGCGAAATGCTCGGTTAAGTGCAGAAGAGCCGAATGTCATCCGATTTCTTGTCCCTCAGAACCATCCTGAGGTCACGATACAAGATGAGGTATTCGGGTCTATATCATTTCCTATAAATGACATAGATGATTTTGTTATCTGTCGAACTGACGGCCGTGTGACCTATAATTTCGGTGTTGTTGTGGATGATATCGATATGGAAATCACTCACGTTATCCGCGGTGTAGGTCACCTTTCAAATACTCCAAAACAGGTTCTCTTATTCGATGCATTAGGAGCTACCCGGCCGGTTTTCGCCCATTTACCGACGGTCTTAGGCCCAGACGGCCGGAAATTATCAAAACGTGAGGGGGCAACGTCTATTCGGGAAATGAAAGCACAAGGCTACCCGGCTGATGCTGTCCTGAACTATGTGTCACTACTGGGTTGGTCGCATCCGGAAGAGAAGGAGATCCTTTCCAAAGAAGAACTTGCGGCTTCTATGTCACTCGACAGAGTCGGAAGGAGTGACTGTCAACTAGATCCTGACAAGTTCCGGTGGGTCTCCCAGCAACATCTTGCGCAGCACAGCCTGCAGGAATTAGTGGGCCATGTCAGGCCTTTCATTGATAGAGACAGATTTCCAGATACCGGTGACAATTTATCAGCAGTTATAGATACACTCCGAACCCGCCTTTCCACCTATAACGATATCAATGACCATCTCGGGCTTCTCTTCCCTGAGGACAAAGTCCGTGCTGAGTTGCTCAGGAAAGAAGTTGGGGTAGATCCTGAGGTTAATAGGACGCTTGTCGCTGTGCGGGGAAAACTCCAGACTCTTGAGCGATGGGAAGAAAAAGAGATCGGAACTGCTATCAGGGAGGCAGGCACCTCTGCAGGTGTGAAGGGAGCCGAGTTGTTTCACCCCGTGCGACGTGTGCTCATCGGGAGCGAGAAAGGTCCAGATCTAGGGAAGATTCTAGTTGGGCTTGGAATGGGAGAAGGGATCACGCGGATCGACCAAGCGATAGGCGAGTAAGGTCATTGAAAAATGTCTATTTTATGGGCATATGCGGCCCAGGGTCTTGGCTGATTTTTTCTAGGAGCCTAATTTACCCCGTCTATGTAGAATTGTGTGTTTGACCCCATATGGAGGATTTTCGGATGAAGATCCGTTTCGGACTCGTCCTCATGATGGCTTTTGGTCTTGGTATGGAGGGCTGTGCTTCAGGTGGAGCTCCGTCTACCGGATTCCCAGAAGCGAGGACTAGAAGTGGTGGCACCGCTGGCGGAGTGTCAGGAGGTGAGGTAGTAAACCAGGGCTATAGCCCGCGTAATACCGAGAACACTCGGATGGCTGAGACGTTTTTGGAAAATGCTGGTCGAGAAGATGAAGCTGAACTTGCTCGGCCAATTTACGAACAAGCTGTGGCTGCCTCAGCGCTTGCGATCCGTGAAGACAGCGTGAATCCGTTGGCCTATAGGCTTGCAGCCATGGCGAATCTTGGGGTTGAGGATTACCAGGCTGCTGGATCGAATTTCGATCGTGCTGAGGAGTTGCGTCCACTTTATCAGTTCGATTTCGAGGCGATCCGAGAGGAAGTCTGGATCGAGCTGTACCAGTCAGCAATTCCATCGGTTAATTCTGGCGACTATGAAGCTGCGGCAGAGATATACCTTTCTGCGAACGCGATTTATCGGGGACGCCCAGAGGCCATGATTATGCTGAGTCAAATTCAGGCTCAGCTCAGTCAATATGACGAAGCGGTCGAGAATATAGACGCTGCTCTAGCGATCCTTGACTCAGATATAGTCCTCGAGACAGATGAAGAGACTGTTGCCAGTTGGAGAGAACAGGCGGCGCCACTTCCGTCACTAAGAGCTCAGGTCCTGGCCTCTGCAGGACGATATGAGGAAGCCATTGCCGACTATCGGACTCTTTTGGTAGATGATCCAACGAACACACAGGCGATGCGTGACCTAGCTACGATGCTTATTCAGACTGGCGCGGAGCAAGAGGGTTTTCAGGTCTTTGAGCAGCTACTCCAAGAGCCGACGCTTTCCGGAGAGGATCTTTATGCAATCGGAGTGGGCTTCTATCAGGGTAGCGCCTACGGTCGTGCAGCAAACGCTTTCCGGATGGCCGGTGAGAAGAACCGCTATGACCGGGATAGCATTGAACTTTGGGCTCGCTCGCTTCAATTAGACTCAGCATATGCTGATGTACCGGAGGCGGCAGATCATTGGATAGAGCTGGATCCGAGTAGTGTGACAGCACATCTCGTATTAGCTCAAGCAGTAAATTACATGGAAGATACCGAACGTACTGGTGAGGTCGTCCGTGAGATGGAGGCGCTTGAAGTAGATGTCTCCAATCTCAGTCTTACCAAGTACGGTGATGGGGGTGCTGGGATCACTGGCCAGGTAATGAACAGGTTACTCGATGCCGGTACGCAGGTGACCTTGACCTTCACGTTCTATTCAGATCAAGCAAGCCCTGTCGGGACGTTAGAACAAACGCTCGCAGTTGGTGAGGAAAATATGGCTGAGGTGTTTGCAGGTGAATTTGATTCACCTCAGGTGGTTGGGGGATACTCCTATGAAGTAAGGATCAATTAGACGTTCTACACTTAGAAGACTAGTCGGGCGGTCCATTACCAAGTGGGCCGCCCGTTTTGTTTAGTGTCAGTCTCGAACCCCAAATCTTCACAAGACAAAGTTGGATATATGGCGACAGATCCTACCAATGATACTTCTGGAATTCACGGGAACTCAGTAAATCAGTAGCTCTCAAGAAGAGGACTAGATAAGATTGGCTTACTAAGTCAGACAACCTGCGGGAGTAGCTCAGTTGGTAGAGCATCAGCTTCCCAAGCTGAGGGTCGCCGGTTCGAGCCCGGTCTCCCGCTTAACGTGAATCAAAGAATCCTGCTCATACTACCGATCTTGGTCTGCATAGGGTGCACCACGCCTGTCGTTGATGCACCACCCAACATCGTACTCATTTATGTAGACGATCTGGGGTGGAGGGACCTTGGGGTGCAGGGAAGCCGCTACTACGAAACTCCGAATGTAGATCTTCTGGCAGCTGAGGGGATGCGCTTTACCGACGCCTACGCCAACGCGCCCAACTGTGCACCCAGTCGCGCAGCACTTCTGTCTGGGCAGTACGCGCCAAGGACAGGGATCTACACGGTTGGTGCCGCTGACCGTGGACCAACTGAGTTCCGAGCACTCGTGCCGGTTGCCAATCAAACAGAACTCTCACTCGACGTCGTTACTCTTTCCGAGACATTGGCTGAAGCCGGTTATGCCACAGGTCACGCCGGTAAGTGGCATCTCGGTGGGGAAGGGTTGCTACCGAAAGATCAGGGCTTCAAATGGTCAGTCGCTGGGGATGAACAGGGTAGCCCTCCGGACTACTTTTATCCTTACAAGAGTGGACAACGCTTCCTGCGTGACCTGGAAGAAGGAAGAGAGAACGAATATCTAGCCGACCGACTCGTTGATGAAAGCGTCCTCTTTATTGAGCGTGAAGCGAACAATCCATTCTTTCTCTACCTATCGCACTACAGTGTTCACACACCAATTCAGGGAAAACCCGAACTTGCTGCGCGCTACGTCGGCAAGGCCGCGGCAGACGGCCAAGACAACCCGACTTACGCAGCTATGGTGCAGAGTGTCGATGAGGGTGTAGGTCGGATCATCGATACGCTTGATGAGTTGGGGCTTGCTGAGAATACGGTCTTGATCTTCTACTCTGACAATGGCGGATTCGGACCAGCTACATCAATGGTTCCACTGCGAGGCTCTAAGGGAATGCTGTATGAGGGTGGTATTCGCGTGCCTCTGATCGTGCGTTGGCCAGGACATGTGGAGCCTGGGTCAGTGACTAACGAACCCATCATCGGAACTGATTTTTATCCTACGCTGGCTGAAATAGCGGGCATAGACTTAGCGAGTGATCACATCTTGGATGGCTCAAGTTTTGTTCCTGTGCTGACAGAAATAAGTGAGATTCAGCCCCGAGATTTGGTTTGGCATTTCCCAGCCTATCTGGAAGCTGATCGCTCTGTATCAGGTCCTTGGAGAACGAAGCCTGCGAGCGCGATCCGACGGGGAGCATACAAGTTGATCCACTTCTTTGAGGACGATCGCTCGGAGCTCTACGATCTTACAGAAGATATATCAGAGTCCAATGATCTATCGCTCAAGATGCCTGAAGTCACCAACGAACTTTATGCCGCACTGCAGGCCTGGTGGGAAGAGACAGGAGCATTTGTCCCTTCGGAGCCCAATCCGTTGTACAACCCTTCTGGGTGAGTTCATGAACCGGCGTGAGACCCTCAGGCTGCTATTGTTCACGGCGTTTGGATCGAAGGGATTTATTAGAGCCCCGCATCTGATGTCGCAGGAATCAGCCTTCCGGAGTCTCTGGCAGGATTGGCCAGACATGCGGTGGGCTGGGCCAGAATACTGGGGCAACCGACTGCAGGACTGGTCGATTCATGATGGTGTGCTCGTCTGTGGAGTTCGGGGACCGAACCGGACACTACACTGTCTCACCCATCGTGCTGTGGCTCCGGGATACGAGACATCAGTTTCGCTCGACCTCAGCAAACTTAGCCGGGATCCCAAGGCAACATCTCTCATTGGGGTGCGCCTGGGGGTGAAGGGCCCCTTTGCCGATTACCGTTCTGCTGCTGTCCACGGAATCGGCATTGATGTGGGTATCGAGAGCACGGGTGCTCTGCGAATTGGAGATAGGCGTTCCGACGAAACGATCTCACTTGAAGAGCCTGTGATCTTGTATGTGGTTGCTACCAATTCGAGCGGAGGGAGTAGGGTGGAACTCAGAGCGCAGTCGATGGATGGTGGACCAGACCTAGCTCGGCTAATTCGTAACGATGTTACACCGGAAGACCTACTCGGGAATCTGGCACTATTAAGCCATATTGAAGATGAGACTCGGGATCAAGCAGCAGTGTTCACTGACTGGCGTATAAGTGGCTCAGGAATATTGGCTGATCCGTCTGCAAGCTTTGGCCCGATCATGTTTGCGCAGTATACGCTACACCAGAACACACTCAAGCTTACAGCTCAGCTTGCACCGATCGAGTCCGTCCCTGGGTTAACTGCTGTTCTCGAGACGCGATCACGGGGAGGAGGTTGGGTGCAGGTAGCTAGGGCTTCAATCGACACGGTCGCGCGTACAGCTCGATTCCGGGTCGAATCCTGGGTGTCCCGCCGAGATGTGGAATACCGTATTCGGGTGACAATCCCACTCATGACTGGACCGACCGACTATGAGTATCTGGGAACTGTGGCTGCCGAGCCGAATCCGATGGATCCACTCAAGGCAGCTGTATTCAGCTGCAATGCTGATCACGGGTTTCCGGATAGTGAAGTCGTAGAGAATGTTTCAGTGCACAAGCCAGATTTATCACTTTTTCTCGGTGACCAGTTCTATGAAGGATCTGGAGGCTTTGGCATTCAGACCGACTCAGTCGAAGAGGCTGCGCTCGACATGCTCCATAAGTGGTACATGTTTGGGTGGTCGTATCGGGATCTCTTTCGTCATATACCTGCAGCCTTCATTCCAGACGATCATGATGTTTATCACGGCAATGTGTGGGGTGAGGGTGGCAAATCAGCACCTACGGACGAGGGGTGGGGGGCGATAGCGCAAGACCAGGGCGGCTACAAGATGCCCAGCGAGTGGGTTAATGCGTTACAAATGGCGCAAACCAGCCATCTCCCTGACCCGATTGATCCGACACCCGTGGAGCAAGGAATCGGAGTGTATTTCACCCGCTGGGATTATGCGGGAGTGAGTTTCGCGATTTTGGAAGACCGTAAGTTTAAGTCGGCTCCTGCGAATGTTCTTCCTGCTGATGCCCAAGTTCTCAACGGATGGATTCAGAACCCTGAATTCGACGTTCGTGAGTACCGGAATCTTCCTGAAGCTTCACTTCTCGGTGAGCGTCAAATGAGGTTCCTTGATAACTGGGCGGAGGACTGGAGTGGTCCCTCGTATATGAAGGTCGTGCTTTCACAGACGAATTTCGCCTCCGTTCATACTATCCCCGAGAATGCGATGAGCGGTGCGGTATTGCCTGGTCTACCTGTGCCCGAGCCTGGTAACTACGTCCTCGGGGACAAGATAGCTGCGGATATGGATTCCAACGGATGGCCGCAGAACCGTAGGGATGAGGTTCTTACTCTTTTGCGAAGTTGTTCCGCTTTTCATATCGCGGGAGATCAGCACCTTGCCACTGTGGTTCGCCATGGAATAAAGGAGTTTGGTGATGCGGCTTTTACATTCACTGGTCCTGCTTTGAACAACATTTGGCCTCGTCGCTGGTGGCCACCTGCATTGGCTCGGGAAATGTCACTCGACAGTGACCGAGCATACACTGGAGATTTTTTCGATGGCTTTGGGAACCGAATCACGGTGCACGCGGCGGCAAACCCACGAGCGACGGGACTAGAGCCAAGCATCATTAGAGACCGTGTAACGGGCTACGGGATTGTGACCTTTGACAAGCAACGTGAGTCGATCCGGATCGAGTGTTGGCCCCGGCATATCGACCCCTCATCCGGGCGAGGGCAATATGAGGGTTGGCCCATATCTATTGACCGTGGAGATGGTGATGGTCGTGCACCAGTGGGCTTCCTGCCAACCATAGAGGTTCGTGGTATGAGTGACGCAGTTATTGATGTGAGAAGTACGGATGGAGTGCGCGTCTACGTGCGCCGTATCGTCGGGCGCACTTTCAGGCCACCGATTTTCGCTCCTGGGACCCACGTTGTGAGGGTCGGTGACCCGAGCGAGGGGCGGTGGTTGGAGCAATCAGTGAGCGAGGAAGAGTGGGGGCAAGGCAAGCTCGTTTTTGATTTCTCAGGCTGATAGAGGCCCGCCAGCTAATACCCTAAGCCCAGTGGGTACTGGCTGGATGTCACTGAACCCATTTCGCAGCCGATCTCTCCTGGCCATCATGCTTACGATGCTGAATCAACGTCCTACCATAAGAGCACTGCTCATCCTTTCTGTGACCCTGATTCTGGGGACACAGTATTTTCGGATCAATGCCCAAGAGGGCCGTGCGCAGATCAGTGAAGACGTTCGTGTGATCGAGACTTATCCCTTCTCTGATCCGAATGCAGTGCCTATCCTGGCCAGTGACGACCGCCTTTACCCTTACCACCGCTTCGAGGGCTACGCACACAACTCGGAAGCTGTGGAGTGGCGGGTTATCCACCTCGAAAACGAATGGATCGAGCTATGGGTCCTTCCCGAAGCAGGAGGGAAGGTGTGGGGTGCTAGGGTCAAGGAGACCGGACACGAGTTCATCTACCGTAACGAAGTGATGAAATTCCGGAACATCTCGCTTCGCGGTCCGTGGACCTCGGGTGGTATCGAGTTCAACTTTGGTGTCATCGGGCACACGCCTTCTACGGCGACACCGGTCGACTATCGAACACGGGAACATGACGACGGTAGTGTCAGTGTGGTTGTCGGCGCGATGGACCTCCCTTCTCGAACGCATTGGCGAGTCGAAGTTCGACTGCCTCCTGACCGTGCATACTTCGAAACGAATGTCCTATGGTGGAATCCCACCACCCTAGAGCAGCCCTACTATAACTGGATGACTGCAGCAGCGTTTGCCCAAGATGACCTCGTCATGAGTATTCCAGGAAACTCCTACCTCGAACATCCGGGTGCTCAGCGGGACTGGCCGTTTGATTCCGAGGGTCGAGAGCTATCCGTATATGACGAAAACCGGTTCGGTAGCAATAAATCGTTCCATGTAGTAGGTGAACTGAACGATTTTTTTGGAGGATACTACCTCGACGATGATTACGGCTTTGGCCACTGGTCACGTTATGAAGAAATGCCAGGCCAAAAGCTTTGGTTGTGGGCTTTGTCACGGCAGGGCGGTATTTGGGAGGACCTCCTCACCGACACGGATGGACAGTACGTCGAATTTCAAGCGGGTCGACTCCTAGTCCAGTATTCCCCTGGCGACGATGTGAATCCGATCTCCCAGGTAGGATTCGAACCGGGCGCTACAGATCAATGGACAGAGACGTGGTTCCCGGTTGAGGGTCTCGGCGGCCTCAGTGATGCATCACGTGACGGGGCAATGTTTGTCGAAAGGGAAGGAGGACGTGTCCGCGTTCGAGCTCATGCATTTGTAGAGACCGATGACACCGTGCGAGTGTCGGTGAATGGTGAAGTATTGTTCGCGGATGAGGTCTCCTTAGAAGTACTTGAGCCGATCGAGCGTGAATTCGGATCCGTTGATCCGACGGGAGAATTTCCACCGATTCCTCAAGATGCTGAGGTCGTCATTGAATTTCCTCGGCTTAGGCTCCGCTACCACTCAAAACCAGAGTCTCGGCAGATCTCGAAGCCATTTTCGACAGATGCTGAAGCGATACCGAGCATACCGCTCTCAGACCGAGAGGTTATGGCCGCTCAAGAGCTTGTGCAGGGGCGGCGCTTCAATGAGGCTCGAAACTTATTCGAAACAGTTTTAGCAAAAGAGCCTTGGAATAGAGAGGTCCTTCTAGGCCTAGCCGATCTGGAGTACCGCCGAGGTCGATACGCTGAAGGTCTGACTTTTGCCGACCAAGCGTTGCGTCTCGACGCCTATGATTCCGAAGGCAACTTCATTGCGGGAAACCTCTATCGAGCTCTGGGGCAGACCGTCGATGCTCGCGAAGCCTTCGGTTGGTCAGCTCGATCGATAGGGTTCCGGGCTGTGTCCTACGTTCAGTTGGCTGAACTAGCTCTAGTGGATGGAGACTACGCAGAGGCTGATCGCTACGCTCGGCTCGCGAAGGACTATGATCGGAATAGTCTTTCTGCTAATCGGCTACTGGCGATTCTCTCCCGTCTAGGGGGTGATGTAGCAGAATGGGATCGAATTCTCTCTTCCATATTAGAACTGGATCCGCTACACCACTTCGCAGAGGCAGAGCTCTATCTAACCGGTGTTTCCACAGAAGAAGAGTTTGTTGAGGGATTTAGGAGCGAATATCCAGAGCAGGAGCTTCTAGAACTTGCGATCGATTATGTGGAGCTAAGTCGGAGAGAGGATGCGATAGCACTTCTCGAACTCGGTGAAACTGCTCTCGGACATGCCATGCTTGGTGTGTGGCGGGCGTACTTAACTGAAGATACTGCAGTCCTGGCTGATGGTGTCGATCCGGACTTTATATTCCCATACCGCCCAGAGTCGATTCTCACACTTGAGTGGGCGACCGCAAGTGACTCTCATTGGTCTTGGGCGTACCTACTTGGGCTGAACCTATGGGCACGAGATCGAGTTGCCGAGGCCGCTGAGCTATTCATAGGGTTAGATGAAATACCGGATTACGGTCCATTCTACATCTCAAGAGCATTGATGGCATCGCAGTTTGAGAGTGGTGATTTGGTCAACCAAGTCGACTTCGAATCAGATTTTAGGCGTGCCGTGGAGTTGGCCCCTGACCTTAGGGCTGTCCACGTCTCACTGATACAGTACCTACATCGTGAAGGCCGATGGGAGGATGCGTTGTCGGTGTCGGCAAATGCTCGGTACCGGTTCCCGGAAGATTTCGATCTTGATCTACTCCATGCCGTAGCACTTAATGAAACACAACGCTTTGAAGCTTCAATCAAGCTATTAGATGAGATTGAGGTTCTACCCTCTGAAAACTCGAGTATAAGCCACCAGATTTTTGCAGAGGCTCACGTGTTGGCTGGCTTGGATGCGCTTGACAGGGATAACCTAGGTGCTGCCCTAGATCATTTTGACATGGCAGTAACTTGGCCTGAACATCTAGGTCTCGGGCGACCCTATGACCCTGAGGAACGCATTGAACAGTACTTACGGGGCGTTGCCCTCCGGCTCAGTGGGAATGAATCAGAGGCGCTCACAGCCTTCGAAGCCGTGATAGCTGAGACTCCGCGGGACGTTCTGGAGGGAGAAATAGGTGCCAATAGGATGGACCTAGTCGCTGTAGTAGCTCTCGATGCCCTGGGACGTTCGGATCAGATACGAATTATCCCTGATAGGGAAGAGGGTGCGTTAGCCCAGATCATTACCCGAGTACGTTCCGCAGCTACGAGTGGAGCAGATGTCCAACAGGCACTAAGGGACGCATCTCAATCATCCCTGAATTTGTTCTCCGACTTAACGGGACGGCTGATCTACCGAGCTTTGAATCTGGCACGCTAGGCATCGCAGTCTAAGAGGTGTGTAGCCCGATCAATCTCCCGGTTGGATAATCCTGAATTGGTTCGGTGGTCTTCGCCCCTGTAGATGCGTAACGAAGTAATCCCAGGTACGGCGGATCACGTAAGGCTCGTTAGCAAACCCATGATTCCGGTTTGGCATCACAAGCAGATCGAAATCCTTGTTATGCTCGATCAGTTCGTCAATCACCAGGATGGTCGCATTTGGGTGTACATTATCGTCCAATGTTCCGTACATGAGTAGAAGTTTTCCAGAGAGGTCCCCTGTGAGATTCTGGTTCGCTTGAGAATCAAAGGAATCACTCCCGTCATCATTTTTTTCGAGTAGACCGTGGTACTTCTCTCCCCATGTGTAATCGTAGCTTCGATTGTCATGGTTGCCCGCACTTGATACGGCAACTTTGAAGAAGTCTGGATAGCTGAGGATCGCGTCCGTAGAGCTGAACCCACCGCCAGAATGACCAAATATCCCTACGTGATCTAGATCGATTTGGGGGTATCTTCTCGCGAGTTGTCTCAGAGCTGCGATGTGATCAGGCAAGCCGTTATCGCGCATGTTCCCGTAATAGCTGTCATGAAAGGCTTTGTCACGGGCCGGGGTTCCCATCGCGTCGATGAGGAAGACGATGAACCCCAACTCTGCTAAGGCAGCAGCATTACCACCCTGTTGAACGGAAGCCTGCCTACCACGTACTGCACCAACCTGGGGTCCAGGATAGATGTAGTCTACGACCGGGTATTTAGTGTTGGGATCAAAATTCGATGGGAAAAACAAGAGGCCGTGGACAGGGGTAATGCCGTCCCGTCCGGTTGCTACGAAGTGAGTTGGAAAATTCCATCCTGTTGCTAATAATTCTGAGAAATCCCCCTCTTCCAGACTGAGCAGGATACTTCCACTGGAGTCTCTTAGAACTGTCCTGGGTGCAGACTCAAAATCTCCGGACTGATCGATGAAGTAGCGACCTGATGGACTCACCCAGATTTCGTGGTCTACATCTTCTGGAGACAGTAACTCGATAGAGCCCCCATCTAGGGCTGCCCGATAAAGGTGGCGGTTGTATACATCACGGCCTTTTTCTCGGCCGACTCCCGTGAAATATGCCCAGCGGCCCGTATCATCGACATGCAGTAGGTCGAGGACCATCCAGGGGCCCTCTGTGATGCGGTTCTTCAATTCTCCGGTTACTGCATCGAGCAAATACAGATGTCCCCAGCCATCTCGTTCCGACCACCACACAACTTCCGAATTTCCGTTAATCACCCGCCAATTTGGAATACCACCAGAGCGCCCGTTGGCTTCAACGAACGTTCTTGAGTGTTCTTCGACGATCAAACGTGCTTCACCATTATCAGTAGCGGCTGCATATAACTGGAGCGTGTCATAGCTGCGTACGCTCCGTGTGAAGAAGATCTGCTCAGAATCATTACCCCATCCTACGTCCTTCCAGAGCGTGTCTATCATCAATCCACAACATGATGTGTTCATTGCTTCGAGAGGATCCACACCAACCTGAGTGGCCGCAGAGTTGTCTATATCGAAGATATGGATTTCATAAGTCGGAATGACTGAATCCCCAGGGAGAGCTACGCGGTAGCTGTGTAGTTCAGGGCGTCCTGTTTTTGCTTCCAGGAGGTGGAGCTGTTTCACGTCACGCTCATCCAGTCGATGCGTTGCAATCCTCCGTGAGTCAGGGGACCAGGCCAGGACTGGTGGAGCCTCGTTACCTTCTCGTTTTAGGGTGACAGCAGAGCAGCAGCCCTCGGGTGGGACAGCATAGCCAAAGTTCTCCTCACCATCGTCAGATAGACGTATTTCTTCACCATCATCAAGAGAACGAATCCAAAGATTCTCGTCTCTGGTAAATGCAACCCAACGCCCGTCAGGTGACAGGCGCTCTGTGCTTGGACGATCCGGTATAGGATCTGGTCCCGTGCACGTGTAGGAGGCCAGGGAGCATTCCCATCGTATTGAGTCACCTGTATGGAATTGAATTGCCTGATCTTCCACAAAGTCGAATGTCTCGAAGGGAAGCTTGTTCGCCACATACGAGGTGTCAGCGGCGATCGAAAGGGCTGCAGCGAGACGATCGTGATCAAACGCAACACCGCGCGTTCGTGAATTGGGATCTACTAGAATGAACTCGTGACCGTCACTGATATGGCTGCGGTACCAGAAACGGTCACCATCAAGCCATTCTGGATTCATCTCGTCACCCTCGACGAGGAGCGTCGCATTCCAACTCAAGAATTGGTCAGCTCGGGTGTAGTCGGTTGCGGTAGTTTGCCCCGAGACAGGGATGCGTAAGCCTATGAGTGCTAGCATCGCGAGCGTTAAAATGTGTCTATTGAATGTCGACACAGGGACCTCCTATCAAAGAAATTGAGGATACCGCGATCCTTCTGGCCGTAGTTGCTGAAAGAGAAACATCAGAAGTTTTCCTTGGATCACGAACCTGAAAGATGTGGCTAAAGCCTGTTGTTTCGCTAGCAATAGCTGCGGATAGCCAATGAACCCCCTGCTCTCATAATGTGATCTAGACGTTAGATCGAATTGCCGACAGCTCTGAATGCACCGTAGGTTCGCTGTCCAATTTATGTCGCAAAGTGAGGCCCTAGATGCGTTTACTGTGTTCCGTAGTCACGCTCATGGCTTGGGCGGTGACAACGACACCTCTATCCGCGCAAGACGATGATGAACTCCGTTGGACTCCGAGCAAGAGTATGGAGTTCAGTGTTGTGCAGCAGACTGCGATTTCCCCGGACGGTAGCCGGATAGCCTATGTGGTTCGGGTTCCGTTGATTGAAGGAGAACAATCCGAGTATCTGAGCCATATCTGGTTAGTGAATTCGGATGGCACAGGGAATACACAGTTCACGAGAGGAAAAATTTCAGCTTCTGGCCCATCTTTTTCACCTGATGGGGAATGGCTGACTTTTAGTAGCCAGAGAAGCGGAACAGAAGGAGAAAGCGAAGGGGGCTCACAGACCCAAGTTTGGGCGCTCTCGGTCAATGGTGGCGAGGCATTCCCCGTAACAGATGCTGCTTCCGGGGTGAATTCGTATCAGTGGTCACCTTCGGGAGAGCGCATCGCGTATCTGATGCGTGATCCTGATACGGATGAAGAGAAAGCCCGAAGGAGAGAGAAGCGTGACCCGATCTTTGTAGATCAAAATTTTAAGTACAATCACATCTATAGCGTTCCGTTCGACCCTTCTTCTTCCGAACCACAGGAAGAGACTCGGCATACTGAAGGTGAGTTTCACGTTACTGGATTCGACTGGTCAGTGGATGGCAGTCGATTTGCCTTTAGTCATCAAGCTGATCCCAGGTTAGATGAAGGAGCTCGAGCTTCGGATATCTCGACGGTATCAGCTGAGGGGGATATGACAGTTACCCCGCTTGTCACACTCGGTGGTACCGATGGCAGTCCACTTTATTCCCCTAATGGCCAATGGCTTGCATTTACATCATCAGGTGACACATCCCAACGGGTTGGTTTGGGTGACGTGTACATCGTACCCTCGGCGGGTGGCGAGCCCACAAAACTTGCGGATAGCCACGACCGAAGTGGAGGCTTGATAGGTTGGGAGAGAGATGGAACGTCAGTACTACTCTCGGAATCTATCGGGACAACCAGGCATCTAACTTCTCTTCCGATAGATGGCGAATCGTTGCACCAATTGACGGACGGCGCGGGCGTGCTCGGGTCGGTAGCTTTAGCAGCCGATACGGATGCGATGGCATTCACCTGGCAGACGATGGATACGCCAGTGGATGTGCATGTTTCCCCGGTTTCCTCATTCCAGCCAGAACGTGTAACTGATCTACATGCTGCTGTGGAAATGCCGGAACTGGGAAAAACAGAAGTGCTCTCCTGGGAATCGAAAGATGGTCGCTTCGAGATCGAAGGCCTGCTGACTTATCCGGTAGACTATGATCCTGATCGTAGCTATCCGCTGATCCTGAATGTTCATGGTGGACCCTCAGGTGTGTTCGTGCAGTCGTTCACGGGAAGCGCATCCACGTACAACCTCCAGTATTTTGCTCAAGAAGGGTATGCTGTCCTGCGACCTAATCCACGTGGAAGCTCAGGCTATGGCCGTGATTTTAGGTTTGCGAACGTACGTGACTGGGGTTATGGCGACATGGATGACCTGATGGAGGGAGTGGATGAGGTAATCGATATGGGAGTCGCACATCCGGATTCACTCCTTCTCATGGGGTGGAGCTACGGTGGCTACATGACTTCGTTCGCTGTCACTCGCACGGACCGGTTTAAGGCAGCCAGTATGGGTGCGGGCCTTCCAAACCTCGTGAGCATGGTGACCACCACTGATATCGGTGAATATCTCGTTGCTCACATGGGTGGCGAGGAATTTTGGGAAGATTACGAGGGTTACGAGCGACATTCGGCCATGTACCGGATCGCGAATGTTACAACACCAACTCAGGTAATCCATGGAGAAAATGATCTCAGAGTTCCATTCACTCAGGGCCAGGAATTTTACAGGGCCTTGGGGCGCTTAGGTGTGCCTACCGAAATGATTGTGTTACCCAGAACCCCACATGGGCCACGTGAGCCCAAGCTTCAGATGGAAGTCTCAAAGATCATCATGAAATGGTTTGATGAGCACCTACAGCGTACTAGGCCGAGGGTTACAACGGAGCAGTAGAAGATGCGGATATGGGAAACCAGGACGTCGTTCCTACTGTTGCTGGTCCCCCATCCATCCGGTGTACCCATTCGGTGTAAGCACGTAGAGGTATCCCTCATAGCGTCCAAGGATTGGTAGTTCTGTCCCAGCATCTAGCTGTGCGATTACAGATGCGGTATACGAAGGACTTGAAAGTATTGTCTGGTTTCGAGTTGCGATTTCCAAGCCGAGCGGAAGATCAGTAGGTTCTGTAAGACGAGAAGCCACATAGCCGTGTGCGCCATCTGGGAGTCTGACACGGAAATATCCACCGGATCCTGCGAGTACTCGGAGCGGGGTGTATTGACCGAGTTCTCGAAGGACCTCTCCACGGCGGCTTGGTGCTGCACGTAGGCGGATGCCGTCGTTCAAGAGTCGGACCCATTCCCCGAGTTGTCCGAGGTCTGCGGTTTGCTCCTCTACAGAGCCGCGGGGTGATCTCAGGAATGGGTCAGGATTAACTGGGCCCTCTCCACGCCGATAAATCCCGAAATGCAAGTGTGGCGGGGTCGTTCGTGCATTTCCGGTATTGCCGACAAAACCGAGCGTATCTCCTATCTCTACCTCTTGGCCGCGGCTGACTGCCTGACTGTCCAAGTGAGCGAAGTAGATATTTGAGTTTCTGATCGGATCACGTAACCAGACGACTTTGCCTCCTAAGTTCGTTACCTGTACCCGATTGACTCGTCCGGCTGACGTGGCGAGTACCGGTGTTCCTCTCCGAGCGAAAATATCCACTCCGTCATGGCTCCTTTGTCCAGCATCTCTGTCTGCACCAAATACACTCTGAATTGAGCGCACCCCGTGGCCCTCTACAGGGAACGCGAGTTGGGCTTCAAGCTGGAGTGTGACGGTATAGGTGCCACCTCTGAGGAGTTCTGGTTGTAGCCTCAGCAGAAAATCCCCACCTCGCCAAGGCTCGTGTTCGAATGTCCCAGGTACTGAATCTGTGGAGAGGATTGGTCGTGGTGGGTCGTCTTTGTTCTCTGCTACTCGAAAGAGATCGACAAAGACCCGTGTCTCCTTTCCATTTGTTAAGGAGACCTTAGCAGTAAGGCGCTGGCCCCGACCAATTGTCAAACGATACGCTATTGCACTTGGTTGCTCAGGTGTTATGAACCCCTCTTCCTGAAAAGGGAGAGATATTTCCACAGGAGCCTGGACGGCTTGGTGTGCGGCCAGAAGCCAATCACGCCCAAGTGCTGTGGTTGTGAGTCCTGCATCAGTTAGTGAGGCTTGGTAGGCCTCGTGGGGGGTCATGTCCCGGAAGCGGTCTTGGACCTGTTCGATCTCTTCACAACCCGAGAGACCGATGAGGGAAAGAACTGCAGCTAAACCAAGTGGTACTCTATTGAGCTTTAACACACCACTCCAGAGATCTGTTCAGTGGGCATAAGGTCCCTTAAGCCGCAGTTCTGTGTTGTCCTCTACAGACGAACCTGCCTAGAAAAGCATCCGCAGGTCAAGCAAAAAAATTGTAGGCCTGATATACGGTAGTTAGCTTTTCTCGGCCTATCACCCTGCTTTTCCCTCATCACTCAGTGAGGCGTCTGTGATCCGGATCGCCGAAATTGAAGCTGGAAGCATCGCGGAAGAGCTCAATCTTGAGATCGGAACGCGAGTCGTGCGCATCAACGGTGAGCACGTGCGCGATGGTATCGACTTCACTTTCCTTCTTGCTGATACTGAGATCGAGCTGGAGACCGTGTCCCCTGCTGGGGAAACTGTCTTCTATGAGATCGAACGGGAACCGGGAAATACGATTGGGATCATCCCCGCTCCAGACCAGATCCGAGAGTGCGCAAATAAGTGCGTATTTTGCTTTATCGATGGGAACCCTGAAGGCGCGAGACAGACGCTATGGCTCCGAGATGATGACTTCCGACTTTCATTCACATACGGAAGTTATGTCACCCTAACCAACCTCGGACCGAAGGGCCTTCAACGGCTGATAGACCAAGGGATATCACCGCTATACGTGAGTGTACACGCGACCGAAGCCGAGGTAAGAGAACGCCTTCTAGTTAACGAGAGAGCTGGTCTCATAATGGATCAGTTGCGAGGTCTTATAGAAGGTGGCCTTGAAGTACATACACAGGTGGTGTTGTGTCCGGGCTGGAACGACGGAGAGCACCTTGATCGCACAATAGCTGATCTCTGGGGGCTTGGACCATCAGTTCGATCTCTCTCGATCGTGCCAGTTGGCCTGACTCGTTACAACGTTAACCGGCCTGTCCGACTACTCCGGGCTTCGGAAGCGGTTGCGGCGATAGAGCAGGTTGATGAAGCCCGCCGGCTTGGTGGGGGCCAAGGGAGAGAGTTCGGTTGGTGTTATGCGGCTGATGAGATGTACTTAATCGCAGACCTGCCACTTCCGGAGGCTTCCTACTACGACGACGGCGCACTTCATGAAAATGGAGTTGGTGCTATCCGACGCTTTGTAGATGGGTTTGAGCGTGGGTTGTCTGAGGTCCCCCGATTCGAAGGACGCAGAATCCGATTGGTGACGGGTGGGTCTATGGCTCCATTTTTGGGTGAGAGAGCCTCGGCGCTGGCGGCAGCAACGGCAACGTCCGTCGAGGTAGTGCACGTTGAGAACCGCTATTTTGGTGATACGGTCACGATAGCTGGGTTACTGGGAGGGAGAGACATCATTGATGCACTACAGAATACGCAGTCCGGAGATCTGGTCATCCTACCCGCTGAAGCTCTTAATGCTGATGATATCTTTATTGATGACGTTACAATGAGTGAACTCCAAAAAGCACTTACACCAGCATTGATCTGTACCGGATATGAGGTGACGGAAGCCTTGAGGTCGATATGAGCGGACAGCTTCCTATCCTTGCAGTCGTCGGCCGACCGAACGTTGGCAAATCAACCTTCTTCAATCGAGTGATCGGGGCCCGGGTCGCGATCGTAGATGATCAGCCGGGCGTAACTAGAGACCGGAATTTTGCACCTGCAGATTGGGCGGGTCGGCATTTCTTCATTGTTGACACTGGGGGAGTTATTGAGGGAAGTGACGAACCGCTCGATAGAGCTGTACGCGAGCAGGCATTTGCTGCTGTCACAGAATCTGACGTAATCCTCTTCCTCGTTGACGGGCATCAAGGTGTACATCCTCTCGATGAGAAACTCGCTGAGGTTCTGCGGAAGTCACAAAAGCCGGTGCTCTTGGTAGCAAATAAGATTGATAACCTCCCCAATGACCAACGACATCAGGAGTTCTGGTCACTGGGTATGGGAGAGCCTATCCCGGTTAGTTCGCTGTCGGGTAAGGGGTCCGGAGACCTCTTAGACCTAGTGGTGGAGGCACTTCCTGAAGTTACATCGGTGGATCAAGAGGATGAGACATCGATTCGGGTAGCAGTTGTGGGGAAACCCAATGTGGGCAAATCAAGTTTCGTGAACCGGCTAATTGGGGAAGACAGGGTTGTTGTTTCCGATATTCCGGGCACCACTCGCGATCCAGTCGATACACTATTCCGGTACCACAACCGGACACTCGTCTTTGTCGACACAGCAGGACTCAGGCGTCAGACGAAAGTGAAGGACAACCTAGAGTATTACAGTGCGCTCAGAACCGATCGAGTTGTACACACAGCGGATGTGTGTATCGTCTTGATTGACGCGAGTGAGCAGGAATTGCATGCCCAGGATATCAAGATCCTAAGAACAGCCTGGGAGGCAGGGAAGGCCGTCGTTTTACTCATGAACAAGTGGGATCTTGTTGAGAAGGATACGATGACCGGCCCCGCATTCGAAAAGAAAATGCGTGAACGCATTCCTTTCCTTCGCTGGATCCCCATGCTCTTTACATCAGCGTTAACAGGGCAAAGAATTCGAAAGTGCCTGGACTTGATCGTTGAGGTACATGAAGAGAGACGTAGACGGATAGAAACACATGAGGTTAACGAGGTTTTAGAGGCCGTGCTCAGACGCCAACCGCCTCCGCTTTATAGGGGGCGTCGGGTAAAGGTGAAGTACGGAACTCAAGTAACCGTTGCCCCACCTACTTTTGCTATTTTCTCGAACTATCCGAACGCCTTACCCGCGCCCTACATTCGCTACCTTGAAAGTGGTTTCCGTGAAGCTTGGGGGTTTATGGGGACACCGATTCGTCTTCGTTTCAGAACTGGTCGGGAAAAGTGACTTACGCCTTGCTCGCACTGTCATATATGCTCGGGGCGACGCCCAGTAGTTACTGGGTCTCCCGGCTGGTACGCGGTATCGACCTGCGGCAGCACGGCTCGGGTAATCTTGGGGCGACCAATGTCTTCCGCGTTGTAGGCCCTGGTTGGGCAGCTCCAGTCTTGGTTGTTGATGTAGTAAAAGGGTTTGTCCCGGCATGGTTTTTCCCTGGATTGATTGATGCGACTTTTGGCTGGACACTTGCATTCGGTGGAGCAGCGATTGTCGGGCACATTTTCTCATTCTGGGTGGGATTTAAGGGCGGTAAGGGAGTCGCTACCAGTGCTGGAGTCCTATTAGCACTTGCTCCGTGGGCTGTTCTCGGGTGCTTTGCGGTGTGGTGCGTACTCACATTTCCAACCGGATATGTGGCATTAGGATCGATCGGTGCTGCGGCTAGCCTTCCGATCTTTGTCTCGCTTACACCTCACCAAGGTGGTGAAGGGCTCATGTGGTTCTCACTAGCACTGGCAGTTTTTGTTATCTGGGCTCACCGCTCAAACCTCAAAGGGCTTCTGGCTGGTACTGAGAGTAAATTCAAGTGGAGCGGTGGTGCTAAAACTGAGGATCATAGCGAGGTATCGTGAGCGAAAATCACCGTGTTGCTGTGATTGGTGCAGGTGCTTGGGGCACCGCGCTGGGAATGCTCTTAGCTGAGAAAAACGAACTCACGGTAACCATGTGGTCTTTCGAATCAGATGTAGCAGATAGTATCAATGAGCTTCATCAGAATCGGTATTTGCCGGGAATAGATCTACCGGACACGCTTCGAGCGGAGACTGACCTCCCGAGGACCCTGCAAGGAGCTTCGGTAGTGCTTTCCGCTAGTCCGGCCCAGGTCGTACGTGAGGTGATGACCGAGGCAGCCCCGAATGTGCCAGCGGACGCTCTTGTTGTGAGTGCCTCTAAGGGAATAGAGAACGGAACACTTCTTAGGATGGACGAAGTGCTTGGCCAGATTCTTCCGGAACAAAGCATGGATCGTTTTTGTGCGCTTTCTGGACCAGGCTTTGCGAAAGAGGTGGTGAGTCATGCTCCCACGGCTGTGGTAATAGCCGGTCGAACAGCCGAGGCAGCTAATGAGGCTCAGGACATTTTCCAGACCCGTTATTTTCGAATCTACACCAGCACAGACATTGTTGGCGTGGAGTTAGGTGGCGCGCTTAAGAATGTTGTGGCACTTGCAGCAGGAATTGTCTCCGGTCTGGGGTACGGACACAATACAATTGCTGCTCTTATTACTCGTGGCTTGGCTGAGATAACTCGTCTTGGGGTCGCGATGGGCGGTGACAGAGCTACTTTCTCAGGGTTGGCCGGCATCGGCGATCTCTTGTTGACTTGTACCGGGGACCTGAGTCGCAATCGTACGGTTGGGTATCGGTTAGGGCGAGGAGAGTCACTGCAGGAAATCTTATCCGACATGAAGGCGGTAGCCGAGGGAGTAAAGACTACTGAGTCGGTATACGAATTAGCGAAAGGTCGTGGTGTAGAAATGCCGATTGTGGAGCAAGTTTACGGGATCTTGAATAGTGGGGTTAAGCCGGCAGATGCCCTAGAGATGCTGATGCTCAGAGAGCCCACATCTGAGGAATGGTAGTAGCACGCACAGTCGGATTCCTAGACTTTTAGGAGCGAGGATGAACGAGCCCGTTACCAAAAAAGTGTACTACTCCATCGGTGAGGTCTGCGACCTGACAGGGTTAAAGCCACATGTTCTCCGTTATTGGGAAACTCAGTTTGAAGTGTTGAGGCCGACCAAGAATCGGGCAGGGAATCGGGTCTTTAGGTCGAAAGAGATTGAAGTCATTATGCTCGTAAAACAGCTTCTTTATGAGCAGAAATACACAATAGAGGGTGCGAACAAAAAGCTTCTCGAAATACGCGCAGGCGGTAAACTTGAAGAAGAACGGCGTGGTGTACTCGGATCCGAGGTATTACAAGGTCTGAAGACTGACCTGCTAGAGCTAAAGGAAACCCTCGGTCACAGTTGACCGGTACCGGCTGGCGATGAATATCCTCTGTACGAACGACGACGGCTATCTCGCTAACGGAATTCGTGTACTCGCTAGTGCAGCAAGCACACTGGGTTCCGTGACTGTTGTCGCACCTGACCGAGAGCAGAGTGCCACCAGCAATTCCCTCACTCTTCATCACCCATTACGTGCACGTCTGACTTCAGACAACGCATATGTGGTCGACGGAACTCCGACGGACTGCGTGATCCTCGCGGTCAATGGGCTTCTTCCTGGGCAGCCAGACGTCTGCCTATCCGGGGTGAATCATGGCCCAAACATGGGCGAAGACGTTCTCTATTCAGGAACTGTTGCAGCTGCGATGGAAGCGACAGTGATTGGAATTCCAGCGATTGCAATTTCATACGTTCGAGATCAGCCAGAAGAATTAGAAGGCTGGGAGTCAGTGGTGCGTGTGATCTTGGGGGAAATCTTAGGACGAGAGAAATTTCCCGAAGACACCCTCTTCAATGTGAACTTACCTGCAGTGCCACCCGATGAAGTGCGAGGGATCAAGGTCACAACACTTGGTCGCCGACGATATTCGGATGCGATTACGCGAGCGAATGACCCCTCGGGCAGGGAATATTTTTGGATCGGGGGTGGGGCAGTCAATTGGAGGGGTGCAGAGGATTCTGACTTTCAGGCGGTTGAAGACGGATATGTCTCTGTCACACCGCTGCATCTTGACCTCACGAACTACAAACTCCTTGAGGAGATTCGGGCGTGGGAACTAGCCCTATAGACGACACTCGCTTCGTCCGTCATCGCCGCAAGCTTATCGAAGAAATTCAAGCCAAGGGCATCGATGACCTTGAGACACTTCAGTATTTCGATGTGGTGCCCCGTCATATCTTTATCCCGGAAGCACTATGGCCGCGGGCCTATGAGGATGCTCCTCTCCCGATTGGGTTTGGACAGACTGCCTCTCAACCTTCCCTTCAGGCATATTACCTCCAGCTGCTTTCGCCTGGCAGGGATGAAAAGGTTCTAGAAATCGGGACTGGAAGTGGGTATCTGACTGCGATCCTCGCGCTTGCCGCTGATCGTGTTTATTCGATAGAGCGACTGAGTGAGCTGTCTCAACGTGCTCGTAAGGTGCTCGATTCACTAAGTGCGAATAATGTTGCTCTGCTTGTGGGCGATGGGACGATTGGATGGAAGAAGTACGCACCGTTTGATGTGATCGCTGTATCCGCAGCCTCTCCTTCGATTCCGCCTGCACTTGTGGATCAACTGGACGAGGGTGGGCGTATGTTGATTCCCGTGGGTTCGAGAGAATCCCAAGAATTGGTCCAGATCAAGAAAACCGGTTTTGCGGTGACGGAAGAAGTGGTTAAGGGAGCCGTTACTTTTGTTCCACTTCTAGGTCGATTCGCCTGGCAGAGTGAGAGCTTATGACGGAAACAGGGAAACGGAGCGGGCCCGTAAGGCGGCTGTACGACTGGGTGCTGCATTGGGCAGAGACGCCTTATGGCGCGCCAGCATTGTTTGTGCTCGCTCTTGCCGAGTCCTCATTTTTTCCCATACCTCCTGACCCGCTGCTCATCGCACTCTGCCTTGGAGCCGCGAGTAGATCGCCGCGGTTCGCTCTGATCGCGACTAGTGCATCCGTTCTCGGTGGAATGATCGGATACGGGATCGGTGCAGGTGCTTGGGATTTGGCCGGACCATGGTTCTATCAATACGTACCAGGTGTAAGCCCGGAAGCATTTGAGCGAGTACAGGCGCAATACGATCGCTGGGACTTTTGGGCAATCTTTTTTGCGGGACTGACACCTATACCATACAAAGTCTTCTCGCTTTCAGCGGGTGTATTCTCGATCAATTTCGGAATCTTCGTTGTAGCTTCTTTGCTTAGCAGAAGTATCCGATTCTTTGTGCTGGCTGGGTTGATCTTCAAGTTTGGTAAGCCTATCGCTTCATTCATCGACCGTTACTTCAATCTTTTAGCCTGGATCTTCGGAATCTTGCTTCTTGGAGGATTCTTGGTGGTTGAACTTCTACTCTAGTCGTTGATCATCAGGCCGTACGAGGTGCTTCATTGTTATCTTGTCCTCAGTGTGAGCTGGGTCAAACCCATAAACGCCAGCTAAGAATCCAATAATCAACATTATATAAAATAGTATAAGTCCCAGTAGTATAATGGGTTATAAGCTATACTATTTGATTCCATAGTAGCTATTGGGTGTTTATCTTGTAAATAAATCAGGAGGATTGAATGCTGAAGAAACTGATGGTCATCTCGTTATTGAGTGGTGTAAGTATCAGTTGCGCAGATGCCCAGACTAGCACGGATGGTCAGGCTACTCCCGGGGCAACTCGGATATCCATAGCATCGCATAGCGTTCGCTTTAGTGATATTCCTGCGTTTGCTGCCCTCTATAGGGGTGCGGCAGTGCCTATAATGGAAACCCTAGTGGAAGATGGAATGATTACGGGGTATGGCGTATGGATGCATAATACTGGTGGCAAGTACAATCTCCGCTGGCATTTAGCAGGTATGGAAGGGACTAACTTTGAACAAGCTTGGACAGAGATCATTACTGGAATAGATGCTGTGGATTCTGAAGGATTGGAGGCATTCAACAGGAGTATTTTGGCTCACAAGGATGAGATCTGGAATCTTGGTGCGCGGAATGTGGAATCACCAACTGAAGCGCCGTACCTGTATGAGAACCTCTTCAAAGTTAATCGAGCTGACTTGCCCAAATGGAATGAACTTTGGAGCGACGTCCTGCCAGCTCTCGATGAAGCAATCTCTGATGGACTCATGAGAGGATATGTGGTAGAGGAGCATAATACGGGTGGCGAATTCAACTGGAATCTGGTCGTCTTTTTTGATGATTGGGATACTATCGACGATGCGCAGGTTGTTTTCTTTGAGAACATACCCCTAGATCATGAGATCTGGACCATGGCTATCGCCCACAAAGATGAACTGTGGGCACAAATTCCAGACATGAACTGAAGTAGAGAGACTTCACGGCCAAGGCCCCTGTCAATGATGAACCAAGGGCGAGTTCATGGCAGGTGATACAGGCTGAAGTTCATCTAGAATAGTACTTCGCCTCCGTAGCTCAGGTGGATAGAGCGACTGCCTCCTAAGCAGAAGGCCACTGGTTCGAGTCCAGTCGGGGGCATGGCTGGGAACCCTTTAGTTGCAGGGGTTTCCAGCCTTTTTGTTTGCTCAGGCTACCTTAGACGGCAAGGCTAAATACCGAAAAAGTGAACCAGTAGTGAACCATTTACGTCTAAAACTGGCTTAGAACTGTCGCTAATAACCCCCCCCTTGCTGGCGACAGGGGCAGGGGTACTAGAGCTAGTCCACACATACCGCCCTGATCTACCCTTGCAAGACCCCAGTGGGGGCGACCCCCCCCCTTTTGTCAGCCAATCACCTCTGACTATAGAACAGTATTTTGCGTGAGGGATTTTTTAGTTTCAAATTGGCTTGGAGTCCCAAGCTCCAAAAATTTTCCATTACATTTTCAACCACACCACCCACTCGTTAGCACTAATAGAGGAAGCATTAAATGGAAGCATTTGGAATAATAGGAATGACTTTTGGGATTATTGCTTTGGGGTTAGCGGTTAGCGTTCGAGAAGAGCTTAAAGAGTTGAAGAAGAGACTAGAGGACTCTGGCGTCCTAAGAGAAGAAGCTGAATCTGAGGATTGAGGAAGGATCAAATACAGACTCCCGTTTGCCTTGGAGTCCCAGCACTCAAAAAAATTCTGCAAAACTTTAAGTTACTACAGGAGTCGGGTAGGTTTGGGGCATGGCTATTACACAGCGTTCTAACCTCTGGACGCAGTATACGTCCCTAAGGGGACGTATCTCCCGAAAAACGTTCTGGCTGTGGTTCTTCGTGCCGATAGTGGTGTTCTCCATGCTATCAACATTGCTAGATCTGTTGTTCGGCACCTATGTCTCTGGGGGCGGGTTTGGACCTGCTTGGTTTCCGTGGCAAGTGAGCGGGCCTGTGTCGTTCACAATAGCTTTGCTGATGCTTTGGCCCTTGATGGTCGGTTGGGTCAAGCGTCTCCATGACCGGGATATAACTGGCAAGCATGTAGCGGCACTTTATGGCTCTTACGTTCTTCTGTATGGGTTGGGGCTGGAGTGGGATGGCGGGGGACCTGTTACGCTTGCTGTTCTCCCCATGTTCGCATTGCTCGTTTACCTCATCTACTTGGTTGTCGTAGGTGGCTTCCTGCAAGGTACCGAAGAGCCGAACAGGTACGGGCCTGATGCATTGCAAGGCTCTGCGAACGGATAGCACCCCACCCCCCTACACCCCCCTATTTCACCGCACCCACCGCTGGACTATAAAACACTGTTTTGCTC
>DUBS01000056.1:46893-188689 GCA_012960225.1 Gemmatimonadota bacterium | reverse complement strand
AGGGGTTAACCAGCGACCAGGGCTCACAAGCTGGGGGCCAGCTTCGGGGTTTTCTTGAGAAGACAGTTTCAGCTCTTGATGGTTTGCGTTCGGCGTTTGACTCGCTTGTAGATCAAGAATCTTTGACACCCCAAGACACTTGGTCAGACGCACTTGAGGTGCTCGAGAGAGATGCTTCGGCTACACTCGCGGCGGTTCGGCTTGTCTCAAGCCAGGAAGGGATTAGCTCCCAGCTCATCGATAATCTCAACGCGAATATACACTTTCGAGCGCTGCTGACTGATCTCTTTCTGATGGATGAGTTAATCGGAGCATAATTGGGGGCTGGGCTCTCTGCTCAACTGAGGTAGCTTTCTGCTTCGTCCGATTCCTCTGGGTCGGAATGTGACGCCTTATAGGGAATAGCTTCTGAGATGTTCTCACTCTCAGCGCTGGGTAATATTGGAGAATTCGTCGGCGCAATTGCAGTCGTCATTTCGCTGATATATCTAGCCCGTCAAACGATTCTCAACACACGTTCTGTGCAGGCAGCTTCGTTCAATGCAATGGTACAGAACAGTATCCGGCTTCTAGAGCACTCGTTCCGTGACTCCGAGTTTGCGACTTTCTATGAGCGGGCGGAGCGGGATCCCGAAGTGCTGTCTCCTGACGAGAAAGTTCGCTGGGATGCATACATGACATCCGTATTCCGTCATTTCGGTAATCTCATGTACCAGCAGCGGGTCGGCGCACTTGATGACCAGATGTGGGATGCGTACCGAGAGACGTTAAAGCAGCATCTTCGCGTCCCGTCTTGGGGTATTTGGTACCGTGGGCACTGCCAAATCTTCAGCACGGCACTCACCGAACAAGTTGAGCGATCTCTCAAGGAGATCGAAACAGAGGTGGCCGATCAGGTTTGATGTCCGACTCGTCACACAGATTTCTGAATGTGACATATGCAGCCCCAGTATCCTTGAATAACTAGTAGCGGCTAACGAGGACTAAGACCTAGGAAGTCCCCTGTGGAACTTAGGTCTTGCCTTAGGTAGCTTGCCTAGCACGCTCCCCGATTTTCCTCGTAGAGATCTGCCGGATGCTGACAACTCAGGTTCCTTCAGCAACCCGAGAACCGCTCTGGGCTAAGGTCATTGATCACACACGCTGTATCGGGTGCCATGCTTGTACAATCGCATGTAAATCTGAAAACGAAGTTCCGCTCTCTGTAACACGCACATATGTGAAGTATGTGGACACTGGGATCTTCCCGCAGGTGCGTCGCTCATTTCAGGTTACGCGGTGTAACCAGTGCGATGACGCGCCCTGCGTAGAAGCTTGTCCGACAGCGGCGATGTTTCGGCGGGCTGACGGTATTGTGGATTTTGATAAGTCAATCTGTGTAGGGTGTAAGGCATGTATCGCAGCTTGTCCATACGACGCGATCTTCATTAATCCTGAAGACCACTCTGCTGAGAAGTGCAACTTCTGCGCTCACCGTCTGGATGTTGGTCTCGAACCATCTTGCGTAGTCGTTTGCCCCACGGAAGCAATTCTCGTAGGCGACATGAATGATCCACTGTCAGCTGTGAGCAGAATTATAAACGGGGAGGCCGTTACGGTCCGGAAGCCCGAGAAGGAGACACGTCCGAAGCTTTACTATAAGGGTGCCGACCAAGCCACACTTGACCCTCTGGCTGCGCGCCGACCAGATGGTGGAATGTTTATGTGGAGTGAGCAGGGTAACGTTAAGCACCAGGTGCCTTCTGGCCATTCTGGCACGTCGAACAGTTCGGCTGCGGCCCTACTAAGTTACGATATCCCCCACCGCGCACCGTGGGATTGGCGTGTGAGTCTGTACACGTTCACCAAATCGATATCGTCAGGGGCCTATTTGGTGCCGCTTCTACTTGCCTTGAGTGGGATGATCACATGGACAAACCCAGTTTGGACCCTACTGGGTCCGGCAGTAGCAATGATCTTCCTACTGTTTACTGGTGCACTATTAGTCTGGGACCTTGATCACCCTGAGCGCTTCTGGATGGTGGTTACCAGACCGCAGTGGCGAAGTTGGCTTGTGCGGGGAGGCTTTATCATCACGGGTTATGGGGGAATACTTGCACTGCATTCGGGGGCAGTTATAGGGGGGCGTCCTGAGATCCCCCAAAGCCTGGCCTGGGTGGGTGGCCCTCTCGCTGCTATGACTGCGATTTATACTGCTTATCTCTTTGCGCAGGCTAAAGCGCGTGATCTTTGGCAGAGCCCTCTGCTTCCTCCCCATCTGCTGGTCCAAGCTCTACTAGCCGGTTCTGCGACCCTTATACTTTTGAATCCGGATGAGCTAGGGGTTGGTGCTGTGTGGATTCTCCAAGCTTCTTTGGCAGTTCATCTCATTCTGGCTCTCGGTGAGGTGAGTATGCCCCATCCAACTGCACACGCAGCCCTAGCTGCCAGGAATATGACGAGAGGGGCATACGCCGCTTTCTATTGGGGTGGGATAGCGCTGACTGCAGCCTCTCTTCTGTTGGTGGGTACTAGTGACACTATTGGAGCACTTGGAGCACTAGCCGGTTTAGCGGGTCTCTTTTTACACGAGCATGCCTACGTTCAGGCTGGCCAATCCGTACCGCTCGCATGAACGACTCGACCCATCTAAGTGAACTCAATCAGAGAGTTTCGGCTGCTAAGATTGAAGTAGAGGGTCGGGGTGAGACGTTCTATCCTGGCGCGAGTCGGATTCATCTCGCGTCGTACCCTCCGCGGGAACGTTGGAATGATTGGGTGGAGTTGGACTCAAAGTCATGGCCGGAGAGAGTAGAGAAGCGGTACATGCTGGTACCGACTACCTGTTTCAACTGCGAGTCGGCTTGTGGGCTACTCGCATACGTCGATAGGGAAACTCTTCAGGTCAGGAAGTTCGAAGGGAATCCTGAACACCCAGGCTCGAGGGGCAGGAACTGTGCTAAGGGTCCTGCGACACTCAACCAGATTACAGATCCAGACCGGATTCTCTACCCATTGAAGCGCAGCGGGCGGCGTGGCGAAGGGAAATGGGAGCAGGTTTCATGGGATGAGGCACTCGATGCAATCGCGGGGCGAATCCGAACCGCACTGCAGGAGGAGCGTAACGAAGAAGTGGTCTACCATGTCGGGCGTCCCGGTGAGGACGGATACACTGAACGCATGCTCGCAGCATGGGGGGTCGACGGTCATAACTCGCATACGAACGTATGCTCAAGTGGCGCACGAGCTGGATATCATTGGTGGATGGGGATGGACAGGCCCAGCCCTGATTACAGTAATGCGAAGGTCATCCTGCTTGTCAGCAGTCACCTAGAGACCGGTCACTACTTCAATCCTCATGCTCAGAGGATTATCGAGGGCAAGAAGAACGGCGCGAAGCTCATAGTCTTTGACACCCGCCTGTCCAACACAGCTACCCACGCTGACCACTGGTTGTCTCCTTATCCAGGCTCGGAGGCAGCGATTTTTCTTGCGATTGCAAACTGGATGATCGGTGAAGGCAAATACAACCGAGAGTTTGTGCGACGTTGGTGGAACTGGCAGGAGTATATGGAGGTCGTGAATAACGAGCCCGGTGCCTCTTTTGAGAACTTCGAGGAGCACCTTCGCGAGGTATACTCTGAATTCACCTTCGAATATGCAGCGACAGAGTCGGGTATCGATGCTGCGACGCTGCTAGAGGTGGCGAAGGTAGTGTCGACAGCGGGTACTCGTTTTGCAACTCATAATTGGAGGAGTGCTGGCTCAGGGAATCTGGGTGGGTGGCAGGTCGCTCGCACACTGACCTTACTCAATGCATTACTAGGTGCATTGGCTACTGAGGGTGGGACATTTCCTAACTCTTGGAACAAGTTCACCCCTAGGCCCCCTCGTCTGCCACACCAACATCCAAAGAGATGGAACGAAGTGACATGGCCCGGCGAGTATCCACTGGCGCTTAACGAGATGTCCTTCCTCATGCCCCATCTAATGAAAGATCAGGATGCCCATCTCGACGTTTACTTTACTCGTGTTTACAACCCGGTATGGACGAATCCAGACGGGTTCAGTTGGATCGAGATGCTGAGTGATGAGGACCGGATTGGACTACATGTTGCGATGACGCCGACATGGAATGAGACCGCATACTTTGCTGACTACATCCTACCGATGGGACACGCTTCGGAACGCCACGATCTCACTTCTTATGAGCAGTATAATGGTCAATGGATCGCTTTTCGGCAGCCGGTACTGCGTGCGGCTCGGGAGCGTTTGGGTGAGGAAATCACTGACACACGGCAGGTAAATCCAGGAGAAGTTTGGGAAGAGAACGAATTTTGGATTGACCTTACGTGGCGAATTGATCCCGACGGGTCACTCGGAATCCGAGAGTTCTTCGAATCCAAGAAGGTGCCCGGTGAAAAAATGACGATAGACGAGTATTACGGTTGGATCTTTGATAATTCGGTGCCGGGTCTTCCTGAGGCTTCAGCAGCAGAGGGCTTGACTCCTCTCGAGTATATGCGCCGATATGGGGCATTCGAGATTTCGAATAAGGTTGGCAGGGTTCATGAGCAGTCGGTTCCTGATAATGAACTAGAGGATGTACGAGTGGATGAAATGGATCGAGTGTATAGTCGAGCACCGATACCTCCCAGTCCTAAAGCTCCGGGAGGAACCAAGATCGACGAAGATGAGGATGGGCGGCGTAGAGTTGGGGTTAGGGTAGATGGAGAGATCCTTAAAGGATGGCCCACGCCGACCGGAAAACTCGAATTTTGGTCACGGACACTGCATGACTGGGGTTGGCCTGAATTCGCGATACCCACATATATAAAGAGCCATATTCACCCGGAAAATCTTGAGAATGATCAGATTCCTCTGATCACCACTTTCCGCGTGCCTGTCCAGATTCATACCCGGAGCGCGAATTCGAAATGGCTGGACGAGATCGCTCATACAAACCCACTTTGGATCCATCCAATAGATGCCGATAGAGTGGGGATCTCAAAGACAGGTGATCTGGTTAGAGTCGAGACCGAACTCGGCTACTTTGTTCTTAAGTCTTGGATTACCGAAGGTATCCGGCCTGGAGTTGCCGCGTGCAGCCATCATATGGGTCGGTGGAAACCGGAAGGGCATAAAGGGCCGCGACTGGGGATAAGTACGGTAGCGCTGAACCAAGAAGGTTCGGAGTGGTCACTTACACCTCGCAAAGGTGGTGAACCGTTTGCTTCATCAGATCCTGATACCATGCGCATTTGGTGGACAGACCTAGGTGTGCACCAAAATCTTACTCATGCAGTACATCCCGACCCAATTTCTGGGATGCACTGCTGGCATCAAGCTGTGCGGATCTGTCCGGCTAAAGAGGGGGATAGAGCTGGCGATGTCTCAGTAGATACGGGCAAGTCTCGAGCAGCCTACGAGAAATGGCTCACAATGACTCGCTCAGCAGACCACTATTCTCCCGATGGAACGAGGCGTCCGTACTGGATGTTACGACCTGTGCGCCCTGAACGTGATGCATACCGTCTTCCTTTAAAAACTGAATCTGCTGAAGTATGACGGTCACGTGAGGAATCAGGGATTAGACCTACCTCTTGACCCTGATCTCTCGCAGGAATCAGGTCAGGCTTCCGTTGACCTGATCCGCACCCTAGCAGTTTTCGCAGAGGCGCCGGCTTCAGAGCACATTCACCTATGGAAAACTTTGGGGATTGAAGAATCACCTAGTGCTTCAGACTACGCCGACATTTTTCTTTTCCAGCTTTATCCCTACGCATCGGTGCACCTGGGCCCGGAAGGTATGTTGGGAGGGGAGGCACGGAACCGTGTGGCCGGATTTTGGGGAGCGTTAGGAAGGAATCCGCCTTCGGAGCCGGACCATCTTGCGGCCCTATTAGGTCTGTATGCGACATTGAGCGAGCAGATCGGTCTCGTAGGAACGAGTTCAAGCGAACTTTCTAATGTTTCAGAGGCTGAGGCTCTGATGATTACTCAGGGGAGGGACGCACTTCTGCAGGAGCACATAGCTCCTTGGGTCCCAGCCTACCTGGAGCGCATTATTGAGATTGCCTCTGGACCCTATCGCAGCTGGGCACTTTTTCTCGATAAAGTCTTGCGGGTTGAACTTATCCGGGTGGGTTGCCCAAAACAGTTACCCTTACACCTTCGTGAGTCATTGCCACTTGCTGATCCGCGGACCGATGGAGCAGACGCTTTCATCTCGGGGCTTCTCGCTCCCGTGCGGGCTGGAATCATCCTGGCTAGGTCTGACCTTGCTCGTCTCTCTTCTGAGCTCGACCTGGGATTGAGAGCTGGTGAACGTCGGTACGCTCTAGAGCACCTTCTCAGTCAGGACTCCACTGGATTTCTACAGTCACTTGCCGCTGAATCAGCTCGACAGGCGGTGGGCCACGAGCATCGCCGGGAACTACTCGGAATTACCGCTGACTTTTTCTTAGA
This sequence comes from Gemmatimonadota bacterium, assembly GCA_012960225.1. Lineage (GTDB taxonomy): Bacteria > Gemmatimonadota > Gemmatimonadetes > Longimicrobiales > Gaopeijiaceae > UBA1142. The sequence goes on along the minus strand of DUBS01000056.1, from coordinate 182,242 downwards.
TCGAGCTCTGAAAACCTCGGAATTACTGAGAACACTTTCAGATGGAGGGGCAAGAATCACCGCTGGAACTGTGTCTTGACCAACTTCATTTTCTCTGAGCCTACTCACCAACTCTCTCTCAGAGATATTTTCGCGGGACTTGGGGTTGCACTCATGTTAATCCCAGGGTCTATGGCATATGCTGAGCTAGCTGGTCTTCCGAGCCATCATGGCTTATACGCTGCGGCTGTCGCACCAATTGTGGCGGCACTTTATGCTTCATCTCCCTATCTTCAAACCGGACCTGTTGCGATGACCGCCTTGCTCACGCTTGGCGCGCTACTCCCTCTGGCTGAACCAGGTACGGCTGAATTCACGAGCCTAGCAGCTTTGTTGGCTGTGGTATGTGGGTTTGTGCGCCTGGCGGTAGGACTGATGAAAGCTGGATGGGTCAGCTATCTGATGTCACGCGCAGTAATGACCGGATTTACCTCTGCAGTTGCCATCCTGATTGTGTGTGCACGGCTTCCTTCAACATTCGGCGTTGATGTATCAGAAGCCAATGTTGGAGTGGTTAGGGGGGCGTTCTTAACGCTATCCGATCCGGGTTCATGGGAACTCCTAGCCTTAGGACTTACGGTGACATCCGTAATCATCATTGTCATTGGAAGAGCTATACACACTTTGGTACCAGGTGTCTTGATCGCTGCTCTAGCAGGTCTCCTCTTTTCAATCATCTTTGGATACGAAGGTTCAATAGTTGGTGAGATACCAGTGGGCCTGCCAGCAGTTTCTATTGATTTGCCGTGGAGCAGTTTGCCGGCACTCTTTCTACCAGGAGCAGTAATCGCTGTTGTAGGCTTTGCGGATTCTGCGTCGATTGCCCGTGTGTTTGCCAATGAGGATCGTCAGCGCTGGAATCCGAGTCGCGAGTTCCTCAGTCAAGGCATGGCAAATGTTGCTGCGGGATTTGTAGGGGGATTACCGGTTGGAGGTTCCTTTGCGCGTAGCAGTGTCAATCGGCTTTCGGGTGCTACCAGCCGTTGGAGTGGTCTCATTGCAGGTCTTGTAGTTTTGGCTTTTCTACCTTTCTCCAATGTCTTGGCTCCGCTCCCGCAGGCCGTCCTGTCCGGGATTGTGATCGCTGCCATTTGGCCACTTTTCCGCGTGAAAGAGTTGATGCATCTGTGGGCAATGTCGGGACCTCAAGGCATGGTTGGGTGGGGCACTTTTGGGCTTACCCTGACTCTAGCTCCGCGAATTGAGCAGGCCGTTGTACTCGGCGTAGTCATGGCGACAGCAGCACATATGTGGAGGGAACGCGCTACAGCCGTCGAAACTCGAATTGTGGGAGAGGAGCTTCATTTCCGGCCGAAGGGAGTGCTCTGGTTTGGATCGGCTCCAGCACTTGAGGACGCACTGCTATTGAGCTTGGCTCAAGAGCCTGGTGTGCAGAAAATCATCGTACACTGCGGTGGTTTGGGAAGGATCGATCTGACTGCAGCGCAGGGTATCGCTAGAATTGCTGAACAAGCACAGGTGGCTGGGCTCAAGATGGAGATAAGGGAAGCCCCAGAGCATGCATATAGGGTGCTACAAGCTGTGGGCCTTGAGTCGATACAGCATCCAATCCCGAATGGGGATTGAGAAAGAGATCACCTTCCTCTCGTATAGGTGAGCACGTTGCCAGAGAATTACCCCAGGGGGTTACGGCGGGCGATCGGCCCCAAGCATGCAACGGCTATGGTCGTTGGCACGATCATCGGTGCATCAATTTTTGTTCAACCGTCTGAAATCACAGGGCAAGTGCCAACAGTTGTTGGTATTTATGCTGTTTGGCTGATATGTGGTGTGCTCACTCTTTTTGGGGCCTTGGTATGCGCAGAATTGGCAAGCACATTCCCTGAAGCTGGTGGGGTATATGCATACCTTCGAGAGGCCTTCTCGCCCGCAGTAGGCTTCCTCTGGGGTTGGGCGATGTTTTGGATTATGCACTCCGGAATCATTGCGGCGATTGCAGTCGTATGTGCGAGGTATCTCAGCTTCTTCGTGGAACTTGGCGACTTAGGCCAGCGGGTAGTGGCTGTCGTTACAATCGTGCTACTTAGCATTATCAACTACGTAGGGGTGAAGCATGGAAGCATCCTCCAGACTGCGATCACAGCTGGGAAGCTTCTAGCGATCGCGACAATCGTGATTCTCTGCTTTTTGTTTGGTGGCACAGCACACGAAGTAGTGGTGGAAGCCTCTCGTACTGCCGCACCTGGGAGTTATACGGCTCAGGATTTCGGGCTTGCTTTGGCTGCTGGCCTCTTCGCTTTTGGTGGCTGGCATATGGTCACTTATAACGCTGAAGAGACCAAAGAGCCGCGCAGCACCATTCCCAAAGCCCTTGTCTTGGGTACGCTTATTGTTACGGGCTGCTACATCCTCCTGAATTCCGTTTACTTGTATGTACTGCCGATGGAGATGGTCGCTTCATCAGATCGTGTAGCAGCGGATGCAGCGGATGCAGTCTTCGGTAGAGGCGGTGGTGCTGCGATGTCAGCTCTAGTCGTCTTCTCAACGTTTGGAGCGCTCTCCGGCATTGTTCTCGCAGGACCACGGGTCTACTTCGCAATGGCCAGAGATGGTTTGTTATTCAAGTGGTTCGGGGCAGTTCACCAAGAATATGGGACACCCCACAGAGCGATTATCCTGCAGGCGATCTGGGCTAGTGCACTAGCTTTAACTGGCACATACCGTTCCCTGTTTACCAGGGTGATCTACACGGAGTGGATTTTTTTTGGGATGATGGCTTTGGGTCTTATCCTGCTCCGCAAACGCCCAGAAGTAACGCGTGACTACGAAATGTGGGGGTACCCTTGGGTGCCGATCATTTTTGTAGTAGCTGCTTTTGGTATTGTTGGGAACCAACTTCTGACTGACCCAGTAGAGAGTCTAAAGGGTCTTGGATTCGTTCTTCTCGGTTGGCCGGTGTACATACTATGGGCCCGCAAAACCCAGGACCTATAACCGATCGACTCTGCTCTCCAGTAAAGATTCTTGGAATCTTAAAAGGTTTAGCCGCCTAGATGGCCGGCATATTCTTGCCCTGCACTTTTAACCGAATGCCTGTTTTAGGAGCGATCGCATCCGGCCTTCATAGCGGCGAAGTACAAGCACGGATGCCGGAGAGTAACGGGCCACCTTAGTCGGTATTTCGCCGAACATGAGTTGCCTTATAAAGCGATCACGGGTTGAGCCTAGAACGACTAAGTCGTATTTAACGCTCTCCTTCGCAATACCGCCAGCGATAGATGTAGACTCGATCACCTTCCGATTTACTGGCAAGTCTAACTCGAGCCGCTCCAGTGTTTTACCAAGCCGCTCATCTGCGTGTGCAAGCTGTGCTTGGGATGCATTAGGTGGCACGACATAACATGCTGTGACAGACATGCCGAATGCTGGTGCGAGCACATTTAAAACCTCAACTGCCAGTCGATTGTGTGGACCACCTGTGGTAGGGAAGAGACAGCGCTTCGGACGTTCGGGATTCTCGACCTTCAACATTGCGAGGTCACAGGGGGAGTTTCTGATGACCTGATCCGCAACTTCTCCGAAAATTCGATCGCGGGTATCAGTGTAACCTTTCCACCCCATGACCATGAAGTCAGCTCCGTATCGGTTTGCACCCGATAGAATCCCATCTGAGGCTTGATGGGCGACCATTAGATCAGTCTCGATCTCGATGTTTCGATCTCTGGCCTCTTGACGTGCCACTCTCAAAAGGCCTTCCCGATGATGTGTGAAGCGCAGGCCTTGGTGGATTGGGAGTTGCCGCGGTACCTCAACAACTGAAAATCCTACTAAGGGTTTCTCCCTCGCGGCAGCGATTACTTCCGCATAGTCAAGTAGAATGCCGATGTGGTCTGGATTGTGGAGTGGCACGACCACCGTGTCCTGTACAGCTGCGACAGGTGGTAAGGATGTTTCTAGGACCTGAGGTTTGTCTGTTGCAGCTTGCTTCTCAGAATAGGCATAGTAAAGCACTAGGCCTACGAGAACCCAGCCAATGGTGACGTACCAAGCGAGCGGTTGGAATTTGAATTGGTATACCGCAAGAAAAACGTTGAGAACGATGCCGAGGATGGGAACAACCGGATAGAGCGGAACCTTGTATCGCCTTGGCAGATCTGGTGCCTTTCGGCGTAGTACGATGACCGAGAGATTCACCATAGCAAAAGTCAGCAAGAAAATCAGACTTGCAGCAGAGCCGACCGCTTTAATGGGAAGAGTCAACGCCATTAAGAGTAGGACTGCACCGCTTAAGAGAATCGCAATGTGAGGTGTGCGCCGAACTGGGTGGATTGTCCCTACGGCTTTTGGTAGCAATCGGTCCCGGCCCATCGAGAATGCAACTCGGGACGATGCTAAGATTGTGGCGTTGAGGGCTGACATGGTGCTCAACAGACCTCCGAAGACGATTACTCCAACACCAAACGCGGGCATAAAGCCTTCGGCAGCGCGCACGATAGCTGTTTCGCCGGAGTCTCCAAGGAAGCGCCATGAAGGCTCACCGCCCTCTGGAGTCACGGCGGCGAGTGCTACGAAGAGAATCAGCAAGTACATGACTACTGTGATTCCCAGAGAGATAAACGTAGCCCTTGGTATGTTCTTTTCAGGTTCCTTGATCTCTTCGGCGACCGTAGCGATAAGGTCATAGCCCTCGAATGCGATGAAAGTGAGGCCCATTGCGACGATCACCCCGCCCATACCCTCGGGAAAGAATGGATTGAACGAGTTTGTTACCTGTTGTGGTGGTGCATCGATCACAGCTCCAAGACCGTATGCCACGAACACTGAGAGTATGAGGAGCTTGGTAACGGTCAGGATATTCTCTGCCATCCCTGTGACTTCAGCGCCTCGAACGTTAAGGCGGATGAAAAGTCCCCCAATCACAACGGTTACGAATAGACCCGCGGCATGTTCTCCCATGAGAGCAAACGATGCATCGGCAAAGCCGGGGATATATTTGAGGAAGAATTCCCAGAAGTATCCGGCGAATCCAAGAGCGTAGAGTGAACACGCGACCGTATAAGCAAACCACAACATCCAACCGGCAGTGAATCCGACTACGCCAGGGAACGCTCTGCGCACGAAAGCGTAGCCTCCTCCAGCCTCCGGGATCGCGGCAGCCAGTTCTGCATATGCAAAGGCCGTGAGAAGTGTTACGGCTCCATTCAGTGTGAACGCGAGAATTGAAGCCGGCCCGGACTCGCCTGCGGCAATCCCAGTAAGTACGAAGATTCCGGCTCCAATCATCGCGCCGACACCGATCATTGTGGCGTCGAACAGCCCAAGAGTTCGGGCAAACGTCGGTTCACCTACTGGTGAGGTTGGAGCTCTGGAATTCACGGGGCTGGAGGATGGAGTCTCTTGCCTTGAACTGCAAGCCGGCACTGCTTGAAAGAAATTCTAACCTCTGGCCTGAGAAGCGAGCTGACCTTATAGCTTCGCATTCTCCTGAGCTATCTTCCCTGGAAAGATTGATGATTCTCGACTTCCACAACCACTATTTTCCGCCGGAATACCTTGATTCCCTGAGTAAGGGGGGTAGCCATTTCAAGGTTACCACTGATCGTGATGGGAATCCAGTTCTGCACTCTCCTGGTGACTACAATGTGATCGTTCCAGGCCACCGGGATCTGAGCGTTCGTGAACGTGTCCTTGATAAGGCAGAGATCCAAATGCAGGTAATCACGTTCACGGCCCCAGGAACGAGCATTGAGACTCCAGCGCGTGCTGTCGAACTCTGCCAGATCGTGAATAACGCTTTCGCGTCTGCATGTCGTGCTCGGACGGACCGATTTACCTCGCTGGGCACCTTACCGATGAACGCACCTGAAGCTGCAGCCGAGGAAGCAGAGCGCGTAGTTGGCAAGTTAGGTCTTCCTGGTGTAATGCTTCTTTCTAACGCAAGCGGTGTCCCGCTCCATGAGAAACATTTTTGGCCAGTTTACGAGCGACTTAATGAAGCGGAAGCAGTGATCTACATACACCCGACTTATCCTGTCGGGGTGGAGGTCATGGAGCGCTTCATGCTTATGCCAATGGTCGGCTTTCTAATGGACACCACACTTGCAGCAGCAGGGCTGATTTATTCCGGTGTCGTAGAGCAATTTCCGAAAATCACTTGGGTGTTAGCCCATCTCGGCGGCGCCGTACCGTATCTGGCCGAACGTTTCGACCGAGGATTTGAGGCGTATCCTGAATGTCGAGAATACTGCAGCGTACTTCCTAGCGAGCAACTGCGGGGTTTCTATTACGATACCGTGAATTTCGATGACGCTTGCCTGAGGCTTGCTATTGAATTCGCTGGCGTTGATCACCTAGTTGCTGGTTCGGACTATCCTCACATGATCGGAAGTCTCGACAAGATGATATCTAGCGTAACCACTCTTGATTTATCTGAGGGCGAAAAAGATAAGATTCTTGGTGAAAATGCAGCCCGGATTCTCAGTTTAAGTTGATTATAATTCCGTTGGAATCTTTTCTAGGGATGGTTACTACCTAACGCTGAGGTGCTGGAAGAAATGGCGTTCGTTCGGTGATCGCTGAATAGATCAAGCTTCTTATGTTGGAATGGTCGTCGAGTCCAGACGCTGGGATTACTTGAGTCAAGTACACTACGATGAGTTGTTCCACCGGATCCACCCAGTAGGTGGAGTGGTACGCACCACCCCAACCAAATTCCCCGATGGAGCCAGGGGCCCCAGACGCGGCGACATCTTCCCGAACTGAAAATCCCAACCCGAATCCCATTCCGGGTGCTCGGTATAAGTCTTCCACATGATTCACTGTCATGAGGTTGACCGAAGTTGCCGATAACAACTGGGTCCCATTAAGCGACCCTCCATTGAGCAGCATTTGTAGGAAGCGACTGTAGTCTCGAGTGGTTGAGAGGAGGCCTGCTCCACCGGAGAAGCTCTGACGAGGACCTTCCACGTATTGACCTTGAGTTTCCATACCAGGGCCTTCGGGTGCTCTCAGCAGTGTCTCTCCACGGCGGAGGTTGTAAACGGCTGCCAGACGGTGACTCTTCGATGGTGGAAGATAGAAATACGTATCGTGCATTCCCAGCGGATCTGTGATTCGATCCTTAATGAACTCATCAAGCGGCATACCTGAAACTTCTTCGACAAGTGCACCTAGGATATCCGTGCTGTAACCGTAAACCCAAGCTTGTCCGGGATGCGTGGTGAACGGCAGATCAGCTATCCGGTCAATGGTGAGGCGGATCGGTTCTGCACGATGTGCGAAGTACCAGCCAGTGATCTCCGCTGCTGCCCAAGCGCTACCAGCCGGTCCCGTTCCATAGGAGATCCCTGCGGTGTGAGTGAGTAGATCTCGAATAGTGATTGGTCGATTGACCTTAACAACATCATATTCTGTTCCTTCACGAGCGACGCCGACCGTGGTCTCCGCGAAAGCAGGCAGATAGCTTGCCACTGGATCGGAAATATGGAGCAAACCCTCCTCTTGGAGCATTATGACGCCTACGCTGACCAGTGCCTTGGTCTGAGACGCGATCCGGAAGATCGCATTAGACTGCATCATTTCGCTTTCTTCACGATCCCTGTAGCCTACGGCCTCATTATAGACGACTTGACCTCGACGTATGATGGTCGTAACAGCCCCCGCTAGGCGTCCTTCAGCCACATACTCCTCAAGCGCTGTCGTCAGGTATCCTAGCCTCTCTGACGACATGCCAACCTCTTCCGGTATCGCCCTCGAAAACTCTTGGGCCGATAGCAGCTCCGTCGCCAGAAAAAGGGATATAGCGATGGTGAGGCATCGAAGTCTGCATGCGTTCATGAAGGATTCCTTAGTCTGAGGGTACTCAGGGAATGTAATTGGCGGACCAAGAGGGTATTAGGCTACTGTCAGGTATAGAGCGGCTAGCCTTGAGCTGTGCCAGAGCACCATTCAGTTTACTGACCACTACTTGATAAGCTCCGAAAAGCCAGGTCAATAATGAGTGATCCCCATAATTCAGATTTCCTTGGTCGACGCGAACTCCTCAAGCTTGGTGCGGCTGGCCTTGGACTTGGTGCGGCGTCGGGACTTTCTCCTACACCGGCTGCGGCGGATCTTGATCACCAACAGCAGCGCCCTGATTTGGGCCCGGCTCCCGTCAAGCCATTTGCTGCAGATCCTATCGATATTGTGCGCGTTGGCTTTGTAGGTGTGGGAGGAATGGGGGGAGCCCATGTTAGGAACTTTCTCGGTCTTGAAGGCATTGAGATTGTAGCTCTCTGTGATATCGACTCAGCACGCAATGAGGAAGTCTCGAGTTGGGTGACCGACGATGGTCGAGCACCGCCGGCGATGTACGGGCGTCACGAGACAGATTTTGTTCGCATGTGCGAGACTGAAGACCTGGATCTTGTGTTCACTGCCACACCGTGGGAATGGCATGTGCCAGTGTGCGTATCTGCGATGGAGAACGGAAAGCATGCTGCCACCGAGGTTCCTGCTACATACACGACGGATGACTGTTGGAGACTTGTCGAGTATGCTGAAAAGTACCGCAAGCACTGCGTTATGATGGAAAATTGTAACTATGACCGTCCTGAGATGATGGTTTTCCATATGGCCCGCTTGGGCCTGTTCGGGGACATACTTCATGCCGAGTGTGGATATCTTCACGACCTTAGAGAGATCAAGTTCTCTGAGGTCGGAGAAGGCCTCTGGCGGCGTGCGCACTCCATGGTACGAGATGGCAACCTCTACCCAACTCACGGTCTGGGTCCAGTGGCCAATGTCATGGATATTAATCGTGGGGATCAGTTCGAATATCTTGTGTCAATGAGCTCGCCATCACAGGGATTACAAGAATGGGCGATGGCTAACTACCCCGAGAATCACCTGAAGCGTAGGGAGCGTTATGTCCTTGGTGATGTGAACACGACGATGATCAAAACAGTCCGGGGTCGAACGATTTATCTTAGTCATGACACAAACCTTCCCCGGCCGTATTCACGGATTCATATGGTCCAGGGGACTAAGGGGCTATTTCAGGGCTATCCTCACCGAGTGCATATCGAAGGCCTGAGCCCTGGACACGAGTGGCAGGATTGGATGGATTTGCGAGACAAGTATGATCATCCACTGTGGAAAGATCTGGAGGAGCAGTCAGAGGGAGCCGGGCATGGAGGTATGGATTTCATAGAGGACTACCGGTTGGTGAAATGCCTACGGGAGGGCAAACCCACGGATATGAACGTCTACGACGCAGCCGCGATGTCGGCGATCACCCCATTATCGGAGTGGTCGGTCGCTAACCGCAGTCGCCCGATCGATGTGCCCGATTTCACACGAGGGCGGTGGGCACAATGGCCGAAACTAGAAATTCTTAGAGCGTAGATAGAGGAGAATTGTGATGAGACGATTTCGTGTCACCGGACTAACTAGCTTCGCGCTAAGCTTGTTGGTGGTCTCGACTCCGGCCCAAGAGATTACACTTGCCTTAACGGGGGACGCGATCATCACCAGGAGATTGTCCGTCTACGAGGAACCAGACTTTCTCGAGCTGATTGATATGATTCGTGGTGCGGACGCGGCCTTTACTAATCTCGAAATTCTCTTCCACAATTACGAGCCGTATCCAGCTCACCAGAGTGGAGGGACTTGGATGCGCGGTGAACCAATACTTGCTAAAGAGCTTGTTTGGGCAGGTATCGATATGGTATCGCGCGCGAATAATCATACTGGTGATTATGGGGTTGAGGGTCTTCGCCTGACCACCAAATACGTAGACGAAGCAGGGCTGGTGCACGCGGGAGCGGGTGAGAGTCTTGCGGAAGCCCGAGAGGCCCGCTTCCTGGAGACCGCGCGTGGTCGAGTGGCTCTAATCTCTATGGCATCAACGTTCCCTGATCATTCCCGAGCTGGGAATGCACGTGGGAGCATGAAATCCCGCCCTGGCTTGAGTCCGCTTCGGTACATGACCGAACGTGTCGCCACCGCAGACCAGCTTGATCGTTTTCAAGTGCTAGCAGAAGAAATGGGGTTGAATTTCAGCCGCAGTGACCGAGGGGCACGCACACTTTCGACCAATTTCATCGAAGGTTCAGAAACGGGTGTGGTGACTCGACCGAATCCGGAAGATGTGGCTGAAATTGCTGCAGTAGTACGCAGTGCGAGCCGGCTCGCAGACCAAGTGATTGTTACCATTCACGCACACGAGAGTGGCGGAGCACGTTCGGTGCCAGCTGGCTTTCTAATAGAGTTCGCGAGGGCCATGGTGGATGCTGGCGCTACAATGTTCGTGGGCCACGGACCCCACGTACTGCGTGGTATAGAGATCTACAAGGGCAAGCCGATCTTCTACTCTTTGGGTGATTTTGTGTTTCAAAATGAGACACTGCTCCGGCTACCCGATGAGAACTACCAGGCGTACGATCTCGATGTGAATGACCACGTAGCGGACTTCAATGCCATGCGCTACCAGAATGAGACAGTCGGATTCCCAGCAAATCCCGAGATTTGGGAGGCCGTCATTGCTATGCCGACATTCACCGGCGATAGGCTGACTGAACTAGCACTTCACCCGATAACTTTGGGTTACGGGAAACCAGCTTGGGTACGTGGACGACCTATGTTGGCACGTGGTGTTCTTGCGAAAAAGATCCTGAACGATCTTGTCGAACGCTCGAAGCCTTTTGGAACGGACATCGACATTAGGGAAGGAGTCGGTTACGTACGAGTGCGGTAAGTGAATTGGACCAATCCGAGTCAAGTGGACCGGTCACCGTTGGAACTCGTATCCGGGGAGATGTTTGCTAAAGAGTTCGGCGTACAGCCGACTCATTTTGCTCGGGCTCCGGGGCGTGTGAACCTGATCGGTGAGCACATCGACTATCATGACTTGCCAGTATTCCCAATGGCTATTCAGCGTGAGGCGTATTTGGCTTTCCGGTGTCGGGATGATGGATTTGTCCGGATCCGTAGCGTTCGTGAGGGCTTTGAAGAAGTGGAGTTCGAGATTGTTCCGGGAATAACTGCCAGCCCACCAGGTCATTGGGGAAATTACCTGAAGGCTCCAGCTGATGAGTTGGCGAGACGATTTGCTATCTCGCGCGGCTTTGATGGTGTTCTTGTCTCTAATATCCCTATAGCAGCCGGGCTTTCATCGTCCTCCGCGCTTGTCAACGCGGTTGGGCTGGCTCTTGCCCATATCAACGGAGTTATGCTAGAAACGCTGCCCTTCGCGGAAGTGATGGCGGATGCAGAACGCTATACAGGGACCCGCGGAGGTGGGATGGATCAGGCGATATCAATCGGTGGCCATGCCCACCATGCGGCTCAGATCAAGTTTAGTCCCCTAACGATGAGTCATATGCTGGTTCCAGAGAGATGGCGGTTCATAATTGCCAATTCTGGGGTGCGAGTTGAGAAATCAGGTTACGCGATGGGGGTATATAATGCGCGACGCGATGAGTCTGAACAGGCTTTGAGGATTGTCACCAATGCTGCATTAGACCGCGGTCTGATTCACTCTCAAGTCACTGGATACAAGAACCTTCTTGAGATTCTTGGAGAGGACATAGCGATCGAGGTGGCAGAGGCTGTACTCGAGCGAATTCTTTTCCAACGTTTCCGACATGTGATTACAGAGGCCGTTCGAGTAAGAACCGCTATTGACCTTATGGCTAGCGAAGACGTGCAAGGCTTCGGTTGGTTGATGGACGCTTCACATAGGAGTCTCCGTGTCGACTACGAAGTCAGCTCAGTAGAGCTTGATAAACTCGTTGTGGTTTGTCGTGAAGCTGGAGCGGCAGGTGCCCGGCTCACCGGGGCTGGTTTTGGTGGATGTGTCATCATGCTTACTGAGCAAGACAAGGTAGATATGGTTCTAGAAGGCTTGTCACAGGGATATTATGGACCTCTGAGTCTGAGCACGGATACCGATCAAAGCCATTTTGTAGCCAGACCTTCTGCGGGGGCTTCTATAATCACGCTGTAATCCTCAGTGTTGGGTTGACGCCACTCGACAACCTCCCCTTTTTCAGCTTTCTGAATTCTACTGAGGCGCCTTCTTGGATAGATGTTTAAGCATTCTAGTAAAACATGGCCGGTCTCTTATGGCTGCCAAGACAAATAGGAGGTGGGCCTTATCTGCCTTTTTTTCTGTGGTTTCCTCGATTGCCTTCGGACTTACGGATAATGCACCGAACTTTGGAATGACTTTTGGTCTATCCGGGTTGTTCCTTGGGTTATGAGTAACATCAACTCAGAAGTAGATGCTTAACCCGTCGTCAAAAAAGAGGTTGCTAGCAGTTTTGGTCCTTTGTTTTCTAGTCCAGTCGATCTTCGTGTATAGGGATGACGTGGATCTAGAACTCTCTATGGAGGCGATTGAAGGTCGTCAGATCTACCACGAGTCGGCCTGCCAAGTTTGTCACCAACTCTGGGGGCAGGGAGGCTTCCTTGGTCCTGATCTAACGAATGCCGCGAGCCGCGTCGACGAGACCCGGCTCGTCTCGCTTCTGACCGTTGGGAGTGGTCAGATGCCAGCCTTCAATTTCAACTCACGACAGATTGATCAAATGAAGGCTTTTCTGAATGAAATTGACCGACCGGATATCGGGAGAGGTGAACTAAGGATGGGTGACCCCAGTACTGGTACAAGTCTACAGGAGGCATTTGAATCTGCGATCATCGACCTTGTACTCCCAACCAACGCGGCTGCGGGGTTTGAGACATTTCGAACTGGGCTGTGCAAAGCGTGTCATTTCCCCTTTCAGACTTCGATTGTCGGAGCACCTGATCTTTCGACCACCGTCGAGAGGCTCAGTGAACCTGAGTTAGTTGAGGTGCTTACCAGTGGTAAGCCAGATACTGGTATGCCCCAACCAGTTCCTGAACTCTTACCCTCGCAGGTCGATGATTTGATCGCTTATTTCTTCTGGCTAAACGGGCATAGGGGAGCGTTAGAAGATGACACGCGTGCCAGGCAGGTGGATCGTAATGTGAATTGGAGATTATTGCCTTGGTGGGAGTACAGGTAAGTGAGAGTTATGTCACCAGTAATCATCTACTCGCTCCGCTCTTTGTTATCATGAATCCTACGCTGGAGCGAGAGTTGGCACCCAATGAAGCGAGCAGTCACTTGCTTTCCTTTGCCCAGGGTCATCCGGTCCGGCAATTCGCCACAATCATGTTTATCAGGGGTGGTTTGATCGCAATTGCGGTTACGCTAATTGGAGGAATACTCGCGGCACTCTACTCAGTGCCTGCCCTAGCTCCGAGCTTTCAATCAGTTGGTCTCGACCTGCGCCAGCTTCGGCCTATTCACACAGCCTTCGCATCTGCCTGGATTTTCCTTGGGGGCGTCGCAGTCGTCCATCGTTGGCTGCAGGATCACGGTGGTGTCGTCACTTGGGGAGATCGTTGGCGGTTGCGAGTACAGGTGTTGTCATGGGCGGCCGCTGGAACTGGAATTCTTCTCACCCTTAGCCTGGGTGTGGGATCAGGCCGGGAATACGTTGGATTCCACCCAATTTTTAGCGCGCTGATACTGGTTGGCTGGCTCTGCTACCTATGGAATTTCTTTCGTATCTCTGGGCCAAATTTCTTTCAGCGGCCGGTATACATAACGATGTGGGGCGTGGGAATGTTGTTTTTTGTTGTCACGTTCGTAGAGCAGCATTTGTATCTGATACCGAGTTTTTTCGGGAATCCTGTGCAGGATCTCCAAGTGCAGTGGAAGGCAACAGGCACGCTAGTGGGAAGCTTTAATCTCTTTGTCTACGGCTCGGTCATTTATATCGGAGAACGCATCAGCCGTGATCCTAGCTATGGCCACTCGAAGATTGCGTACGCTCTATTTGCAGTTGGTCTACTCAACTCGTTCACAAATTTCGCACACCATACGTACCATTTGCCTCAGGATCACTTGGTAAAGTGGATATCATTCGTTGTTTCGATGGCTGAAATTACGGTGTTGTGTAGAGCTGTTTACGACGTTTGGGGGCTGGTGAGCGTAACTGAATCCGGCGAGTTCAGTGCGACCCGAGATAGCTTTGCGGCATCAAAGTACTGGACGGTCTTTATTCTTTTTTCAGCAATTCTGATTTCGATCCCTCCTCTCAACGCGATAATACACGGGACCTATGCGGTCACCGGACACGCGATGGGTGCCACCATCGGTATCGACAGTATGATTCTGCTGGGTGCGATTATCTGGATTTTGGGTGAGCACCTGCGTGCGAGAGAGGGGGATTTGGCTGCCGAGAGTTTTAACACAGCGGGAATGCGTAGGATTGTGCTTTGGCTGAACCTAAGTGTGGCAGCTTTGGTTGTGTGGCTCCATGTCTCAGGAGTTGTAACAGGAGTAACACGAGTGATTCTCAGTCCGGAGGAAACTTACGTGCCTCCTGCATGGTTAGCAGGGTCAAATGGAGTCCTCTTCGCCGTTACTGGAGGTGTCGCCGCAGTGTTTTTCGGTGCTCTCTTATGGAGACTCTGTCCGACTGCTTTCCGTTATTGGTGGGTCAGTGAAGAACGTGCCTAGTCGATATGAAAAGGGGTTCGACTAGCGGAGATCAATTTTCGGAAGCAGCCGGAAAAGCCAAAAAATTGCTAAGGCTGCTGTTGCAGTGCAGAGAAACGATAAAGTGTTATGTCCGTACAGGGCGTAACCAGTCCCGAACAGTGCTCCATAGATTGCGATACAACCCAGGAACCATGCCAGAAATGCTGCAGTTGGACTCGATCCGTTTGGTTCAGGTTCTAGGCCAAGGCCAGCTCCTCTCCAGCCTCCGCCCATCGGTCGGATGAGCTCGTGAAAGCTTTTCAAAGTCTCTGGACTCGCTGGGGGTGTCAGTAGCGTCACGGTGACCCATCCGACGGATGTTAAGAGTACCCCGAAGACAAGCTGAAATGAGGGCTCCAGAGGCTCCAGGCCCAGTATGTTTGTGTGAACGAACTGGAAGTACACAGCGATGAGAAATGATATAATCATCGCGGAGATTTCACTCCAAGCATTAATGCGCCACCAGAACCATCGAAGAAGGAATACCAAGCCCGTTCCAGCTCCGATTTGGAGAAGAATTTGGAACGCTTGTAATGCGTTTTCGAGCCAAAGTGAAACGATTCCAGCAAGTATGATTAGCCCAATTGTTGCGAGCCGAGCCAGCCGGAGGTAGTGGCGATCCTCTCGATCAGGTGAGATGAAACGACGATACCAGTCATCGATAATATAGGATGCTCCCCAGTTGAGATGAGTGCTAATTGTCGACATATACGCTGCTGCCAGAGAAGCCACGACGAGCCCTAGAAGTCCGGATGGCAAGAAGACCAGCATTGCGGGATATGCTAAGTCATGTCGCACGATAGAAGGGTCGACTGTCGGGAAAGCTGCCTGGATAGAATCGAGTGTCGGATAAACGATCAAAGAAGCGAGGGCCACAATGATCCACGGCCATGGTCGCAGGGCGTAGTGGGCTAGGTTAAACCAGAGGGTAGCCTTAAGGGCATGGGACTCATCCTTCGCCGCAAGCATCCGCTGTGCGATATAGCCGCCGCCTCCGGGCTCGGCACCAGGGTACCAGGTGCTCCACCATTGGACTGCTATTGGGATGATAAAGATCGCAGCGGCGCTGTGCAGGTCTGTGAAGTCAGGGAGTAGTGCAAGTTTGCCCTCTAGTGCGGGGTTAGTGAATAGACCGTTTAGTCCACCCACCGCAGGTTGTTGCACCGCATAGTAGGCAGCCGCAAGCGATCCAGTCATAGCAACGATAAATAGGAGTAGGTCCGTGACCACAACTCCCCAAAATCCAGATGTAGCTGAGTATAGGGCTGTTACAGTTCCTGCAATCAGTATGACCTCATACTTAGATACACCCAAAAGAACACCACCGATCTTGATCGCGGCGAGAGTCACTGTCGCCATGATCATCACATTGAAGAAGATTCCCAGGTACAGAGCGCGGAAGCCACGCAGAAAAGCTGCTGGACGTCCGGAGTAACGGAGTTCGTAGAAACCCACATCCGTAAGGATATTTGATCGGCGCCAGAGTTGTGCATAGAAGAACACTGTGCACATCCCACTGATTCCCATCGCCCACCAGATCCAGTTCTCACTGACACCTCCTGTTCGTACTAGATCTGTTACTAAGTTTGGAGTGTCAGTGGAAAAAGTAGTTGCGACCATGGATGTGCCGAGAAGCCACCAGGGCATAGAGCGTCCGCCAAGGAAAAACTCGTCGGTCTGGCGGCTTGCTCGACGCGCAAAATATAGACCCGTTACAAGTGTTACAGCGATGTATAGGCAGACAACAATCCAATCCAACTGGGTCAACCGCATATACTAGACGCTCCCATGTCTTGTAGGGTGCACTATGTAACTAGTGGAGCAAAGCCGTCCGCAAGCGGTCGATGATAGACGCCTTGATCAATTTTCTTCAGTAGCATGGTCTGAGCTTGGTCTTTATCCGAGGCGTGTGTTACTCCAAACCACTTATCCTCTGCATGAAGCACATGCATAGAGGTTGAGCCAGTTTGAATCTGTCCATTCACTGCAGTGGACAGGAGAAATTCGCGTGATGTGTCAGAGGCGTGGTATTCAAGGAAATTGTGGAACTGTGTTCGCATATGGTCGATTGTTGATTGGGTGAATCCCCATAAATTCATCGATACGGTTGAATCTCTTGAAAGCTCTAGATGGTTTCCGTCCAGGCTTTGCCCAGTGATATACCCGTTAACGAGGCGCACATTCTGAGTCTCATCAACATGAGATAAAAGGCCGTCTTTGCTCAGGACACAGACACCTCGGGAGACACCTCCACTCCCGGAGAGCGTATCTGCGAGTGTGTATCCGACTAGTGCTCCACCTGGGGCTTGGGCTTGTTGGTCGGAAGACAGATGAGCGTGGAGTGTCGTGAAGGCGCCCGGTCCATAAAGGTCGTCAGCGTTGCAAACTGCAAAGGGTCCGTCGGTAAAGTCAGCCGCACACAGCACGGCGTGAGCCGTTCCCCAAGGTCGGGCTCTGTCAGGAGGGGTGTGAAATCCTTCTGGAAGCTGGTCTAAGCTCTGTTGTACATAGTCTATCGGCAAAGTCCCTCCAACAATTGCGGATAGGTGAGCTTTGATATCGTCCTCAATCTCAGGGCGCGTAACCATAATGATGCGGCTGAATCCGGCTCGGGCAGCATCATAGATGTTGTAGTCCATGATAGCCTCACCGTCAGGCCCCAGTGGGTCTAGCTGCTTCAGTCCTCCGTAGCGGGTTGAGAGGCCTGCAGCGAGCACCACAAGCGGTAAGCTCATGAGCCGAGCTGCGCTTTGAAAAAGTCGACCGTCAATGGCCATGCCTGCTCAGTAGCGCTCTTGTTCGCTCCTTCTTGTCCAGATTGAGCACGAAGGAATCCGTGTCCTGCACCTTCGAAAATATGAGCTTTGAAGTTTCGCCCTCCGCTCGACATCGCTTGTTCCGCTCGTGGTATAGTAGAGTTCACACGATTGTCATTGCCTCCATAAAGGCCAAGCACTGGTGCTCGGATCTGGTCAAAGCCTCCCTCGGGCGAAGTGCCGTAGTACACGACAGCAGCATCCAAGTCAGCGTAGTCCACTGCAAAGCCGAAGCTTGTGCTTCCACCCCAGCAGTATCCCACTGCGCCCACTTGATCACCAGCAGAGGGGAGGGCGGTAGCGTAGGTTGCCATTGCTCGGAGTCGTCGGTTGACGTCAAGTGGATCAAGTGTACGAATTGCTGCTACCGAAGCCTGTCTGTCCATTGACTCCGATCCTCCACCGTTCGGCCCTGATCCAGATAGTAGATCCGGCGCAACAGCTATGAAACCTTCAGCTGCAAGTTGGTCAGCAACCGACCTGATCCAATCTGTCAGGCCATAGATTTCATGGATTACAATGACCACTGGAGCTTGGTCGCCGCGCTCAGGATAGGTGATCCAAGCCCTTACCATGTCCCCTCCTCCCGCATCATAAGTAACCCACTCACCATGCCTTGGGGATGAGTTTAGCCTTGCAAGTGCTCCATCTTCGTCTGGTGGAAGGGACTGTGCTGCAACTGTCCCGCAGAGACTTGTGGCGATTGCCACACCTGTAATTATCGTGAGTTGCCTGAGGCTCAAAATCATGATGGACTCCTTCGTGGCTTAGGTCCTCGTATGATGACCCGCTAATCTCGTGATTCGGCGCCGTACTGCCTTAACAGTCCAACGACTGCAGGTTAATCAGTGTACAAAGATGAAGACGAGCAGGTGCATACGCGAGCACCCAAGACTGTTCCATAGCTCTGAGACTCTTGGGTACTTGTGAGCTCTTCAGGCACCAGTCGAATGTCGAATATGGAATTTCGTTATCCAACGTATTAGCACCCATGTCTCAGAGTGAAAGAAACCCCCACCCTAATTGTTTGGGGTGGGGGTTAAGAAATGGCTACAGGTGACTCCAGGGCCACCTGTAATAATCAGGCAGATTCAATGTCGTAACAGATGCGCCAGTCACTCATGTTTTCAGGATCGCCTATACCCTCATCTGTTGGCTGATGACGGCCGAGCCACTCAGAGTGATCTCCCGTGAATGATTTGGAATAGTTCTCCAAGTGATCATTAGCGGTCATTGTATCCAGTTCAACCCCGGATAACTCAACCGTAAGTGAATCTCCTGCGTGACCCTCAAAAAGTATCTTGTCGATCTTATCGACCTTATTCCTTTTCGGATGATCAGAAATTGACCAATAGCCCTCCTCAGGGAATTCTAGCTCGTGACTTACCCCCTGAGTCGTGACTTTAGACTGAAAGCGGAACTCCCCCTCGTCATCCCATGCCGCCTCTTTGTTGTCCTTAATTTGAATCCAGCGCAGGACGACTCGAATTCTCTCCGACATTCTTACTCCTGTTTTCGTTCTAACCCTTTTGTAGAGGCGACAAATAGAGCCGTTGTGTGCTTCGGGTCAAGTGCAGATTCCACCTGAGGTCCCTAGGCCTGCTCGCTAAGGACATCTTTCTGGAAAGTCTATGCGGTGTCGGGCTTGTAACCGGTTTCCTATGTCCTGACCTAAAACCAGATTACAGGCTCCATCCCAAACAGAATTTGGAGGAACCATGAGCCGCTGGAACTCCCATATCTTGAAGGCACTGCTGATCTCCCTGTTAGTAGCTCAGCCCGGAGCAGGACAGGAGGCTCGAGCACGCTGGGAGAGGATGTGTCAGATCCGAGCTGAGAAGTTTGATCTCGTGCTTCCCAAGGCGATGCACGATAACCAGATCGATATGTGGATCATCGTAATGAGAGAAGGATTGCTTGATCCAATGTGGAATGCACTCGGCAGGGGGTATGTGGGTGATTGGGCTTACTACGTGTTTACAGCTCAAGGAGGACGAGTTGAACGTTCAGCCCTTGGGGTTGGGGGTTACATGCTAGAACAGTGCGGAGTCTACGACTATTTCGGCAGTGCAGAGGAGCTAAGCGATTTCGTTGCTGAGCGAAATCCCAACCGTATTGGTGTGAACATCGCTGAATCAATCGGGGGAGCAGATGGGCTTTCTCACACATCTTATCTCCACTTGAAAGAGAGACTGGGCCCCTACGGTGACCGTCTTGTTTCTGCAGAGCGTTTCGTCTCGGACTTTCGAGCTACTAGGGTAGCTAGCGAGATCGCGGCTTTTGCTGAAGCAGGTGAGTTCTCGCGAGAGATTGCCGAGCGCGCCCTATCGAACCAGGTCATAACGCCTAGTGTGACTACGCTTGAGGATGTTGCGTGGTGGATTCAGGACCAACTCCTAGAAAGAGGCTTAGAGTCTTCATTTGATATGCCCTCCGTGTACATCACAGGTCCAGAAGGGATAGTAGCAACATCATCTGATCGAATTATCCAGAGAGGCGATCTTCTCATGATCGATTGGGGTGTGGGGTTCCTCGACTTCTACACAGATATGAAGCGCATTGCCTATGTATTGCATGAAGGCGAGACAAAGGCCCCAGTGGGAATCCAAAATGCATTTGATCAAGCACTCAAAGTGCGTGATGTGATGAAATCAACGATCAAACCCGCTAACACTGCTCAACAGGCGTTGGACGTAACGTGGGAGGCGATCGAAGCTGCCGGCTTTAATCGGATTGAATTCAATCAACCGTCTACTGACCCAGCGATAACGGACGTTGTGCTTGGACCTCACTCAGTAGGTAACTGGGGACACGGTTTTGGTCCATCACTCGCGTTCTTCAATCCCACCAGATTGACCTATGAGTTGAGGCCCGGAACTTTGATTTCCGTAGAACTATTTGCGTACACATCTAATCCAGAGTGGGGTGGGGCAAAGGTGCGCATTCCACTTGAGGATGACGCAGTGGTGACCGAACGGGGAATCGAGTGGTTGTATCCTGTTAACAATCGGATCCTTCTTATCAAGTGATGTATGAACTCTGAGCCCATGAACTTCGAACAATTCGAAGCATTTACCTTTGATTGTTATGGAACACTCATCGATTGGGAATCCGGTATTCTTGCTGGTGTCCGTATTATTCTTGGAGCCCACGATATGGATGACCAGGATGACAATCGGATTCTCGAGCGATTCGGACTCCTAGAAGCAGCTGCAGAGGCTGGGGCTTTCCGTCCGTACCGAGCTATTTTGGAAGAGGTAGCATCCGGATTTGGGGAGGTATACGGATTCGCTACCGGTACGGAAGAGGCAAGAAGATTTGCGGAATCAGTTTCGTTCTGGCCCCCGTTCCCTGACAGCATAACAGGTCTTCAGTTGCTATCATCAAGATACCGCTTGGCTATCGTATCAAATGTTGATGACGACCTCTTCTCTAACTCAGCCCAACAGCTTGGAGTAAGCTTCGAACAGGTGGTCACGGCAGAGCAAGTCCAAAGTTACAAACCCCACCCTGCTCATTTCTACGAAGTCCTAAAGCGTCTTGAACTCCCCCCGGAGCGAGTCCTGCATGTTGCTCAGAGCCTCTATCACGATGTCGCTCCGGCGGCAGAACTCGGACTCAAGTCCGTTTGGGTGAATAGACGGGCCGGAAAAGATGGTGGAGGTGCTACAAAGCTGTCCAGCGCGATTCCCAATCTTGAGGTCCCAAATTTGATGGCTTTAGTGGACTTAGTCGGGATCAAACCGGACCTACGAACGCTAGAGTAGCCATGAGCATTATGATTTGGGCTGTGAAGCACCTGTAGGCCAGCTTCTGGCAGGCCTAGCGGTGCCAGTCTATCCTTCTGGGCCCCGCAAGCGGGGATACGCAGTGGTTCATCCTACTTTCTTACGGAGGCTGTCGTGAGAGCAATTCTCTCCTTCCTTGGGTTCGCCCTCTTGCTGACCGGCGGAGTCGAAGCCCAACAGGCGACCCGGACCGAGCCCGTGACTGGTATCCGAGACAACGGCACCGGCTTCCATGCGCTAGTGGGCGCACGCGTTGTGACGGCACCGGGGCAGGTCCTGGATGGTGCCACGATAGTAATCCGGAACGGACTCATCCAACGGGTCGGTCGCAATATGCAGCCTCCGGCCGGTGCGCGTGTCTGGGACCTGGCTGGTCTCACGATCTATCCGGGATTCATCGATGCCCATGCGGACTTGGGGATGGACGCAGTACCCGAAGGTGGTGACGTAGGACCGACCCATTGGAACCCACAGGTTCGGGCTTGGTTTAGCACCACGAGGAACCTCCAGGATGATGCCGACCGTCGAGAGGCACTCCGGTCGCAGGGGTTTGGAACGGCGATGGTCGTGCCCAAGCAGGGTATCTTTCGAGGTACAGCTTCGGTTGTGAACCTAGGTGACATCGGAGTCCGAGACCGTGTGCTCCGCCCCGACCTGGCCCAGGCTATGGGATTCCAGCGCTCTTTCCAGTTGGGTGGGGCCTACCCCAACTCGGCCATGGGGACCATCGCACTTATGAAGCAGACGTTTATGGATACCGACTGGTACGTGAGGGCGTGGGGTGCGTACGAGGCCAGTGGTCGTGCATTTCTACCACCCGAGACCAGCGAAGCTTTGGCAGCCCTCGAGGACGCGGTACAGGGAGATCAGCCGATCATCTTCGAGACCGGCAGTGAGGAGGAGTACCTACGGGCTCATAAGCTTGCTGCGGAGTACGGCTTGGACGCGTGGTACCGGGGGAGCGGTGAGGAATACCGTATTCTCGATGTGCTCCGGGGACGCACCGATCCGCTCATCATACCCCTGAGTTTCCCTGATGCGCCCAATGTTAGTGACCCGGAGTCAGCGTTGAACGCCAGTTTGGCCGACCTGCGCGATTGGTATCTAGCACCCACGAGCCCTGCACAACTGGCCGGGGCGGGTGTCCGTTTCGCCATCACCTCTGATGGGCTTTCGTCGCTGAACGAATTCCTGCCCAACTTGAGGATCGCTGTGGCACGGGGGCTCTCCACTGCTGACGCGCTGGCGGCGCTCACCACCACCCCGGCATTGTGGCTGGGGCTTGAGAACACCCACGGCACTATTCAGGAGGGAAAGGTCGCCAACCTCGTCGTGAGCGAAGGCGACCTCTTCACCGAAGAGGCCACCGTCAGAGACGTCTGGGTGCACGGGCAAGCCTACGGGGTCACTCGCCCGCCCCAGATCGATCCGCGAGGCACGTGGCACATCGCATCTGACGACGAGTGGGGTTTTGAAGCAGCGCTCCGTCTTGATGGCCCATTGAACCGCCTGCGCGGGTCCATTGATATCGCAGGTCCTGATGGTGCCACCATAAATTTGGCCTCGGCAGAGGTCGTGGCCGAGACCGGCCGCATCGAGGTGCGCTTTGACGGGGAGGACCTGGGATATGAGGGAGTTGCCCTCCTAGCAGGTTCAGTACGGGGGGAGGAGTTCTACGGCTGGACCGCCCTCCCCAATGGGGCAGACCCGTCTTTCCGCGGGTCTCGCACAGAGATGTACGAGGGAGTCGCACGCGGTACAGTAGCTATGAACGTCCCCGAGATCGACTTGCCGTTTATTCGACCCATGATGGAGTTCGGGCGGAACTCCATCCCCGAGCAACCCGCTGCCGTGGTGGTGCGCAATGCCACCGTGTGGAGCCAGGGTCCGCTGGGGCAGATGGAGAACGCTGATCTTTTGGTGCAGGCGGGGAAGGTGGTGGCGGTAGGTCCTGATCTCGATGCGCCCCGGGGTGCGATGGAGATCGACGCCACTGACAAACACGTGACGCCTGGGCTCATCGACCCCCATATCCATGCCGGGGTCACAGATATCAACGAAAGCGGGTTCGCCATTGTTCCTGAAGTGCGAATGGGCGATGTGGTAACGCACAACAACATCTGGATGTACCGTCAACTCGCCGGTGGGCTCACGACCGCTCATATCAAGCATGGCTCGGCGAACCCGATCGGAGGAGAAAACGTCTTCGTCAAGCTCCGTTGGGGCTCCCTGCCCGAAGACCTCAAGCTGGAGGGTGCCCCCCGGACAGTGAAGTTCGCGTTGGGGGAGAACCCTAAGCGGCGTCAGGGGCGTTATCCGGATACCCGAATGGGAACGCAGGAGATCATCCGTGACCACTTCCTAGCTGCCCGTGACTACGAGCGGGAGTGGCAGCGCTGGGAGGCCAGCGGTGAAGGGATCCCTCCCCGCCGCGACCTGCGCATGGAGTCAATTCTCGATATCCTGAACCAGGAGTTACTCATCTCGTCGCACGGTTACCGTGCTGATGAATTCCTGGCTCTGGTCCGTCTGGCCGAGGAGTTTGGATTTCGGGTTCAAACCTTACAGCACGGGATCGAGGCCTACAAGATCGCCCCTGAACTGGCTGCCTCTGGTGTGGCCGCAGTTGTATGGAGTGACTGGGGTGGATTCAAGATGGAAGCATACGACGCTTCCGTCTACAACGCTCGTATCCTGATTGAGGCGGGTGTGGTGACGGCGCTCCACTCTGACAATAATGAGATTTCCACCCGTATGAACTGGGAGGCGGGCAAACTGCTGCGCACCGGTCTCACCCACGAGCAGGCGCTTTCGACGGTGACCAACCAGGCCGCAAAGGCCGTAGCCATCGACGCCCGCGTGGGCTCACTCGAGGCGGGCAAGGACGCTGATTTCGTTATCTGGAGTGGCAATCCCCTATCTCAGTTCACCCGGGCTGAGCAGACCTGGGTAGACGGCCGACGTTACTTCTCTCTCGAAGAAGATGCTGCCATGCGGGAGCAGATTGATCGTGAGAGAACTCAGCTTATACAGGCCATCCTTTCTATCTCAGAGAACGCGGATATGCGCGACCTGCGAGGGAGTAACTGACGATGACTATGACCATGAAGAAGCGAGGAGTCATGATGGGCTATCTGTCCAGGACTGGCGGTGTGACCGCGGTGACCTTTGCGATAGCAATGGTAGCTGTGGCCACCTCTCTGTTGTCACCAACCGTGGTGAAGGCGCAGGTGCGGATGACAGTCCCACCTCAGTCCGAAGCGGTGGCATTAAGAGGGGCCACGATCCATACCGTCACAAACGGAGTGATTGAAAACGGTACTATTTTGTTTGAGAACGGAGTGATCAGGGCGATCGGCACCGACGTAGAGATTCCCACGGGGACTCGTGTGGTAGATGTCTCCGGAAAGCATATATACCCCGGTCTCATCGACGCCTACAGTACGGTGGGAATCAGTGAAATTGGCTCTGTGGACGTCTCGAGTGACGTCAACGAGCTAGGCGACTTCAACCCCAACGTGCGAGCTGAAGTGGCGGTCAACGCGGAGAGTCGCCATATCGGCACCAC
Source organism: Gemmatimonadota bacterium (assembly GCA_012960225.1). Classification (GTDB taxonomy): domain Bacteria; phylum Gemmatimonadota; class Gemmatimonadetes; order Longimicrobiales; family Gaopeijiaceae; genus UBA1142. The sequence goes on along the minus strand of DUBS01000056.1, from coordinate 157,510 downwards.
CCGCTCCGCCGGCGTACTCGTGACCCTCACAACACCGGGCGGTGGCCTCATCTCCGGCATGTCATCGGCAATGAGCCTCGAGGGTTGGGATTGGGAGGAGATGTCTATTGAGTCGGCAGCGGCATTGAACGTGAACTGGCCCAACCCCAATTCCAGAGGCGGTCGGGGCGGTCGGGGCGGTCGGGGCCGAGGCTTCGGGCCTGGCCCGCAGGAGTCCCCCCCCACCTACGCTGAGCAGGTCCAGCAGCTCAAGGATTTCTTTGCAGAAGCGCGGGCATATCGTGATGCCACCACCGCGGGTGAAGAAGTGCGGACCGATTCCCGTTATGCAGCGATGATTCCGGCACTCGATGGGGAGATCCCAGTAGTAGTGTCAGCAGATGGTGCCGCTCAGATCAACGATGCGATCACTTGGGCCCAGGAAGAGGGAGTGAAGCTCGTAATCCGTGGAGGGGGCGATGCTATTCACGTGGCTGACCGGTTGGTTGCCAACGATATCCCGGTGATCCTCACTTCGACCATGGCGGCGCCAGGCCGGGATTACGAGGGGTACGACGGAGCCTACACCATGCCGGCTCGCCTTCACGAAGCGGGAGTACGGTTCGCCATTTCAGGTGGCTCGGGAGCCCTCTACACCAACCGTCTGCCCTGGGAAGCAGGGGTTGCCGTCGCTTTTGGGCTCCCTGAAGAAGAAGCCCTGAAAGCAGTGACGATCAACGCTGCGGAGTTCATGGGGATCAGCGACAAAGTGGGTTCACTGGAGCCAGGAAAGCAGGCGACACTCCTTATCACCACCGGAACCCCACTGGACATGACCAGTGATATCGTGCAGTCCTACATCCAGGGTCGCGAGATCGACATGAATGACATCCAAAAGCATTTTTTCGACAAGTACATGGAGAAGGTAAGGCAAAACAGGCGGGTGGTGAGCTAGGGGCTGAGGCGGACCTCTCTCTTATTTGTACTGCTTGAGTCCTGACGGGCTCCCAGCCCTCAGGGGTTGGGAGCCCCGTTTGTATTCAAGCATATAATTTATGCGGTAGTGAGATACTATTCTTGAGATTTCGGGCCAGATTTTCCTACAACCAGCTACGCAAAACTGAACTAGAGGTAGGGGTTTTCACCCGATGAGTGGTCGGTAATGTCATGGACGCCTGTGAGCTCTGGGATAGCTTCTCGCAGCATGCGTTCCACACCTTGTCGGAGAGTCGCAGTGGAAAGCGCACAACCCTGGCAACCACCACTCATCTCGACGAAGATGTCTGTCTCCTCGACGTTCACCAGAGAGATCCTTCCCCCATGTGCTGCGATTGCTGGGTTCACCTGAACTTCAAGGACCTCACGAACCTGGTCCGCGATCTGACCTTGTGGTCGATCTTGAGATTTCTTGGGTTCATCCGGCCTCAGAGTACGCACTTCAAACCCGCTCTCGTTAGTCCTCTCCACGTAGTCGACTGTCGCACCCTCAAGTTGGCTTACTAGATATTCCTTAACCAAAATTGAGAATCCACCCATGTCTTCCTGTTGATCGTCCGACTCACGCTCATCAGCTCCAACCAGGGTGAGGTCGAAATGGGGTTTCAAGCCACTGTCGGCCTGTCTCATGGTGATCCGTAAGGCCTCTAGTTCGCCCTCACTCTCCTCAAGCAGTGAGAGAACAACGTCTCGAGCGCGGTCTGTAAAAGTGATCATAAGTTGATCTTAACTGTTGTAATTAATACCCGGTAGCTCATACCCTGAGTTGTTCTCCTATTTTGCTACAGATATGACGTTGATGGGGCTAGGCGCCTCCGGTACCTTTTCCAGCCTATCTGCTCCTGTCGGAAGGCCTTGAAAATAAAGGGAGTTATGGTGACTGCAGACCTGATGGAGAAGCTTGTATCGCTTGCCAAGCGGCGAGGGTATGTCTTCCAATCATCGGAGATCTACGGGGGGACCGGCTCTGTATGGGACTATGGGTCCCTAGGAGTTGAACTCAAGCGCAACGTCAAGGAGCTGTGGTGGTCCTCGATGGTACATCAGCGTGAAGACGTTGAGGGTGTGGATGCGTCCATCCTAATGCATCCTCGTGTCTGGGAGGCTTCCGGTCACGTAGAAAGCTTCACCGACCCGCTAGTCGAATGCACTAACTGTCATCGTCGCTTTCGGGTGGACTTGCCTAAGGTAAGGGATGGGCAGTGTCCAGTATGTGGCACAAAAGAGGCTTTTACTGAGCCCCGGCTCTTCAACCTGATGTTTAAGACATTCATGGGACCGGTTGAAGATTCGTCCGCCACTGTGTATTTGCGACCTGAGACGGCTCAGGGGATTTTCGTGAATTTCTTGAACATTCAGGGTACGACGAGACAGAAAGTACCCTTCGGTATCGCGCAGATCGGGAAGGCATTTCGGAATGAGATTACGCCCGGGAACTTCATTTTTCGCACACGCGAATTTGAACAGGCTGAAATGCAGTTTTTTGTGAAGCCTGGGGATGACGAGCACGTTTTTGAGGAATGGAAAGACTTGCGTATGCAATGGCACCTCGGGCTTGGAATTCGGCCCGAGAAGTTGCGGTTTCATGAGCATGGGGCAGATGAGTTGGCACACTATTGTAAGAAAGCGTTTGATATCGAGTACGAATTCCCCTTTGGGTGGAAGGAATTCGAAGGCATCCACAACCGCACTGATTACGATCTCGCTCGCCACCAGGAGTACTCTGGAAAACGTCTTGAATACATCGACCCGGCTTCCAATGAACGCTATATCCCCTACGTAGTAGAGACATCAATGGGGGTAGACCGCACGCTGCTTGTTCTACTAGCGGATGCGTACCGGGAGGAAGAAGTCGACGGTGAAAAAAGGGTATTACTCGCATTAAAGCCAAAACTAGCACCACTTAAAGCTGCGGTATTCCCGCTCGTGAAGAAGGACGGGATGCCAGAGATTGCGATGAAGATGATGGGTGATCTGCGGTCGTCAGGAATACCATCATTCTATGATCAATCGGGTGCGATTGGTCGGCGATATCGTCGGCAGGATGAGATTGGAACCCCATGGTGTATCACAGTCGACGGACAAAGCACAGAGGATGGCACGGTGACGGTCCGGGATCGCGATAGCCTCGAGCAGGAACGAGTAGGGGGAGATCAGGTTGTAAACTGGATCACCGACCGGCTTTCTTGATTCTATAACTCGGACATCGATCCGAGGTTAAGTCCGCAGCTCGGGACTAATGCATATAGACCGTGAATAGCTTGAGTTGTATTTCTTGCTTGATCACGCGCTTTAAAATAAGCGCCGGTTAGACATATGAGGTGACAGTTAAGTACCCAGGGGATTGCCTCGACCCTATACTCACCTGCGGTCAAATGGCTTAGCCATGCGACCGTGCTTTGTTTTGCCAAGATCCGGAGATGTCCGTGGCGTCTAAATCCGAAGTCTTCAGTTCTCGTTGGGGTATGCTGCTTGCTATGCTCGGCATGGCTGTTGGCACCGGTAATATTTGGCGTTTTCCTCGGATTGCAGCGAGCAATGGCGGAGGATCTTTCCTTGTAGCCTGGGTGGTTTTTCTTCTCGCTTGGTCGGTGCCACTCCTCATACTTGAGTTTGGCATGGGGAAGGGGACACGCAGTGGTGCGATCGGGGCCTTCGTTAAGACACTTGGACCAAAGTTTGCTTGGATGGGCGCGTGGATTGCCTTTGTAGCTACGGCGATCATGTTCTACTACAGCGTGGTAATGGGGTGGACGATTCGCTTTTTCGTTGGAACCCTGACGGGTGAAGTTCCTGGGACGACACCGAGCGCGTTTTGGGACTCTTTTCATTCCACGGGCGGGGCTCTCATTACCCATGTAGTTGCCATGTTAATGGGGCTCTTCGTCGTCTCAAGGGGAGTGAAGGGGATTGAAACTGCGGCAAAGTTCCTAATCCCTAGCCTCATCATTCTTGTCATGGTACTCGCAGTGCGGGCGGTCACGCTTCCAGGTGCTAGCGCAGGACTTGAGTTTCTGTTCACGCCTGACTGGGCTGCATTAGCGAACTATGAGATCTGGATCCAGGCTCTCACCCAAAATGCTTGGGATACGGGAGCGGGTTGGGGATTGGTACTCACATACGCTCTGTATATGAGAGCGGATGAGGATACTGCACTGAACGCATTCGTGATCGGCTTTGGAAATAACTCGATGTCTCTTCTGGCCGGCATCATGGTTTTATGTACGGTGTTCTCGGTTATGCCGGAAGCTGCTAGCGAAATCGTAGGAGCCACGAACGAGGGACTAACATTCATCTGGGTTCCTCAACTCTTCCAGCAAATCCCAGGTGGACGGGTACTCCAAGGGCTCTTCTTCCTGGCTCTTGTATTTGCGGCCTGGACCAGTTTGGTCGCGATGATTGAGCTTGCGAGCAGGATTCTTATAGATCTTGGAATGGCGCGGAGTCGGGCGATTATGGCTGTCGGTCTCGCGGGGATCCTCTTCGGAATCCCGAGCGCCCTGAACTTAGGGATCTTCCAGAACCAGGATTGGGTTTGGGGCGTGGGTCTGATGCTTTCTGGTTTTTTCTTCGCTTTCGCGGTACTCCGTTATGGGGTTACCAAGTGGCGAGAGAAATTCATCAACCAGGAAGGTTCAGACATCCATATCGGTGCCTGGTGGGACTGGGCGATGCGACTCGTTGCAGTCGAAGCGGTTGTTCTCGCCCTGTGGTGGTTGTGGGAAGCTCGTTCGGACGATGTTGCCGCAACATGGACACTGTTTAGTTCCTATAATGTCGGCACAGTGCTGATCCAGTTTGTGATCGTCGTGGTCATACTCCGGTTAGCAAACAACTGGTTAGCTAAGACCGTCCAAGCCAGATGGCAAAGCCCTACCTCCGCTATGCTCAACTCAAGTGAGGAAGGGTCTTAAGCTAATTTTCTAGGGAAGTACTGCACCCTATCTCTCCTTTAAGCCTTGTGATTCGGGATACGATTGGGTGTCAGCTTCCGTGTAGCGCCCATCCCGTCTAGCTTCGCGCCCATGACGCTCCACGACTCCTACGCCCGATTTACTCCATACGAACTTGCGTTTCCCGACCAAGATCTTCTTGATGAATTAATTGTCGGAATTGAGGAGGAAGTGAAGAATCAAGATGCCGATCTCTCAGACCTGAACACTTTTTTCGCGATGGGACGTGTGGATGCCTTTGTAAGAGAGATTCAAGGGCCCACTGCGCTACCGGAGACCATCTATCAATACGTCATGCTGGTCTTCCAAGCTGTACATTTCAATCAGGCTGGATGTCCCATCTATCTGCTCAGTGAAGACGTGACCCGCGATCTGGTCAAGAATCATCGGGGCGGACAACCGATACCTCCGGAATCTTCAGGGTATATGCAACTTCCACAGCACCTCCTTTGGATGTCTGGTGCAGATTCAGATACTCCTGAGTCGATTGATGGTGTTTTTTGGGTACTTTCAAATCGCGGAACCCTCCACTCGCTCTTGATTGCAGGTCTTCGACCCGATCGCCCGGGTTTTGTTATCGTGCCGATCCCTGAAGCGCCAGTATCGGAGGCTAGTAGTTGGGTCCAGGCGGTCGTACGGAATGGAATCGATGACTTTTCGAGTCAGTTACCGGGTGGTGAGTTGGACCAACTTCATGCGTTAGAAACGTCCGGAGAGGTGCTTAAGCTTCTAGCTCGGTTCTTTGCATATGTTTCATCTGTGCCAGGTGCAGTGGAAATGGCGAGTCCTAATACCAACGATCAAGCGGATCCCGTTCCTTCTACTCTCCCTTTCTTCCGAGTTACTCAGAATGCCTAGAGAGTCCAAGAAGGCTCGTATTGCTCGGGCACAGGAGGTGTATGACCTACTACTAGAGGAGTATCCTGATGCTCACTGCGAGCTAGAATTCGACGATCCGTTTCAACTGGCGGTCTCAACAATACTGTCAGCTCAGACTACGGATAAGCGCGTGAATATGGTGACCCCCGAGTTATTCCGCCGTTATCCTGACGCGAAATCACTGGCTTCAAGCATCCAGAACAATGTGGAGAACATCATTCGATCCACTGGATTCTTCCGGAATAAGGCCAAGAACATCATCGGGTTCGCCCAGGGAGTTAAGGCGGAACATCAAGGCGAGGTGCCAAGCACCATGGCTGAACTCTCAGCCTTACCTGGCGTTGGACGCAAGACGGCGAATGTGATACTTGGTAACGCCTTTGGGATTGATGAAGGAGTCGTAGTGGATACACACGTAAAACGCCTTTCCACACTGCTCAAGTTCACACAAGAGAAGACTCCGGAGAGGATCGAACGTGACCTGATATCGATCTTTCCAAACGAATACTGGACGATGCTATCGCACCTCTTGATTTGGCATGGCCGTCGAGTCTGCGACGCGCGCAAGCCTCGTTGTGGAGCCTGTGCAGTAAGCCATCTGTGCCCCTCTTCCCGTAGCTAGCTACTTAAATCAGTCGGCTGAGAAGTAGCAAAAGCCAATAGTGATCAGTAGATAGCGGGTTGACCGCCCGTAGCATTACGCGTACAGGTTCGGTCAAAAACCAAATCTTTTTGAAAGGTTAAGATGCCTGGTCGCCAAGAAGCTGTTGCTCTACTTGAGGAATGGGTGGAAAACAAAGGTCTACGCAAGCACATGTATGCTGTTGAGGCTGCTGTTCGGTACTATGCACAACTCCGTGGTGGTGATGAGGACATCTGGGGCCTTGCGGGCCTCCTTCACGACCTAGACTGGGAGAAACACCCTGAGGAGCACCCACTCACAGCCGTCGCTCGACTCAGAGAAGAGGGGTATCCCGAAGAAGTTCTCCATGCCATCCTCGCACATCGCGCTGATTTCACAGGTGTTGAACCTGAGAGCGAACTCGATAAAGTGCTCATCGCCTGTGATGAGCTTTCCGGACTTGTGTATGCCACTTGTCTCGTCAGGCCCAATGGGATCGACGATATGAAGCCCAAGTCGGTGACGAAGAAGTTGAAGGACAAAACATTCGCGGCAGGCGTCAGTAGAGAAGAGGTTCAAAAGGGTGTTGATTTGATTGGGCTTGAGCGTGTAGAACATATTCAGAATATCATTAATGCTCTCCGGACTGTTGCTGATCAGCTTCAAATCAGGGGAAAGGATCTTCAGAGCTGACGTAGAATCCGGATCATCTTGATCCGCTTATCTTTTAGCTGTAAATGGGGTCCGTTAACCATTCCACCCCTCGAAAATAGGTGCGCGCAACCGCGGTTCTACTGAGTCTATATGGGAGGCTGCAGATGCTGCGATACTGGTAAATAGTTAGTACGTGGCTTGCAGCCCCAACGCGCTTCCACCACCTTACGCCGGCTTCGCTCTTAGTAGTGTAGAAGCCCCACCAAATCTCTTTATAAAGCCGACATCTGAGACCGCCCGTAGGGCTGGGAGTCACCTATGACGACAGCTACATGGATCACAATGGTCTTGGTCGTAAGTTTCGTCTGGGGTGGCTTTGCATGGGTTCTCTTTACCGCTATTCGAAGGGAGGCAGGAAAAAGCGGTGAGGGATAACTCTAGGGCTCTCCGCGTTGCGCAACCCGATTTAGTAGCTACTACGTGCCACGACGCGACGATCTAGAAACCATACTGATCCTGGGCTCTGGCCCGATTATTATCGGTCAAGCCTGCGAGTTTGACTATTCCGGTACCCAGGCCGTCCGCGCCTTAAAGGAAGAGGGGTATCGGGTTGTCCTAGTGAACTCTAATCCGGCAACGATAATGACTGATCCGGACCTAGCGGATCAGACTTACATTGAGCCAATCACCGCAGATTGGGTTGAGAAAATAATTGAGCGCGAGGACCCTGACGCACTCCTCCCCACCATGGGCGGACAGACTGCGCTCAATGTCGCGATGGATTTGCACCGCGCGGGCATCCTTCATAAACACGGTGTGGAGCTGATTGGCGCAAACGATCGCTCCATTGAGATGGCTGAAGATCGTGAGAAATTCACTGAGGCGATGGAGCGCATTGGGCTTGAGGTGCCCCGTGGTGGTTTTGCAGGGACAGTTGAGGAGGCGATGAATATCGTCGAGGACACAGGGTATCCTGCGATTGTAAGACCATCCTTCACTCTCGGAGGAACGGGTGGCGGTATAGCCTACAATCGGAAGGACTTGGAAGATCAGGTGAAGAAAGGACTCGATGCTTCGCCGATCACCGAAGTACTCATTGACCAATCGGTGATCGGATGGAAGGAATATGAGCTCGAGGTTGTCAGGGACGGTATCGACAACGTCATCGTGGTTTGTTCAATCGAGAACTTTGACCCGATGGGGGTCCATACCGGGGATTCAATCACAGTAGCTCCAGCTCAGACACTAACCGATGTCGAGTACCAGAGAATGCGCGACGCTGCGATTGCGATTATACGGGAAATTGGTGTTGAGGCAGGTGGCTGTAACATCCAGTTCGCAGTGAATCCAGATGACGGTGAAATGCTTGTAGTAGAGATGAACCCGAGAGTATCTCGCTCATCAGCTCTTGCATCCAAAGCCACCGGTTTCCCGATCGCTCGGATAGGTGCGAAGCTCGCCGTCGGATACCATCTGCATGAATTGCCGAACGACATAACGAAGACAACACCTGCATCGTTTGAACCGGTTCTCGACTACGTAGTTGTCAAAGTCCCAAGGTTCGCTTTTGAAAAATTCCCTGAAGTTGATGACACGCTCGGTATCCAGATGAAGTCGGTCGGTGAGACCATGGCGATTGGACGCACATTCCGGAGCGCGTGGCAAAAGGGTTTCCGAGGTCTCGAAACTGGGCGACACGGTTGGGTTACTTCAGAACGCCTCAAGGACGATGGGCTAACTGGGGAAGATCGAGAATCACTTTTGGTGGCACTGAGGCGTCCTACGCCACACAGACCATTCCAGATCAAACGAGCCCTCGAAGCCGGACTAGGTGTACACGAGATTTTTGCTGCAACCAAAATTGATCCCTGGTTCTTGGATCAACTTGTCCAGTGCGTTGAATGGGAAAAGCGATATGCAGAGGAGGAGAAAGTAACAACAGAACTTCTCCGACATATGAAGCGTGAAGGATTCAGTGACCTCCAACTGGCAGCATTGAGAGGAGAAGAGGAATCCGACGTCCGTGAAAGACGATGGGATAGAGGAATACGGCCGACCTACAACGTGGTTGACACCTGTGCAGGAGAATTTCCAGCCGAAACCCCTTACTACTACTCATCGTATGAGGATGAGACTGAAAGCGAACGCTCAGATCGTGAGAAAATAGTGATCCTCGGGAGTGGGCCGAACCGCATTGGGCAGGGCATTGAGTTCGACTACTGCTGCGTGCAGGCGGTTCTCGCTCTGCGAGAAGCTGGCTATGAGACGATCATGATCAACTCTAACCCTGAGACGGTATCTACCGACTTTGACGTGAGTGACAAGCTCTACTTCGAAGCCCTCACGCTCGAGGATGTTGCCGAGATTGTTCATCTTGAAAAACCAAAAGGTGTCGTGCTTCAACTGGGAGGGCAGACGCCCCTCCAACTTGCTCATGGACTTGAGGAACTAGGTGCCCGTGTACTAGGGACTTCGGTGGATGCAATCGATCGAGCGGAAGATCGAGACCGTTTTGATGAGGTATGTAGAAAGATTGGTGCCCGCACGCCCGATAACGGTTTAGCAACTAGTGAGGAAGAAGCGGTCAAGATAGCAGGCAGGATAGGGTTTCCGATCTTAGTCCGACCGAGCTATGTACTCGGTGGGCGCGGGATGCGGATTGTATACGATGAAACGTCTCTGCGGACATTTTTTGAGGATGCAATTCATGCTTCCTCAGATCGCCCGGTTCTGATCGATTCATTCCTTGAGGATGCTTTCGAAGCAGACGTAGACGCACTTTGCGACGGAACTCACGTCGTGATTGGCGGAATCATGCAACACATTGAAGATGCAGGTGTCCACTCAGGAGATTCGGCGTGTGTGCTGCCCCCCTACTTACTCTCGGGGGCGGTCTTGGAAGAGATCCGTGAACTAACCAGAAAATTTGCGCTCGAACTTGGTGTAGTCGGACTGCTGAATGTGCAGTACGCGATCAAGGACGAGGTTGTTTACGTGCTTGAAGTGAACCCAAGAGCCTCTAGGACCGTGCCGTTCGTGAGTAAAGCAACGGGCGTACCTTTGGCTCGTCTCGCAGCTCGTGTCATGGCAGGTGAGAAGCTTGTCGATCTGGGGATTCAAGAAGAGCCGCCGGTTCCAGGTGTCGCAGTCAAAGAAGCTGCATTCCCATTTAACCGGTTTGACGTTGATGTACTACTTGGGCCTGAAATGCGGTCGACTGGAGAGGTGATGGGCTTCGATGACTCATTCGGGATGGCGTTCGCCAAGGCTCAGATTTCAGCAGGGAACCCGCTACCGGAAGAGGGAGTTCTCATTGTGACAGTCAACGACAGCGACAAAGAGACGGTAACACCGATCTTGCGACGATTCCGTGATTTGGGCTTTGAGATTATGGCGACACAGGGAACAAAAGATTACCTAGAGCGTTTGGGCGTCCCGGCGGAAAGAGTCTACAAGGTCAACGAAGGACAGCCGAACATTGTGGACCATATTATTACCGGTGATGTCGTCCTCCTTATTAATACGCCCCTCGGCAAGAAGTCCCAGTACGACGATTATGCCATACGCCGAGCCGCTATAACTCACAAATTGCCCTATCTGACAACAATGTCAGCGACCTCTGCTGCTTGCGATGCGATCATCGCGCTAAAGTCACGCCAAAGGGAAGTTCGGTCCGTGCAGGAGAGGATCGCGTCCCTCAATGTTTCTACCCAGAGCATTTAGCAGGCTGTTTGCTGAAGTCTTTAGTCCTTTTTGCCTCTGTATTGAAATCATGCTTCAGCGAAACCGATGAGTGAGAAAACGGGCTTCTTTCTTCACCATTCTTCTTCCCTTCACGACACGGGTTGGGGTCACCCTGAACATCAGGGTCGTCTTCGGGCGCTCGCATCAAGTGTGGGAAATGACCTTTTGATGCTTCATGGTCATGCTGAGCAGATGGAAGCAGCAGATGGGACCGAACACGATTTGCTTCTCGTCCACACGAAGGATCATGTCAAGCAAGTGCAGGCGGCTTGTCAGCGTGCTGAGGACGAAAATTCCATTATCGCAATCGATCCGGATACCAAGGTGTCCTCCCAATCATGGAATGCTGCATTAGGAAGTGTGGGTACAGCAATTGCTGCGACCAGGGCAGTCGCTCGAGGTGATATTCGTAATGCATTCGTTGCCACGAGGCCCCCAGGTCATCACGCTACGCCAGGACAAGCAATGGGCTTCTGTCTCTTTAATAATATCGCTATCACTGCGCGGTGGCTTCAGACAGAAGGTTACGCGGATCGAGTCCTCATTATCGACTGGGATGTACACCACGGAAATGGCACACAGGATGCGTTCTATGGAGACGCAACGGTATACTTCCTATCGTTGCACCAGTCTCCGCACTATCCGGGCACTGGTAGTGCGAATGAGAGAGGCCGGGATGATGGGGAAGGCTATACGCTCAACGTTCCACTTCTGAGTGCAACTCCACGAGTGGACTACTTACACGCATTTGACCAAGCGCTTGGTCAAACTCTGAAAAAGTTTTCGCCGGAATTTGTGTTAGTCTCAGCCGGTTTCGATGTAATGGCCGAAGACCCACTTGGGGGAATGCTTCTTGAACCCAATGATCTATATGTGATGACCAGACGTATCGTGGAGGATGCTGCAGCTGACTGTGACGGAAAGGTCGTCGCTCTCTTGGAAGGTGGCTATAACCCACCGCGTCTTGGGCAGGGAGTGGTGGCAGTCATCCGTGGGTTGGCGGGGCTGGAAAAGCCTTGATAGGTATCTCGTTGCCCGTCTTGACCTGTTAGCTACTTTTCTTCCCCATGCCGCCAACTAAATATGGAACGATGGAAAACTTGCCCCACGTTCCTGCGATGCTCGACCTCCTGCGGATCAGTCCCCGTAGACTTTTCCTCTCAGGAGGTGCTGAACTCTACCATCACATAGGGATCCTTACGGGCATGTCTGAAGGTGTCGAAGTTCTGAATGTAGCCTGTGGCCTGGGAGTCTCGCTTGAGTACTTCGTTAGAGAGTTCGGCGTTCAGGGTTTTGGAGTTGATATCACTCCGGATCTCGTGGAACAGGCCGCGAAGCGCGGCCTAAGTGAGGGAATTGCAGACAAAATCCAGTTCCAGCCTGGACCTTCATCATCGCTTCCCTATCGAGACGAGATTTTCGATGTCACGATCGGTGAAATCGGCCTCGCAAACCACTGTGAGCCAGGTGAGGCAATCGCTGAGTTGGTTAGAGTGACGAAACCCAACGGGTTTATAGTGTTGCTCCAACTTGTTTGGAAGGGCCCAGTGCATGAGCCCCGAAGGTCGGTTTTGGCAGATTACTTAGGTGCGACCCCACTGATGGCAGTTGAATGGAGAAAGCTCCTGCGAGAATCCGGGATCGAAAATCTACATGTTGAAGATTGGTCGAATGAACGGATGATGTTACGGTCAGACGCGAGCGAGCCATTTCCTGATTTGATTAAAACCTTTTCGTTCCGAGAACAATTGGAAATCCTTCGCAGGACCTGGAAAAAGTGGGGCTGGAAGGGAGTAAGGACGGGTTTTATGAAAGGGCGGGAAATCCATCGCTTACTCACGAGAGAACGCATTCTAGGGCTGGAATTGCTCAAGGGGTGCAAGGCTGGAGTACCGGTCAGGGTTGCACCAAAGAGTGTAGCCACAGCTGAGCTCGCTTTGGCCTTGAATCTGACTCCTGACAGTGAAGAGCCTGATTCCAATAACTTGAAGGTTATACCGGCTACTCCAACTTCAAAACCAGAGGAAGATGGGGATCATAATCATGTGGCAGCAGATGATGTGAGGCCTGACACCAGCGGACTCCCGCTCTTTCGCCCTGAAGAAGAACAAGGGTAAGACAATCTTTCCGCCTCCATCCTATTACTGAGAGGAGAACCCAGTGTGAGCACTGCTTTACTATGTAGTCCCGATGGAATTGAGCGAGTTCAACGAGCTTTGCGCGATCAGAATCTCGACGGCTGGCTTTTGTATGAGTTCCATGGAGTCAACCCGATAGCTGTTCAATTGCTGGGTATGGGCAAGACGACCCGCCGTGGGTTCGTATTAATTCCAGAGAAAGGCCAGCCCGTAGCGCTAATCCATGCAATAGAAGCTTCTTCTTGGCGTCATTGGCCTTTCGAGAGTCGCACCTATTCAAGTTGGCAGGAAATGGAAGCGGAACTCAGAGAGCTTCTAGATGGATGCACTCGATTGGCCATGGAGGTCTCTCCGGGTGCAGCCGTGCCAACCTTAGACTATCTCCCAGCGGGTATGGCAGGATTGATACTCAATCTCGGTGTCGAGGCGGTGAGTTCTGGGGATTTGGTATCACGATTCCATTCGGTTTGGACCCCTGAGCAACTGCAGATGCATCGTCAGGCAGCAGAGATTGTGGCTGATGTTGCACAGCAAGCGTTCGCCCGTGCAGCAGCAGCCGTCGAGTCCGGATCACCAACTAATGAGGGTGATCTTTCAGAATGGATCCGCTCACAGCTTCGTTCCCATGGACTCACAGTAAATCCGGATTGCATTGTAGCGATCGGCCGCACTGCGGCAGATCCCCACTACTCTCCCGAGGGAAAGGGAGAGACGATTGCAGCAGGAGATTTGCTCTTGATTGATCTTTGGGGAGCGTTTGATGGAGCAGTTTTCGCTGACCAGACTTGGATGGGTCTTCTGAGTGGTGCGGTCGATTCGCGCACCCAAGAGATCTGGAATGCTGTGAGAGATGCTCGGGACGCTGCCGTCACATTTTTGAGAGAACAGTTTGAATTAGGAGGAGAAGTCCGCGGCTACGAGGTTGACCAAGTTGCGCGGGCCTTGATTGCAGATCGCGGCTATGGTGAGTACTTCGTGCATAGGACCGGACACTCGATGGATATAGACCTCCACGGAAGCGGTCCGAATCTTGATAACCTGGAGACGAGAGATGACAGGTTGCTTGTTCCGGGCATAGGCTTCTCTGTCGAACCTGGCATTTACATCCCTGATGAGATCGGAGTTCGAAGTGAGATCAACGTCTATTGGGGCCCAGATGGTCCAGAGGTCAGTCCCAGGGATATCCAGCAGGAAATCTTTCTGCTAATGGATGTCTAACTTCGGAGCCTGCTTAAGAGGGTTGTCAGGTTGACTAACCTGAAACTCAGGGTGGACGTGGCCCTTCCTCTCCCTATACATCGCACCTTTACGTACCAGATCAATACAGAATCTCAGCCAGAACCAGGAACGCGGGTTCTGGTGCCATTTCGGCGGCAAGAGCATATCGGTTGGGTGGTTGGCCCAGGTTCTGCACTGGAAATCAAGCAGATACGTCCAGTGCTCTCGATCCTGGATGACTCACCACAATTGCCTGCTGAACTTCTCGACCTTTGCCGGTGGATTGCTGAGTATTACATCGCTCCCCTCGGCATAGCACTCCGAGCTGCTTTGCCAGCTGTGCTTTCAGATGTTTCCAGGAACTATGTCAGGCTTCTGGAAGATGGACCTCTCAAGAAGTTTCGACCTAGAGAGCAACGTGTTCTAGCTGCCCTAGAGTATCACGGGAAACCACTTCGGGTTCGGACACTCCGGCGGCAGCTAGGGATGGGTTCGATATGGCCTGAGATTCGATCTCTTGTAGCACAGGGTGCCGTAGGCCACGAAATGGTGCCGCCATCACAGCCGCCGGTGAAGACAAAAGGGGTAGTGCGGCTAATCGATCGTCTAGGCACACTGCAGGCACGGGATGAGATGTTTGCTAGGGCGCCACGGCAGCGAGAGGCATATGAGTTACTAGAACGTTCGGGAGGTACCTCTGAATTAACACATATGATCAAAGAAGAAGGGTTTAGTCGAGGAGTAATAAAGGGTCTTGAGTCAAAGCGTCTGGTTGGAATCTTCCACGAAGAACAGCTTCGTGATCCGTTCGCTAACATTCCGGCAACCAAGCCGCCCAAGCTCGTTCCTACGAAGGATCAGCGGAATGTAATCGACGCTCTGATTGGTGCGCTCGATGAAGATGTACCTATACCGTTTCTTCTGCAGGGTATCACCGGTTCTGGTAAAACACTTGTGTACATTGAGCTTCTCCGCGAGGCCCTTGCTCGTGGTCGGAGTGCAATAGTTCTCGTTCCCGAAATTGCCCTTACACCGCAGACTGTTTCAAGATTTCGTGCACATTTTGATGACCAGGTCGCTGTGCTGCATTCCGGTCTCTCTGCGGGAGAACGCTACGACGCATGGCGGAGTTTGAGTACTGGTCGGTGTCGTATCGCAGTGGGTGCGCGTTCTGCACTTTTCGCGCCCCTCTCGAATCTTGGTGCGATCGTTGTGGATGAAGAGCACGATGGAAGCTACAAGCAGTCCGAGGCCCCCCGTTACTTGGCGAGAGATCTCGCTGTTGTACGCGCACGTCAAACTGGAGCCGTATGTGTGCTTGGCAGCGCCACACCATCGTTAGAAAGTTGGACTAATGCTCGGACTGGTAAGTTCCGTCACCTTCAGCTTACGAAGCGTGTCGGCGGAGCAAGACTTCCCGAGGTACGAGTGGTTGACCTGAGGGTCCAAAGAAGAGAGTCCGCTGAGGTATCTCGAGTCAATGAACGTGGTGCTGGAGTGCTTTCTTCGGAATTGGTCTCAGCAGTGGATGCACGACTAGAACGAGCAGAGCAAGTGATCTTGCTACTAAATCGTCGCGGATACTCTTCATTCATTCAGTGCAGGGAATGTGGTGAGGTTGAACAGTGCTTGAACTGCTCAATCTCACTGACGTATCATCGAGCTGCACGACGAATCATTTGTCATCACTGTCGGTACGATGCCCCAGCCCCGGAGCGGTGCCCTCGATGTGGGTCAAGAGACCTTTCCTATCGCGGGCTGGGTACCGAACAAGTCGAACGGGTCACTGTTGAGACATTCCCGTCTGCGAGAATTGCACGGATGGATGTAGACACCACTTCCGGAAAGTGGGCCCATCACCGGATACTCGACCGGGTAGCCAAGGGGGATGTTGATATCTTGCTTGGCACACAAATGATCGCAAAGGGTCTCGATTTTCCGCAGGTGACTTTAGTGGGTGTGGTGAACGCAGATGTCGGGATCCACTTACCTGATTTCCGGGCTAGTGAGCGGACTTTCCAACTCCTTAGTCAGGTAGCGGGGAGGGCAGGGAGGGGTAAGCTAGGGGGTGAAGTTTTGATTCAGACTTCACTTCCTGATCACTATGCGATTCAGGCTGCAGTCGCTCATGACTTCATAGGTTTTGCCGAACGAGAGACAGCGGCGCGTGAGAAACCCTGTTATCCACCGCATTTGAGAATGGTCAACGTGATACTTAGTAGTCCAGATCAAAGGGCTACTGCTAAGAGCGCAGAAGCTGGTGCCGCCTGGTTGCGTCGGTGGCTTCAAGGGCGAAATGCAGAAGAATCTAAAGTTGTCGAATTGGTTGGCCCGGCACCGGCACCGATTGAACGACTGCACGGCCGGTGGCGTTGGCATTTCCTTTTACGCAGTCCTTCACCGAGTGCAATCGGAAGAGCTGTGCGCGCTTTGATCGACGGATTTAAGGTTCCTGGTGGAGATGTTCGTTTGGTAGTGGACCGAGATCCTATCGCTTTACTTTAGATGGTCCTCTGGAAAGTGTAGCAGAGTGGTAACCCTGGGGCTCCAAGGGTGATTGAGATGTGTATCTAATGGGCCGATCTGTAACATTGCAGTGGTAGGCAATCGCGGCGTACCTTCGAACTGAATAGCCTCTTGGGCGAATCGGTATCGATATCTGGAGGTGTGGTGAGCTGCTTAGCCTTAAATGCGTCGTTCGAGCCACTAACCATTGTGCCAGCCCGTAGAGCTGTGCGACTAATCCTGGATGGCAAAGCTGAAATCCTTGAGAAGGACGCGGGTAAGGACTTTCGCTCCGAGCGGCAGGTGATCCCTTGTCCTACAGTGATCCGCCTCGTTCGCTATATTCATGTCCCACAACGATTTAAGCGGCAGGTCACGAACATGTTTCTCTTCGCCCGGGATGGCTATTCGTGTCAGTACTGCGGAAGACGCAAGTCTGACCTCAAGGGCAGGCAATTTCTGACTCGAGATCACATTAACCCCCTGTCCCGCGGTGGGGACAATAGCTGGGAGAATGTTGTAACTAGCTGTTCGTCCTGTAATAATCTCAAGGGCGACCGATTGCCTTGGGAGGTGGGCCTTAGGGTTAGGACTGAGCCACGTGAGCCCAATTATGTGCACTTAGTGTGGGTTGTTCGTAAGGTTACCCAAACCCAGGCTAAGTACATTCGGATGTTCTATGGAGATCGCACCCTTCGTAGAGTCTCAGGCGGACGCGTAAACAACCCTCTTAAGATTATCAGCTAAGTCATTGTGGATTAATGCCTGATAGTAACGAAAGCGTTTCAGAGTCTCAGGATACTCCCCCCACCGTTCCCTCCAATCGCCCTGTACCTAGTGCGGACGCAGACAGTAAGCATTTGCATCACAGCCAGGAGCGTCGCAGTAATCGGCAGAAGGGTCAAAATAAACGCAGAAGACGTGCGACCGATAAGCAGGCTAGGGAGATGAAGGGGAAAATTGGCTTTTCTCGCTTGGAGTCTGATCTCGAGGAAGTCATTCTTGAGGTCGACGGTAAGGAATGGACTATTCGTGTAATTGGTCGCTCTCAAACACAAACTGCTGCCCTACTGATGCTCGGGTTTTGGATATCCGCTGAGGATGCCGGTGCACCGGACCGAGAGACGTTAATCGCAGGTCGTATACTTTCTGAGTTAAACCTAGACCAACTTCAGTCAGCTTATGAGCAGAGCAGGCCGCCTCGGACAGATCCGTCTAGAGATTTCTTTTCAGATATACGTAACCGAGGCCGTAATTGAACGCTCAAGCTGGATATCGTCCTTCTGAAGCGGTGGATTAGTGGATCTAGTGAGCTTAACGGAACTGCTCAGCTAGGTATCTATTAGATTGTAGCAGGCGACATTACCTGTATTGCTCAATACTGATTTCTACCATCAACTCCCATAGGATCATGAACCAACCTCAACACGGGGTTGCACTTCCGTGTCCTTCAAGAACAACTGATCACCCGGATGATAGCGAGTTGGTCTTACGAGCTCGCAGGGGGGAAGAACTTGCTTTGAGCATGCTCATAGAGAGGTACCAGAAATCTGCCTATGCTTTGGCACTTTCTGTGACCGGAAGCCATGAGGATGCGGAAGATGCCGCTCAAGAGTCATTCTTGGTGGCGTTGGATCAGCTTGACGAATGCCGGAATCCGGAAAGGTTCGCGGGTTGGTTCATGACGATAGTAAGAAATCGTTCGCGGAACTTGATTCGTCGAGAGTCCTTAAGAGAGACTGGTGATGTGCCACAGGGGACGAAGTCTCGGATTCCCACACCAGATAAGATTGCGGAGACCTCAGAACTGAGAGGGATCCTTCAGCAGGCAATTGCTGCACTACCCGAGGTTCAGCAAGAGGTTGTGCTGCTGCATGACCTAGAGGGATGGAAACACCGAGAGATCGCCGAGAGGTTGGGGATTCCATCGGGGACAGTACGGTCGCACTTGCATTTTGCGAGAAAAGCCTTGAAAGAGGCCCTTATCGAGATGTCAAATGGATCAGATTTGATTAGGAAAGTTCAATGATTACAAGGATATCGCACGATTTCGACTCGAATGATGACTTAGGGCCTGACCTAGAGTTGGCCGAGGCGTTCACTCACTTTGATCCAGAGCATCAGGATCCGAGTTACTGGTATCGTTTTCGCCAATGGATCCTAGAAAATGCAGCGGGTGAGTTAGCTCGGCGGCGATTGGTACGCGAGTTGACCGTGGGTGATGTGATGACGTCCTGGGCTAGGACCGTTGTCCCGGCAGCTCTACTGGCTGCCATTGTGGCTGGACTACTCCTCACAAGAGACCAGTCAGCTGTTCCTGTTAGGCCGGTCGGGATCGAGGAACTACTGGTGAGTGAGGTTGAAGGACAGACAATCCCTGCGGCGCTTGCTCCTTCGGAGACGAGCGATGCAGTGGCCTTTGCCTCGGAGGTTTTCTAATGGAACATGGATCTCGAACGAAACTTGTGACTGCAGTGATACTTGCGCTGGTGCTTGGCACGGGCGTCATGCTTGGGCTGGTCAGTGATGGTAGCCTGGTGGCGCTGCCGGTTGAAGAAGGCACGGTGAGCGACGCTGGTCGGTACAAGATGTCCGATCAGCGTCGTCGCACACCCATGTATCAACAAGTTGAGCCCACTGAAGCTCAAACGCTCCTGATCGACTCCATATTGGAGGACCAACTGCAGCATATGAGATCGCTGCACGAAGAGTTCCGTACCACATATCTTCCCCAGTACCAAGCGCTGATCCGACTGACGCGAGAAGCAATTCTTGAGATATTCACCGAAGAACAGGCCTCTAAATACAGGGCGCTTCTGCAGGAGTTCGATGAAAGTCGGACCCAGGGTGGCGAGAGGAGCAACCGGGACTAGACCGATGAAATACACGTACCGGGCTGTAGTCCGGATTGCTTCCTGCCTTACGGTGGGTCTCATGATTCTTTGGCCAGTGTCCATTTGGGGGCAGCAGGCAGTGAGCCTTGATGAGGCGATTGAACTCGCTCTAGTCCGTAGCCCACAGATGCTCCAGCAGGATCAAGCTTTAGATAATGCTGAGCTTGCAAGGCGATCCGCATGGGCAGCGTTCCTGCCGAGCCTCAGTGCCAGTACGAGTGGATCCCTGAGAAGTGCGAATATCCTTGATCCCAACACGGGACAGATTGTGGGTGGGAGTTCGGACTCATACGGCGCAGGGGTGTCCGGCCGAGTGACCATTTTTCAGGGTGGGACTCGCTTTGTGGAGATGAATCGGACAGATGCCGACATGCAGGCTGCGATAGCACGACGAGAGAACCAACGCTTTGCTGTGACCCTGCAGACAAAGAATTTTTTCTTTAGTGCGCTTAGGCAAGCAGATCTCCTTGAGGTTGCGCGGCAGAGAGTGGATCAGGCGCAACAGAATTTAGAAATCGTGCGCGTTCGGTCGCAGGTCGGTCGGGCGACCATTTCGGATTCCCTGCGTGCGCGACTGGATTTTATAAACGCTGAGCAGGGAGTGTTGCAGGGAGAGACCGCACTTCGTGCTGCAGAGTTTGCTTTGGGTAGGCAAATAGGGGAATCTTCAGCTGTGGCACCACTCCGTCCTTCGACTCTGGAGCCAACCATGCTGCAATTGGCTGAGACAGAGATCATGCAGTTGGCAGAAGCTGGATCTCCGACTGTTATTGCTGCGACCCAAGCAGCTAATGCGGCGTCGGCC
The DNA here is from genome assembly GCA_012960225.1 of Gemmatimonadota bacterium. Taxonomy (GTDB): domain Bacteria; phylum Gemmatimonadota; class Gemmatimonadetes; order Longimicrobiales; family Gaopeijiaceae; genus UBA1142. Next base: position 137,123 of record DUBS01000056.1, on the reverse strand, counting down.
AACGTCCGTTCAGCAAAAGCTAGTTACTTCCCCACCATCTCGATGAACACTGGCTACAACTGGAATAATCAGGACCGGTCTTTCACAGGTGGCAGCACCAGCTGGAGTATGGGATTTTCGATGTCCTATCCGATTTTTAATAACTTCCAGCGACAGTCATCGGTTGATCGGGCACAGTTCAGCTACCGGGTCTCTCGTCTGCAAGAGGATGACACTCGGCTTGCTGCACGTCAGCAAGCCGATAATGCCTTGTATAGCCTCCGCACTGCTGAGCGTGCCATCGAAATTGCAGAGGAAGCCGCGCGCGTCGCAGCTGAGGATCTTAGGGTTGTACGGGAAAGATACACGGTTGGAGTCTCGACGATCCTAGATGTGTTGATAAGCCAATCGGCAGCCAGCCAAGCAGACGCTACGGTCATTACGTCGCGATATGATTACGTGATAGCTCGGGCAGAGCTTGAAGCGATTCTAGGGAGAGAATTGTGAGTGAAGCCATAATCCGCACAGAGGGCTTAGTCAAAGATTACGTGCTTGGGGCAGAAACAGTGCATGCTGTTCGCAGCGTGGACCTCGAAATTGGAGCAGCAGAGTTCGTGGCGGTCATGGGCCCTTCAGGGAGTGGAAAATCTACACTCATGAACATGATTGGCTGTCTTGATACCCCTACCGCCGGAGAGTATTGGTTGAATGGTCAGCCTGTGAGTGAACTTTCTGAGGACCAACTAGCGCGTGTGAGAAATAAAGAGATTGGTTTTGTGTTTCAAACGTTCAACCTACTTCCGCGAGCGACGGCCCTGCATAACGTCGAGTTGCCGTTAATTTATGCTGGAATTAAGGGGAAAGATCGCCGTCGCCTCGCTGCTGAGAAACTGGAGTTAGTCGGGCTGGCTGACCGAATGGATCATCGTCCACCCGAGATGTCCGGAGGTCAGCGTCAGAGGGTTGCTATGGCACGAGCGCTCGTAAATAATCCAGCGATCCTCTTGGCTGATGAACCAACAGGTAACTTGGACTCTGTGACAAGCGGGGACATCATGCGCCAGCTTAAAGCGCTTAATGAACAAGGACAAACGATTGTCTTGATAACTCATGAGAGAGACATTGCCGGATATGCGAAACGGCAGGTGCATCTCAACGACGGTATGATTGAGAAAGACTTCTTCAATGACCCAGTGGAGACGATGGTATGATAAGGAAAACCCTAACACTGGCTTTGACCGGTATGGTTACCATTGGTACTGCGGCATGCAGTAATGATGAGTCAGTAAATGAAGGATCGTCGCTCATGACTGTAGAAGTCACTCGTGGTGACTTGTCTATCCGCGCGGAAGCTACCGGTACCGTTGAGCCGATTCGCACGGTCGAAGTCAAGTCCAAGGCTTCGGGCGAAATCTTGCGTCTGCACGCGGATGTTGGGGATCAGGTTGGGCCGGGCTCGCTCCTAGCCGACATTGATCCACGCGACGTTCAGAACAGATTCAACCAGACTGAAGCTGACCTAGCTGTCGCTCAGGCGAGACTCGAGATTTCTGAAGCTCAGCTCGACCGGTCAAATCAGCTTCTAGAGGCTGCGGTGATCACGCCACAGGAACATGAGAGTTCCCGCCTTGAGTTCGCGAACTCGCAGGCAAGTCTTGTGAAGGCTAAGACCAACCACGATCTCGCTATACTTCAACTGAATGACGTTCGTATCCGAGCCCCAACTGCCGGGACCATCATCCAGAAAAGCGTCGAAGAGGGTGTGGTTATCCAATCAGCGTCACAAAATGTATCGGGTGGCACGGCGCTGTTCTTGATGGCGAACCTAAAGGAGATGCAGGTCAGGACGTTGGTGGATGAGACTGATATGGGCCAGTTAGCCTCCGGCCTAGAGGCTATCGTGACCGTTGAAGCATTCCCAGATCAGTCGTTCCGGGGTGTAGTTGACAAGATAGAGCCTCAGGCGACTGTGGTTCAGAATGTGACGATGTTTCCGGTGATTGTGAGTTTGGACAATAATTCAGGGCTCTTGAAGCCGGGGATGAATGCAGAGGTTCAGGTGCTGATAGACGAGGCATTAGATGTGGTATTGGTTCCAAATAATGCAATTGTACAAATCTCTGACGTCGGTCCGGCAGCGATGGCCTTGGGTCTCAACATAGATGAGATGGATTTGACGCAGTTCATGCGAGGAGGTCGGGGTGGCAGCCGAGGTGGTCAGGGGTTCGCTGGTGGTCGTGGCCAGGGTGACGGGCCTCAATCTCCAGGTGCTGAAGCTACAGGCGGAGCGGATGATAGCCCTTCGGGAGATGGTCAGGATGATCAAGGCAGCATTATGGCTCAGCTTCAGGAGCTTCGTGCGCAAGTCGAGAGTGGAGAGATTAGTCAGGAGTCGATGCGTGCTGAAATGCAACGCCTGGGAGGTGGCCGGGGTGGACGTGCTGGTGCTGCCCAGCGGAGGGGTGGTGCAGACGTTACAAGAGCGCCCACTGGCGATACGCGACCTGCAGTCGTATTCGTGATGGGTGCGGATAGCATACCAAAACCAAGACTTGTCCAAATGGGTCTCAATGACTGGGACCACACACAGATAGTGATGGGAGTCGAAGCAGGGGATGTACTCGTTGTCGTGGGAGCTGCTCAACTCATGGCCCAACAGCAGGAATTCCAGGCCCGAATGATGAGTCGAATGGGCGGAAATCTCTTCGGTGGGGGGATGGGAGGGGGAGGAAGTAGAGGCTTCCGACCCCGGACCCCGTAGTTAGGAGAAAGCCTGATGCTGATCTTTGAAATTATTAAGGTGGCCATGAGCGCTATCAGCACAAACGTTCTGCGTTCTGTGTTGACGACACTTGGTATCGTGATCGGTGTTGGGGCAGTGATTACGATGGTCTCATTAGGAGAGGGCGCTCAAGTACAGGTTGAACAACAGATCAACAACATGGGCACCTCTGTCCTTACCATCCGGCCCGGTCAGGAAATGATGCATGGAGTGTCTCGAGGCGATACTCAGATGTCGATTGAGGATGCCGAAGCGCTGAGGAATGAGACCCGTGGGTTCCTCAAGATCTCTCCTGAGCTTCAGTCACGGATGCAGGTTACCTACCTCCGCTGGAATTCGAACAATCAGGTCATGGGTGTTTGGCCCGATTATTTCGATATGTATGATCACGGACTAATCGCTGGCCGCTATTTCACAGAAGGGGAAGTCCGCGGACGTAGGCGAGTAGCGGTACTCGGTTATACGATTCCAGAAATGCTCGGTGAGATTCCTGAGGACTCTCCCCAGTACTCGATCGCAGCGGAGCTCCTCGTCGGAAAGACCATCCAGGTACGTGGTATCCCATTTGAGGTGGTTGGTGTGCTTGAAGAGAAGGGTGATGCGATGTGGCTTCGCCCTGATGACCAGATCTTTATTCCTCAATCGACTGCCCAGTATCGTGTGATGGGTGGCCGCGATAGGCTTGGCTCGATTTACGCTTCCACAGAAACGCCCGAGGAAATGAACCAGGCGATTGCCGAGATCGACAGAATTATGCGGAGGGAGCATCGTATCCTACCAGGTGAGGATGCAGACTTCAGCATACGCAACTCCACGGATCTACTGGAAACCTTCAACGCGACAGCTCAAACTTTCACCTTACTATTGGCTGGGATCGCAGGAATCAGTCTTCTTGTCGGTGGCATCGGTATCATGAATATCATGCTTGTATCTGTAACCGAGCGAACCCGTGAGATAGGGGTTCGTAAGGCCCTTGGAGCTACCCGTGGGGCGATCATGACACAGTTTGTTGTTGAGGCCTCGACTCTCTGCGTGTTGGGAGGGCTCTTGGGAGTCGGAATGGGTTACGGAGCCGCAGAGATGACAACGCGCATTGCTGGGTTGGACACAGTGGTGTCTCCGCAGATAGTGGCTATCTCGCTGGCTATCAGTGCCTTCATAGGACTGTTCTTTGGCATCTGGCCTGCTCGTAGGGCGGCGATTCTCGACCCTATTGATGCACTTCGGTACGAATAAGAACTTCCTATTATTGGGTTAGCTACTTGAGCGGTTCTTAGCTCCAGTAAAGCACTGAGACACCCCGTATCCAGACTAGGCGAGCACCTTCGTCGTTCTTGTCACCATCCTGTCTCCCGTATCAATCTCTAAAATGAGGAAAGCACGACCCTATGACTGACCAAGACGGCTTGCACGGAGCAACGCATCTGGAATGCACTGGTACCGGCGAAAAAGTTGAGAGCGAAAAGCTTATTGGACTTTCGGCAGCTGGCAAACCGCTCTTCGCTCGATATGATCTGGATCTTATCAGTTCGAGCTTTACCCGAGAGTCCGTGGCGTGTCGTAGCGCAGATCTCTGGCGCTATCAGGAAGTTCTCCCTGTTCGAAATAGGGGTTCCCAGATTCGTCTCGGGGAGGGGTGGACCCCACTTATCGATGCGCACCGAACTGCTACTCGAATGGGTATTCGACGTGTCTGGGTGAAAGACGAAGGCCAAAATCCGACGGGTAGCTTCAAAGACCGAGGTCTCTGTCTTGCGGTGTCACGTGCGCTTGAACTAGGAGCAGAGGAGGTTGCGATACCATCTGCTGGAAACGCGGGTAGTGCAGCAGCAGCTTATGCCGCGGCCGCTGGGCTCCGGGCACATGTTGTCGTCCCAACCGACACACCAACGGCTATCCTTGAAGAAATCTCTGCTTTGGGTGCGGATCTCCAACTTTTGGACGGCCTTATCAGTGACTGCGGCCTCGTGGTACGACAGGGTGTAGAGAAAAATGGATGGTTTGATCTTTCCACCCTGAAAGAGCCTTATAGAATTGAGGGCAAGAAAACCATGGGGTATGAGATCTGTGAGCAATTAGGATGGAGATTGCCCGATGCGATTGTGTATCCCACGGGAGGAGGTACGGGTTTAATTGGAATGTGGAAGGCCTTCGATGAGATGGAGCAACTTGGATGGATTGGCAGCGAGCGTCCGAAGATGTTTACTGTTCAGGCTGCTGGCTGCGCTCCGATGGTGCGTGCTTGGGAAGCAGGCCATGATGCAGCTGAAGTGTGGAGTGGAGCTTCTACATACGCATCAGGGCTTCGGGTTCCAGGAGCAGTCGGCGACTTCCTAATCTTACGCGCCTTAAGGGAGTCTGGGGGTGGAGCCGTGGCTGTCCCCGACCACTCGATGGCTGAGTGGGTGGAGAAGCTAGGCATCGACACAGGAATTTTTGCTGCTCCGGAGGGTGGTGCGACGGCTGCTGCACTCCCTATCCTCTTGGATAAGGGCATGATAAATGAGGATGATGAGATCCTCCTCTTGAATACAGGCAGTGGGCTTAAATATGTAGGAATGAAGCCATTGGACTAGACTTGGTCCGCTAGTAGGAACTCTGATGTTAACATTATTCTGGTTAGTATTCTGGGCTGGGCTTACCGTCCTAGCAGTTACTGCTGGGGTTAGCCTGCGGATGCGGTTGCGCGATCGGGTCGGAAAGAGCATGCCAATTGTTAATGATGCGGATGTGGAGAAAATTCTCGCGACTGGTGCGCTTATTACCGATGAAGATTCTCCCCTTGATATCGAACAAATCGATGACGAGGAGCATAAGTTTTGGTCCCAGACATGGGATGAACCTGACGAATGGTGAGTTCACATCGAAGGTGATTACTTAATCACTATCTCGTCATAAGACGATAATACGCTCCGGGCAGGGGCACTAATCTACCGTTCAGTGGAAGTTGATCCTCAGGATTACTGCGCCGGACAAGTAAGGCCCGATTTAAGTTTACGCTTACTCCGAGGGCATGATGGCCCGCTGGACAAGACTTGTTATTGCATGATGGGTCTGCATCAAAAGGAAAACTCCAATCAATACCGATTGGAACGATCGCACTGAGGGCAAGCCCCAGGCGTTCTGCTGGAGGCTTCGCCCCAACGACCCACAGCCCTGCACCTATAAAAGGGTGTATGGGTTTATACCAGCCAGCATCCAGGTCATTCGAGAGGAAATACCGCTTAATCACCAACGAGGTGCTGATCTCCTTAAAAGACCACGTTCCAACCGTTAGCTCCAAGCTCTGGTTGCCGTTAAGGAACCTCTCTAGTACCACGCCGACCTTGCTCACCCCACCCACGGTCAAACCAATACGTAGACCATCTTGAGCTGAACTCAGCTTTGGTGAAATGCCAGCCAGTACCACGAAAAGCACTAAAATCAAAGACCCACGGGGAAGAAGCTTTATGGCATATCCCTGCGAATGCGATGACTTCATTGCTTACGTTTCTTCCAAGTTGAGCTGGCCTGTTCTTGGGTTAATTACCCCAGGTAAGTCCAAGTCCGAGCAAGAAGGTGCGCCCAGGTCCCGGCTCATAGAATCTTTTCCCGAAGGCATTAACAATCACCGAGCTATTGTACCACGCATCCAGCACATTCTGGACTGCCACAAATGGTGAAGCCTTCAGGCTACCCAAAACTAGATTCTCAACTCCGAGTCGGACATCTGCTACGAAGAATGACTCCGAACTGAACTGCCCACCATTGTCTACGGGTATATCAGCCTGGAAGAGACCTCTCAGAGCCAGATAAAATTCATCTAGATCCACCTGAAACAGCCCATCAACCCGATGTGGAGCTAGTCCGGGGATTTTGTTTCCAGAATAGTCAGCATCATCAGTGATAAACTCCTTGAAGCTGCCGTTCACACGAGTGTATGCGATTCGGGTGGAAGCGTTCTCACCGAGACGCGTATCCAGCGAAGCTTCCCATCCCCGATAGAGCGACCGTCCCGCATTTTGGTAGTATGTAAGTCCGGGATTCGATGGTACTTCGAATGGAACGAGTTCACCTGTGAGTTTCGTTTGGAACAGCGCAAGTTCGAATGTCCCTTGATCCCCAACTCCACCTCTGATGCCGCTTTCGATCGTGAAACCCTTCTGAGGCTCAAGGTCCGGGTTGAATCCCCCCGCACCACTGGGGCGGTTGACGATTTCTGTCGTAGTAGGCGTTTCAAACGATCCTGCTATTGAGGCAAATACTTCCAGGTCAGTTCCGGCATTGATCAACAAGCCAACTGATGGGCTCAGCGCGTCCATGACTCGTTCGCCGGAATCATCTGGATTGTCAGCACTAATGAAGCGGTCCGTAGCAGAAAATCTGAGTCGATCATAACGGAGTCCTGCCAGCAACGAGGGCCCTGAATCAAGATCGAGCCTTCCCTGCATGAAAAGACCTGTGCCCCGAACGCGTTCCAGCTGCTCGAGAAGAAGGTTCCCCCTCTCACCTTGGCTGTTCTTCCAGTTGAAGCGCTCATCACTCTGAAATTCGAGCTCAAACCCTGCCCCGACCCCGAATCTGCCACTTGAGATCTCAGTTTGATCTTGAAACAGTGCCCGTATCCCACCTGCTTTACGGTCGAGATCCACGACTTTACCTGGAATCGGATTATCGAGTTCTCGTTTGATCACCCATGAGGAAATCTCCGCTTCACCCCCACCAAGCGGTCCAGTCCAAGTCGCTCCAGCTTGGCCCTGCCTTACATCTTTGCTAGTACGACTGATGACATTGAAACGGTATGCCTGCCGATTCCCCTCATCGAGTAGTGACTGAGAGAGAGATCCAGGGTTTCTTGCATCGAGAAGGACGCCATTAGCTACGATCCTCAACCGGCCAGCACCAGCCGGTAGGGTCAGCGATGCATTAACAACTGATCGTTTGCCACCAGCATAAATACTACCATCATCAGCAATGGGATCTCTCCGGAACCCGTCATAACTGAGTCGTGAAAAGCTGACACGGTAGCCGGCGTCACCAGATTGGCCTGAGACAACGCCTTGTAGGGTGAGTAGCCCGTGAGAACCAGATGTACTCCGAAATGAAAGCAGCGCGGGTTGGTTAGCCGGGTCTAGGGAACGGAAGTGCAGTACACCTCCAGCGGCGTTGCCATAGAGTGAGGAGGACGGTCCTCTCAACGCTTCAATCCGACCCAGACCAGCAAGATCCAGATGATCAAGTGTGGCCTGGCCATCAGGAAGTGTTGCCGGGATTCCATCAACCAGTATGCGAACGCCCCGTACCCCGAACTGTGCTCTTGAGCCAAAACCTCGGACCGAAAGGCGTTCGCCCATCGCTAGGTTGAAACGATTGTGGATCTGCACCCCAGGCATTGCTCGAAGTGCGTCCTCTAGGAAGGCGCCAGCAGTTGCCCGAGTCAACTCAGAACCAGTGATAACCGAGACAGAATGGGGAGTTCCTGTTCCCACAGTACTTCTGAGAACCCTGACTAGCACTGGATCTATAGTGACTGTGGAATCGGGATCCTGTGCTCCAGCCGGAGCCGTGAGTAGGAGTGTCGAAGTGAAGATGATCGAGAGAACACTAGGTGTTCGTAACACCATGCGCCTGCCTCTTTTCCTATAGTATTCGAAATAACGAGAGCTAAAGCAGTACCTATGGAACCCATATGTTACTCTCTTTGGGCTCTTTGTGAACCTATCGTGGGGTGCCCTCCTAACTCAACCAAAGCTAGCTTGCCCGAATGATTCTATCAGATTTTCCGGGTGCCGCCGCTCCTGAGGTGTTCAGACAGCGTCGAGAGTTGATCCGGTCTCTACTGAGCGGTGGTGTCATGTTGCTGCCGTCTGCACCGACACTTTACCGGTCACGGGACACACAACACCGGTACCGTCCTGACAACGAGCTTTATTACTCGACCGGAGTTACTGAACCGGGTGCGCTGGCACTAATTCGTAGAAATAAGGATCCTCATTTTGTGCTCTTTGTGACTGACCCTAACGAGAGCACCGAACTTTGGACTGGCCCAATGATTGGAACAGAGATCGCCAAAGATCGGTTTGGGGCTGATGAATGTTACATGATGAGTGAGTTACCTGATTTACTTCCTGGTCTAATCGAGGGAGCGGACTGTATCCATTACCGTGCTCGAGTGAACGATGGGCTTGAGTTTTATGTGAAACAGGCTCTCGAAGATACCCGCTCAAAAGGAGCTCGGTACGGGTCTGGACCGAGGGGCGTAGTGGACCCTGGAGGAATTCTTGACGAGCTACGCCTAAAGAAAGAGGATTGCGAAATTGAGTGGCTTAGGATGGCAGCTCAGGTAACTGTCGCAGGACACCGTGCAGGTGCCGCCATCATCTCTCCAGGAGTTGGTGAATGGACTGTCGAGGCCACGGTTGAGCAGGCGTTTCGAAGTTCTGCTGGGAGCACAGTGGCATTTCCAACGATCGTCGGATCCGGGAGTAATGGATGTGTTCTGCACTATTCAGCAAACGACAAGATCATTGATCAAGACGATCTAGTACTCGTAGATGCTGGAGCTGAAGTTGGATTCTACAACGGGGATGTGACTCGCACGTATCCAGCTAATGGGTATTTTACACCTGCCCAAAGAGACGTGTATGAGGTAGTTCTGGCTTCTTTTGAGTCCGCTATTGATAAGGTAAGACCAGGTGAGCCTATTACTGCACTGCACGATGCTGTTACTAGGGTAATTGTGGAGGGGTTAAGAGACTTGGGGGTGCTAAGGGGATCGATTGACGGGTTACTTGAGAAAAAAGCATACCAACCCTACTACCCACACCAAACGTCCCATTGGTTAGGGCTCGATGTCCATGATCCTGGGGACTATGCCAGTGCTGGAACTGCGCGCGTGCTTGAGCCTGGTATGGTATTCACTATCGAGCCAGGTCTCTATTTTCGTCCTGCGATAGCCGAAAGCGTAGCCGAAAACTTATCAGGAATAGCCATAAGGATTGAGGATGATGTACTAGTTACCGAAGATGGTTGCGAGATCCTCAGTTGTGGATTGCCGACGAGTGCAGCGGAGATCGAGGAATTGGTGGGGCTATCCAGATGACAGAGTCAGGACCAGACCGCCAAGCTCTCTTGCTTGAAAAGCTTCTAGAGCCTGGACCGATGGTTGCGGTCGAACTTCGTCCTCCTCGCTCTAACCTTCAGGCCGGGGAAAGTATGGAGGCCTGGATCGATCTTCATCACTCACTAAATCGTCTCACTTCTAAAGAACTTTTCGTCTTCTTGACCGACAACGCGGTAGGTGCAGCAGAGGAAGAGAGCCTCGCTCATGTGTCAGCGAACTTAGGTGACGAGGTGGATCTTCGTCGCATTGTCCCAATCCTTACAGCGAAACACTCACTAGAGTACTGTCTCATGTTCGGATCGCGCGCGATCTCGGGGGGATTCGATGCGCTAACTGTTCTTGGTGGAGATCAGTCTGTAGGAGCTAAGCGGTGTGTGCCGCACGGGAGAGACTTGCGGGAGCTCATAAGGATGCGTCTGCCTGAGCTTGTCCTTGGAGGGTGGGTAAATCCACATCGGGATGCTATAGAGCAGGTGAGTTTCGTCAATGCGCCTAATGCTCACTCTGATTTCGCCTTGACACAGATTGTCTCACATCACGCGCTAGCTGAGGTTGAGCGTTTTCTAAGCATCATAGACACAGCGCTCGTGCCTATTGTCTTCGGTGTTTTCTTCTACCGCAGTGCGAATCCCTCAACCCTAGAAGAATTGAGCCACTTCTTTCCTGTTCCAGTGGGAGAATTGACTCGTGATTTTCAAGCCGGGGCATCCGCCGAGGAGATTTGTGCGGAATCGATCAGAGAACTTCGTCGTATTGGTGCAGAGAAGGTGTACGTGAGTAACCTGGGTAACAGAGGAGCAGCCCGGCGTTTGCGTCGGATTCTCGAACTAGTTTAGCAGTTGCACCTTACTATACTCGGAAAAGAGAAGTGTTAGGTGTTTGTGCTAACCCCAGCTTCATGGAGGACTCTCAGCGCTACGTCGACCCGACGGCTGGGTGCGCTCAGATGGAATCCCTGCACTAGTGGGCGGACGGCATCAATCATCTCTGCTGCAATCTCTATACCCTCATTCAATGCCTCTTCATCACCAGAGATCTGAGCTTTCCGCATCCGATCTATTATTTGCTCAGGTACTGTAGCTCCAGGTACTTCATTTGCGAGAAATTCTGCATTTCTCAGATTCAGGAATGGCCAAATCCCTGCAACCACTGGGATCTTCCATTGGTGAATCTTGTCGAGGAACCTTTCCAAGCTTTCAGGATTGAAGATGGGTTGGGTCACCACAAAGCTTGCACCGGCTTCCACTTTATAACGGAACCGAGTGACCTCACGTTCCAGATCTAAGGCACCAGGATTGGCCACCACTCCTTGGACGAACTTGGTCGGGTCTCCTATTGAGTTTCCAGCTGGGTCGACGCCTTGGTTAAGCCCGGTTACCACGTTGGTAAGTCCAATTGAATCAATGTCGAATACTTCTGTCATATCTGGATATGGTCCATGAACCGACGGGTCACCGCTCACGACGAGTAGATTGCGGATTCCAACAGCAGCGGCTCCCAGCAGGTCAGAGATCATCCCGAGCATGTTTCGGTCACGGCACGTGTAGTGCACGATCGCTTCGATCCCGACTTCCTGCTCGACTATTACTGCCGCAGAGAGTGCTCCCATCCGGCTTCGAGAACGAGGACCATCAACGATAGCCAGGGAATCAACACCAGCGTCTTTGAGTTCATGGGCGGGTTCAACTATCGCGTTTCGATCCCAGCCGCGTGGCGGCAAGACTTCGACCGACACAACAGGTTCTCCTCGAGAGAGTTTCCGCCCCCATGCCGAGCACGCTTCTAACGGCACAGGATCTAGGGTCGCCGACCCCTCTCGGTCGACGTCCGTAACCCTGACCATGACGCGATTAGGTTGATCTGACCTGACCGAGTCTCGTATCTGTTTTATGTGGTCAGGTGTCGTGCCACAGCACCCGCCAACGAACCGAACCCCCGCGTCGACCATACGACGCGCATATTGTGCCATGTACTCAGGAGTTGCCATGTAGATCTTTCGGTCTCGCACGGTCCGTGGAAGGCCTGCGTTGGGTTGAGCCGAAAGAGGTACAGATGTCGTGTCAGCCATGTCCTCTATTGCGTCCAGCATTACCGCGGGTCCCACTGAGCAATTCAAGCCTATGATATCCACACCAATACTCGTGAGTTCTTGAGCAATTTGCGAAGCTGTATGACCGTATACCGTCTTCCCATTTTGCCCTAGTGTCATTTGGGCAATAACTGGTAGGTCGCCCAACTTACGGACTGCTGTGAATGCGCAGTCGATCTCATTCAGATCAGCAAAAGTTTCTAGGATGAAACCATCAACACCTCCAGCGAGTAGTCCGTTGACCTGACGTTCGAAAAAGGCTGTGGCCTCTGCACGTGCAGTTGGTCCCCATGGTTCAATACGAATTCCGAGAGGGCCAATCGCGCCGACGACTGCTACTTGTCCTGCACCTGCGTCACGTGCCAAGCGAGCTGCCTTCTCGTTGATTTCTTCGGTCCGATCTCCAAGGCTATGGGAGGAAAGTTTTACAGGGTTCGCCCCGAAAGTATTCGTCTCTAGGATCTCTGATCCAGCAGAGACGTACTCTTGATGAATGCGTCTAACGATCTCGGGATTGCTAAGATTGAGTTCGTCAAAGCAGATATTGACGAATACACCCCGAGTATAGAGAACCGATCCCATCGCACCATCGAAGATATGGACAAGTCCGTCCTCGATCATCGATTTCATCGCTGTTCGTCCGGATCGTAGCCTAGGTTGGGTGCCAGCCAACGTTCTGCTTCCTCGATTGACCAATCCTTCCGTCGAGCATAATCCTCTATTTGGTCTCGTCCGATTCTGCCAACACCGAAATACTTGGCTGACGGGTGTGCTAAATACCAACCGCTCACTGAAGCTGCAGGGGTCATCGCATAACTTTCAGTGAGTTGGACGCCCAGTGTGCCCTCAGCGTCCAGGAGCTCAAAGATGGTCCCCTTCTCAGTGTGATCGGGGCAGGCCGGATAACCTGGTGCCGGACGAATACCAAGGTATGTCTCGCGGATTAGCTCCTTGTTAGTGAATGTTTCGTTGGTAGCGTACCCCCAAATATCCGTGCGCACCCGTTTGTGCATCAGTTCTGCGAGTGCCTCAGCTAGCCTATCAGCTACTGCCTTGGTAAGGATCGCTGTGTAATCATCATTGGCTTCCTCTAGCTCACGAACGACTTCGCTAACACCCAGCCCGGCGGTAACCACGAACGCCCCGATCCAGTCAGCCTGATTCGAGTCTACTGTCGCTACGTAGTCGGCTAGGCATTGACTAGGTCGTCCATCTTTAGCGAACTGCTGTCTCAAATTGTGCATGACTGCACATACCTGGGTGCGTGAGTCATCCGTGTAAATCTCAACGTCATCCCCACGAGCATTGGCTGGGAAGATGCCTAATGTGGCCTTCGTGCGGACTCTACCCTCGGCTTCCATCCGGTCCAAAAGGTCTTCAGCATCAGACAGGAGACTCCTTGCCTGATCGCCTACAGTAGCATCATTCAGGATATCCGGGTGCTTGCCGGACAACTCCCATGCGTGAAAGAAGGGAGTCCAATCGATATAGTGGCGGAGTTCAGAGATCGGCACTTCCGTGACCTGAATTCCTGGTTCAGCTGGTTTGGTTATCCGATAAGCCTCAGACACCTTCCTGTCGGCTTTGTCGCGTGTTTCTGCGAGGGACAACAGACGTGCTCGCGGACGATCCTGGGAGCGTCGTTCTCGCTCGGCCTGATATTCAGTCTGAACTTCACTCAGGAAGCTCTCTCTACTCTTTTTATCCAAGAGTTTAGAAACAACTCCAACTGCTCGTGACGCATCAAGCACATGAACAGTAGGACCATTGTAACGGCCGTCGATCTTGAGTGCTGTATGCGCTCTAGAGGTTGTCGCCCCTCCGATGAGCAGAGGGGTCTCAAAGCCAGTGCGCTCCATCTCGCTAGCAATGTGGACCATGTGTTCCAGAGACGGCGTAATCAGCCCTGATAGCCCGATCACATCAACCGACTCCTTGCGGGCAGTTTCTAGGATTTGCTCAGCCGGCACCATGACGCCCAGGTCGATCACGTTGAATCCATTACACTCTAGAACAACTCCGACAATATTCTTTCCAATATCGTGAACGTCACCCTTGACCGTTGCGAGCAGGATCTTAGGCTGTTGGGTTTTCCCGGCTTTCTCTTCTTCAAGGAACGGGACTAGGTAGGCGACTGCTTTCTTCATCACGCGAGCACTCTTCACGACTTGAGGAAGAAACATACGTCCGCTTCCAAAGAGATCACCCACCACGTTCATGCCATCCATTAACGGTCCCTCGATCACATTGAGGGCACTGGAAAATTTCTGTCTTGCCGCCTCTGCGTCTTCTTCGACAAACTGATCCATACCCTGCACTAGCGCGTGCACAAGTCGCTCTTCAACATCGAGCTCTCGCCAGGACAAATCTTCTTGGTGGCGGCGCTCCGAAGTTCCAGCTAGTTCGCCAGCGATCTGAGTTAAGACGTCTGTGGCATCTGGCGTGCGTGCGAATAGCACATCCTCTACCGAGGTTAGGAGGCTCTCCTCGATCTCGTCGTAAATCGGAAGCGCACCCGCATTAACAATCCCCATATCGAGCCCTGCGTCGATCGCGTGATAAAGGAATGCTGTATGCATTGCCTCTCGCACTTGGGGGCTTCCACGGAATGAAAATGAAACGTTGCTAATGCCACCACTCGTGAGCGCGTGTGGACAGGTCTCTTTAAGTTTCCTGACTGCTTCGATGAACCACATAGCGTAGCGCTCGTGCTCTTCAATACCCGTTGCAACCGCAAAAACATTACAGTCGAAGATGATGTCCTCAGGAGGGAACCCCTCTTCGTGTACGAGAATCTTGTATGCCCTCTGGCATACCTCGAGACGCCGCTCCGGGGTGTCAGCTTGCCCCTCTTCATCGAATGCCATAACAACAGCGGCTGCGCCTAGCTTACGTACTTTCTGTGCACGCTCTCTAAATGCATCTTCACCGTCTTTGAGGGAGATAGAGTTCACAACCCCCTTACCCTGAAGGGTCTTGAGACCTGCTTCGATCACGTCCCAATCAGAGGAATCCACCATAACCGGGATTCTTGCAATCTCGGGTTCGGATGCCATGAGATTGAGGAAGTGTGGCATCGCAGCCGATGAGTCCAGGAGTCCTTCGTCCATATTGACGTCAATTATCTGAGCGCCGCCTTGAACTTGATCCCGCGCAACTTCGAGGGCGGTTTCATAGTCATTTTCTTTGATGAGCCGAGCGAAGCGACGAGACCCTGTGACATTCGTCCTCTCTCCCACATTAACGAATAGTGCTGATGGTCCAATTGAGACTGGCTCTAGCCCTGAGAGATTAGTTCTGCGTTGTATTTCAGGAAGTTTTCGTGGCTTTCGGTCTTTAACCTTTTCGGCGATTGCTCGAATGTGATCAGGAGTCGTACCACAGCATCCACCCACGATATTCAAGAAGCCTGCGTCAACGAATTCAGCTGTTACGTTAGCCATGTGCTCTGGTGTTTCGTCATAACCACCAAACTCATTTGGAAGGCCTGCGTTGGGATAGCAGCTAATTGGGAGTGGAGCCACGGTAGCCAGCTCTTCTATATGGGGCCGTAGCTCGTCAATCCCTAGGGCGCAGTTAAAGCCGATACTGAACAGCCCGTTTTGACGACCACGTCCAGGCTGCACACCATGTGCGACCGAGTTATAGAACGCTTCGGGGGTCTGACCCGAGAGTGTCCGGCCACTTCGATCAGTAATAGTTCCCGATACCATTACGGGGATATCTAGACCTGTCTCCACGAGTACGGTGGAGAGCGCGAACAATGCTGCCTTGGCGTTAAGAGTGTCAAAGGCAGTTTCAATCAGGAGTACGTCAGAACCGCCCTCTATCAGTCCGTGTGCTTGTTCAAGATACGCTTCTGATAGTTCATCAAATGTGGTGTTCCTCGCCCCTGGATCGCCAACGTCCGGGGATATGGAAGCGGTGCGATTAGTAGGACCCAGCGCTCCGACGACCCATTTAGGATGACCCGGGTCATCTCGCTCAGCATCTATGACCGCGGCGCGAGCGAGGCGTGCTGCTTCCCGGTTGAGCTCTCTTGCTTTCCCTTGGAGATCATAGTCGGCAAGCGAAATTCGATTTGCATTGAAGGTGTTAGTCTCAATCAAGTCTGCCCCAGCTGATAGGTATTCCTGGTGGATCTCCTTGATCAAGCTTGGTTGAGTTAGAGAGAGTATGTCGTTCGCCCCGATTAGGGGTGATGTATGTTCCGGGAAGAGGTCACCTCGAAAATCATCTTCGTTAAGAGAGTGACGCTGGATCATCGTTCCCATCGCCCCGTCCATCACTAGAATCCGTCTATCGAGGTGTTCCCGCAGGAGGTCAATGCGCTTCGCCCTCGTGCGTTGCTCTGATTTTGGTATCAATACCATGGTTGCCCCGACGAAAAAACCCCTTCGCTACTAGGTGCGATGGGGCGTGGACTTTTTAGCTTGTTCGCCAACGAATCATGCTTGATACGTTGTGCGGGCCGCAATACGCCTTAAATTGCCCGTCAAATGTTTCCAGAAAGCTAGCATCTCTATATGAGGTGACAAGTTACGCTAGTATGGATCTAGGTCAGAGTGCCTGTGCATACCTCTGTGACGGGGCCGCGTAATACCACCTCAAGTTCAGCGTTTACGTGAACCTCGAGAGAGCCTCCTTTCGTATCAACCATTATAGCCCCTGGGTTGATTCTCCCACTCCAAACGGCGGCCACAGCAACTGCACAGGCACTTGTACCTGATGCCGACGTGGGACCCACACCACGCTCCCATATAGCGGCTTCGAACCTATTTCCTGAAAGAGGGCCTACCAGCTGCACATTCGCACCATTTGATAGGTCGGAGTGAGTTGCTAGAAAAGGGCCGAGAGACTCCAGTAGTGTGTTACTTACCTCGGAGGCAAATACAACCAGGTGAGGATTTCCGACTGAGACGGGGATCGCGTGAAGGCGAGACCCACTTGGTCCAAGAATTCGTCCGGAACCATCAAGGGAAGAACTATTAAGGCCTACTGAATCAGGACCGACTTTCGCCTGTCCCATTTCCGCTGAAATATCGTAGATACCATCCTGCACATCATGGACGGTCATGCGGACGAAATCTCCTCCTACGGTGACTTCGAATGGAGCATCACTCACTCGATCTTCTCGATAGAGATAAGCAGCTAGAATCCGTAGTCCATTTCCACTGCGTTCAAATTCGCTGCCATCCGGATTGAACATGCGTAGTTGGGGTAAGCTTCTTTGAAGTTCTCCCAGCAGCACAACTATACCATCTGCGCCGACTCCATGGTTACGATTACAGATCTCAAGGACTTTATTAGGAGTCGCGATCCATTCGGATCCTTCCTCGAAGATTAGGTAGTCATTTCCCAGGCTATGAGCCTTATAGAATGCCCTACTCAACATGGGGCGGGGTCCCCATCGAGTCATCTCGGCCTCAGTTTCCCAGGGTGGTATTGAGTTGGGTTAAGATTCGGGAATTTCACTAGGGTTTCTGGTCAAAACTCCCACTAAGTTCTCACTCGGACTAATAGCACCGTCGCAACCCCTAGGAAGACCACATTTGGGAGCCAAGCCGCCACGATTGGGGATAGTGTGCCGATCTCGCCAAATGCTGCACTGACTTTGAGCATCAGGATATAGAAAAGTACAGTTCCGAGAGAGATCCCTATACCTAAGGCGGTTCCACCACGCTTACTGCTAGTCGCAAGTGGTGCTCCGAATAGAATTACTACTAGCGTTGCGAAGGGGATCGCGAGCTTCTGTTCACGCTTTACGAGTAACTCTTTAGCATTCCCTCCTGTTCTCTGGATGATCGTTGCCAGGTTGTCGATCTCAGCATATGTCATCTCTTCCGGCTCCCGCGGAGCCTCTAGGAACTCTTCGGGTTTCTCAGTTAGCTCAGCCATACGCAGGCGATCAAACTCGATTGACTTCTCAGCTGAGTCTGGTGTCAGAGTTCGAAAAAACCCATGGCGTAAGGTCCAACCCTCGCGCGAGTTCCACATGGCTGCGTCAGCGATGACGTGAAGCCCGGACATACTAGGCGTCGGGGGCCGTTCGATAATGACATTTGACATGCTGCCATCACGCGCAGTCAGCCTGTCCACTTGCCAGATTAACCCATTCTCCGATTTGTAGACGAAGTCGCTTCGCCAAGATCTCATAGGGTCTTCATCACTTAGAATCTGCGCTGCGATCCGATTTCCCTTGGGTACGATTTCGGTCAGACCCAGGGCTACGACAGTTAGGGCCACACCAACGATTAACAGTGGTAAGACCGTCCTGTGGAACGAGATACCTCCCGCTTTAGCCGCCACGATCTCTCGGTGCCTGGTCATGTTGTGCACAGTGAAGACCGCTGCAATTAGGCCAGCGATTGGAAAGGACCACTGGATGAACTGGGGGAGTTGATAGAAGTAGGCTACGCCGATATCTACAAGCGGAACTCCTCGATCAAGGTAGTCGTCGAGGTTCTCTGTAAGGTCGCCAAGGATCAGTAAAGGAGGAGCAGCGAAGATGAACAGCAAGAAGCTGCGCAGGAACGTCCATGCTACCAAGCGATCTAGGATCCGCATTATACGGATGCTCCTTCAGGCTGCTGAGGGCGTCTTCTAAAGATACGAGCGACTCTAGAAATCCCTTGGCCCCTAGCAGTGGAGGTGGTACTTCCCATCCGGCTGACTAGAATGAGCCCGACACCAAGGAATACAACGTTGGCTAGCCACATCGTTATAGCTGGGTCCGCGAAGCGTCGATCAGCTAGGGTTTCACCTCCGATTAGGCCGAGCCAGTAGATAGCAAAGATCCCACTTGAAGTAGCTGCGACCATACCCACCCCTCCAGTGCGAAAACGCAAAGCCAGTGGAGGTCCAATGATTGTGAACACCAAACACGCGAAGGCGATCGCGAGTTTCTTATGAATTTCAACTTTGTAGCGATTTGCTGCAGCTCGAAGAGTTGCTCCTCTGGAGGCGCGGGTACGACTCGAGATGACGACTGACTGTGTGATAGGATCTCGCGAGAGCAGCGAGGTACCGTCTGTGAAGGCTCCGGTGCTGTTACGCGTCTGATATAATTGCATGGTCCCAACCATAGAAGTGTCCTCATCTATGGGGCGTCCTAGTGCCAGACGCAGCGCTTGAAGAGCTTTTTCTCGATTATCGATTCTGACTGAGTCTAGCTCTGCTTCCCTCGCGGACACACTCTGGGTGAGGAGCTTGAAGCCCATCTCACGATCTGAACGGTCTGATCCGCCGAAGCGTCGCTCAAGCTCATTCCCAACATTGCGGAGTGGAATGATTTGTTGGTCGAAGTATACACGCTGGAATCCACCGATACGGTCAGTTTGGACTTCGTGCACTACTCCATCAAACAGGGTGAGATATAAATCAGTTTTTTCCGCATTGAACGCCATTTCACCGCTAGCCGCGTATGTAGTGCGCTTTCGAATCGAGCTGTTAGAGTCAAAAATGGTGACTTCTTCCAGTTTGTTGGCCACCCGATCGATTCGATCAGCAGTCATGAAGTAGACGTCTACGCCAGATTCAGTTTTGATTTCGTTGACGATCTGTTCGCGCAGTTCAAGGGTTGGGCTTTTGCGCCCTATGTCTACAAGGAGGTTCTTGAGCCGATGATTAGACTCGGGAAGGATCTGGTCGTTGAAGTAGAGCATCGCCACGGTAACCACGGCCCCCATACCGAGCAGCGGCAGGAGAACGCGGGTGGGCTTAATACCACCCGCAGACATTGCCGTGATCTCATTTGATGATGCCAATTCAGTGAACGAGTACAGAACTGCTACCAATACAGACATAGGGAGGGACAACGCGATCGTATGGGGTAAGGAGAGTACCAGAAACTCAACCACCACTGTCCACGGGAGCCCTTTACCAATCAGACCTTCAATCCTCTGTGCAACAGCATTAAGGAAGATTAGTCCCGTGATCGTCGCCAAAGCGAAGATAAACGGCCCGATATGGATCTTTATCAGATACCTAGTGAGGACTCCTAAGCGCATCGCTACTCCATACACACCGAGTTCGGGTAAAGCGCCCTACCCGGAAGCTAGGTACTTCGTCCGGTTATATTCAAGGCGCGTTCTTCATCGCTGGTCACCACTGCCTACACTCTGGACCCTCACTCTGTTCGGTTATAGAGATGGTCCTGCGGCATCCTATTTTCTTTAGTAACCATTCCACTCAACTTCTGGATCCGCTTTGCCCACAGACCTAGTAATCACTGGCCTAATTCTATTTCTAGCTGGGTTGGCCGCGGGTACTGTCAATTCGATTGCGGGTGGGGGCTCTTTGTTCACTCTACCTTTGCTGATCTTTTTGGGTTTACCACCGACCGTAGCGAACGCCACGAACCGTATCGCAGTTCTAAGTGGTGGAATTGGTGCCAGCGAGACCTTTCGAAGAAGTGGGCTTGTCCCTGTCGCTTGGCTGAGACTCGCAGCTCCACCAGCTCTGATTGGTGCGGTATTTGGAACGGGCGCAGTCCTTATGGTCGGCGATCTTGCTTTCCAAAGAATCTTGTCGGTTGTCTTAGTCTTAGCGGCAGGCTGGGTATTCTGGAACCCGATTAGGCCTCCAAATGAAGGAGGCCATTTTCCACCAACTGGAGCAGCGAGGTGGATCTCACGTGCTGGGTTCTTCCTTGTTGGAGTGTATGGTGGTTTCATACAGGCTGGCGTCGGATTTATCGTACTTACGATTACCTCAGCTAATGGCCTTGATCTCATCCGAGGTAACGCGATCAAGGCTCCTCTTGTGTTCTTATTCACCCTGGTCACCGTGGTCCTCTTCACCTACTCGGGAATGATTAACTGGGGGATGGGACTGGCATTAGCTGCTGGCCAAGTTCTGGGTGCAACCTTAGGGGTACATCTACAGATCCTCAGAGGTCAGGAATGGGTTCGCCACGTTCTGACTTTAATAATCCTGGCCTGTGCGGTCCGTCTAATGGTGATGGGTTGAAACGAACCCGAGTAAGATCCGAGTTCGACGTCGCCAGTGGATTTTGGTCAGGAGATGAGTGAGCTAGGTCCTGTCAAAATTTGAGGTATAAGTCTGCAGATTGGGGGAGTCGCCCACCACCTGTATCTCTCCTAGTAGCGGTAGTAGTCAGGCTTATATGGTCCTTCTTTGGCCACGCTGATGTATTCTGATTGCTCTTCTGTGAGTTCCGTTAATTTTGCACCAAGCTTATCCAGATGGAGCCTGGCAACTTTCTCATCCAAGTGCTTTGGAAGCACATAAACACGCCTCTCATACTTGCCGGTGTTTCGAGCAAGTTCGATTTGTGCGATGACTTGGTTTGTGAAGGATGCGGACATCACGAAGCTCGGGTGCCCTGTGGCGTTCCCTAGATTCATAAGCCGCCCTTCCGAGAGGATCAGCACAGAGTGGCCATCCGGGAAAGTCCATTCGTGATATTGTGGCTTGATTTCGCTCTTAACGATTCCTGGGATCTTCTCCAAGCCAGTCATATCGATCTCATTATCGAAATGACCAATATTCGCCACGATAGCCTTGTCCTTCATAGAGGTCATATCAGCCGCCGTGATGATGTCACGGTTTCCAGTTGCAGTGACGAACACATCAGCCGTCTCCAAGACATCTTCGAGCCGCAATACAGAGTACCCTTCCATTAAAGCTTGAAGTGCGCATATGGGGTCGATTTCAGCTACAACTACTCGCGCACCTTGGCTTTTCAGTGCTTGCGCGCACCCTTTGCCTACATCGCCGTATCCGAGGATCACCGCAGTTTTGCCGGAGAGCATGACATCGGTTGCTCGATTCAATCCGTCGACTACCGAGTGCCGGCAACCATAAAGGTTGTCAAACTTCGACTTTGTGACTGAGTCGTTAACGTTAATTGCGGGGAAGAGGAGAGCCCCGGCTTCTTCCATCTCGTAAAGTCTTTTTACGCCGGTTGTGGTCTCCTCGGATACTCCTCGGATAGATGATGCGATACGTGCCCACTTTTCTGGGTCTTCAGAGAGTGTTTGGCGGATCAATTGTAAGATAACTCGCCATTCGTCCGGATCATTTTTCGGATCAAAATCGGGGATACCTTCCGGCACAGCGAACTCGACACCCTTGTGAATGAGCAGAGTCGCATCTCCGCCATCGTCAACGAGCAGGTCAGGCCCCGATCCGTCTGGCCATGTGATCATTTGATCGGTGCACCACCAGTATTCCTCTAATGTTTCTCCTTTCCATGCGAAGACAGGTGCCCCGCTTGGATTTTCCGGCGTTCCTTCTCTTCCAACAACGATTGCTGCAGCCGCATGGTCCTGCGTGGAGAAAATATTGCACGAAGCCCAGCGGACATCAGCCCCGAGGTCCATTAGTGTTTCGATCAGGACGGCGGTTTGAACGGTCATGTGGAGTGAGCCGGCTACTTTGAGCCCGGCAAGAGGCTGCTCCGGACCATACTCAGCACGAACTGCCATTAGTCCCGGCATTTCGTGCTCGGCAAGACGTATCTCGTTCCTCCCCCACTCAGATAGGCCGAGATCTTTCACTTTGTACTCTAGTCGACTCTCAGTTGCTTCCTGTTTAGGCATTACAGCTATATCGCTCATGTCTCTCTTTGATTGAGGACTTAACATTAAACACTAGGTTTAGCGTCTAATTTCCTCTTACGTCTAGCAGCCAGAATAAGTAGCTGAATCAAACACTCATGGGCGCAGGAAACTTCGTCAATACTTGGCTACTTGTCTCTCCTTTATTACGTTCGGCCGTTGTTGCGCACCCTTACCCATCTTTCGACCGGAGGAAGGGAGTGGCCAGTCACCACGCCCACGCGCCGCAAGACGATATCGTCTACCCGACCACGATCCCATTTATTCTGGTCCATCTAGCTTGTTTTGGAGCGATATGGACTGGAGTGACTCTACAGGCTCTATGGGTTGCCGTGGCGCTCTACTTCGTTCGTATGTGGGCGATCACGGCAGGATACCATAGGTACTTCAGTCACCGGTCCTACAAGACCAACCGGATTATGCAATTCTTGATTGCATTCTTGGGTCAAACATCTGCTCAACGAGGTGCAATTTGGTGGGCAGCAGTTCATCGGCACCACCACCTGCACTCAGATACCCCGGAAGATGTTCACTCTCCCCGTCTCTTCGGCTTCTGGTACTCGCACTTTGGTTGGATCTTCAATCCGAAGAATTGGGATCCCAATCCTGAAACTGTCCGAGATCTCACGCAATACCGCGAGCTTGTAATCCTCAACAAGACAAATTATACACCCGCGTTCCTGCTCGGCTTCGTCGTGTGGTTGTGGGGTGGATGGCCCATGCTTGTTGTCGGATTTTTCTGGAGTACTGTTGCTGTCTACCACGGTACGTTTGCTATCAACTCTCTGGCTCACGTGTGGGGTTCACAGCGTTATCTGACCGGGGACGACTCACGTAACAACTTCTTCCTGGCGCTTATTACGCTAGGTGAAGGTTGGCACAATAACCATCACCACTACCAGAGTTCCACCCGTCAGGGCTTTCGTTGGTGGGAGATAGATATCTCCTACTATATCCTGAAAGTCATGTCCTGGTTCGGTTTGGTTTGGGATCTCAGATCACCACCAGTCGAAGTTGTTCGAGGAGTGACCCCGATTGGACGGAAGGTGCTGGATAAGGTCGCCACCGAGTTGGCTGGTTCGTTCAGCGTCGAGGTCATTGCAACTCAGGTCAGGGAGTCATGGACCGAATCCCATACATTGGAAGATCTCTCGGACCGGGCAAAGCGTACCCGAGACCAACTTGAAACACGGATCGCTGAGATGTCATTACCGCATCTGCCGACTATCCCTGAATTGCGTGATAAGGCTGAGGAGATGTTCCAAGAGAGCCCATCAGTGGATGAAATCGTGAACCGAGCACACGAGTTGCTCGCTTACATGGTTGCTGTTCACGTCTGTGATGTGGCTCTTGCGGCTGCGTAGCCAGGTGATCTGATATCTGTCTCCCCACCCATGCCTCATAGGGAATAGACGCTCATGAATTGGTTAGAAACCTTAAATAGCCTACTGCAGCCCATCGTAGACTTCGCCAACACGTACATCATCGAGATCGGAATTCCAATCGGTGATGAGCAAATTGCATTGATGGTGATCCTTTTGCTCGGCACTGGCGTGTACCTCACAATCCGGACGGGCTTTGTCCAGATTACCCGCCTTGCACATGGCTTCGGAGTCACCAGTGGAAAATACGATGACCCCGATGATCCCGGAGACGTATCACATTTCCAGGCGCTGACTACGGCCCTCTCAGCTACAGTCGGGATCGGCAACATCGCTGGCGTGGCAATGGCGATTCACTGGGGTGGCCCCGGAGCGCTCTTCTGGATGTGGGTGACTGCCTTCTTGGGTATGGCAACGAAATACTCGGAGGTCACGCTAGCTCAGAAGTATCGGATTGAAGACGAGCGCGGGACAGTAGCGGGTGGACCGATGTACTACATCGAGAGGGGGCTGGGGCCTAAATGGAAGCCGATGGCCGTTTTCTTTGCTCTTATGCTTGCTTTTACCGCGTTCTTTACAGGAAACGCGGTGCAGGCAAACACGGTTGCTGATCAGTTGGGTACTACATTCGGCGTACCCCTATGGATCACTGGAGTAATCACTGCAGGGGTTGTCGGTGCCGTGATTCTTGGTGGAATCGCGCGCATCGGGCGAGTGACTGCAGTCCTAGCGCCGATCATGGCGGCTATCTACGTGGCCGGTGCACTACTCATCATCCTGATGAACTTAGGTGCAGTGCCGGGTGCCTTTATAACGATTTTCACTGAAGCCTTTAACCCGCAAGCAGGTGTCGCTGGGGTGGGCGCGGGTGTTTTCATCATTACTCTGATGTGGGGCGTACGGCGAGGTCTTTTTTCGAACGAAGCTGGTCAGGGTTCAGCACCTATCGCGCATGCTGCAGCAAAAACCAATGAGCCGGTATCAGAGGGCGTAGTTGCCCTACTGGAGCCGTTCATCGATACCATCGTGATCTGCTCCTTCACAGGTCTTGTCATTATTCTGACAGGAACTTATTTGGAACGGTTCCCGACGGAGATCACACTTGGTGGAGGAGATATTACTTATACCGCAGAGACTGCGGAGAGCAGATACGAGGGGGTTAGGGCACCTGACGAGATCGTGATCATTGAGGGTGCACATCTGCAGGCGGGAGTGGGCGATCCCCTCGTTTCGTGGCATGAGGCACCTGTAAACAGACTATATGTTGACGAAGCACAGACGCTGTTATTTACCGGGACAGTTTTCCCTCAACTAGGAACAGCTGTTAACGCCTCAGGCTTGGACACTCTTTCTTCGCTTTATGGAGACGCAGTAGAGAATGCAGCGCCCCTAACAGCTGCAGCATTCCGAGAAGGCTTAGCTCCCTTAGGAGACTGGGGCCATTTAATCGTCGTGTTTGGTGTGTTGCTTTTTGGAATCTCTACCGCAATTTCCTGGAGTTACTATGGAGATAGATGTGCCCACTATCTTTTCGGGCAGAGAGCGCTTTTACCCTATAAAATGCTTTTCCTAGCAGCTCACTTTCTAGGGGCGGTGCTTCCACTAGCGGTTGTATGGGCGTTAGGTGACGTCGCGCTGGCGATTGTCATCTGGCCGAACCTAATTGCCCTTATTTTCCTTACCCCAACTGTTGTTGAGGAGACTAAGAGCTACTTCGAGAGAAAACCGTGGGTCACGGCTACGGATAAGGTGGTTGGAGGAGAAGTTTAAAGGAGTTACACGGCGCCGGAATCCTATTCATTTTGCTTAGATATCAGCAGAACTAAGGAGTCATACTACATGGCCTACCCATTCGAACTTCCGGACCTCGGGTACGATCACGACGCACTCGAGCCCTATATTGACACCCGAACGATGGGAATCCATCACGGTAAGCATCACGCTGGGTATACCAACAATCTTAACGCCGCATTAGCAGACCATTCCGATTTTCACAGTCATAGTGTGGAGGACTTGCTCTCTGACATCGACGCGCTTCCAGAATCGATCAGAGGAGCAGTCAGAAATAATGGAGGTGGCTATGCTAACCATGCTCTCTTCTGGTCGATCATGACACCGGGTGGGATAGACAGCCCTTCGGGAGATGTTTCATTAGCCATCGATAATGCTTTTGGATCGTTAGACGACTTCAAATCTAAGTTCCAGGCAACCGCAGGAGGTCAGTTTGGATCAGGGTGGGGGTGGTTATGCGTTGATGATGACGGGGCGGTTTGTTGCTTCTCAACAGCTAATCAGGATAGTCCATTGATGAGGGGAATGACGCCGATCCTCGGTGTGGATGTCTGGGAACATGCATATTATCTGAACTACCAGAACCGTCGTCCTGACTACCTTTCCGCTTGGTGGAATGTTGTCAATTGGGATGTTGTAGCTCAGCTATACTCTGCCACTGAGGGTTGAGTATAAAGGTCGTCGTAGAGCACCATGCAGTACCATGAGGAAACTCCTTGTCTCAGTGGAAACATATGTTTACATATGGGGTGCCATGACAAGAACAGTTGTAAAAGAGTGTGCCGCTAAAGGGGTCTTTATTCGCCTTCTCTTTCTGATTCTACTAGTGGCTTGGACCACTCCGGCTTCCGGACAAAGCTTGAGAGGTTCGAGCAAATCGTTAGATCTTCAGAATCGGGTCGCGGAGGAGCATGACTTCACCTACATAGCTACGCCTGAACGGGTTGGGTACTTTGCTTCACAAGGATGGCTCGTCCGGGTAAGTCCGAACCGCGATTTTCAGCTGCATGCAGTGTCATTTCCGTTCGCTCGGCCAGAAGTTGCACTCTTCATTGAACGTCTATCCCGTCAGTACATGGCGGCTTGCGGTGAACAATTAGTTGTTACGAGCCTGACGCGGCCAACTGAACGACAACCACGTAACGCCTCAGACCGGTCAGTCCACCCGACTGGCATGGCTGTAGATCTGCGTTACAGTGGAAATCGAAACTGTCGACTGTGGCTCGAGAGGGTTCTCGGGGACCTGGAACAGACCCGTGTCCTAGAGGCAACAAGGGAGCGTTATCCTCCGCATTACCATATTGCGATTTTCCCAAATCAATACGCTGGCTACGTAGAGATCCTTCAGAGACCCACAGCTTCCCGATCAGCAGAAATATCCTATACAGTAAGATCTGGGGACTCTTTGTGGACGATTGCCCGAAGACACCAAACCACTGTAGATGAGCTCAGGCAGGCAAACGGACTTCACGGAAGCACGATCTACGCCGGGCAAATCCTGGGAGTACCTGCGAACCATTGAGTACGGGTTATGGTAAATCCCCTAGTCCGGAATCGGATGAAGGGGTCCGATCAATTGATACAAGTGAGATCTCTGCTAGCGAACGCTACCAGCTTCTAACATCACTGGTAGTCCCGCGTCCAATCGGT
The DNA here is from genome assembly GCA_012960225.1 of Gemmatimonadota bacterium. GTDB lineage: Bacteria > Gemmatimonadota > Gemmatimonadetes > Longimicrobiales > Gaopeijiaceae > UBA1142. The sequence continues at coordinate 109,765 of DUBS01000056.1, read as the reverse complement.
TGGATCTCAACTTGGGGGTCCGGTGATACACCAAATTTGGCCCCATTCAGCTATTTTTCTGCTCTGTCTCATGCACCGATTCTTGTTGGTGTTTCGGTCGGTCACCGGGCAACTGGCCCGAAAGATACCTTAATCAATATCAGGAACCGGCTCGCCTTCTGCGCTAATGTTGTTACAGCTTCGCAACTCGATGTAATGAATCTTACCTCTGCGGAAGTAGGCGCGGCCGTAGACGAGTTCGAGCTTGCTGGATTAAAGGCTGAACCGTCTAACCGTGTAGATGCGCCATATGTTGATGGATGCCCAGCAGTACTTGAGTGCGTCCTCGAACAGGAAGTGGCTTTGGGTGCCGCTCCCAACACGCTTGTGATAGGGAGAGTGGTCGGCATCAGGCTGGATGCCTCACTTCCTCTAATCAAAGGTAGATCAGAGGTGGATCCAGAGGCGCTGCTACCAGTTGGGCGGCTTTCTGGTATCGGGTATGCGATGCCGGGAGATATCCGGAAGATCGCTCGGCCTGGGTAAGTTTAAATAACCCCGGGTAGAGCTGCGACCCGACTTAATGCTGGCGACTACACGGGTGTGTATAACAGATTCACTAGCTTGCGGCTCACCCACGATGCTCGATCAACGGTGAAGGGGTCTCTAGAATCGATATGGCTCAGAGAAGTCCAGATAAAAAGATTTCACAAATTGGTTCTCCCATTCCACGGAGTGCCTCTCTTCCTTGGGACAAGGTGGTGCTTTCCGTTGTAATTCCTGTTTATAACGAGATAGCAACGGTGGAGAAACTACTGCGCCAGGTCCGAGAGGTACCGCTTGATTTAGATGTGATTGTCGTTGACGATGGCTCAACCGATGGGACGCGTGATCTATTAGTCAATCTTGCAGACGAGTTGATTGACCAACTGTGCATGCATGAGAAGAATATGGGTAAGGGTGCTGCGCTTCGTACGGGGTTTGAGCGGGTAAAAGGGCATGTCGTAGTCATTCAGGACGCTGACCTTGAGTATGATCCGCTAGAACTTCCTGTTCTCTTGCAGCCGATCCTAAGTGGCAAGGCTGATGCTGTTTACGGCTCACGCTTTTTGGGTGGACCTCATCGGGTCTTGTTGTTTTGGCACTCAGTTGGGAATCGCCTGTTAACGCTTCTATCAAATATCCTGACTGACGTGAATCTCACCGACATGGAGACCTGCTATAAGATGATCCGTACTGATCTGCTCCAGTCACTTCCCCTATCCACTAAGAGGTTCGGGATTGAACCGGAACTGACCGCTCGCTTGGCCCAAGCAGGTGCGCGCATCTACGAGTTACCGATCAGTTATCACGGACGTTCTTACTCCGAAGGAAAGAAAATCGGTTGGAGAGATGGCGTTTCCGCTTTGGGATGGATCCTCAAGAGTAATTGTTGGCCTCCCCGTGCACCTCGATGGACGCCACCGCTCGAAGATCCTTGGGATACTGATCTTTCTCCTGATTGAACTTTAGAGCTACGTTCTTTCTGTGGATGTGCTACTCATAGATTATTGCCATACAAGACTTGGGGCCCAAAATGAGTAACAAACAGGGCTTTACACTTATAGAGCTACTTATAGTCATTGTGATTTTGGGCATCCTGGCGGCGCTCGTGATTCCCAAGGTCTCCAACACAACATATAGATCGTATTTTGCTGCCATGGAAGCTGATCTCAAGAACCTGGCAAGTCAGCAGGAGATCTACTACGCCAGCGAGTATTCCTATACTGCAGAGAAATCAGATTTGGCCTTCATCAGTTCTCGTGATGTGAGTATATCCGTCAACGCTGATTCTGAAGATTGGTCAGCTACGGCTACTCATGTAGCCCTTGAACCCATAGAGGGTTGCTTCATCTATCATGGGTCGATTCCGATTCCGACTCTCTTGGTAACTCCGAGCGCTCCTGATGAGGTTGCTTGTACCAGGTGACAAAGATTCACAGAACATGCTTTCTGATCGCCCGGTGTAACATTCGCAATTTCTGATAATCCTTAGGGAGTAAATGCCCGATTCAGGCCCACAAGAAGTATTTTGATAGAATCCTGGGCACCTGCGTGTTATCTCTATCCAGCAAGGACAGCTCTTGGTTCCCGCTCGAACCTTATCTATATAGTGATACCCTTAGGTTTCTAGGATTAAGGCCTTCTAGTCCTAATCAGGAGTAATATGGGACGCATCTCGTTCAGCACAGCTGGAGAGTCACACGGTCGGGGTCTGACCGCCCTTATCGAAGGGATTCCTGCAGGTCTTTCCCTTGAAATGAAGCGAGACGTAGATCCTGAATTAGAGCGTCGCCAGGGGGGCTATGGACGAGGACGGCGTATGCAGATTGAAAGTGACCGCGCCGAACTGCTGAGTGGTGTGCGCTTGGGTGAAACCCTCGGATCTCCGATTTCGATGCTGATATGGAACCGTGACTGGGAGAACTGGACTACGGCGATGAGTCATCTTCCTCCTACGGAGGATGCAAATCCAAAAGCCTTACGGCCTCACTATCTACCACGTCCGGGTCACGCTGATTTGGTTGGTGCGCTTAAGTACGACCGTCGTGACGTACGTGACATTCTAGAGCGCGCGAGTGCTCGGGAAACTGCGGCTCGTGTGGCATGCGCCGCTGTCGCCAAACGATTTCTTTCAGAGTTTGGTATCCGAGTAGAGAGTCATGTCGCGTCTATTGGCCCAGTTGACGCTCAGGTCGTTGAGTTACCAGAGGACATCAACGAGGTAGCTGACCGGAACCCTGTTCGCTGTCTCGATGAGGGTGCGGTAACGAGAATGATAGCTGAGATCGATGGAGCCAAGGAGAAAGGCGATACGCTCGGTGGTGTGTTTGAGGTTGTCGCCTTAGGTCTTCCGGTAGGTCTCGGAAGCTATGTGTCATGGGACCTGAAGCTTGATGGACGCTTGGCACGTGCGGTCATGTCAGTCCATGCCGTGAAAGGTGTCGAGATCGGTCTTGGTTTCGAAGGTGCACGTCGACCAGGCTCGAGAGTGCATGATCCGATTGTACGTGCCGAGGGCAGGTCACGGAGTGGAGGGATTGTACGTGCCTCGAATCGCGCGGGGGGACTTGAAGGGGGAGTCACCACAGGTGAACCTCTTCTCGTGCGTGGCGCGATGAAACCTATTTCAACCCTGCGAAAGCGACTGCCTAGTGTTGATCTTCGTGATGGGTCAGATGGGGATGCTGCAGTTGAGAGAAGTGACGTATGTGCTGTTCCGGCAGCGGCTGTGGTCGCCGAAGGCATGGTAGCGTTGACGCTTGCAGACGCCTTCCTAGACAAATTTGGCGGTGACTCTCTTTCCGAGGTGCGGAGAAATTTTGATGGTTACATCTTACATCTGAAAGAACGAGGCTTTGGCGAACGGTGAAAATTTTCCCTGTCCACAGGGTTCTCCTTATAGGTTTTATGGGTTCTGGGAAATCGACTGTAGGCAGGAAGCTCGCGGAGCAACTGGGCTGGCGTTTTGAAGACATTGATGAGGCCATCACCCATGATGCTGGTATGTCAATTGCTGAAATATTTCAGGATTCTGGAGAATCCTTCTTTCGGCTAGAAGAAAATAGAAAGACTAGAGAAGTTCTCAATCAAGACGAAGTAGTGATCGCAACTGGAGGGGGTTGGGCAGCTGTCCCTGGACGCTTCGATGAGATACCAGATGGCACGGTTACCATTTGGCTCTCCGTAAGTCCTGAGGAAGTGATCCGGCGGGTTGGAGATTCTGAGAACATTAGGCCTTTGCTTAGTTGCTCAAATCCCCTGGAGAAGGCACGAGACCTCCTTAGAGAACGCTCGGATGCGTACAGTCAGGCAGAGCATAAGGTGGACACTGACGGCTTCTCAGTAGAAGATGTGTCGGTCCGTATCTCGGAGATACTACAAGCGAATAACCCACGGAATGGGATGGAATGAGTCATACACTCGTGATTGTCGAATCACCCATGAAGGCCCGCACGATAGAGAAATATCTTGGCGACGGATATGAAGTTGCTGCATCTGTCGGACACGTTCGGGACTTACCAAAGAAAGAATTGGGGGTCGATGTTGAAGATGGGTTCAAGCCTAAGTACGTAACAACCCAGCCAAGTGTAGTTAGAGATCTAAAGAAAAAGGCGAGTGCAGGAGGTATTACGCGCATCATACTTGCTACAGATCCAGACAGGGAGGGGGAGGCAATCGCTTATCATGTTGCAGAGCGACTTGGGTATGAAAACGATAAGAGCCGTTTCCAGCGAGTAACTTTTCACGAAATCACAAAAGAGGCAGTTCAAGAAGCTCTGGATAATCCCGGGCCTCTTGATACCAATAAAATAGAGGCTCAGCAGGCGAGGAGAATTCTTGACCGGCTGGTTGGCTATCAGGTTAGCCCAATGCTATGGGAGCCGATCCGATTTGGTCTCTCTGCAGGTCGCGTGCAGACGGTCACCCTTCGACTCATTTGTGAGCGAGAGTATGAAATTCGAGCTTTTATTGAACAAGAATACTGGTCGATTACCGCGCACCTTACTAAGGATAGCGAGAAGTTTGAAGCTAAGCTCCATCAGATTGACGGAAGGAAATTCAAGCTCTCCAGAGAAGATGCTGCGGCCGATGTAGTTGGGGATTTGAATGGTGTTCCCTTCGTGGTATCCAGTGTCAAGCGTCGTGAACGTCGGAAAAATCCAGCTCCCCCGTTCACTACATCGACTCTGCAACAGGAGGCTGCTAAGCGGCTCGGATTCTCAGCGCGTGCCACCATGTCGACTGCCCAGAAACTTTATGAGGGGAAAGAGATTGGTGGCCGAGGTCAAATCGGCTTGATCACCTATATGCGTACAGACTCAAGTAGGGTGTCGTCCGGGTCAACAAATCAGGCCCGAGAGTGGATAACTAGGGAATTTGGCGCGAGCTATATACCCAAATCTCCTCGCCTCTACAGTGGCAAGAAGCAACGTGCAGCGCAGGACGCCCACGAAGCTGTGCGTCCGACGGATCCGATGCTCCACCCATCGGAAGCCAGGAGCTATTTGGCTGAGGGTGAAGCGAAGCTGTACGAATTGATTTGGCTTCGGTTCGTGGCCAGTCAAATGTCACCCGCTGTGTATGATACCACTACTGTAGATTTTGAACTCAGGGGTGCTAGTGGAGGAGACTATTTATTTCGTTCCACTGGATCGATCGTGAAGTTTCAGGGGTTCACACGTCTCTACCTCGAAACCAGGGAGTCTGGTGAACACCGTCGTCTAGACGACCTGGAACCACTCCCAGAGCTCGCTCCTGAAGATTTGAGTGAAACTGAGCAGATTGAGCCGAGGCAGCACTTTACGCAGCCTCCGCCGCGCTTTTCTGAAGCGAGTCTCGTCAAGGAGCTAGAAAAACTAGGGATAGGAAGACCCTCCACTTATGCGGATACCATAGGGAAGATCAGAGACAAAGACTATGTGGAATTAGAGAAAAAACGCTTCCATCCGACGGATCTTGGTGAGGTAGTTACTAAGCTTCTTGTCCGTATTCTTCCAAATATCTTCGATGTTGAGTTTACGAGTCGGATGGAAAATGAACTGGATCGAGTAGAGGACGGGGAAGTTAAGTGGCACGGACTGCTTGCTGATTTCTACCCTGGATTCCGAGAACGACTGGAGGACGGTCAAGAAAATTCGGACCAGATCATAAAGGAAATCCTTGCGGCTGAAGGTGAGACCTGTGAGCAGTGTGGTCAGCCCATGTTGGTTAAGTGGACTAAGAGTGGCCGTTTTCTAGGTTGCTCAGCATACCCTGAGTGCAAAGGCAAGCGCTCGATGGATGGGATACCTCCTGAAGGGATAGAACTCGGCCTCCATCCTGCGGAAGGCAGACAAGTCCGGCTAAAGACTGGACGTTATGGTCCGTTCTTAGAACTTGAGGCGCCAGAAGAAGGTACGAAGCCGAAACGTGTCAGTTTACCAGAAAAGATGAGTCCCTCTGAGGTCGACTTAGAGTATGCAGTAAAACTGTTAGATGACCTTAGTGCGGAAGGGATAGAACTCGGCCTTCATCCTGAGGAGGACAGGATAGTTCGGGTAAAGGATGGGCCCTATGGCCCATATGTCGAACTTGAGGCGCCAGAAGAAGGTACGAAGCCGAAACGTGTCAGTTTACCAGAAAAAATGAGTTCCTCTGAGGTCGACTTAGAGTATGCAGTCAAGCTTCTGGAATTACCTCGGACAGTAGGTGAAGATCCAAACACAGGGGAGGAAGTTGCGGCAGGCCTTGGACGTTATGGACCCTTTGTGCGTCGCGGGAAGACCTTCGCAAACCTGAAGAGCTTTGACGCAATGTGGACAGTGACCCTAGAGGAAGCGCTTGGCCTTATCGATGCAAAAGCTTCTGGAAAACCGCAAGCGCTGAAAGAACTCGGGGAACACCCTGATACTGGACAAGAACTGTTTATCTATTCAGGTCGCTGGGGGCCGTATATTAAACACGAAAAAGTAAATGCGGGACTTCCTAAAGGAATGGAAGTAGATGAGGTAACGCTCGAGATGGCGATAGATCTTCTCGAGAAGAAAAAAGCTAGTCGTGGGAAGAAAAAGGGTCGGGGCCGGAGTAAGAAGTGAAGGTCAGCGTTGTAGGTGGAGGACTCGCCGGTTGTGAGGCGGCACTCCAACTCACGCAGCAGGGGTATCTAGTCCGTTTGATGGAAATGCGTCCCGAGAAGTCCACGGAGGCGCACCATACTGACAGCTTAGGTGAGTTGGTCTGCACAAACTCATTCAAGAGTGAAGACCCTGCGAATGCGCATGGGCAACTTAAGCGAGAAATGAGAATGCTCGGGTCGGTATTGCTACACTCAGCTGATGTATCACGTGTTCCTGCAGGTTCAGCTCTCGCAGTGGACCGAACTCTTTTTACGCAGGCAATGACAGCGGAGATTGAGGCCGAATCCGCAATCGAAATTGTACGAGAAGAATGCACTGATCTTCCTCGTGGACCGACTATAATTGCTAGCGGGCCGCTTACGTCCAATCTTCTTTCCGAGGCCATCCAGCAAGAACTCGGAGATGGCGGATTGTCCTTCTTTGATGCAATCGCACCCATTGTGCATCGGGACGGACTTGATGAAGAGGTAGTTTTTGCTGCTGGCCGTTTTGATCAAGATGCAGATTATCTCAATTGTCCGATGTCTGAGCCGGAGTATCTAGCGTTTGTCGAAGCACTCAGAGATGGTGTGGGACATCAGGGACATGATTGGGACACTGTTCCATACTTTGAGGGATGTCTTCCGATTGAAGTTATGGCCTCACGAGGTATGGATACATTGCGATTTGGTCCAATGAAGCCGATCGGGCTTACCGATCCACAAACAGGTAAACGTCCTTGGGCTGTGGTTCAATTAAGACGTGAGGACAGGGCGGGTCAGATGTGGAACTTGGTTGGGTTTCAGACGCGCCTCCAGATCGGTGAACAGCGCAAGATCTTTAAAACTATCCCTGGTCTTTCGAATGCTGAATTCCTTAGATGGGGCTCAATCCATAGAAATAGCTACTTGAATTTTCCTGGCTGTTTGTCCTCAAGTGGCTCCTCTAAAGAACGGACTGACCTTATTTTTGCAGGGCAGTTAACTGGTGTAGAGGGTTACACTGAGTCGGCCGCGAGCGGAATCCTCGCGGGTATCAACCTAGGGAGATCTCTTTCTGATCAAGAACCCTTGATTCCTCCGCCTACTACTGTGCTAGGAGGACTCTTCCGTTATCTAAGAGATGCCGATCCGAAACATTTTCAGCCTATGAACTCGAATTGGGGCTTGGTCGACCCCCTCAGTCAGCGCATCCGATCTAAACGTGAACGGAGAAAATTACTAGCGCAGCGAGCCAATGAGGACTTCTTGGTGTGGATGCAAAAGAGTGGTCTAACATTGGACAGAGCTAGAGCAAGTGCATAGCGCCGCTGGGTAAACACGGGGGCCAAATGAGCGAAGTGACTCTTCGCCGAGAGGTAAGGGAATTTCTGGCGCACTTGGCTATGGAGCGCCAACTATCCAAGAATACCGTGAAAGCTTATCAACGGGACCTCAGTCAGTTGGATCTTTTTTTGACGGAGTACCTCGGCCGGCCGAACTGGACATGGTCGGATTCGGATGTCGACCGGCTCGCGCTAAGAGGATTTCTAGGCTGGCTGGACAGAATGGGACTCTCAAAGCGCACGATTGCTCGGAAGCTTTCTGCTGCTCGTTCGTTTTTCAATTTCCTGCATATTGAGGGCAGCATTGATATTGACCCCACTAGTGCCGTTCGTCCCCCAAAGGCAGAAAAGAGACTGCCTGGACATTTGTCTGCAGGGGACATTCATCTGGTGTTCGAAGAGGCCGAGCGAAATGCGGAAAGGAACACACTTGGGGCCACACGTGAGCTTCTGATATTGGAACTACTTTATGGTAGTGGCTTACGTCTAGCAGAGCTTCACAGTTTGGATCTGAAGTCTATCGATAGCTCGTCTAAGTTCGTTCGTGTAATCGGGAAGGGGCGGAAAGAGAGGATAGTTCCAGTAACAGAATCTGCCCTCCGAGCACTCGACAGGTATGAGCCACGCAGGAGAGAGGTTCGGAACCATGTGGAAGATGCACTCCTTGTGAATGCTAGGGGCGGAAGGCTCTCACGACGCTCGATCCAAGCTGCTGTTTCCAAGTGTTTTGAAGTGGCGGCTGGCTCCCGTGGACTCTCTTCTCATGCACTACGGCATTCATTCGCGACGCATCTATTGGATGCGGGCGCCGATCTTCTTGCGGTAAAGGAGCTTCTCGGGCACGTGTCGCTTTCAACGACCCAGATTTACACGCATACAACTAAAGAGCGTTTACGAAAAGTCTATAGGGACGCACACCCTCGAAGTAAGTAGAGAGCTCGTCTAAGCCTGCCATTTTGGCACTACTGAAGTTAGATTAGCCCCTCGCAATAAATCGGGGCATTGAGACTTGTAGTTTCTTATGGGTAATATCCTCGATCCAACGTATTAGCCGGAGACCTCTTCTATGACTCTTCCGTCTGTTCATGCCACTACGGTGCTTGCTGTTCGGAAGGATGGCCGTATAGCTATGGGTGGAGATGGGCAAGTCACTATGGGTGACACAGTTGTTAAGGGCAGGGCACGAAAGGTCCGGGTGGTTAAAGATGGTACGATTCTAGCTGGGTTCGCAGGAGCTGTAGCAGATGCCTTCACTTTGTTTGAGAAACTCGAGGAAAAGCTTGAGCGCTTCCCTGCAAATATGCCCAAGGCGGTAGTCGAACTCGCAAAAGACTGGAGAATGGACCGGTATCTGCGTCGTCTTGATGCTCTCTTGGCAGTGGCTGACAAAGATCACTTGTTTCTAGTCAGCGGCACGGGAGACGTTATTGAGCCCGACGATGGGATTCTAGCTATTGGGTCCGGTGGTTCCTATGCGTTGGCAGCGGCACGTGCCCTCAAGGATTCCTCTGATCTTGATGCACAGGGTGTGGTTCAGCGTGCTCTCGAAATTTCAGCGGAGATTTGTATTTACACGAATAATGAGATCGTCGTACACGAGCTGGGTGTTGACGCGGGAGAAACAGTATGACGAGCAAGGTGCTTGAGCACCAAGACAAAGCCACATCTACAATAGTGGAAGACGAGTCCAAGGATTCGATGTGGCTTGATGAGCTGACTCCAAGGCAAATTGTATCTGAACTCGATAAGTACATCGTTGGCCAAGATGACGCCAAGAAGGCAGTTGCCATAGTACTCCGCAATCGATGGCGCCGGCAGCAGGTCGAGGATGAGATGAGGCAGGAGATCGCCCCCAGTAACCTGATTCTCATAGGTTCAACCGGTGTTGGAAAAACCGAGATTGCTCGACGATTAGCACGACTAGCTGGTGCGCCTTTCCTTAAGGTGGAAGCTTCTAAATTTACGGAAGTTGGCTATGTCGGCCGCGACGTAGAATCGATGATACGTGACCTGGTGGATATCTCGGTAAATCTCGTGCGGGCAAACCGAGAGCATGAGATGCAGGAAGTCGCTGAAAAGCGTGTAGATGATCGAATCCTTGATCTCCTGCTACCAGCCTTGAATCCGGATCAGGCAGAAGAAACTAATGGAGAGGGTCCTCACATCTTTATTGCAGGACCAGCGGGAGTTTCGGAAGAGGAAGGAGAAGGGATCCAAGACCGGAGGCAACGGTCTCGTGAAAAGCTTCGACAGCTTCTCATTGATGGGAAGTTAGATGAACGTGAGATCGAAATTGAGGTTAGCCAATCTGCCAACATAGAGGGGATGATGATCCCGATGGGCGGGGCTGGTGATGGACTCGATCATAGTTTCACTGAGATGCTTCAAGACATGCTCCCCAAGCGCACAAAGAGCAGAGTCGTTACGGTTGCAGAAGCACGTCGGATTCTTATCCAGGACGAGCTCGATAAGCTCGTTGATATGGATGAGGTTGTGAATGAAGCCCTCTACAGGGCGGAAGAAATGGGTATCGTCTTTCTAGATGAGATCGATAAGGTTGCGGGCGCGCGCAGTGGCCAAGGCCCAGATGTTAGTCGCGAAGGGGTGCAACGGGATCTCTTACCGATTGTGGAAGGGTCGACCGTCACGACCAAGTACGGTTTGGTACGAACAGATCATATCCTTTTTATAGCCGCGGGTGCCTTCCACGTGGCAAAACCGTCAGACCTTATCCCTGAGCTCCAAGGTCGCTTTCCGATTAGGGTCGAACTGCAGACCCTGGTTGAAAAAGACTTTGTTCGCATCCTGAAGGAGCCCAAGAATGCTCTTCTGGAGCAGTACCGGGCTATGATCGAGACAGAGGGATCATCGATTGAGTTCAGTGATGATGGAGTAGCTGAGATCGCACATATCGCGATGCAACTGAACGAGCGTATGGAAAATATCGGTGCCCGCCGATTACAAACTGTGATGACAACCCTGCTAGAGGATGTGCTATTCAAGCTTCCTGAATCTGGGATAGAGTCGATCCTTGTTGACCAGGCCTTTGTGAAAGAGCGACTCGAAAAAGTAGCGACCGACGAAGACCTTAGCCGCTACATCCTTTAGGTATGTTTTATGAGCTTCGTTATGCGTAAGCGAGATTTTTTGTCGATCGCTGACTTTAGCTCTAATGAGTTAACGGAACTCCTCAACCGAGCCCGTAGACTGAAAGTGGGCGAAGACCATAGCCAACTGACTGGCAAGAGTTTGGCAATGATTTTCCGTAAGAGTTCAACTCGGACCAGGATTTCATTTGAAGTTGGCATGACTCAGCTGGGTGGCCATGCGCTTTTTATCTCTGATCATGACAGCCAGATCGGACGGGGAGAGCCGATTCACGATACGGCCAAAGTTCTATCACGCTACGTTGACGGTATCATGATTCGTACGTTTGGCCACGAAGAAGTGGAAGAGCTATCTCGGCATTCCTCGGTACCGGTAATAAACGGTCTCACAGATTTGCTGCACCCTTGTCAGGTGGTCGCAGACTTGCAGACTGTTGCTGAGGAATTTGGTCCGAACTATCCAGAGCGAACTGTCGCTTGGATTGGTGACGGGAACAACATGGCAAACTCTTGGTTGAATGCTGCGTACCGACTAGGATTTTCAGTTCGTTTAGCTTGTCCCGAGGGTTACGATCCGGACCCTTCGATCTTTAAACGTGCCGGGAAAATGGCCGACATCCTCCTTACAAGAGACCCTTTTGAAGCCGTTCAGGGGGCGGATGTTGTGACGACAGATGTGTGGGCTTCGATGGGACAAGAAGAGGAGGCTCGAGAACGGATGGGAGCATTTGCTGGCTTCTCGGTCGATGATGCTCTGATGGAGCAAGCGATTCCGGAGGCGATGTTTCTCCACTGCTTGCCTGCTCATAGAGGAGAAGAGGTGAGTAGCTCAGTCATTGACGGAACACAGTCCAGGATCTTTAACGAGGCGGAAAATCGGCTTCATGCCCAGAAGGCGATTCTCTTGGAACTCTTGGGATGAACAAGCCACTGAAGCGTACATCCCTCTACGACCGGCATGTGGCTGCCGGTGGGAAGATCGTCCCATTTGCAGGATTTGAAATGCCAGTGCAGTACCAAACTGGAATAATCGCAGAGCATACTGCAGTTAGAGAAACAGCGGGTCTCTTCGATGTCTCTCACATGGGTGAGTTCATCGTCCGAGGCCCACAAGCTTTGGCCCTTGTTCAGTACATTACAGTAAACGACGCATCGAAAATCGAAATCGGACAAGCACAGTACTCTGCTATGTGTCTCGAATCGGGCGGCATTATCGATGATCTCTTGATCTATCGTTTTTCTGATCGGTTCATGCTGGTGGTGAACGCTGCCAATCAGGCAAAGGATCTGGAGTGGATTCAGCAGCACGCAGACACTTTTGACGTAGAGCTTGAGGATGCTTCAGAGGCAACCGCTCTTATAGCACTTCAAGGCCCAGCTGCAAGGGAAATTCTAAAGCCTCTTACTAATCCTGATGTTGATTCAATAGAGTACTACCGCTTCTCTGAAGGAGAGGTCGCCAACGTCCCGGCTGTAGTTAGTGGAACGGGTTATACCGGAGAGGATGGCTTTGAGCTTTACACCGCCGCTGAGGATGCTCCGCAAGTGTGGGATGCGCTCCTCCTTGCTGGTTCCCCTCAAGGCCTAGTACCAGCAGGATTAGGTGCGCGAGATTCACTGCGACTTGAGATGGGATATTCCTTATATGGTAACGATCTCGATGAAAATCATACGACACTTGAATCCGGACTCGGGTGGATTACGAAGCTAGATAACGGTGATTTTGTGGGTAGGGATGCTCTCGTGGCGCAAAAAGAGAATGGAGTAGCCCGTCGATTGGTTGGTATGAGAGTCGAAGGAAGGGCTTTCCCACGGCCTGGGTACCCGATTCTGTCGAACGGCAAAGCTGTGGGCCGGATCACCAGCGGTACCATGAGCCCATCTCTTGGTGCGGGGATTGCTTTGGGTTACGTGCCATCGGAAATGGCCAAGGCCGACACCGCTCTTCAAGTCGATGTACGCGGCCGTCCAGCAGAGGTCCATGTGCAGCGTCCTCCGTTCTATACAGATAGTTCAATCAGGCGCTAAAACCTTTTTACCCTAGTCTATGCGTATCGGAATCCTGACGGTCAGTGACGGATGTGCCAGTGGCCAGCGCGAAGATCGCAGTGGATCACTAATCACGGAGTGGTGCGCGACCCACGAGTATCAGGTGGGAGCGCGTGAAGTAGTTCCTGATGAGACTTCAGCAATCACACGGGTACTGATCTCTTGGGTGGATGAATTGGATCTCGATCTGCTAGTGACCACTGGAGGAACTGGGCTGACCATGCGTGATGTCACCCCTGAAGCGACACGTGCTGTACTAGACCGTGAGGCTCCTGGGATAGCCGAGGAGATACGGAGAGTAGGTCGCGAGAGCACGCTCTTTTCAGTGCTTTCACGAGGTGTGTGCGGAACCCGTGGCCAGACACTCATTGTGAACCTTCCTGGGAGTCCAGGGGGAGTAAGGGATGGTCTGTCGGTGCTTCAACCACTCCTTGCTCACGCCACAGAGCTACTTAGAAATGAGCGCGTGCCTCACGATGAGCAGGGAGATCTGTCGTGAATGAGGGTCAAGTACTGATTTCGACCCATGACCTGTCAACCGCTGGTCTTCTGCGTGATGGTTTCAAGTCTTCAGGTTATTCCACTGACCTAGTCACGCCTGACGAAGAGCTATCAGCCGAGGACGGCGCCGTTCTACTCGTACTGACTGGAGGGGCTGAACAAGGACAAAGTTCCTTAGTCATTCAGGCCCGTGACAAGCTCCATATACCTGTTTTTGTAATCAGTTCGCAGCCATTAGTCGCAGAGATGAGTCAGGATGTTGATGAAGTATTTGATAATCCTTCATTGACTAGTGACGTGATCCTTCTCGGGAGCCGTCTCATTGAGCGCCGGCGCCTTCAGCGTTTAACCGGTATTGTTGGTGAGACGGATGCGATGATCGAAGCGCTCGAACGAGTAGTACAAATCGCACCGGTTGAATCTACCGTGCTTGTTACCGGAGAATCGGGGACGGGAAAAGAGCTGGTCGCACGAGGAATTCATGCACTCTCACCACGTCGGCATGAACCCTTTATAGCAGTTAATGTCGCCGCGCTTTCAGATACACTGCTGGAATCAGAGTTGTTCGGACACGAGAAAGGGGCTTTTACCGGTGCGATTGCTTCCCGTCGAGGACTATTTGAAATATCAAATGGTGGGACAATATTCCTGGACGAGATCGGTGATATGGCTTTGTTAACGCAGACCAAACTTCTCCGGGTGCTTGAACAGAAAGAGTTTCATAAGGTTGGTGGCGAGAAGAGTATCAAGGTTGATGTTCGAATCGTTGCGGCCACAAATCAGGACCTCCGGAGGCTGGTATCTCTCGGTAGATTCCGAAGAGATCTTTACTTTCGCCTAAATGTCCTCTCTATAACGCTTCCAGCGCTCCGTGACCGGAAGGCGGATGTCCCCACTCTTGTAGAAACATTCGTGCTAGAAGCTTCTAGTCGGCATGATCGTGACTTCCACGGTATCTCCTCAGATGCGATGGAGATTCTCGTAAATTACTTGTGGCCAGGTAATGTCCGAGAACTCAAGAATCTGGTTGAATCCATGGTTGTTCTAGCTCCAGGCCGGGTGATACGGCCCGAAGATATTCCTGAGGAGGTTCGCACAGGTGGAGGGCAAGCTCTCTTGCCCGCTTTGATCGATCAAACTGTGCATTCAGGCGAAGTCCAAAAGCATCTGAAACCGGAACTCGAGTTCGTATTCCGAACGTTGGTAGATCTTCGCCTCGATATGGATGATTTAAGAAAAGAGTTCGAAGCTTATAGGAGCGGTGAAGGTCTTACGACTAATGGTGAAACCGTCATAGGCACAGTGGGATCTGTATCTGGTGATAAACCGATTGATTCAGTCATAGAGATTGGAGCCTTAACTTCACAGCGCGGCATTGCAGTCTCCGAGGAATTTCCCGTCGCAGATTCTGGATGGAAGCTAAGCTCTCCATTCGATGAACCTGTCGTGTTTCGACCTGGAATGACTATGGAAGACGTAGAACGTCAAACGATTTCAGCCGTACTATCTTCGGTAGGAGGGAATCGCCGGAAGGCTGCTAAGCTCTTAGGGATTGGGGAAAGGACTCTCTACAGGAAGATTTCTAAGTACGAATTAGATGGATGACCTCACCCGAACCTTGTACTTGATATTTATCGATAAGTGATTGACGCAGCAGGTTTAAGTTGCCCCGGTTTCCGTTACTAGATCGTCCAGAGCTTTAAGTAAAGCTTTACGACCCACTCCAGTTTTTGAAGAAAAAGGGACCACCTGGTCTTCATCAAAACCCAACTCTTCACAAGCACATTCGACAGCAGGGAGACACTGACTTTTCTTTAGCTTGTCCATTTTTGTGAGTACGGCTACAGCAGGGATACCTAGCTCAGAAAGGTATGATGCTATCTCTAAGTCATGTTTTGTTGGCTTTCTCCGAGCATCTATTAAGTGTACCAATCCCTTAAGGTAGCTGGTCTCTCTTAGATACCAGTCTATCAGTTCTATCCAGGAATCTCGCATATGCTTTGGTGCTCGGGCATAGCCATAACCAGGTAGATCAACCAGAAAGAAGCGCTCATTTACCAGAAAAAAATTGATGGTTTTTGTCTTTCCAGGGGTTGCAGACACGTGAGCTAATTTGCTGCGAGTCCTTTTGAGAAGTGTATTGATTAAGGAAGATTTTCCAACGTTCGAGCGGCCCAAGAAAGCGATCTGAGGAAGCGTGCCAGGAATTTCCCCTCCGGGCTTAGCTAGTGTTCCTGAATACTCAACAGTTCGAATCTTCATCCGTGTGAATACGGCAACCCGAGCCCAGGGGTAGCTACCTGTGTTCTTTGATTAATCGGACTTTCAACTAAAACAGCATCCATCACTTCGTCCATCGTATTGACTAGTTCAAATACCACACCCGCGTGAACCTCATCCGGTAGAAGTTCGAGATCGGGTGCATTTGCAGCAGGAAGTACCACTCGGCGTATGCCTCCCCTCAGTGCTGCAACAGCCTTTTCTTTGAGACCCCCGACCGAGAGTACGCGACCCCGGAGGGTGATTTCTCCAGTCATAGCAACGTCCGCACGTGTCGGTGTTTCAATTAAGGCTGAAATTAGTGCGACAGCGATTGTAATTCCTGCGGAAGGACCATCTTTCGGGGTCGCACCTTCTGGAATGTGAATGTGAACATCAATTTTCTCGTGGAACTGGGGGTCGAGGTTAAGCAGGGAAGAGCGTGAACGGGCGTATGTGACCGCAGCGTGAGCGGATTCCTTCATGACTTCACCGAGAGTGCCCGTGAGCCTGAGGTTACCAGTTCCCATAACCACAGCTACCTCGACATCTAGGACAGCACCTCCTGCAGCCGTCCAAGCAAGGCCATTAGCAATACCGATCCGGTCACTGTTCTCGTCTCGATCAGGAGGAGCATAGGGACGAGGGCCAAGCAGTTCCTTGAGGTTCTGAGGCTCTAATATGCTGGAAATCTTGCGGCCATCTGCTACAGATCGTGCCAGTTTCCGAGCAATTCGTGATAACCGTCTCTCGAGCTCTCTAACGCCGGCTTCACGGGTATAGCGTTCGATCACATCATGCACTGCTGCAGGAGACAGGGCAATCTCCTCCACTCTCAGTCCGTGACGCTTGATTTGCTTTGGCCAAAGGAAACGCATCGCGATCTCTCGTTTCTCCGTATCCAGATAGCTTGGAAGCCGTATCAATTCCATGCGGTCGCGCAGTGGCTCAGGGATGCCTTGGAGTGTGTTGGCCGTTGCTATGAAGAGGACGTCGGAGAGATCGTAATCAAGTTCAAGGTAATGGTCTGTGAAGTTCGCATTTTGCTCTGGATCCAGTACCTCCAGGAGAGCTGCACCGGGGTCTCCGTGGAAGTCCCTGGCTAGCTTATCTATTTCGTCAAGCAGGAAAACTGGATTAAGTGTACCACTTCGGCGCATGCCTTGGATTATTCGTCCTGGTAATGCGCCGACGTAGGTGCGCCGGTGTCCTCTAATCTCGGCTTCATCCCTGATACCACCGAGGCTTACTCTCACGAATTCTCGCCCTAAAGCGAGAGCAATGCTTCGGCCTAGCGAGGTCTTGCCTACTCCTGGAGGCCCAATTAGACAGAGAATTGGTCCACGCATCTCACGCACTAGGGACAGCACTGCAACGTGATCGAGAATCCGCTCTTTCACTTCGATTAAGCCAAAGTGATCGGAATCAAGGATTTGTGAGGCATGTTTTACTGATAAATTGTCTTGGGATCGCGCAGTCCATGGGAGCTCGACAATCCAATCAAGGTGTGTTCGAATGACGGCCGCTTCTGGAGCAACAGGATTCAACTTTTTCAGACGGCCCAATTCCTTATTTGCCAGGTCCAGAGCACGAGGAGGAAGATTGGCGTCATGAATAGCTTGCCCGATCTCCTTCCACTCGTCTAAGTCTTCCTGTGACGAGTCCTTCCGGATTCCCCCAAGGCCAAGCACAAGATTAGGCGTTTTTTCTTCTTTCAGATGAAGTTGAATTTGCCGGTCGAGCTTCGCCTCGATACGCATGATCTCAAGTTCGCGTGTTAGCAATTGGCGTAAGATCTCCAATTGCTCGATCGGATCTATGGTTTCCAACAGTTCCTGTTTGTCCAGCGCGGGCAAGATCAGGTGTGCGGCGACCAGGTGAATGAATTGGACACCGTCTCCTTCGGCAGAGAGAATCCCAGAAAATTCTTCAGGAATCCCTTCGTGGAGACGAGTATATTCTGAGTAGAGGCTTGCTACGGTCTGAGTGAGTGATAGAGCGTTCGCTGGCGCTTCACCATCTGACTCTGCTTCGCGAGCGGTCAATAGTTCGACAGTGGCTCGTAGAGCTTTAGTCTTGGTTGTGAGCCTCCGGATCCGAGCACGTCCGAGTCCTTCTAGCATTACCCGCGAAGTTCCATCTGGTAGAGGTGTGACCTGGATGATTCGAGCGATTGTTCCTATGCGAAATAGATCTCCACTTTCGGGATCATCGATTGCCGAGTCCCGTTGGGTAACGAGGAGGACTAGATCCTTGTCTAACTTTGCTTCCTCAAGGGCTGTGACAGAGCGACTGCGTCCTATGAGTAGAGGTAGGACGGAATAAGGGAAGAAGACGAGGTCTCGAAGCGCGATTACCGGTAGACGGTCAGGTACCTCAATTTGATCTTCAGTCCGGATGAGCTTTGCCATTCTTTCGCTCGAGTGCGCGAGAGGGTTTGCTTGGGGCCTATCGTACACATTCGGTCGCGCTCACAACAGAGACGCACTGAGCGGATGTTTCGGCATCAGATAATCGTCTTCTAGGCGACATCTTTTTCTCAAGCTCCAGCTGCCAAATGGCTCTTGAGATGGATTTGCAGTTCTTCCTGGCACTACGCTTCTAGTTTTTGTTCCTCAGCGTTTAGTAATAGAAGCGGAGCTGTGCCCTGTTCAACACATTCCGAGGTAATGACTACTTCGCTAATATCTGTCCGTGATGGGATCTCAAACATCAAGTCCCGCATAATACCTTCAATGATTGAGCGGAGGCCTCTGGCCCCTGTGCCTCGCTCTAACGCCTTGCGTGAAATGGCCTTGATCGCCTTTCGGTCAAAAGTAAGACCAACGCCTTCGAGTTCGAACATCTTTTGGTATTGCTTTACCAGCGCGTTCTTGGGTTCTTCGAGGATGCGTTCGAGAGATCGTTCATCAAGCTCTTCCAAGTGTACAGCTACTGGGAGCCGTCCAACCAATTCTGGGATCAACCCGTATCGCTGCAGATCCTCTGGCTCGACGTAACTCATGATGTCATCATCTGTCTTTTCAAGCTCTTCACCTGTGAAGCCGATCTGCTTCTTCCCGAGACGCGCTTCAACGATCTTCTCAAGCCCGTCGAATGCACCTCCACAGATAAAGAGGATGTTCCGGGTATTCACCTGAATATATTCCTGTTGCGGATGCTTCCGTCCTCCCTGTGGAGGCACTGATGCTATAGTGCCCTCGAGTATCTTTAGAAGTGCTTGTTGGACACCCTCCCCAGAGACATCTCGGGTAATTGATGGGTTCTCGGATTTGCGGGCGATCTTGTCCATCTCATCAATGTAGACGATGCCCCGCTCACACTCTGGAATATTAAAGTCGGCTGCTTGGAGGAGTCGCACGAGGATATTTTCCACATCCTCACCGACATAACCTGCTTCAGTCAGTGTCGTTGCATCTGCGATCGTGAACGGGACATGGAGCATTCGGGCAAGTGTCTGCGCAAGTAACGTTTTTCCTACTCCTGTTGGTCCAATAAGCAGGATATTTGCTTTCTCGATCTCAACGTCATCGAGTACACCATGATGGTTCACTCGCTTGTAATGATTGTAGACCGAGACTGCTAGAGATTTCTTAGCAGCTCCCTGACCTATAACGTATTGGTCCAACCTAGATTTAATTTCTTCGGGAATTGGGCTAGGAACTGCTTGTTCGTTAGTTGCGAGCTCGTCCTCTTCAGCCAGTATTTCGTTACAAAGTGAAATACACTCGTTACAGATATAGACGTTTGGCCCACTGATAAATTTCTTAACGGTTTCTTTGTCTTTAGCGCAGAAACTGCAGCGAAGGTCCTTGTCACTTGTCATTGGCTACGCACCTTTCAGAATCCGATCTTGCAGAATCTTCATTTGCTACTTTCTGAGTCCGAGGATTTAACAGTTGTTGTTTGAACTGGACCTTCTAAGACCTGGTCAATGAGCCCATACTCAACTGCTTCCTTGGGGCTCATGAAGCGATCCCGGTCTGCATCTTCCTGGATCGTTTCCACCGGTTGTCCAGTATGTTTTGCAATCAAAAGATTCAACCTCTCGCGAATATGCAAAATTTCTTTTGCTGCGATTTCTATGTCTGAGGCTGTGCCCTGGGATCCTCCTGAAGGTTGATGAATCATGATACGGGAGTTTGGCAGTGCACTGCGTTTTCCCTTGGCACCAGCTGCCAAAAGGACTGCCCCCATGGAAGCGGCCATTCCTACGCAGAACGTCGAAACGGGCGCGCGCAGGTGCTGCATTGTGTCATAGATCGCCATCCCTGAGTAAACACCCCCTCCTGGAGAGTTGATGTACATGAAGATGTCACGTTCCGGGTCCTCAGCATCCAGAAAAAGCAGTTGGGCCACGATGATATTGGCCACATTGTCATCAATGCCGGTACCCAGGAAAATAATTCGGTCCATGAGTAGACGACTAAAGATGTCGTAACTGCGTTCGCCTCGGCTGGTCCGCTCAATCACATAGGGAGGGTATATAGACATGGTTTCTCTCTCTGACAGTGTCGCTAGGTTGCTGTACCGTCGGTGATTTCTGACTGTTTCTCTATGAATGAAAAAATCTTTTTCTCGGTGAGCTCTCGTTTGAGCATTTCGAGCTGACCTGACTTTTGAAGGTTCGCATAAATGTTTTCTGTTGTGCTATCATTAGCTTCTGCGATTTCTGTGATTCGAGCATCGACTTCTTCGTCGGTTGCCGTTAACGACTGAGTTTCAGCGATCTTTTCTAAGATAAGAATACGCTTCACAGCTTTCTCAGCTTCTGGCCGAATCGAATCTTGTACATCCTTGAGTTTGTCAGGCTCTAGGTTCTTCGACTCTTCGCCAATAACTCCGTCTATATAGCGGTCAACCATTGATACTGGAACATCAAAGGGATTGGCCTCGACCAAAAGATCGAGTAGACGACCCCTCACTACCGAGTCAGCCTGTTTGCCAGCTTCTTTCTGTAGGTCATCGCGTACACCTACCTTCAGATCATCCAGCGTTTCGAATTCACCAGCCTGTTTGGCAAGGTCATCCCCTAATTCAGGCAGTTCTAATTCTTTGCGGCCCAAGAACGTAAGCTCGATACGCTCTAGGTCTCCTCGGCGGTCTTCGTCGGGAAAATCATCGGGAAAGGAGATGTCAAACTCTCCTTTCTTATTTAATTCAAGACCTTTGATTGCTACTTCAATGTCAGGAAGTGCGTCTCCCTGGCCTAAGATGAACTCGTATTCTCGGCCTTCATCTGATTGATCACCATCCAATCTTCTGATGTTGACGGAGACGAGATTGCCGTCTTCCGGAGAGCCTGCTTCTACAGGTCTCCATGCGCCGTTCTGCTCCCTAATCCGGTCTAGCACTTTATCTACGTGCTCGTTAGTGACCTCAGTAACTGGTCGCTCGACAGCAAATCCCCCGAGACGGCTGATCTCTATTTCCGGGTGAACGTCAAAAACGATCGAAAATACCAGGTCCTCCTCTGGCTTATAATTGATGTTCTGGATCTCGCCTTCACTTATTGGACGGAGCTCCTTTAAGGCCAGTGCCTTCTTGTATGCTTCACCCACTAAGTTGTCCAAAGTTTCCTGTCGTAAGGAGCCTCCAAATCTGGACTCGATCACTTGTCTCGGAACTCGGCCCTTTCTAAAGCCCTTAAGTCGTGCGCGGGAAGCAAGTTTTTCAGCAGCACGTACTTCCTCTTTGCGCACAACATCTGCCGGAACTGTAACCTCCATGCTACGGCGCCAGTTTTCTTTCTCCTCCACGGAGATCTCAAGGCTGGAAGCGTCTACGCTCATAGGTCTTTACGGTAAATTCATTAGGTGACAGAGTGCGAAAGGGGGGACTCGAACCCCCACGGCCTAAGGCCACGGGATCCTAAATCCCGCGCGTCTGCCAATTCCGCCACTTTCGCAGGCGAAAGAGAAGATAAAACCGGTGCTAAGAATCGTTCAACAGAGGGGTTTCTATCATTTCGAAAAGGAGCTTACAAAAAGCAAGGAGTGCGGGCGCCTCTAGCGCCCGCATTTATCTCGTTACGGTAACTCTTCAACTAGGCATGCGAACATTGGCCACACGTCCCGTTCCATCCTGGTTCTCAAAATGGAGTGAGACGATTTCACCTCCTCCGACCAGATCGAGTGCATCACGCACATCTTCGGGCGTAGCGATGTCTGTAGCGTTCACCCGAATCAACTTGTTCCCCACATATTGCCCCACCCCTCTCCGCTGAGCTGGGCTTCCTCGTGTAACCTGAGTTAGCACGACACCCCCAGCTTCAGGGAACCTTAATTCAGCTGCGAGTTCTTGATCGAGTTCTTCCACATTGATACCCAAGCGTTCTTCGGAGTGGATGGTCCGTTCTGGAACGCTGGCGGGTGAACTATTGATGGGAGCTTCATCAAGTTGAATGGACACATCTATAGGACCGCCATCCCGATAAACGGTGAGGCTGACTCGGTCACCAGGTCGGCGCTGAGCAATTTGTGCCTGCAACTCCGCGACGTAACCGACTGATTTACCATCCAGGGCTACGATTACATCCTCGGGCTCAAGGTTTCCGCTGGCTGGTCCTTCCGGGCCTACTGCTTGAACTAGGATTCCGGAGACGGAAGGTAGTCCGTATACCTCAGCGTCTTCTGCTGTGGCTGTGATAATTTCCACGCCGATTCTTGGTCGCTTCACATAACCATACTCAACTAGATCTTCCATCACACGGCGAGCAAGATTGATCGGGATAGCGAATCCGTATCCCTGGTAGGCTCCAGTCGTAGAGGCGATTGCGGAATTAATGCCCACTGCTTGACCGTTGAGGCTGACCATCGGTCCACCCGAATTTCCTGGGTTGATAACCGCGTCGGTTTGAAGGAAATCTTCAATCGCCCAGCGGGAAGCTTGATCACCGAATCTTGGGTCGGAGCGCAGTTCGTTCTGAAGGAGCTGCAGTGGCCGACCACGTGCGCTGATGATCCCAGCCGTGACAGTGAAATCAAGAGACGTAGAATTACCGAATCCAGGGTTACCAATTGCGAGGATCCACTCTCCGACCCTTACGTTGTCAGAATTACCAAAAGCAAGTGCTGGAAGAGGCTCTCCGGCATTGACCTTTATGAGAGCTACGTCAGTGAAAGGGTCAGTTCCGATAATTTCTGCATCGAAATAACGTCGATCAGGAAAGTAGACCTTAACCTCGTCTGCTCCTTCGACGACATGGTTGTTGGTAAGAATATATCCGTCTGCAGAGACCACAAATCCGCTGCCTCCGGCGATTTGTCCCTGCGATGGAGGTTGGTTTTGCCCTTCTGGCGCATCAAAGAAGCGGCGGAATGCATCAGGAACTTCCTGGTTAACAGCTGTCACAGGCCTACGAGCTTCTATCCGCACCACTGCTGGTGTAACCGCATCCGCAAGATTTATGAATGCTTGGCTGAGATCTAGTGCCGGCTGAACTGCTTCCGGGGATACTTGCGCTGTCTCTTCAATGAGGGGCATCGCATATGACTTACTCGTCCATCCGAGCCCGCTGGTAATCGCGAGTCCGAACAAGAAGGCGATAGCGCTATAAAACACCACCTTAACTTTCGCACGAAGGGGGTCGTACATCTTAGCTCCTTCCCAAATCAATTCTCAGTGTTACAAAGGCCCGCCTGAGGAAACCGGATGGCATAACTACACACAAAGACCTTAGGTAGATCCAATTTCCATACTCCTTAGGAAATGTCGAACTCTCTGGTTCCGCTAGCTCTCTACCTCTGAGGCCTTATGGCTTCCATGTAAGGTAATTGTGGCTTAGTCCTCTTCCTCCACAATTTCATAATCAGCTTCGATCACATCTTCATCGGTACCAGTCTGGGTTTCGCCTGTGCTTCCTTCCTCTGGATTTTCTTCTTCACCCCCAGTTTCGGAAGCTTGAGCTTGATACATTTCTTGTCCAGCTGTGCTGAATGCCTGCATCAGTTCATCCCGCGCAGTGCTAAGTGTGTCGGTATTATCTCCCTTGAGAGCTTCCTTGGCCTGTTCAAGTGCTGATTCAAGACGATTCTTCGTCGCCTCATCAACCTTGTCGCCCCACTCATCCGTATCTTTTTCGACCTGGTAGACTAGGGAGTCGAGCTGATTACGAGCCTCCACCTTCTCTCGATTCTCTTCATCTTCGGAAGCGTGTGCCTCGGCATCCTGCACCATCCGATCAATTTCAGCATCGGATAACCCGCTCGACGCTTCAATCCGTATTTCCTGTTCTTTACCAGTAGCACGATCCTTAGCGGATACGTTCAGGATCCCATTCGCATCAATGTCAAAGGTGACTTCCACTTGAGGCATCCCTCTTGGTGCTGGTGGAATACCGGTGAGTTGGAACTTGCCGATCGTTTTATTGTCGATGGCCATGTTCCGTTCACCTTGGAGCACGTGGATCTCGACTGTTGTCTGATTATCCTCCGCAGTGGAGAAGACTTCCGCTTTCTTGGTTGGAATAGTGGTGTTTCGCTCAATGAGGGTGGTCCGGACCCCTCCGAGCGTCTCAATACCTAGAGACAGCGGTGTCACATCGAGCAGGAGGACGTCTGTGACCTCCCCAGCAAGTATACCACCCTGTATCGCAGCACCCACTGCTACGACTTCGTCCGGGTTCACACCCCGGTGAGGTTCCTTCCCGAAGAAGTCCTTAACAATTTCTTGGACCTTCGGGATACGGGTTGATCCTCCGACGAGAATCACTTCATCGATGTCGTTTGTTGTCAGACCAGCATCCGCTAGTGCCTTCTTCATCGGCTCAATCGTGCGCTGGTTAAGATCCTCAACGAGCTGCTCAAATCTAGCCCTTGAGAGCGTGTAGTTTAGGTGCTTAGGACCGTCTTGGGTGGCTGTGATAAATGGAAGATTTATGTCTGACGACATAGTCGTCGAGAGTTCCATTTTCGCTTTTTCTCCAGCTTCCTTCAGTCGCTGAAGAGCCATTGGATCTTGAGACAAGTCAATCCCTTGGTCACGCTTGAACTCATCCACGAGCCAGGTGATGATTCTCTGGTCGTAATCATCACCCCCTAGGTGTGTATCACCATTTGTCGACTTGACCTCGAATACTCCGTCACCCAACTCTAGAATCGAGATATCATAAGTACCCCCACCCAGGTCAAAAACGGCAATTTTCTCTTCAGCTTGCTTCTCTAAGCCGTACGCTAAGGCGGCAGCCGTAGGCTCGTTGACAATTCGGAGCACTTCCAGACCGGCGATTTTTCCGGCGTCTTTCGTGGATTGTCTTTGATCATCATTGAAATATGCAGGGACTGTCACGACGGCTTGGCTCACCTTAGTTCCCAGGTAGTCCTCAGCGGTCTGTCGCATTTTCTGAAGGATCATGACACTGATTTCAGGTGGACTGAAGGCCTTGTTTTCTGCGTTCGGAAGCGTGACTTGTACCCTGCCGCTGGCGTCAGGACCGACCTTGTAAGGAACGAGCTTCTCTTCCTCGGAGACCTCAACGTGCTTTCGGCCCATGAATCGCTTAATCGAAAAGATCGTGTTTTCAGGATTTGTGATTGCCTGGCGGCGTGCTACCTGACCTACCAAACGCTCACCTTCTTTCGTGAATGCGACCACCGATGGGGTTGTCCGCCCACCTTCTGAGTTCGGGATCACCACCGGTTCACCACCCTCCATTACTGCGACAACAGAGTTGGTTGTACCTAGATCAATCCCAATAACTTTGCTCATATTCTCCTCAATATCCGCTGGTAGGCGTTGTTCTATCTCATGTCTGCTAGTGCAATAGCTATGCCGTAAAACTACTGCAATTACACGCCGGTTTGGCTGGGTTTATAGCGGACAACTGCCATAATGGCACCCTTGTTGTCGTCTGGGATGATTAGAACTGGAAAGGAGCTGCCCAACGAGATCGTGTGACGGCAAACCATGATCTCTCTGCGTTGGTTGTTGTTGGTTCGGTGTTGTTCCAATGATATTGGGTCTGGTTTACGCTTATCCGAGGAGATGATCACCCGAATGAAGGCACCAGGGCCAGCCGTTGCCGTCCTCTGGGTAACAGCAGTGACTCTGATTTTGACGGGTGCATGGCAAAGTATCGGAGCTGAGATTGCTCCCTATGCTTCTTCGGTGATGCAGACAGGTTCCCAGGCCGTGAACCAGATTTCTGTTCCGGAGGGATCCCTCGACTTACCTCTAGTAGAACGCCTACGGTCAATCCTGGGCCTTGCCTTCCTTGTAGCTATTGCCTGGGGGCTGAGTGTTGACCGAAAGAATGTGGTTTGGCGAATCGTGATATGGGGTATTTCTCTCCAGATCCTATTTGCGTTCTTCATCTTAAGAACGGACATCGGAGCTGCTTTTTTCGATGTGATTAATAGTGTAATGGTTGAGCTTCTTAGCTTCACCGTTGACGGTGCCAGCTTCATTTTTGGGAACTTAGTGTACGAAAATGTGCCGGTGGGAGTTGGGACTGTGGGGCAGGGTGAGTTCTCGGAGATGCCCGGTCAGGTAGCGAACACAGGGGCGTTTTTCGCATTCAATGTTTTGCCCACTATCATCTTTTTCTCATCTCTGATGACGGTCCTCTATCACCTTGGCATCATGCAGCTAGCCGTGAGGGGTATAGCGTTCGTGATGCAGCGTACTATGGGGACCTCTGGTGCCGAAACTATGTGCGTAGCGGGGAACATCTTCATAGGCCAGACTGAGGCGCCCCTCCTTATCAAACCATTCGTCGAGAAGATGACGATGTCGGAGCTTATGGTGGTCATGACTGGGGGATTTGCCACAGTAGCAGGAGGTGTACTTGCTGCGTATGTGGGCCTTCTTATGGCGTACTTTCCGGATATTGCCGGACATCTTATCGCTGCCTCAGTCATGTCTGCACCAGCCGCACTAGTTGTTGCCAAGTTGATGTATCCTGAGGATGGTAAGCCGGAGACATCTGGGAATCTTGAAGTTAGCATCGAATCTCCGGACGTGAACGTGATTGATGCCGCAGCACGAGGAGCGTCAGAGGGACTTTTCCTGGCGCTGAATGTTGGAGCAATGCTGCTCGCTTTTGTCGCTCTAGTGTACATGATGAACGGCCTGCTTGGTGGGTTAGGTAGTCTAGCAGGTATCGACGGACTCACCTTCGAACTGATCCTAGGATGGCTTCTATCTCCACTCGCGTGGCTCATGGGTGTGAGCTGGGCTGACGCTCCTATGGTCGGATCTTTGATTGGTGCAAAAACGGTTTTGAATGAGTTCTACGCATACCTGCAATTAGCGGAGACACTGGGTGGTGAAAATGATCTTGAACCGCGGTCGATCATTATCACCATTTACGCGTTATCGGGCTTCGCGAATTTCATGTCAATTGGAGTGCAACTAGGAGGGATCGGTGGTATTGCTCCTTCACGGAGGCAGGATCTAGCCCGATTGGGTTTACGCGCGATGATTGCTGGATCGATCGCCGCGTTTATGACAGCTACGGTCGCGGGGATGATCCTCTGATCAGATCCTCGATCAGCTTGTTTCTCGCATTAGTGCTCGACTTCAAGGGGCATCCACGGAATGATTCACCGGAGCCGTACCCCTACCGAGCTGGGGCGCGGTTCTAATTGCTCGGATAACAAATTGGATCGCTCTGTTAACTGCGTCGCCGAGGTCTTCACCGTGAGCGAGTCCTGCAGTGATTGCAGCAGAGAGCACGCAGCCGGTCCCATGAGTTCGTGTCGTGTTAATCTTCGGCCGTCGCCAGATACGCTCTTCTGATCCATCCCAAAGAACATCTATGGCATCCCCTTCAAGGTGCCCTCCTTTAATAAGTGCAGCCCCCGCCCCCCGCTCCACTAAATTTCGACTTGCGGCTTGAAGATCCTTAAGTGACTTAAGGGGCCGACCTACCAAGACAGCAGCCTCATGCAGGTTTGGAGTAATTAGAGTTGTAAGAGGAAGGAGTTCGTTCAGCAGTGATTTCTCCGCGCCGGCATCCAAGAGTCTGTCTCCACTCGTAGCGACCATCACCGGATCCATGACATATCGGTTAAGCCTATGTTCACGTATCGCTGTGGCAACTTCGCGTACGAGTCCCTCATTAGTGAGCATTCCGGTCTTCAAAGCATTAGGACGGAGGTCAGTCACGACAGCATCTATTTGGGCTCGTACTATTGCTATGGGTACGGCGTGAATGGACCTAACGCCAACAGTGTTTTGGGCTGTCACAGCAGTGACAGCGCTCGTACCGTATACCTCAAAAGCGGAAAACGTTTTGAGATCCGCTTGAATACCGGCACCACCACCGCTGTCACTTCCGGCGATCGTGAGTGCGATTGGAGGAGATAAGTGCGTCATCAGCTAAATGGGTGTTCAGTTGAAGTCCAAGCTCACAAAAAGTGGTGGGCTTAGTGGATCTGAGCCAGCAGAAGCGTCGACTCCTAGGTCGGTTACGGAATGGGAAGTCGAGAAAAAAGGAAGAGCT
The DNA here is from genome assembly GCA_012960225.1 of Gemmatimonadota bacterium. Classification (GTDB taxonomy): domain Bacteria; phylum Gemmatimonadota; class Gemmatimonadetes; order Longimicrobiales; family Gaopeijiaceae; genus UBA1142. The sequence continues at coordinate 81,463 of DUBS01000056.1, read as the reverse complement.
CGTCCTTGTTGAGGGTGTGCGGGCTGTGAAGGAAGCTATCGATGCCGGGGCAGAAGTCCGATTTGTGGTGGTATCAGAAAGGATTGAATCTACAACCGCGGGACTTGAATTAGCTGAGCATATCAGAAAGGAGAATCTAGATATTACGAGTGTTAGTGAGAAAGAATTAGCAGCGCTGGCGGATACGAAGCATCCCCAGGGTATCCTAATAGTCTGTAAAGAACAGCAAATGGAGCTTCAGGATATCCTCCGAGTTGGTGGCTGCTACCTGGTGCTTGATGGCATTCAAGACCCCGGGAATGTGGGGACACTCATCCGGGCAGCTGCAGCATTCCCTGTTGACGCGGTCATCACATTGGACGGGACTGCGGACACATGGGCCCCAAAGACTGTGCGTGCATCAGCAGGTATGGTTTTTCGGTTGTCGGTTGCTCATGCTGCGGCTGAGGAGGCTATTCGTGAGATAACCAAAGCAGGAGTACCGATTTGGGTAGCGGATCCAGGAGCGCCAAGTCTTAAGGCAAAACCCGACGATAGGGGGTTTGCATTGGTTTTGGCTAATGAAGGGGCGGGTCCTCGCCAGGCCGTGTTGGATGCCGCCGAACATATGGTGAGGGTACCGATCTCAGGGCAAGTCGATTCCCTCAATGTTGCAGTTGCAGGTGCGATCCTTCTCTACGAATTAACGAAGACGGAGGACTAGTGGACCAAGCTTGGCTGGTCCCAGGTGTAGCCGGCCTTTCTGGTCTCGCTGTCGGGTGGTTTTTGAATATGTGCTCAACTAGGTGGCCTATAGATCTGCCGATCATATCTCCGGGTTCCCGGTGTTCAGAATGCTCCAGTGCCATCAGATGGTATGACAACATACCTGTTCTGAGCTGGTTGATCTTATCTGGGAAGTGCCGCTACTGCTCAATGCTAATTCCCCTCCAATATCCAGTTGTTGAGCTGACATCCGGACTGTTATGTGCGGGGATATTCATGATCCATGGTCTCAGTGGGGAGGCACTAAGGGGGAGCGTATTTCTCTGTCTGCTCCTAGGGATGTTGATCTCTGATGCTCGCTTTTACATCATCCCGGATGAGTTTTCACTGGGAGGAACGATACTTGGTCTCGCGATGTCGTTTTTGCCGGGCGGCATAGGTTGGGTTAGTGCAGTAGGAGGAGCACTGGTCGGCTACACCTTCCTCTGGTTCATCGCTGCAGCCGGTACTCGCATCATAGAGAAAATCTCTCCGGGACGACTAGAAGAGGCCGGTTTGGATAAGGCGATGGGAGGTGGGGATATCAAGATGATGATGATGGTGGGCTCGTTTGTCGGTATCTCGGGGGTAGCTGAGACCGCTTTCCTAGGGTCTTTGGGCGGCCTAGTCGTCTATGGTCCAATAGCTACACTGTATAGACGGCTTATCCCATTCGGGGTATTCCTCGCTGTTGCCGGCGCTATCACATATCTCTGGGGTGATGCAATGATGGACTGGTACCTTACCCACATCATGGGTCTTGTAGCCTAGAGAACAGTCGTGATTAAGGGTCTGAGCAATCCCGCTGATAGCCGCAATTGAGACAAATCAGCTTACAGTGCCGTTCAATCATTTGTGCACCGCACGAGTCACACAGGGTTGTCTGGGTCTTCAAAGATCCTTCGTCCTTAGACGAACTCGGCTGAGCCATCTCACGGACCCCATCTTCCGGATCATTTCTGCTGCGATCTGGTTTATCGCGCAGAGTCAATCTTACTCTGGTATCCCGATACCGGCATCACGGTATTCTCGTGAGAGGGTGACGTAGTGTTCTCCACCCCCTTCGATCCAGGAAGCGGCATTCCCCTCTAGCGTTTTCTTTACTTGTCCGGGGACACCAGCTACCAAGCTTCGGTCCGGGATCTTAGAACCCTCTAGGATGACCGTATTTGCCGCCAAGAGGCATTCACAACCGACTACTGCATTCTGCAGGATAACCGCGTTCATACCTACCAGGGTTCGGTCTCCGATTGTGCAACTCTCGAACTTAGCTCCGTGACCTACTGTTACATCTTCTCCAATCACTGTTGGTCCCCACGTTCCCACGTGCACGACGCAGTTGTCCTGCACACTGGTGCGTGGTCCTATGACAATTCCATGATCCGGATTGTCACCTCTTAGCACTGCTCCAAACCATACGCTTGCGTCAGCACCCACTGTTACATCTCCAATAAGCACGGCTGTGGGTGCGAGAAATGCGCTAGAGTGGATTCTTGGCTTCTTTCCCCTGAAGGGGATGACGATGGCCATTAGTTGTTATTGGATGTCTGGAGATCGGTTAGCCGTGTTACTTGCGCTCTAATAACCTGAGTTTCCGTTGCTTGCATGATTTCAATCCGAACATCATCACATAGCAGTTTTTCACCCACGGAAGGCACATGTCCTAACTCTTCAAGGATCAGGCCGTTCAGTGACCGATGCTCCAGCTTCGGGAGAGTAACTCCAAGTGCTTGATTGATGTCTCTGACATCAACGCCGGCATCGCATTCAATCTGGTTCCTAGAGACTCGGTGAATTTCCTCTTCCTCCACATCGGTTTCATCACGAATTTCCCCGACAAGCTCCTCAAGTACGTCCTCTAAAGTTACGAGACCGTCTGTTCCTCCAAATTCGTCTGCAACGATACCCATATGGATGCGCTTAGCTTGAAAATCTTGCATTAGCTGGGCAAGGGATAGAGATCCAGGGACGAAGAAAGGAGTCCTTGAAATTTGGTGGAGCTTGAGGTCATGCATTCCCTGACTAATACGTTCATAGGCTTCACGGACATAAAGAATACCTGTCACGTCATCGACTGAATCCTTGTATACAGGGACTCGGCTGTACGGGACATCCGGAAGCCCGTCAATAATCTCAGAAAGGGTTAGATCCTCTTGCCAGGCAAAGATATCGACTCGGGGGACCATCGCATCCCAGGCCGTTAACTCGTCCAGCCGAAACGCACGCTCTACCAGAAGATTTTCTGACTCTTCGAGAACACCTTCTTCTTGACCAATTTCCTGAATTTCCCTGAGTTCTCGCTCCTCCATGCTTAATTCGTCTTCTCGGTTCTTGACGAGTGCATCCTCAAGCCTGGAAACTGGTACCGATATCCATCGTGTCCATTGAGTCAGATTGAGCAGTCCTGATGCCGAAGCTAGAGCGAGTCTTACGGGATGGCGGGCAGCAATCGAGCGAGGTAATGCATCCGCGAACACGATTATAATCACCACACCGACCATTACGTCGAGTGCCGATGGTCCACGTTGCAAGGTCAGTACACCGGTAGCAACACCGATTCCCATTGTCCCAAGATTCAGTGTATCCGTAATCAGGCGGACACTCGATCCGACATTGCCTGCTCTTCTTCTTACCTGTGTCAGTGCCTCTGCGCCCTTGAATCCCTCACTCTTAAGTGTGCGCATCCTGGATTCACTAACTTGGAACGCTGCAGTTTGTGCTGCGGTGAGTGTAGCGGACAGAAGCAGGCAAAGCCCGAGTAATATGAGTATAGCACCCGTCATCGGACGCTGTCCCAATCGGGTCTTCGTTTGGTACTCGGAGGGTGGTCGCCACCTCCGTTACTTCGATCTAACTCCAATCCCGACTCTCCTCGAGAAGTTCATGAATCACTCCACGGGTTGTACGTCCGTCCGCTTCTGCTTGGAAATTCAGGACCAAACGGTGGGCCAGCACAGCTGGGGCTACCGCTCGGATATCGTCCAAAGAAGGCATAGGTGATCCACGAGATGCTGCACGTGCTTTAGCACCAAGCACGAGGAACTGTGAAGCACGCGGCCCAGCACCCCAAGAGACGTATTTTTGACTTACATCTGATGCTTCGGGTCCGGGGCGGGTCGAGCGTGCTAGCTTAACCGCGAACGAAACTAGGGAAGGTGGGGCGGGCACTCGTCGAACAAGTTGCTGCAATTCAATGAGATCCGAGGCTGTAACAATCGGATTGACTTCCGCTTCCTCTTCACCTGTAGTTCTCGTGGCGATTTCTTCCTCTTCATCTCGAGAGGGGTAGTAGATCGGAAGCTCAAGCATAAACCGATCTAGCTGGGCCTCCGGGAGCGGATACGTTCCCTCTTGCTCAATTGGATTTTGTGTTGCGAGTACGACGAAGGGCGGGGTAAGCTGGTGGGTTGTGCCGCGAATGCTGACGGATGCTTCCTGCATAGCCTCTAACAGAGCTGCCTGGGTTTTGGGTGGAGTGCGATTGATCTCATCTGCCAGAACCACATTTGCAAATATCGGGCCTTTTACAAACCTAAAGACCCGACGACCTGTAGTCCGGTCCTCTTCGATCACTTCGGTACCGGTGATGTCAGTCGGCATTAGGTCTGGAGTGAATTGTATTCGGCTGAAATCCAGGTCAAGTGACTGAGCGACTGTTTGAACCAAGAGTGTCTTTGCCAACCCGGGGACGCCAACCAATAGAGCGTGCCCATTAGCCAACAGCGCTGTGAGCAATTCGTCAATTACTTCATCTTGGCCGACGATCTGCTTGGCAACCTCCCGTCTCATGGCGTCTGAGACCTCAACAACCCGTTCTAGTAACTCGAGGTCATCGCGTTGGACAATCGCGCTTTGTTCAGTTGTGGACATCTTTCTCCCTGATACCAAGCCGATGGATAGCAGATCCTATCCCATATGTAACGATCGTACAATCCTGTGAGCTTGTGAAACCGCGCCGAAGATAGACCAGTGTTTTTCTAGGCGTCAAGCAGAGTGAACTATACATATGATTACCGAGAGAACCGGCTTGCTCTTTTTTTCACAAGCGGTAAATTATGCCGGCTCTTGATAGGTAATATATCCTATTTTGAGGTTGCTCCCGCTACCCATGAGGGCGCAGGACCGTGCGAGAAGAAGAACAGGGGGAAGGTTCCCACGAGCTCTTGCGAGCTTCGGGTCAACACCTTGGGCACGGCCTAAAATGGACGCTGTCAGTTTTGTTGTTCATGCTCTTTGGTGCGTGGGTGGACTCTAAGGTGGGTACGTCACCGTTCGTCATGATTCTGGGCGCTTTAATCGGAGCCGGTGCAGGTGGCTACAGCCTTTACTACCACGTCGTGATTGAACCTAGGAACAGAGAGAACGGAGTCCGGTGAGTAACGTGACCAAATATGCGTTCACGGGTCTCGTGGGCGTAACGCTAATCACGCTAATGTTTATGCCGTTCCTTGATTCTGCTGGTCGCAGGGGGCTTGTGATTGCCGCTCTCATCGCGCTCCCGATCCAAATCGTAGCTTTTGCCGCCATGCTCAACTTTCGTTCCAACTGGAATCGGTTCCTAGCCGTATGGATGGGCGGTACCCTGCTTAGGATGGTTGTCATCGGGCTCGCAGCCTTTGTTGCCGTTCGCCTCGATTCAGAAGGGTTGGTTCCGATGCTGCTGGCACTTGCTGGATTCTTCTTTGGACTTCTCTTGATCGAACCGATTTATTTAAAGTCCGAGCATGCAGAGACTTTATAGATGAAATTTCTTTCCTTCCTCTCGGCATTGCAGGAGTCCGCTCAGGCTCATTCCAGTGAAGGATCTCCAGACCTTCAGGGGATGCTTCTGCACCATCTCTTGGATGGCAGTGAGCTCGAGTTTGAGATCTTGGGGCGAGGTTTTGTGATTCCGCTTCCGCACTTTGAGCCGGTACATATTGGTGGGCTCACAATTGATTTGTCCCCAACGAAACACGTCGTGTTCATGTTTTTGGCCGCCCTTCTTTGTCTTCTGGTGTTTATCCCAATTGGGCGCGCGATGCGTGACAAGTATACTGACCGTGCACCCAGCGGACTGGCCAACGCGATGGAAGCCCTGATCATTTACTTCCGTGATGAAGTAGTGCGTCGCAATATCGGACACGGTGCAGATGCTTATACCGGATATATCCTGACTCTTTTCTTCTTCATTCTCTTTATGAACTTGCTGGGTCTGATGCCGTTCGGTTCAACAGCGACAGGTAATTTCATGGTAACGGGGGCGCTCGCTCTCATGACATTCGTTGTTGTAGAGATTTCCGGGATGAGAACACTTGGATTCAAGGGATATATGAGGACCATCTTTTATGCGCCGCCTGGACTGCCTCCGATTGGTCAGGCGGCTCTTCTAGTGATTCTCACACCAGTCGAATTTCTTGGAAAACTTACCAAGCCATTTGCGCTTATGATTCGGCTTTTCGCGAATATGATGGCTGGACACACTCTAGTACTGTCTATGCTGGGCTTCATATTTTTGTTCTCCGGAATCGGCGCTGCCAAATGGCTTGTTGCTGGCGGCTCTGTTTTGATTGTTATAGCGATCATGGCTCTCGAAGTTTTTGTAGCATTCCTGCAGGCCTACATTTTTGCAATGCTTTCCGCGGTTTTTATTGGACTTATTCGGCATGCACACTGATGGACCACCTCAACTCGTGAATTCAACCCGTCCGTAAGACGATTACCCAAAGGACAACACAAGATGTTTACTATGTTCCAAGAAGCTGCATCAGGGATGGATCCAAACGGCCTGGCCCTTCTGGGTGCAGGAATTGGTGCTGGGCTCTCTGTTATCGGAGCGGGAATTGGCATCGGCCAGATCGGCTTAGGTGCGACGCAGGGAATTGCTCGCCAGCCTGAGGCTGCTGCCACGATCACAACTACGGCTATCATCCTGGCCTCTCTGGTCGAGGGAGCAGCGCTTTTCGGTATCGTTATTGCGATCATCTTCAAGTTTATATAAGGGAGGAGAACTCCTTGCTCATCCTCTCGGGTTATCTGCTAGAACTCGATAGGGTTAGGGAGGAAATTGGAAGATGATGAAGACATCGATGAGAGACAGTCGTGTGCTGAGTTGCGTAGTCACCCTCATGATAGCTGCCCCCAGCTTGCTGTTCGCTCAGCATGAGAGTGAAGGGGGTGGTGGGCTCTATGATATCAATACGGGGCTGAGTGTCTGGACACTAATTGTGTTTGTTAGCCTCCTGTTGATCCTCAGAAAGTATGCGTGGGGTCCGATAGTGGATGCTGTTGATAGCAGAGAGAAAGGAATCCAGGCAGCTATCGATGGGGCCGCAGAACTCAATGTCGAGGCTGCGCAACTCTTGGAGGAGCACCGTGAGCAAATGGCGGATGCTCGCAGGCAGGCAAGTGAGATTCTTGCTGAAGCCAAGGTAGCTGGCGAGCGCGTTCGTAAAGAACTGGAAGAGAAAGCACGCACAGAGGCACAGGGTATTATCGAGCGCGCGTTGGCAGAGATAGAACGGGAACGGGATGGGGCGCTCGAAAGTTTGCGACGGCAGTCAGTTGATTTGGCGCTGGCTGCTGCCTCACAATTAATGCAGGAGAATTTTGATCAAGAGACCGACCGACAGTTGGTCGAGCGGTATCTCAATGAGTTGGGTGATGGGGCCGCACAGGCGTGAGAGATGAAACCGTTGCGCGAAACTACGCGGAGACCCTCTTCGAACTCGCACGTCGCAACGAAAGTATTCAGGAATATGGTGACGCTCTCGGAATGGTAGCAGGCCTCCTAGAAGATGACTCACGGTTCCGCACCTTTGTGGAAACACCACGAATCGATGATGAAGCCAAGAAGGACGTCATTCGAAAGGGTTTTCGTGATAAAGTACCAAAACAGGTGATGAACTTTGTTCTGATCACGATTGACAAGCGAAGGCAGACCCTCCTCAGAGAGATTTCCGCTGAATATCTCCTGCTCTTGGACGGCCATTTGGGTAGAGAACACGTCGAAGTAACTGTGGCTCGACCGCTAGATGATACCACGGCAAACGTAGTTTCTGAGCGGTTATCAAAGATGCTTGGCAAGCAGGCAATACCACATATCCGGGTCAAACCGGAAATATTGGGCGGACTCATAGTCCGCACAGGTGACACGATCTACGACGGTTCGGTGCGGAGACGACTCGAAGGTTTGCGTCGCCGACTCCTTACTGCTCGCATTCCATCTGGGCAAGTCGGAGAAGTAGCAGGTTGAGGCCGAGCCCTACAAACTAGGATCCCATATAGATGGCCAATGATTCACAGCTTCGCGCAAGCGAAATCAAAGATGTCCTCCTCAAGGAAATTGATCGGTATGAAGAGGATCTCCAAGCGGAAGAAATCGGTGAGGTACTCGAGCTAAAAGATGGGATTGCCCGAATTTATGGCCTTACCAACGCGATGGCTTCAGAGATGCTCGAGATCACTCCCTCTGGAACGGGTGAAGCGATTACAGCGTTAGCCCTGAATCTTGAAGAAGACAATATCGGTGCTGTGATCATGGGTGACTGGACGAAGCTTCACGAGGGGGACCAGGTTCGCCGGACAGGAAAGTTGTTGAGCTTGGAGGTGGGGCACGGATACCTGGGCCGCGTGGTTGATCCACTTGGAGCACCACAAGACGGGAAAGGTCCAATCGACGGGATTGAAGAGAGTCGCCAGATCGACATTGTGGCCCCTGGAATCGTGAAGCGACAACCTATAGCTGAGCCATTACAAACCGGGCTGAAGGCGATTGATTCGATGATCCCAATCGGTCGAGGGCAACGCGAATTGATCATCGGGGATAGGGGGACGGGGAAAACTGCGATCGCGATCGATACAATCATTAACCAGAAGGACACGGGTGTCATCTGCATCTACTGTGCTATCGGACAGCGAGCGGGCAAAGTGCGCAGCGTGGTGGAAACCCTTCGTGAACATGGGGCGATGGAGTACACAATTATTGTTACTTCTAATGCCTCGGACCCGGCACCCATGCAGTACATCGCCCCGTATTCAGCTACTGCTCTCGCCGAGCACTTCATGTGGCAAGGTAAGCATACGCTGGTTGTGTATGATGATCTCTCCAAGCAGGCGCAAGCATACCGTCAGCTTTCTTTGATACTCAGGAGGCCTCCGGGGCGTGAAGCATACCCAGGGGATGTCTTCTACCTACACTCACGGCTCTTAGAAAGAGCATCTAAACTCTCGGACGACCTCGGGGGCGGCTCGCTTACAGCGCTTCCAATTATTGAAACGCAGTCAGGAGATGTGTCTGCTTACATCCCTACGAACGTGATCTCAATCACAGACGGCCAGATTTTCTTGGTACCCGACCTCTTCTATTCCGGTGTTCGTCCATCTGTAGATGTGGGTATCTCCGTCTCTCGAGTCGGAGGTGCAGCACAGATCAAAGCTATGAAGAAGGTTGCGGGACGGCTTCGACTGGACCTCGCACAGTACCGGGAGTTAGAGGCATTTGCACAATTCGGATCAGATCTTGATGCCACCACACAGCGGCAATTGGCGCGTGGGGCGCGAACCGTCGAGCTATTGAAACAACCACAGTACCAGCCGATGCCCGTTGCCAACCAGGTAGCGGTCATCTATGCGGTGACCAACGGTTATTTGGATGAGGTGGCTGTGGAGGATGTTCGAGTCTGGGAACGGCGTTTCCACGAACACCTCTCAAACATGCACCGCGAGGTTCTGGATGGAATTAGCGAGGTAGGTGAATTGACTGAGGACCTTGAGGCGAAGCTTGTGTCAGCTATTGAGGAGTACAATGAAGCTTTTCAAGCTGAGCAGGGGAGCCAGGTGCAGGCCGCTGCGGCTGCATCGGCCTAAGGACAGAGGGCAGAGATAGGTATGGCTGGCGCCCGTGAGGTCAAGCGACGAATTAAGTCCGTCGAGAATACTCGGCAGATCACACGCACGATGGAGTTGGTAGCGACATCGAAGCTTAAGCGTGCAACAGATCGTGTGCATGCGGCTCGCCCGTACGCGAATGCGCTACAAGAAATTGTGGGAGGCCTTTACTCGTTGGAGTTTTCTGAGAAGTACCCCATTCTTCGTCGTCCTGAGCATGTGAGGCGCGCAGCTATTCTCCTGCTTACGGCGAATAGAGGACTCGCTGGGGCTTTCAATGCGAGCCTTATCAAGCACGCAAGAAACCTGCTTGAAGAACTAAGTGGTAAGGGTATCGAGACAGAACTTCATGTAGCTGGAAAGAAAGGGATTGCCTACTTCCGCTTCCGGGGAGAGAAGATGCTCACTGAGCGGGTAGACATCGGTGACTATCCATCGATTGAAGATGCGGAGTCAGTAGTAGGTCCGATCCGGGACCGCTTTGCGGATGGTGATGTCGATGCGGTGTATCTGGTCAGTTCGGAGTTTCGGTCGGCGATGTCGACACCACCTCGGACCTTTGAACTTCTCCCTGTAAAGCCAAGAGATGAGACATCCTCATCGGACGCATACATCCTGTCACCGAGTGGGGACATGATCTTAGGGAGACTTCTCCCAGCCTACATACGGAACACAGTCTATACGGCTATGGTGGAGAATGCGGCGGCAGAGCAGGGAGCTCGTCGCACGGCAATGAAGAGTGCAACGGATAATGCAGGTGATATGCTTGAATACCTGACGCGAACGTACAACCGGGCGCGGCAGGCACAAATCACGCAGGAGATCGCCGAGATTGTTGGCGGTGCTGCTAGCCTGGAATAGAGGCTTTTTCAGAGACAGAGATATAGGGATACTATGGCAGACAACATTGGGAAGGTGGTGCAGGTCATCGGGCCAGTTCTAGATGTCGAGTTCGACCCGGAGCACCTACCAGAAATCTATAATGCGCTAAATTTGTCCGCGGCAAACGAGGCAGGTCAGAAAATCTCTCTCGTAGCTGAGGTACAGCAGCACATTGGTCGTGGTCAGGTTCGTGCTGTTTCGATGTCCTCCACAGATGGTGTGACACGCGGGATGGAGATGACGGACACAGGCTCCTCAATCAGTGTCCCAGTCGGAGAGCCTGCACTGGGCCGTATCTTGAATGTTCTCGGAGAGCCGGTTGATGAGATGGGTCCGGTTGGGGGCGAAGGGGCTGAACTAGAGCGTTGGCCGATCCATAGGCCTGCTCCGAGGTTCGATCAATTAGAACCGAAAACCGAAATCTTTGAGACAGGTATCAAGGTAGTGGACCTGCTCGCACCATATGTGAAGGGTGGCAAGACCGGTCTTTTCGGAGGTGCAGGTGTCGGGAAGACTGTCATCATCATGGAACTCATTAACAACATTGCAATGGAGCATGGAGGCAGATCCGTATTCTGCGGTGTAGGTGAGCGCACACGAGAGGGCAATGACCTCTGGCTTGAAATGAAGGAATCGGGCGTGCTGGATTCCACCGCACTAGTCTATGGTCAGATGAATGAGCCGCCTGGAGCTCGGCTTCGCGTTGGACTTTCGGGCCTAACAATGGCGGAGTATTTTCGCGATGTAGAGGGTCAGGATGTTCTTCTGTTCATCGATAATATTTTCCGATTCACCCAGGCTGGATCCGAAGTATCTGCACTGCTTGGCCGTATGCCGTCAGCAGTAGGATATCAGCCGACTCTTGGAACAGAGATGGGTGAGCTACAAGAGCGGATCACATCGACTGCTCAAGGCTCGATCACATCTGTGCAAGCGATCTACGTACCCGCTGATGATCTAACAGACCCTGCTCCGGCTGCGGCATTTACTCACTTAGATGCGACGACCGTGCTCTCTCGATCGATTTCGGAACAGGGGATCTATCCGGCAGTGGATCCCCTCGACTCGACATCGCGTATTATGGACCCACAGTTCGTAGGGGAACGACACTACAAAGTGGCCACGGATGTTCAGGCGATTCTGCAGCGCTACAAGGATCTACAGGATATCATCGCAATTCTCGGGATGGACGAACTGACTGAAGAAGACAAGATCATCGTGGGTCGTGCGAGACGTATCGCTCGATTCCTGTCACAGCCGTTCTTCGTAGCAGAGACCTTCACGAACATCCCGGGACAATATGTGAAGCTGGATGAGACGATTGAATCATTTGAGAGGATGGTAGATGGTGAGTTTGATGATCTTCCAGAGCAGGCATTCTATATGCAGGGCGGTATTGAGAGTGTGATCGCTGAAGGTGAGCGTCTCGCGGCGGAAGGGGGATAACTCGTGGCATTGGATGTAAGGGTCGTCTCTCCGGACAGGGTAGTATTCGAAGGTGAAGCTTCTTCGATTGTAGCACCGGCGTGGGATGGGCGGCTTGGTATCTTGTCCGGGCACGCTCCTTTGGTGACGCTTCTGGGTGCCGGTGAGCTCAATCTCGACCGTCCCGGAGGGGGTAGTGACTCATTCCACGTGGCGGCAGGGGTACTCAAGGTCGAGCGCGACGTTGTCACGGTCCTGACCGAATATGCCGCTGATGTGCCCCCCGAGGAGATCCCAGCTGCTGCGATAGTATTTGCAGAAGACGTTGTGGAATAATCTGAGGCTGAGTTCTAGTGAAGGTTGATCTACACATCCATACCTCTGCCTCCGATGGCGCCTGGAGTGCTGAAGCCGTAGTCCAGGGAGCTGCGTCTGGCGGTTTAGATGTGATTGCAATCGCTGACCATGACACGACTGCATCCTTCTCTGTAGCGGAGGCGGTTGGTTCCGAGGTGCGTGTCCAAGTAATTCCAGCTATTGAGGTTAGCTCAATGTATCATGGTCGGAGTATTCATATTCTTGGATATTTTGTCGACCCAGTATCTGAGGTACTCCTGAACCACAGGGTCCGCGCAACGAAACACCGTGAAACTCGCATGCGTGAGATGCTTAACAGGCTTACTGAAGCAGGGATCTTGGTTACCTACCAAGATGTTAAAGCTGAGGCTGGCCCTGATGGAGGCGTATTAGGTCGTCCGCACTTAGCTAAGGCACTTGTAAAAGCAGGTCATGCTGCGTCGGTACCAGATGCATTTAATAGCTTTATCGGTGATGAATCTCAGTTTTTTGTCCCGACAGATCTCCTGGATGCTACAGAGGCCGTTCAGTTAATATTAGCATCTGGTGGAATCCCAGTTTGGGCCCACCCTCCGAGGGATATCGTTGATGTACTACTTCCTGAATTGATTAGTTCAGGATTGCAGGGCATCGAAGTTTACCGGCCCTCTCACAGGCCAAAGGATGTGATGCGCCTCGAAGCGATCTGCAGTGAAAAGGGTCTCTTATGCAGTGGGGGATCGGATTGGCATAGCCCAGATGCCGGGAGGTCTCTCGGGGACTTCTTCGTGGGCGCTGTCGAAATTGAAGATTTGCTCAGGGTTGGTGGAATCTAGGTAATTTAGCCTGAGCAATAACTCTTCAGGTGTTCTCTAGCGCCGTAAGCATCGAGTAGGTTGCCTGCATTGGGTCGGATGCGCTCATGATTGCACTGGCGACTGCCACCCCAGTCGCGCCCACTGCCAAGACCTCTGGAATCCGACGGTTCGTGATCCCACCGATTGCTATCACTGGGACATCAACAGCGTCAATGACGCTTCTGAGTCCTGGCATTCCGATCACGTCACCAGCATCTGGCTTTGTCGATGTACGATAGATAGTACCACACCCGATATAATTTGCTCCTTCGGCCACAGCCGAGTGGGCTAACTCAGGATCGTCGGCAGAAAATCCGATAAGGAACTCATCCGCAACGAGTCTACGTACCGCCTGGATTGGAGGGTCTTTTGGACCCAGATGTACGCCATCAGCACCAATTGCGAGTGCTATATCTACGCGGTCATTCACGAAAAGAAGTGCCCCATGTGTTTGTGTGAGGTCGCGTAGGTGTTTCCCTGTTTCCAGAAGTTCATTGGCAGTGTCTCCCTTGTTTCGGAGTTGGATTGCCTTAGCACCGCCTAGCAATGCAGCTTCAACGACTTCAACGATTTTACGGGGTCTCGCTAGACGATGGTCCGTGATCGCTATGAGGCGGAGCGCGCTCGTAAGATCTCTTCTCGGCAAAATGGTGGAGTTGGGCTTAGCGAGTAGGTTCAGAGTGCTCATCAGCACTTATCCGATCTCGTGCCCTCTGCGCTTCTAGTTTTGCCCTGTTATGCTCCGCGAGGGTGCGCGTAAAGACATGCCTTCCGTCTGGACGAGCCACAAAGTACATGAAGTCCTCTTGAGCAGGATTGAGTGCTGCAGCAATAGCTAGATCTCCTGGTGAGCAGATTGGACCCGGTGGCAGACCAGGTTGGGAGTAAGTGTTATACGGATGGTCAGCTACCGAATCGATCGCGGCGTAAAGCAGGCGGCTTCGTGGTCCCCCAAGGGCGAAAAGGACAGTGGGGTCAGCTTGGAGAAGCCACCCTTCCCGTAGTCGGTTGTGGTAGACGGAAGAAATCCGAGGCATCTCACTATTATGTCGAGCCTCCGCCTGGATGATCGAAGCCAATGTTACCAACTCGTTCTCAGTCATATCGAGTTCTTTAAGTCGGACCAGACGTGCTTCGGACCAAGTAGAGTGGTATCGGTCCGCCATTGCTTTAAGAACAGATTCTACCGATACACCGGGAGCGAATCTGTACGTGTCGGGAAACAGATATCCTTCGGAAGTCGGCCCAGGGACCCCCAAGCTTCCTGGCAGGTCCGGATTGTAGATGACTGAGAGCACGGAATCTTCCGTTACCTCGCTAACTTCAGATATTCGTGGTGCAATTTGGAGTAGCCGGAAACCCTCAGGCACTGTCATCGGGACTGTCATAACTTCACCCTTTGTCAGCTTTTCAAGGATGTCCCTCCAGCGATTTCCTTCATGCAACTCATAACGCCCAGACTTGATGCGTCGATCATCCCCACGTATGCGGGCATAAAGCTTGAACGGGCCTTGCGCTCCTATCAAGCCTCGGTTCACTAAGGTGTCCGCAACCTCAGAGAGTGTTGAACCGGATGGAACTGTCACCCTTAATAGACCGTCGGGATCAGCTCCGCAGGACATAAGACACACGAGCATTATACTACTGGTGGTCAATCTAGCTCGCGGATTTTTCACTTTGTGTGTTTCCTTAGGTCGAGCCAATTCTGAAGGATTAGTTGTGCTGCCGCTGCATCGATCCTCGCTTTGTTTTCCCTCTTGGTTTTGGGTAGGCCGATCGATCTTATTGTCCGCTCGGCGAGCACGGACGTCATTCGCTCGTCGACGAAGGAAACCGGAAGATTCATACGTTTAGCCAGTTGCATTCCGAAAGTACGCACCTCTTCAGACCATTCAGTTTCGTTCCCCTCCAGGTTAAGAGGTAGGCCAATTACTAAGTGTTCAGCACCTTTTTCAATTGCAATAGACTCAATCTTAGATAATGGGGCCCTCTTGCCTCGCCGGCGTATTAGGGTATCCAGAGGCGTAGCAATTGTTTCAGTGGGATCGCTAAGTGCAAGGCCGATTCTCCTCATCCCATAGTCGATGCCGAGTACTCTCATCAGGAGGTGTTTTCCTTTTGAGTTGCAGGAGGGTCAGCATCTATCAGGAGTTGTCCGTATAGGTTGCGGACCACCTGTTCCGAGCCGAAAGCGAACTCGCACGCTCTGTCTCCTCGTGCCCGACATTTGGCCTCGAGCACTGCCACAGGGCTTCCTACTATTTCAGACAGGAGGCCAGATATGAATCCCGTGCTGAAGCAGCAACTTGCATTTCGGTCCACCTCAGCCGTCATTGCTTCCGCCCAATCCTTACTGGTCAGAAAACCTAATCCGGGGTGATCCGAATCGACCACTAGCGTGCCCCAGCCCCTGCATGAGAAGAAGCCGCAGAGATGTGTCCAGAATGTGGATTGCATCGTTTCTAGAACTGCACTGTTTAAGCCTTCTTTGAATACAGCAGAAGCTGAAATTCCCGAACGATACCCGACCTTTTGAAGCAGTGTCGTGCTTGAGTGCTTATCAGAAATTTCCCCAAGCTCGTCTCTCAGGGCGCTGAAAGTCCAAGCTGGCACGGTAATCTCCCTCGATGTCATGACTGGTGGTTCCATCAGTTCTCCTAGAGTGACTCGCCGAACGTACCTCCCAGCGATTAGGAGTCGCTAGTGGACATCCTTAGATGGACTCGCGATTACATGAGAGATCCATTACAGAGTAGGCGGCTACTCTACGATCTACGAGGGATTAGGGTACCATCCAGAAAATAATCCAAGGAGAGCCTAGTGTTAGCGGAGCCCTCTAAATCGGCGACTCGAACGATCGCATAACTCGGTGGGTTCAGTCCCGGGGAGGTAGTATTCCAGATAGCGGTCCTCTTCAGCACACCAGCGGGATGCGAGCTTTCCAGTGCGCCGGTCGACAAGTACAGCATTAAGACCGGGCAGTAAGGGCCAGCCGCTCACGATAGGGAGGAGTGGGCCTTGTGCCTGAAAACTGGTGTTATCCCCATCCCCCTGCCCACCCATGTACACTCGCCGCATGAAGGAGGCCCACACGGGTGCTGCCAGCCCACCTCCAGTGGCTTGTCGCTTACCAGGACCTAGTGAAAAAATTGGTATGGGTGCGTCCATCCCAAACCAGACTGTCGCGAGAAGATTTGGTGTGAAACCCGTAAACCAAACGTCAGTGCCATCGTTCGTAGTGCCTGTCTTGCCTGCAGCTGAAACTTGATACGGAAGATCACCTCGTACGCGGATAGCATTGTACCCAGTGCCGCGTATCACTACGTCCTCAAGCATTGAAACCATGATTCGAGACACGAGGCTGTCGAGGACCTGAGTACGTTCCGGTTGTGGCTCCCAAAGTACCATGCCCTCAGAGTTTTCCACGCGAAGAATGGGGAATGGTCGGACCTTAGTTCCGAGGCTGGGGAAGGATGAGTACGCTTCAGCCACCTGTATTGGGATCACCTCAGCCGCACCGATCGTCGTAGAAGGGAACCGCTCGATCTCAGTCTGAATCCCCATATGTCGGGCAGTTTGAGCAACTGTTTCGATACCGACCTCCTCCCAACCAACCTTGATAGCGATCATATTGGTGGAGGTGTAAAGCCCTTCTCGCATCGTCATCGGGCCTTTGAATTCTCCGCCGAAATTAGCTGGACGCCAGTCCTCACCGCTGACCTGTGGGTAGACTACTGGAGCATCAACCACGATGTGCGAAGCAGGGATTCCACTGGCTATCGCTGCAGTATAAACGAAGGGCTTAAAAGAAGATCCGGCTTGGCGGTTAGCCAGTCGTGCACGATCAAACTTCGACTGCTCAAAGTCTCGCCCACCTACCATCGCCTTGACGTGTCCAGTAAGGGGATCCAGAGCGATGAAAGCACCTTGCAAGTAGGGTGTTGATCCCGAGAACGCTTGGACCGTGTCAAAGTCGGAGTAGTATGGATGTTCGAAGTGAACGCTATCGGCTTCGATTGCCGCCCAACCTTCCTCCATCGACAGCTGTGCTGCTTGCTGTATATCCACGTCGAGCGTTGTATACACGCGAAGTCCGTTCCGATAAATCTCGTCTCCAAAACGAGAATCGAGGATCTGTCTTACCCACTCTTCAAAATAGGGGGCCACGGAAGTCACGGACCCGGTTGGCTGGCTCTCGGGTAGTGGAAATTGCTTCCAGCGTGCAGCTTCTTCCCTCTCCAGATGACCTTCTGCAACCATACGTGTCAGTACTAAGTCTCTACGCGCCTTCGCTCGGTCGGGGTAGCGAAATGGGTCGTAAACCCCTGGCCTATTAAGAATTGCTGCCAGCAGTGCTGCTTCGGCAACATTAATCTGGGCTATGTCTTTTCCGAGATAATTGCGTGCGGCGTTCTGGAATCCATAGCCGCGTCCCATATAGATTTCATTAAGATAGGCCTCGAGTATTTGGTCCTTCGTGTAGGATTTCTCAAGGTCCATCGCGACCCGGACTTCCTTTAATTTACGTACGTAGCGCCGTTGAAAACCGATCTCGTCAAAGAGATTTCTCGCCAACTGCTGGGTGATCGTGCTACCGCCGCCAAGATTACGGAAAGTCAAGACCCCAAAAGCGGCGCGCGCAATGCCGAATGGATCAAAGCCTGAGTGTTGATAGAAGCGCTTGTCCTCGATCGCTGTTACCGCTTGGGGGATGTACTCGGGTAGTGCGTGAAGTGAGACAGGGGTTCTCCGCTCATATCCGATCTCAGCAATTTGCCGGCCATCGTGGGAAAGGAGTTTGCTAGTTTGTTCGTGTTCGAATGTTTGGATTTGTGCGATAGATGGGCAGGTATCTCCGGTGCAAAGATTCTGCCAGGATCCCCATACTCCGCCAGCCGCACCGGCGACAAGGAATGATCCAGCCAGTAGGTAGGTGCGTGGCCTCCAAAGCGGGGTAAGCCGTGACAGGAGTCGGCCTCCTCCTTTCGGTGTTTTCTTGGAATTGTCTTGAGCTGTCACTTGTCGGTCCTAGGTGCGGAGAGAAACATCGTCAACACAAGATTGCAAGCTTGATGCCAGCATTCTCCACTCCTTCAAGCTAGCTCACCTCTAGGTAGGATCTCAAGAACAAATTACGAGCACACGAGTCTTGACCTCAATTGTCAGGCGAGCGAAGCTCTTTGCCAGTTACGTTGGCACTAAGGTGCCGGGCTGGATCCCACCAATATGACCATCAAGATTGATATCGGCGCGCCAGGAGAGAGTTACCCGGCACTCATAGGTGCCGGACTCCTTGAGCAGCTTCCCGTTATTCTTGATGAGTACGCACCAGCTTATCGGTATGCTGTGATCTCTGATGACCGAATTGGTCCTCTGTACGCTAAAGCGGTCTTAGAACAGTGCAGATCAAGCGGAAAGAAAGTTCAACTATACTCATTCGCAGCCGGTGAAGCCTCGAAAATCAGGAAGAATTGGTCCAAGCTTACTGACGGTCTCCTAGACGCTGGGTATGGGCGTGACACCTGCATCATTGCCGTGGGTGGAGGGGTGACGGGAGATCTAGCTGGGTTCGTGGCGGCAACATTCCTAAGAGGTGTGTCTCTTGTCCAGGTTCCAACGACGTACCTGGCTATGATCGATGCAGCCATAGGTGGGAAGGTCGGCGTGGACACTCGAGCTGGAAAAAATCTCGTTGGAGCATTCCACCCACCCAAATGTGTAATCGCTGACCCTAATGTGCTAGCAACGCTTCCGGATGATGAACGTTCTGCCGGGCTTGTCGAGGCATTCAAACATGGTGCAATCCTAGATGCTGAATACTACGATGACCTGCGAGCGGATATGGACCTACTTCTGAGCGCCGATCCCGAGGCTGCCAAGGTTGCTGTTGCCGGCTCGATTCGACTTAAGGGAGAGGTTGTTACACAGGATGAACTAGAAAATGGATACCGCCAAATCCTAAATTTCGGGCATACCCTAGGCCATGCTCTTGAGGCAGCATCGGGATATAGCCTTAGTCATGGTGCTGCGGTTGCTGCCGGTATGGTTATGGAAGCGGAGCTTGGTGAACGTCTCGAAGTTACAGAAAGTGGCACGAGTAAGGCCTTGTCTTCGGGGCTGGAGGGTCTTGGCCTTGGCCTCGAGACGATTCCTCAACTCGATCCTGAGGTAGTCATGAGCTTTCTGAGCTCAGATAAGAAGACACGGTTAGGTCGCTCTCGTTACGTCTTACTTCGCCGTATCGGGGAGGTGGAGGATGCGGAAGGATGGAGCCAGGAAGTTCCTGAACCCTTGGTCCGTGAGATTATAGGTAGCCGAAGGGAAAACAACTAAGGGAGAGAATTCCTGAGTTGCGATTTGATATGCTCGAAAGCAGTACTATTTAAGGCTTAATCAGAAAAGATGAGCACCAGGATTCTACTCATCAATTTGGGCCTCAAAAGCCTTATGTGAAGGGGACAACCCCTCGCTTGAGGACCTGCGGATAGTCTATAGTAACCCGAGACTCTATTTGGTAGGGTGGATGGACAACGTTATTATTTCTTTGGCTTTCGCCGGTATCCCCTAGAGGTTAGGGCTCAATCTAGGTCCTAGATGGCGATACTAAAGGTGGCCGCAGTTGGCTCGACCGACGAGCTACTCATGAAAGCCAGCAGTACCTGGATCGTTTCCGTGGATGGTGCGATCGCAATAGGACAAGAGGTTCTGGACTCGTTTTGCGAGATTCTCGTAAGTAAGCAAGACTCCTGATCTCATTTGCTTCATTGCGATCTGCCGGATACGGATTCGGCCAAGACGCGATGGATTGATTTCTCCCACTTTGTGTAGTCGGCGGGTTGATCCATCCGACGGGGGCGCGGTACCCATGGTGGGTATCCCCGAAAGGCTTCCCCGACCCTATTGGTGATCCAACGATGCGAGTGGGGTGGGGAGGTCTCGCGGAAAGACAATTAGGTTAGCGAGAAAAAACTCAATGAGTACACCGTATACCAACGCCCCCCATCAAGGGGGCCTGGGCCCAGTAGGCTCAGATTCTACCCATGCCGCGCTACTTATCGATTTCGACAATGTCACGATGGGTATGCGCAGCGATCTCTCCAAAGAGCTCAAGACCCTCCTCGATTCAGATGTGATCAAGGGTAAGGTGAGCGTCCAACGTGCTTACGCTGATTGGCGGCGGTATCCCCAATATATTGTGCCGCTATCAGAGGCTTCAGTCGATCTCATTTTTGCTCCCGCTTACGGGAGTAACAAGAAGAACGCAACTGATATCCGGATGGCGATTGATGCACTCGAGTTGGTTTTTATTCGGCCAGAGATCGGAACCTATATTCTCCTCACAGGGGACTCCGATTTTTCCAGCTTAGTTCTTAAGCTCAAGGAGTATGGCAAGTACGTCATAGGTGTGGGGATTCGGGAGTCTAGTTCGGACATCCTGGTACAAAACTGTGATGAGTACTACTCCTACACGAGCTTGACTGGGCTGACCAAGACCACCGAATTAACCCAAGCCGCTCGTGATCCATGGATCCTTGTCAAGGAAGCTCTGAAGAAGATGGTGTCACGAGGTGATGTTATGCGTTCGGATCGCCTCAAGCAGGTCATGCAGGAGCTTGACCCCCTCTTTAATGACCGGGGCATGGGATTCAGTAAATTCAGTAAGTTTTTAGCGGAGGCGTCCTCGAGAGGTTTGGTCACGCTAAAGAAGAGGGAGAACGGCCAGTACGAGGTTGGTCCTCCTTACCGAAGTCGGTCGAATCAGGAGGAGGCGGACGACAAAAGAGGTCCCCACCGTGGCCAGGGTCAGAGAAGCTCCAAGCCCCAACATTCTGGCGACAATGTTAATCAGTCTATCTCACAGGTTTCTAGAAGCACAGACGATCCGCTGCAAGAAGCCTATCGACTCCTCGTTTCAGTCTTAGAGGATTTCCGAACTTTAGGACGTGAGCCAGTGCGGGATTCCGATCTCAAACGAAAGATGCTGAAGAAGAATAGTAACTTCGACGAGGCTGAGCTCGGCTTTCCAAAATTCTCCCGCTTTCTTGTTCAAGCAACAGAGCACAGCATCATTTCTACCGATCGTACTGATCGCGGAAATTTCGAAGTATCTCTTCCAGACTCTCATTCAAAGAATGAGACAACTGCAGGGACTCAAGGATCTTCAGCTGACGTTGAGGCAACTGACCACACCTCTCTTGATGCGGAGGTCGTGGAACAACCAAATACATCAATCGTTGAAGTAGTTCCTTCAAGTTCGCCGGAGTCTGGCTTACGTCTGGGTCCCCGACGCGGGTCAACTCGTCGACGGGGAGGGAAAGACCTGCCGCCGCTGTTCGAAGGTCAGGCTGCTGGAACATCTCTACCGAAGGAGTCCGACTCGGTGGCTTTTTCTGGTGAAGATTTTAGTGCATCAAGTATAGGATTGCCGACGGATCCTCAGGCAATCGTGCGGTACCTGGCACATCGGTACAAAGGAGTGGGACAGAAGACAGCGGAGACCTTGGTCGAACAGTTCGGACCGGACCTTTTCCGTACGCTTCGTGATAACCCAGACAGTGTTGCGGCAGCCTTGCCTAGTAATCGAGGTGAGCAGGTGCTTGCAGCATGGAGAACCGACTACACCCGCCGGACTTCTAGTAGCACGAACAAAGCTGGAAACCGTGGCGACCGTGGCCCTAGAGGCCGCGGTCGCAGCTAATAACAACCTCTTTGATACTGTGAGTGAATGCGGGATTAGATCGCTAGATACTCTGCCCAGAGAGCAACCATGGCGGGATGAGTCCCTCCCAGCCCAGGGTTTCGCTAGTGGATTTCTAGACAAACCGGTTGTAGAGGTGGCCCGTAATCTGCTGGGATGTCGGTTGGTCTCCAATCTGGAAGGAGAACGGACTGTGGGAGTCATTGTGGAAACCGAAGCCTACGGTGGGCCGGAAGATCCTGCTTCACACGCTGCAACTGTAATGGGTATCACCAAACAAAATGCCGTGATGTTCGGCCCCTCTGGGTACGTATACATCTATAGAATCTATGGGATTCACTGGTGCATGAATGTGGTTACGGGTTTAGATAGCCAGGCACAGGCTGTTCTCATCCGTGGGCTCGATCCGATAGATGGGGAAGACGTGATGCGAGAACGACGCGGTGGTCGGAACCCGATTGCGCGTGGTCCTGGCCGAGTGACCCAGGCGATGGGAGTTACTGGTGCACTTCAGGGTCATCGTTTGACATCACCACCACTTGCACTTGAGTCAGGATGGACGCTTTCGAACAAAGCAGTTCGGACTTCCGGTCGCATCGGTGTGACGAAAGCAACTGATTGGCCTTATCGGTTCTATGTTCACGGTGCCCGCGGGGTGTCGAGACATCCTGCTAACTGTAAGGGGGACTCCCTGAATGATTGATCCCAACTGGACTTCACTTCTACCTCCTGTGCTTGCGATTGTGCTCGCGATTTGGACAAAGCAGGTCTACTTGTCACTTGCTGGAGGCCTATGGCTCGCTTGGACAATGCTTTCGGAATGGAATCCTCTTTCGGGAATAGCTGCCTCGATCCAGGGAGCGGTTGATGTGCTGGGTAGTGATGCCCAAGTGATTCTATTCACCCTCGTCATCGGAGCTCTGATTGCGACAGTTGAGGCATCCGGTGGAGTGAGGGGCTTTGTGCGCTTCTTGGAAAGAAACAAGTGGGTCGATTCTGCCAAGAGATCTCAGTTACTCGCTTGGGCCACAGGGATGGTAATCTTCATCGAGTCTAATATCACAGTTTTAGTGGCTGGTTCGGTCGCACGTCCTCTTTTTGACCGTTATAAGAGTTCCCGTGAGAAGCTCGCGTACATTATCGACTCGACTTCTGCTCCGATCTGCATATTGATCCCAATGAACGCTTGGGGTGCCTACAATCTGGGTATCCTTGAGGGATTGGGTGTAGAGAATGCTTTGATGGTTTTCTTGAATGCAGTGCTACTGAACTTCTACGCGATTATTGCAATTCTGATGGTCCTAGCTGTGATTTTATGGGGTATTGATATCGGACCCATGAGGAAGGCAGAAGAGCGTGCGCTCCGTGGTGAACTTCTTTGGCCAGATTCCACGCCGATGATCGATGAAGAGATACTATCTCCAACCCCCATTGAGAAAGTCGAGCCACACGCGCTCAATATGATAGCTCCTATCGCCGGTATGGTTCTATTCATGCCGCTGGGATTGTATATCACTGGAGGAGGAGATCTCTCGGCCGGATCCGGATCGACAAGTGTCCTATGGTCAGTTTTATTCGCGTTGGCGCTCGCATGGATCATGCTTCTTGTTCAGGGAGCATTTAGCACAGAAGAGCTTGTGAAAATCGGGCTCAAAGGTGCTGGAGGACTTGTTCCACTTGCTCTCATTCTTCTGTTGGCGCTTGCCTTAGGAGATGTTGTCGACGTACTGGGGACGGGTATCTATGTCGCGCAAGTCACGGCGGGTACCATGCCTAATTACATCTATTTGCCCCTCATCTTTTTAGTTTCAGGAGGTATAGCATTTTCGACTGGAACAAGTTGGGGCACATTTGCGATTATGTTGCCGATCGCAGTTCCAGCCGCGGCGACCCTTGGTCTTCCGCTCGCACCTTTTGTGGCTGCCACGCTTTCTGGGGGCGTCTTTGGAGATCACTGCTCTCCAATCAGTGACACTACGATCATCTCATCAATGGCAGCTGCCACCGATCATATAGATCATGTTCGTACGCAATTACCGTACGCACTGTTGGGTGGAGCGATCGCAACGGTGTGTTTCGGCCTACTCGGGGCCACACTCTGATTAGTGCTTAACGACGGAGGAACAGATTCGTTGAACGTTATCATCTGTATCAAGAGAGTTCCTGATACTGAAACCCATATACGGGTTAATCAGACTGGCACAGACATCGACACGGAGGGCGTTAAGTACGTCATTAGCCCATATGACGAGTTCGCAATCGAAGCTGGACTGCGTGTAAAGGAGAATATGGAAGATGGGGAAGTCGGCCTCCTCATGATTGGTAATAGTGAGGCACAGGAGACACTCCGTAGTGGCTTGGCTATGGGTGCTGATAAGGCAACACTCCTCCGGGCTGATTCTTATATGGATGGACTGGGAATTGCTAAAGCCCTTGCTGTTGAGCTCAAGGATTCGGATGCTCAACTGATCTTGTTTGGAGTCAAGGCTGCAGGAAGTGACCAACAACAGGTCGGGCCGATGGTTGCGACGCTACTTGGTATTTCGTGTGTAACAGAGGTTTCTTCGTTCGAGTTCGGAGAGGGAGTTGTTACATGCCAGCGGGAGGTTGAAGGAGGTATTGAGGTTATCGAAGCTGATCTGCCTGTGGTGCTAACAATTACCAAGGGTGAATACGAACCTCGCTATGCGTCCTTGAAGGGAATCATGGCTGCCAAGCGAAAGCCGCTGGAAGAGCGTGAAGCCGACTTCAGTCATCCGGGTATTCATATTGAGCGGTTCAGTGAGCCTACCACTCGCGGATCCGGTTGTATTCTAGAGGATAGTCCTGATGCAGTGGCTGAACTTGTGCGCCTGCTCAGGGAAGAAGCGAATGCTCTTTGACGCTCTTTTCAATAAGTACTAAACACATAAGTAGGAGATCCTTGATATGGCAGATGTCCTCGCTTTCGTAGAACAGCGAGAAGGGAAAATAGGTGGCGGAGCTCGTGAAGTTGTAAGTGTGGCGGCTCAGCTTGCTAGCGAAATCGGTGGATCAGCTAGTGCCTTGGTTCTTGGCGGTCCGGGTTTGACGTCTGCGGCGGAAGGACTCTCCACTGCTGGTGCAACATCAGTAGCTGTTGCGGAGCATGAAGCGTTGTCCGAATACAACCCGGAAGCCTATTTGCCAGTAGTTGTAAACCATCTTAGAAGCGGGAATTTCAAAGCCTTGTTTTTCTCGGCAAGCAGTCTCGGAAAGGATTTGGCGCCGAGGGTGGCTGCGGCACTTGATGTCCCGTTAGGGTCAGATGTTACTGGCATGGAAGTACAAGATGGGGTGCCCTTGTTTACCAGACCTGTCTACTCGGGGAAGGCATTTACTAGGTTTTCGATAGATGCGGACCCGGTGATAGTTACTATTCGACCAAATGTTTTTCCTGTTGGTGATTATGACTCCAAGATTCAGGTATCCAAATTCATACCTGATATAGACTCTGAGACGTGGTGTGTGCGTGTAATTGAGCGGAAGGGTGCTGCAGAAGGTGCGGTTGATGTCTCTGAAGCTGCGGTTGTTGTCTCAGGAGGGCGTGGGCTGAAAGATCCAGAAAATTGGCGAGTGCTTGAGGAATTGAGAGATGTGATCGGTCCAGACACAGCACTTGGCGCATCTAGAGCGGTGGTAGATGCGGGATGGAGACCACATGCTGAACAAGTTGGTCAGACTGGAAAAACGGTTGCCCCAAAGCTTTATATCGCAGTTGGGATCTCTGGAGCTGTCCAACATTTAGCAGGAATGCGTACTTCTCAGACGATTGTAGCAGTAAACCGAGACCCAGATGCTCCGATCTTCAGTATGGCGGATTATGGGATTGTCGGGGATCTCTTTGAGGTGCTCCCTCGCATGACTGAGGCAATCAAGGCACTCAAGTCGGAAGATTAACAAGGAGGCAGAGACTATCCCGTAGAGAAGTCACTCTCGGTGTAGGTTTCCGCACCCGGCGTATCAGCTAGTAGTATCACATCGACGCTGTCTCCCTCAGCGATCTCGGTTTGATTTTCTGATACCACCGCGAGCCCCTCAGCATCTGCTAGAGTTGTTATGAGACCTGAACCCTGTGGTCCTGTGATATGAGCCTTAGGGGGTACCGTGGATGAGTCCAGCCAAACACGCAGGAAATGGCTGAGTTCACCTGGGCCCTTGAGAGGTTCAGCGGCCTGACAGCGGAGTGTCCGTCGGAAGATCCTTTTGTGTCCGCCTATCGCCAGCAGAAACGGGCGGACGAACAGTTCGAAGGTAACGAATGCAGACGTGGGATTTCCTGGGAGGCTGAAGACCGGTTGATATGTATCTCCACGGGGAAGCCGTCCAAATCCGAAGGGGCTTCCAGGCCGCATACGGACTCGCCAAAAGTCCTGTTCAAATCCGAATTCCTCTAAGATCTCCTTAACTAGATCGGACTCTCCCATCGAAGCGCCACCGATAGTGATGAGGACATCGGCGTCAGTGGCTTTAGATATTCGTTCCCGGAGAGTTTCCGGATCGTCTGAAGCGATTCCTAACGGTAGGGGCATCGCAGAAGCGCCAGTAACAGCAGCGGCGAGCATTGGACCATTCGACTCTGGTATTCCCTCTCCTCGCTGAACATCCTCGTATCTCTCTGGTGTACGAAGCTCATCGCCTGTCGGAAGTATACCGACGGTAGGTTGTTTCACCACCGGAACGTTTTCCATGCCGAGCGCCGCCAGCAGCCCCACTGTTCTTGAAGTGACAGTGGTACCTGCCACCAGTACCTGGTCCCCTAGTTGCATATCCTGCCCAGCAGGTCGAATGTTGCGTCTTTCGTCACGGTTCTTGAAGACACTCACTATTCCCGGTGTCTGCTCCGAGTCAGTGTCTTCAACTCGGATAACCGAGTCAGCTCCTGGTGGTATTGGAGCTCCAGTCATTATCCGTATTGCTTCCCCTTCTCCTACACTCGACCCAGGCAAGTCTCCTGCGTGAACCACGCCTGTCACGGACAATACAACAGGGGCTGAAGGTCCGGCGTGTGAAATCTCCTCTCCACGAACTGCATATCCGTCCATCGCGCTATTATCCCAAGGAGGAAGTGTCGCACGAGCCACTAGGTCTTGAGAGAGGGAGCGACCGAGACAAGCCTGGATGGGCAATTTTTCAGATAAAAGATGTTGAGCTGAGGAGAGGATCACTTCTTGGGCTTGCTTCAAAGTCAGCCAGTCTGCTGAGCGAACTTCGAAACGGGGCTTCTGTTTCTTCACCGGAGGCATGTACTACCAGCGGAAGAGTGCTGTAACAGAGAAACTAAGCCCCTGTACCCATTCTGCTTTCTCTACTCCCACAAACCCGCGCGCTGAGTCACTGAACCCAGGGGGTGTGCCTAGCCTAGATAGGGAGAAGAGTCCATCCCCGCGAAGTGCGATACGATCACTCAAATACCAGTGAGTGCTCAGACCAAGTGATCCGACAAAGCTCTTACCCAACTCAAAGCGGTCAGCGGCATCTAGAGTTTCTTCAACTGGGTTCTGCTCAGCCGTATCAAACGCGATCCCACCACCCAAGATCAGGGAAGGACTCAGGCCGTGCCAGGCACGGTGGCCTGTTAAGCTGAAGCGGAGGCCAGCATCAAGTTTGACCATCCTGACGTCTGCAGAACCGATCACCCGATCTCCCTCGTCTCGGCCCGGACTTACGATGTCGCGTTCACCTTGAATGACCCCGACAACTCCTTCCATTGATACTGGGCCACTCACGTGCACACCATAACGACCTCCAAGGAGGACGCCGCCTTTGGGTCCGTATCCGAAACGTCCGGTTGAGAATGTTACCTGGCTAGCGAACGGGCCTGCTTCCTGTGCCCGCTCTAAGAATCGGTATACGGAGGGTACTGTTTGAGCTGTCCCCTCACTCTTGATGAGCAAAGGAAATATTAGATAACCCAAGACGAGCGCACGGAGAAATATGCGCATGGAGGGTCTTCTCTCCTCTCTCGCGGTTGAATTGATTAACAACTTACTAGAATGCTTGAACGCTCTTGTAACACGGCCGGACTGGGATCGTTTCAGCTTTGAGGACCAACTTAGCATAGAGTGCCCGCAGGTGGTTAGGCTTCGTTGTTCGGAAATTCGTTCTCAGGGGAGTGGGCTAGCCTGGCTAAGGTCAGGCCCACCAAGATCACAGCTGCTCCTATTAGCTGCAGGGTGGTGGGGACCTCTCCGAGCCAGATCCAAGCAGTAATGAGTGCGGCTACAGGTACCAAGTTCGAGTACACTGCTGTTCTGTTGTTGCCGATGCGTTCAACCGCTCGATACCAGAGAAGGTAGGCGAGCCCAATCCCTAGCAAGCCAGCGTACGTAATACCTATCCACGCCTCTGGGGTTATTGTCCTTAAGTCAGTCTTCATTAAGCTTGGCAGGCCCATTAAGAAAATGATTGGGGTGGCAACCCACAAAGTCCACGCAGTTACGCGAAGCGCCCCATAGCGGGTAACCGGCTTTCGGCCTCCAACCGTATACATCGCCCACAGCATCGAGGCGATCAAGATAAGTAAATCTCCGCGTGTAGTTGGGCTAGCAAGAGTTCCGGCATCACGGCTACCCGTGATTACCATGAATATTCCTATCAAGGTTCCCGCTACACCTATGATGGCCCAACCCCCCGGACGTTCATGTCCAGCCACGCTTGAGAGAAAGAGTGTCCAAACTGGAGTCGTAGCTAGTAGTAGGCTCGCATTTCCGGCGAAAGTTGAGTCGACTCCAAAGATGAAGCAGAGTTGGTAAGCAACATTACCCAAGAAACCAAGGGTGATGATACGACGTAAATCTTCTGGGTCTGGCTTTGACGAACCATCGAGCCGGCGGACTAGGATCCATAGAGCAACGGCCGCCATGGGAAAGCGGAGTGCATTGAGGGCTAAGGGATCGAGCTCACGCAAAAGGACCTTGAGGACTGAAAAGTTGACCCCCCAGATCAAAACGATCAAAAGAAGTCCCAAGTCAGTCGTGACATCCCTTCTAGGGATCTCCATCTAGATACCCCGGTCCCAATCTGGGCCGTTGTGGGAGGTGAACCGAAGCCACTAGTTTGGGTTGTGGCGCCGAAAAGTACTTGTAAGAACTCCAGTGTCCACATTTACGATCTTTTTCCGGGATACCGGGGCCAATTTAATAGCCATGATAAGACAGTTTGCAGATCACCAAGGGAACCAGTGGACCGCCAGCGTGCATAGAGCAGATGGACCTGACTACAAGGGTCGATATGTCATGGTGCTCGAGAATGATTCGGGCCAAGGTATCGCGTTGAAGGATATCCGCTGGAATACCGAGAAGACTGCTTACAGGACGCTCCAAACCATGTCAGATGTCGAACTCCGGAGACGCCTCCGGTCCGCTACTGGTCGGAGTGCTGTCCAAGGAATCTGCTAGCACCTGACCTTGAGATGGTATGTGCTGTTGCAGTGCACCTAATTAGCTGCCACCACCTCGCTGTGGAATCGTCAGCCACTGTCCTGCTAGAATTCGATTCGGCTCGATTCTCGGGTTGGCTTGTAGCATCTCACTGAGGGTAAGGCCGTAGCGATAGGCGATTGAAGACAGATTGTCACCCGAAACCACCTGATAACGTTGGGAACTCTGACTTGACACTACTATTCTCTCGTCGATTTCCTCAACTAGGGCATTAGGGTCACGTTCGGGACTGCGCACGAATTCGGCCAATCGCGCTCCTACAAGGTTCTCTACACGCTTCGCACGTGTAGTAGATGGTGTTCCATTCAACAGGATTGAGAAGGCTAGCCTTTCGTGGTCACGT
The DNA here is from genome assembly GCA_012960225.1 of Gemmatimonadota bacterium. Classification (GTDB taxonomy): domain Bacteria; phylum Gemmatimonadota; class Gemmatimonadetes; order Longimicrobiales; family Gaopeijiaceae; genus UBA1142. The sequence goes on along the minus strand of DUBS01000056.1, from coordinate 51,850 downwards.
GAACGGACGATACCGCTGAGTGCTGAGACACCTTCGATTGTTCCCGTTTTGGCACGCAGATTACCAGCCGCAGCAGTTTGGTACATCCTTCTAAGCTCACGGCGAGTGCCAGCCTGTGGCAGAGAAGCCCAGTAATGATTCCATGTTTCCGTTTCTGCCATGCGTTGTAGAACACTGACGAAAGTACTGGCGCTTGTCCGGTTCCCAGCTGCGAGGCCAGAGCCGTCAAGTTGAACTACGCCCTCCATTGGTACGCCGATTTCAGTCAATGCTGCTGAGACAGCTCTGGCACTAGCTTCGGGGCTCCCCAACCCCTCTTGCGTGCGGCCCATAGTCCGAAATACGAGTTCAGCGAAGAGGTTGTTACTCTTCTTGTTTATCACAGAGATGTATTCGCTGAGAGGAGGCGAAGTATGCTTTGCGAGTATGCGGACTCGGGATCGTTCATGATGGGTTGGAGAGGTGATCCCGGTTAGTACAGACCTATCTGGGGACTCCACTACTCGGATATTACCTAGAATACGAATACCGCGTTTTAATAGTACGTTGCGGAATACAGAAGCAGCGAAGTGAGGGGGAGATGGAACAGTCATTTGGCGCCAAGCATCCCTCGCTCCAAGTACGATGCCTCCTTCGATCCGAATAGGGTCCAAAGGGTATTCGCGCAAAATTGCCAAATGAGGTCTAGTTCCTCTGGGAGAGGTGATGGCTAGGTTATACACATCCAGGCCTGCACTCTCTGGTATGGTATGTACCTCCGGTCTCGATCCTACGCGGTCTGAAGAAGCGACACGGAAGGACACCACATTTTCGTTAAACGAGAGTGCTGAAATAGGGGCTGCAAAATGATCATTAAGGTCCTTAGGGTCCCATGAGTAAGGACGAAGGGGCCCAGGAAGGTGTGAAGCGTCAGCCACTAGGTCGCCCGTTACGGTCCTGACACCGGCTTCTTCAAGTTGATCCGCAAGCAGTTCAAGAACATCCTCTCGTTCTTGAAAAAAGAGATCAGAGATTCCTGGGTCACCAGTGCCGTATAGCACAAGATCACCTTCAAGAACGTCATCGGCGATGTTGGACTCAGAGAGCAGATATGTTTGGAAGCGGAAGTCCGGTCCGAGAATCCGTAGAGCTGCGGCCGTTGTGAGTAACTTCAGGTTTGATGCCGGACTCAGAGCAGAATCCGGTGACTCCGAAAAGAGCGTGTCACTCTGGTCGAGTGAGACGACTAGCACCCCCCATCTAGCATCCCTCCAGCTGTAGGTATCCAACATCTGCGAAAGGTCTGCTTGCAACTCCGTGATCTTTTGCGCTTCGACTGGCTGACTTTCTAACACTACAAGTGAGACCGATAACCCCAGGAGGAATCTCAGCGTAGGCGACTTCACGCCGTGACCAGAGGGCTCATAGCAGCGTGTAAATCAGGCGCGGATAGGGCCGGATCCACCTTCGGGGACACAGGTCGTACAGTATCCGGTCAATTCCAAGCTGTAGCCGATAACCTGAAAGTCTGTAGCCCTGCCACTAAGTGATTGGATTTCCGAGCCGGCAACTTCGCCGGGGATATCCGTTATAGACCCGCACGCTAGGCAGCGTGAATGATAATGAGGGTCCATTCGTCCATCATAACGTGCCGACCCATCACTGTAGCTGAGTTTGACCGCAAGGCCGCAGCCGACAAGAGTTTCGAGACTCTTATAGACCGTCGCGAGAGACATCCCATCCAGGTCGGAGCGGACAGCTAAGAATATTTCATCTGCTGTAGGATGAATATCCGTGTTAGCGAGGTAGCGGTATACGGCTGCCCGTTGTTCGGTAAACCGCTGTCCACTGGACTGCAGGGCACGGCGTAGTTGAAGGTCAGTATTCTCACATAGCATAAGGATACTTTATCGATCCTAACGAAATGATGTCAACTGCGTGATCCACGATTTGATCAGTTTCACAAGTGAGAGGGTTAAGGATTGTCTAGCGCCCATCAGCGACAAGGGTTGCTGATGGGGCGGTCTGGGCAGATTCTTTTCCAGTACAGCTCTGGAATTGTCCCACATGCCGCACAATAAGAAGAATGTCTGATGAGCAAAGACGCTGGCACGCTTGATGCCCTTCTAACTGAGAACCGCCGCTTTTCTCCGAGTGAGGATTTTCGGACTCGTGCTGTGGTCAGTGATTTGGAGATCTATGAACGAGCAAGGATGGACCGTGAATCCTACTGGGCAGAGTGGGCAGAGCAGTTAGACTGGTTTAGACGCTGGGATTCTGTCTTAGAGTGGAAACCTCCTCATGCGAAATGGTTCGTAGGCGGGAAACTTAACGTTGCTTACAACTGTTTAGACCGTCATCTAAATAGCTCTCGTTCTGATCAAGCTGCTCTTATCTGGGAGGGAGAACCAGGAGACACAAAAACCTACACATATGCTCAGTTGCATGATGCGGTCTGCCGCTTTTCAAATGCGCTGAAAAATCTGGGTGTAACTCGTGGGGATCGCGTCACCATTTATTTACCTATGATCCCGGAGGCAGCGATTGCTATGCTTGCCTGCGTTAGGATCGGAGCGATCCATTCCGTGGTATTCGGGGGCTTTAGCCCCGAATCACTGGCTGACCGAAATAATGATGCTCAAGCCAAAGTGCTTATCACCGCTGATGGGGGTTGGCGAAGGGGTGGCATTGTTCCTCTTAAATCCAATGCAGATGAAGCTCTCCTGAACTCACCTACCGTAGAGAAGGTTGTCGTAGTTCAGCGAGGTGGTGAGTTAACCGAAAAGGTTGATGCAGAAATGCTGGAGGGCAGGGATCACTGGTATCATGACCTTATGGATCAAAACTCGGCTGATTGTCCGGCCGAAGAAATGGATGCCGAAGATGTGTTATTTATCCTTTATACGTCGGGCACGACAGGTAAACCGAAGGGAGTAGTTCATACCACTGGAGGATACCTGACACAGGTAGCTGCTACCACCAAGGTTGTGTTCGATTTACAAGACGACGACGTGTATTGGTGCACAGCGGACGTGGGATGGATTACTGGGCACAGCTATATCGTTTATGGACCGCTCGCCAACGGGGCCAGAGTCTTCATGTATGAAGGGGCTCCAGACACGCCTGATCGAGGCCGTTTTTGGGAGCTTTGTGAGAAACATGCTGTCACCGTTTTCTATACAGCGCCAACCGCGATCCGGACCTTTATGCGTTGGGGGGATGATTGGCCGGCAGAGTATGACCTATCTAAGCTCCGACTATTGGGGACAGTTGGTGAACCCATAAATCCGGAAGCATGGATTTGGTATCATGAAAAGATCGGCGGAAGCTCATGCCCTATTGTCGACACATGGTGGCAGACGGAGACAGGCTCGATCATGATCACGCCACTGCCAGGGATCACTGAAACAAAACCAGGAACTGCGACTTCTCCCTTTCCTGGAATTGAAGCAACGATCTTGAACGAAGCAGGAGAAGTTACGAGCGCCGGGTATCTCGCGATTACTTCTCCTTGGCCGTCTATGCTTCGCACGATATGGGGTGATGACCAACGCTTTCAAGAAACATATTGGTCTAAGTGGGATGGGATTTACTTCCCAGGAGATGGCGCCAAGAGAGATGAGGACGGCTATTATTGGATCCTTGGACGAGTGGATGACGTTCTAAACGTCGCCGGCCATCGAATCGGTACGATGGAGGTTGAGAGTGCCCTCGTCGATCATCCGGCTGTTGCGGAAGCTGCTGTAGTTGGTAAGAGCCATGAGATCAAAGGTCAGTCGATCGCAGCGTTCGTGACCCTTAAAGAGGGAAACTCAGGTACTGATGAGCTGCTGGCTGAAGTTCGCGAGCATGTCGGGTACAAGATCGGAGCGATTGCCAAACCTGAGATAGTGATTTTTACAGCTGACCTCCCCAAGACTCGTTCAGGGAAAATAATGAGACGTCTACTGCGGGATATCGCAGAGGGACAGACCGTGGGAGATACAACGACTTTGGCAGACCCGAGCGTGGTTGCACGTCTACAGGTGATGTATGAAGAGGAAGAATAGACCTGAGGCTACCGCGTCCTGATTTTTGATCTTTATTTTACTGAGTTGAGCATCATCTTTGATGTGCGGCTGATGGTGAGTGAATTCAAAATCTAGAGTCCGGTCAAGCACGAGTTCATCAAACGGTTGCATCGGCGTTTCTCCGATGCAAGAATCGAGATCTCGTTCCCTATCCGGACCGTGATGATGAAAAGCGACCCTGACCAGGCATAGACTGACAAGGAAGAACCATGCAGGATTTCTTTTCGAACATTGTTGCAAACGACTGGCTGCGGGCCGCGGGCGGACTCCTTTTCCTGATCGTCTTGGCTTGGATGGCCAACATAGTGACCCGCAGAGTATTCCTGGGGTTCATCCACAAGTTGATGAGCAGGACACGGTCCACTTGGGACGATCGCCTCTTTGAGCGACGCGTCTTCCATCAACTGGCCAGGGTGGCTCCAGCACTCGTGGTCTACGTTGGAATCGACTGGGCCCTGAGTATCGGCGACAGCGCTTCTGGCGCCGCCGCCGTTACGTTAACGAGTTGGGAGAATTTCTTGTTCGCGGGGGCAACCTTCGTACGCCGCGTGTCATTGGCATGGGTGGTGATAGCTCTGACGAGGGCGGCCGGTGGGCTATTGGATGCCCTCAACGACATCTACTCCGCAACCTACAAAGAAGCCCAAAATCGCCCGATCAAGGGATACCTGCAGGTCATTAGTCTTTTCTTGTACGTGGCTACCGGCATCATTGTGATTTCCATTGTGGCAGGTCGTTCGCCCGTGCTCTTCCTCTCAGGCCTCGGGGCGCTCACGGCCGTGCTGATGCTGGTGTTCAGGGACACGATCCTGTCTCTGGTGGCTAGCGTTCAGATCATGTCCAACGACATGATCCGGATCGGGGACTGGATCGAAATGCCCCAAGCTCATGCCGACGGCGACGTCATC
>DUBS01000056.1:0-46852 GCA_012960225.1 Gemmatimonadota bacterium | reverse complement strand
CTGTCTCTGGTGGCTAGCGTTCAGATCATGTCCAACGACATGATCCGGATCGGGGACTGGATCGAAATGCCCCAAGCTCATGCCGACGGCGACGTCATTGACATTGCGCTCCACACGGTGAAAATCCAGAATTGGGATAAGACGATCTCCGCCATCCCAACCCACAAATTTATCTCCGAATCCTTCAAGAACTGGCGTGGCATGAGTGAGTCCGGTGGTCGGCGGATCAAGCGCTCCATCTACCTGGACATGAATTCAGTCCACTTCCTATCCGAAGACGAGTTTGCTCGCCTGTCCCGCTTCGAGTTCCTGCACGAATACCTGGGCGCAAAGCAAAAAGACCTGGAGATTGCTAACACCCGACAAATGTCCGGAAAAGGTATCAAGCCTGACTCCCGACGGCTCACGAATGTGGGCACGTTCCGGGCGTATGTATGGCATTATCTGCGAGGACATCCGAAGATCCACCAAGAGATGACACTTCTGGTCCGGCAACTCCAGCCCGGGACGCAAGGTTTGCCGTTGGAGATATACTGTTTCTCCAACGACACGGACTGGGCGAACTACGAGGGACTCACCGCGGACATCTTCGACCACCTTATCTCGAGTCTTCCGGAGTTCGGTCTTGATGCCTTCCAAGAGCCGGCGGGAAGGGATCTCAAGATCTTGCGGGCCTCAAGCTAGGATCATCGTGTGGGCATGTACGAGCTTCTACAAAATATCTCGTGTTAGATTCCCCCCTCATATGATCTAATCGTCCGTCTTCGATTTTCTCTTTTTGTGAACGAAGATGAGGATAAGACCCAGGATGAGTGAGGTGACACCCACCAGGTCGAGTTGTGAATCCAACCCTGACCACACAGGTACATTCCCAAGGATGTAATCGAAGAAGAACACAAGAACCGAAACCACCAGTAAGACATACCCAAGTCTTCGACGATAAGAATTGAAGTGTGGACCACCAGATTTTTTCATTGTCCGAATCGTTGGAAGTTTGGTTAGTCAGGGAAAGATGACGTTCTTCTCCCGGAAACGATAGAAAGGATCGTTTCTTACTCTTTCTCTCTCCTATATAAGCAGACACGTCACTCCGGGTCAGACGGAATCAGGTGTTTAAAGAGTGGTGCTAAGCTTCGTCTGCTAGTGCATCAAGGGTGGGAGGAGCAGTTCTAGGCAACTTCTGATCTGGCTTCTTCTTGACTTTCTTAGCTGGAACTCCTGCATAGATATAGTGCGGCTCAGTACTCTTTGTAAGCATTGCACCAGCGCCGACCATAGAATCATCAGCCACATGTGTACCAGCTAGAATTGTCGCGTGATACGTGATTCGCACCCCTCGCCCAATAATGGTTTTGGGCGTCTCTATGATGCGGCCATCAGCGATATCGTGTGTATGAGAATAAACGTTTGCAAAATCTGAAACTGACGAACCATCTCCTATCTCAATACCACCCCGGTCATCGAGGAGCACGTGTCGGTGGATTACCACGTTGTCACCAATGTCGAGATTGTAGCCAAATGATAATCGCACATGTGGGAATGCCTTGAAGTTTGCACCACAGTGACCAAAGACATGGTGGGCAAGGATCCGTCTGAAGCGGATGCCGAGCTCCACATTTTCTCCTAGGTAACTACGGTCGAACATTTCCCAGAGCCACAGGAGTGGCTTGCGTGGTGTATAACGTTCTAGATCGATGTCCTGATAGTACTCCGGCTCGAGTGTAACATTTTCTGGGTTCATCTGAGCCAACGCGACAGGGAGGAAATTCGTGGCGTCGTTGCGAAGGTGTGCATCACCCAGATGTGGAAAATAGATGTCGGTTAGAATAAGCCGACAGAGTTCATTTCGGTCACATGTTTCTGATTCAAGTTCCTCTGATAACCAAGCCAGCCACTCAGAATAAAGGTTGGATGTGTCGCTGGGGATTCTTACTGAACGCAGAGGCAAGAAGGGCATTAATGAATCTAGTCTAGATTAGGGGTATAGGTTCTAGAGTATTTTGAATTCTTGAACCGGAAATGGAAATATAAGCAGATCGATGGGGTGGCACTATCAGATATCTAGAAGTCTGTCCACCGACCTGGGTAATTCGGTTTGTACAGAACGAACCGGTCTTGCAGGACTATCCGATGAGCCCGTTGACGCTCCGTGGCCCTACAGATATCGTCTCCTATGGTAACAATCGTGTTTTCTGGAGCGGGTCCGCGCCTGCCCTATGACGCTCTTATCCCAGAGCTTCAAGGGGCGGGCGCGTCTTATTGGGAGAGGTCGCTAAACGATGTCTGATGCCGTGCCTCTGAGGGGCCAGATTGTAAGAGAGGCCTTCACATTCGACGATGTTCTCCTGATTCCTGGACATTCGTTGATTCACCCGAAAGATACGGATGTGTCTTCGCGTTTGACGCGTGAAATTTCTATTGAGATCCCATTGCTCTCAGCAGCTATGGATACAGTCACTGAGTCGAAATTGGCTATCCAGATGGCACGTGAGGGAGGCATCGGGATTATTCACAAAAACCTCTCACCCGAGGCTCAAGCAGAGGAAGTAGACCGGGTTAAGCGTTCTGAGAGTGGAATGATTCTGAACCCGATTACCCTCACGCGAGACAACAGTCTTAAAGACGCTCATGAGCTGATGGCGAAATTCTCAATCAGTGGAGTTCCCATCGTCGAGGATACTGGACGACTGGTTGGGATTATCACTAACCGAGATCTGCAGTTCGAGCTTGATCTTAATAAGTCTATAGAGCAGGTCATGACTTCTGACCACCTCGTTACTGTTCCGGTAGGGACTACGCTTGACGAGGCAGAGAGGCTTCTCCATAAGCACCGTATCGAGAAGCTTCCAGTTCTAGACCAAGACGGAATCCTAAAGGGACTGATCACTGTTAAGGACATCTTTAAGCGTCGCCAATATCCGAATGCCTGCAAAGACGAGCATGGACGCCTTAGGGTAGGCGCTGCTGTTGGAGCATCGAAGGTTGATATTGAACGTGCCGCATTATTAGTGGAAGCTGGGGCAGACTTGATTGTGGTCGATACTGCTCATGGCCATTCCGAGGGTGTGCTCGAAGCACTCGGGCATGTGCGAGAGCGGTTCCCAGATACCCAATTAGTGGGTGGAAACATCGGAACTGTAGAAGGGGCCCAGGCTTTGCTCGAGCGAGGAGTTGACGCAGTTAAAGTGGGTATTGGTCCGGGTTCCATCTGCACTACCCGGGTGGTGACTGGTGTTGGTGTTCCACAGCTGACTGCCATCATGGATGCAGTTGATGGTGGAGATGGGTCGGTACCGATCATTGCTGATGGGGGAATCCGCTACTCAGGTGACATTGTAAAGGCTCTTGCGGCCGGGGCGGAGTCGGTAATGATGGGTTCAATGTTCGCTGGCACGGACGAAGCTCCAGGTGAGAGCTTTCTGCTAGAGGGTCGACGATTCAAAACCGTAAGGGGCATGGGCTCCTTATCAGCGATGGAAGAGGGTTCAGCAGACCGTTACTTCCAGGAAAATCATGGGAGTAAGAGCAAGCTAGTTCCAGAGGGTATTGAGGCTAGGGTGCCATATAAGGGCCCTATTTCAGATACGATTTACCAGCTTGTCGGTGGTCTCAGGAGTGGGATGGGCTACTGTGGTGCTGGATCTCTTGATGAACTTCGCTCTAGCGCTCAGTTTAGCCGAGTTACACCAGGCAGTCTCAGAGAATCTCACCCTCATGATGTTACCATCACGAGGGAAGCACCGAACTATCACATGTAGCGGAATTGGCTACCGCCTAAATCGCTTTAGTTCTCTAGCGTTCTCCCTTCTCTAAAGCCAATAAGTAAGGGATTCTGGCTTGTCAATGATATCAAGGCCCCAACAATCTCGCTGTCTGATTCAGGTCCTCAAGAAGCTGGTCGGGGGATTCTGCCCACTAATGGTGCTAGGATGTTCCAGTGACTTGCCAGAGGCCCTGCCACAACCGATAGCGTTTAGTCATATAGCACATAGCGAGAATGACATCTCGTGTACCCGATGCCACCAAGGTGCAGAAACCCAAGCTCAGGCTGGTCTGCCTCCGATTTCTTCTTGTGCAAGTTGTCACAGGAGGGGGGTAATTCCCGACCACCCTGAAGTATTGAAGTTCATGGAAAAACTTGAAGAACGAGAGCCTCTAATCTGGGGCAAAGTGAATGTTCTTCCGACATCGGCCATGGTGCACTTTAAGCATAAGCCGCACGCAAGAGCAGGAATAGATTGCTCCGCGTGTCATGGGGATGTCTCACAGATGGCCCTAGCTCAACCAGTGATTAATACTGCAAATATGGGTTGGTGTGTCTCATGTCATCGTGAAAACGAAGCCAGTGTCGACTGCCTCACTTGTCATCACTGATGGATGATTATCCAGAGGGAACTATGAAGACGAACCAATGGTGTTTAGGTGCGTAGAAGAGATTTTCTCAAGGTTTCAACGCTAGGTGCCAGCTTACCCCTCCTCAAGGGATGTGATAGCCCTGAGGAGGACTTCCTGGTGCAGCCAGCAGTTCGCCCGGGAGTCTTAGCCGGTGAGAGCGTATGGTATCCCTCGGTTTGCACACAATGTCCCGAAGGATGTGGCATCCAAGTCCGTATCGTAGATGGAAACGCCAAGAAAATTGAGGGCAACCCCACCCATAGTACTAACCAAGGAGGAGTTTGCGCTCTCGGCCATTCAGCTCTTCAGGAACTCTATAATCCGGATCGTATCCTAGATCCACAGAAGCGCATCGGGAATAGAGGTGATGGAGAATTTGAAGCGCTTTCTTGGGAAAGGGCACAGTCAGAAGTAGCTGTTCTGATGAAGTCAGTATCACCCGAAAATATGGCATTCATTGGTTCGGAAGAGCCTGGATTAGTAGGGGGCCTCCTAAGGCGTCTTTCGGATTCATTAGGGGCGCCTTCCCCGGTCTTTCTAGAACCACCCGAGTATAGGGTGGAGCGTCGCGCGTCCGCTCTGAGTCTTGGTATTGAGTCTATCCCGTACTTCGATGTCGCTCGCTCCGACTATGTCCTTTCAATCGGCTCCCCTTTGCTTGATCGATGGCATAATCCAGTGCACTACACCCATGCAGTAGCAGAGATGAGAAGGGGACGCCCGGGGAGACGGGGCAAGCTCACACAGGTCGAAGCCCGCATGTCACTTACCTCAGCGAATGCTGATGAATGGCTACCAATTGTACCTGGTACTGAGGGTATATTTGCTCGAGCGATAGCCGGGATCTTGCTCTCACAGGATCTCGTTAAGGATCTAGGACGCCGACAATATGAACGGCTATTTCCTGCACCCCCGCCCAGCCTAGGTGGAGCAGCAGAGGAGTGCGGGCTCTTGCCCGAAAGAATTGAGAAAATTGCCCACGAGATTGCAGCAGCAGAGCATCGTGTAGTCGTAGCAGGTGGATCAGCAGCCGGGCATACAAACGGACTATTCAACACTGTTGCCGGGCTCGGCCTCAACCTTCTTCTGGAGAATTTAGGGGAACCAGGTGGCGTATTTGCCCCAGCAACTTTTGATTTGGGAAGGCATCTGTCTCCGTCAGGATCTGTCCAAACACCCATGGCTGACCTAGCGGCAAGAGTCCGTGGTGAATCAGGTGAGCCTATTGAATTATTACTTGTGGTGGAAGCAGATCCACTCCATGAGCTACCAGCTGGATGGGGTCTGGCTTCGGGTTTCTCCGACATAGCTAATATCGTTGTACTAAGCAGCTTCTTTGATGATACGACGTATCAGGCTGATCTGGTGCTACCGCTAAATACTGGACTAGAACGTTTTAATGCCATTGAGCCAGCATCTCCAACTGGGATTCCAGTTCTTGGTATCGCAGAATCCGTAGTAGAACCACTTGGCAGCGGACAACATCCGGGTGATGTGCTCTTAGCAGTTGCTCAATCTATGGGAGAGGATATTTCTGCGGCTTTTCCTTGGTCAAGTTTTGAAGGACTAGTCAGATCTTTGATTAATGAAGACTTGGGTAACCTGCCAGGCAGCAGAAACATCGATGCTTCATCCTACTATAGAGATGCACTCGCCAGAGGTGGAATTTTCGAGACTGGGGATCCGTCATTAACTCCTCCAGGGCCTAGCGGGGAAGGTCCAAGTCGAGAGCAGGCCCGTTTTGATGGTGAAGAAGCCTTATTCCCGTTCCTGCTCATCCCATTTGCATCTATCAAGGCTGGTCACGGTCGCGGTGCAAACCGTCCTTGGTTACAAGAGCTTCCTGATCCCATGTCTACGATTATGTGGAGCAGTTGGGTTGAGATATCCCCTAGTGACGCATCTGAGATCGGGGTAGCAGACGGAGATTGGCTACGGTTACAGTCGCCGAATGGGCTTCTGGAAGTTCAGGCGGTGATTGATCCAGCAGTTCGACCTGGACTGGTAGGCATCCCACTCGGTAACGGCCACCAAGACTATGGTCGCTATGCAAGAGGACGTGGGTCCAACCCTATGAACCTAGTTGGAAATTTATTGGTTGATGGCACCAATGAACCAGCTTGGGCTTCAACAAGGGTTCGGATCGAACGTATTCGTCCTGGAGAACTAGCAAGATTTGGGAAAAGCTACGAGCAGCGAGGTGAAGGAGAAAACATCCCGGTGGGATGGGCTCCTCATGAAACCGATCAGGGTGGAGAGCAATGACTCGTTGGGGAATGGTAATCGATACAGACCGCTGCACAGGTTGTGGAGCTTGTGTCGTCGCTTGTCATGCAGAAAACAATATCCAGACAGTCGGCGAAGAAGAAGCTAGAAATGGACGGGCGATGCACTGGCTTCGGATAGAGCGTCACTATGAAGGAGAGTTCCCTGATATCCAGGTGCGATTCTTACCTGTTCTTTGCCAACAATGTGGATCGGCACCATGTGAACCAGTCTGCCCCGTCTATGCGACATACCGCACTCCCGAGGGGTTGAATGCAATGGTATACAGCCGTTGTATCGGCACCCGTTACTGTGCCAACAATTGTCCTTATACAGTTCGTTTCTTCAACTGGCACGCAGGGGAATGGCCAAAGCCCCTTGATAGACAGTTGAACCCTGATGTCAGTGTTAGACCAGCTGGAGTCATGGAGAAATGCACTTTCTGTGTTCAGCGTATCCAAGAAGGACAGGATCGGGCGAAAGATGAAAGCCGTCAGGTAACAGACGGTGATATCAAGACAGCTTGTTCGCAGTCGTGTCCAGCTCGAGCCATCACCTTCGGTGACTTAGAGAATTCTGAAAGTCGGGTTGCGCAAATGGCTAAGAGTGCCCGTGCCTCACATTTGCTTGAGGACCTGGGTACGGACCCGTCAGTGATTTACTTGCAAGGTGGTGAGGAACACTGAGATGACACCGGGAAGAATGTCACGTGAAGTGCCTCTATTCCGACCCCTTACCTCTTGGCGTCCAAAGCTGATCCTGGGAAGCCTTTTAGCAGGTGCGGTCGCAGCCCTGCTCTTCTATTCCTGGGGCTACCAGGTTCGGAACGACATCGGTGTCACCGGATTAAATCGTCCGGTTTTTTGGGGCTTCTACATCACAAACTTTGTTTTCTGGATCGGAATAAGTCACGCAGGAACGCTTATTTCAGCGATCCTGCGGGTCACTTCAGCGGAATGGCGTCGACCAGTCACTAGATGTGCAGAAGCAATCACTGTATTTGCACTTTCGATCGGTGGGTTGTTTCCACTCATTCACCTTGGTAGACCGTGGCTTTTCTGGTTCATGATTCCCCTACCCAATTATCGCGGTCTTTGGCCAAACTTCAGATCACCACTTGTCTGGGATATGATGGCCATCGGGACATACCTTACGGGTAGCATATTGTATCTTCTTTTACCCATGCTCCCGGATCTCGCAATACTAAGAGATCGGCATATCGCTGATAACCCGAATAGTGCCAGAGCCCGTATCTACCGTTTTTTAGCTCTGGGCTGGCGTGGGACGGCTCAGCAATGGCACTCACTCGAAAGTGGTATACGTGCTCTGGCGGTGATCATCATTCCCGTCGCGGTATCAGTCCATACGATCGTCTCATGGGACTTCTCGATGACTCGCCAGCCAATGTGGCATAGTACAATTTTTGGGCCCTACTTCGTGGTTGGAGCGATCTACTCTGGTATCGCTGTCCTGATGGTAGCGATGTATCTGCTTCGCAGGGGTATGGGCCTAGAATCATATCTTAATGATAAAATATTCAACAACCTAGGATTGCTCTTCTTAACTTTCACTCTGATCTGGAGTTACTTCACTTTTGCAGAGCACCTGACTGTTTGGTATGGAAATGAACCGTCTGAAATGGCGGTGTTTACAGAACGTATATCAGGTCAATACGCTTGGGTTTTCTGGGCTATGATACTGCTCAACGTCGCCCTACCAATGCTTGTTTTGTCCTTTCCACTAGGCAGAAAACCATTCTTTACAGCTATTGTTGGTGTAGGAGTGCTCATCGGTATGTGGATAGAGAGATTCTTGATCGTGGTGGGCACGTTGAGCTTGCCTCGACTTGATTTCACGGTGGGTACTTACCAGCCCAGTTGGACTGAATTGGGCATACTCGTTGGCTCATTTGGATTGTTTGTTCTGCTCTATCTGATTTTCGTCCAAATCGCTCCTATCGTTTCTATCTGGGAAGTACGTGAAGGAGAGCATCACTTGGGCCAAGTGCGCCCAGCTTCAGAGCATCTAACTGTGGAGACGACCTAGGATGCAGAGAAACGAGAAGACATGGTTACATGCGGTATTTGAGTCACCTATAGATGCTCAGGGTGCACTGCAAAAACTGACAGAATATGGCTTTGATTCTAACGATATCGAAGTCCGAAGTTCGATTCCATTGGAAGGGTTATATCCTCCAGACCTTCACGTACGGAGCCATGTCCCACTAATGGCTGTCCTAGGAGGAATTGTCGGGGGAATCTGTGCCTTCATGCTTACGAGTCTGACATCACAGGCATACCCAATGGAGACGGGTGGAATGCCGATAGTCCCTCTTCCGACAACCGGTGTAATCACCTTCGAAGGTATCGCTATCGGAGCAATCCTTACTACTGTGGCAACAGTACTATATGAATGTGGCTTGCCATTTTTTCGTATGAAATCAGGTCCCTTAGATCACTACCTAGCAGAAGGCCAGATTGTTATTGCAGCTTTTATGCGAGCTGATGAGTATTCGGATTGGACATCAAAGGCCGTGGCTACCAAGCGTCAAGGACCTCATCAACCTCCGCACTCTGTCACGAACGTAAAGGGAGTTTAGCCGGTCGACAGAGGATCTCCTGCAGCCATTCATCGCCTTCCGTAAGAAAATCAAGGACGTCAGGCCCAGAAGCTTTGGCTCCAGAAAGTTCGAGGTTCGTCCGAGCACTAGAACTACCCCAATCTTTTGCTTTGTCTGCTCTTCGGATGAGCCTCCACGCTAGTTAGCAGACCTGATATATCCTGATAGCAGAGGCCGACCAAACGTATAGCACTTTGGAAAGGCTGACGTAACACTCCTACGGTTAGGACACAGGGTACAACCCTGATTGAAATAACCGTTCGCGGGGTGAATCACCCTATCAAGACTGGGTGCCCATTCAGGAGCGTACCAAGGGCTGATTAGGGCATACCCAATGAGCGTCAAGGGTTAGTTGTTTGCCCTCCGACGCGAGGTCGGCGCCGCACCGCCGACCTCGCTGTAGATGATCGGGATCAAGTCCTGTTCGGTCCACGACTCGGACCCCCGCCACCGCGCGTCGTACGGGGCCGTAGGCCCGGCTTCCAATACCTCCTCGAGCCGCAGACCCCCGGCAACCATCTCTCGGATCGTGTCCCGAATGTCCGTAAGCATGTCCAGCACCTCGACGAGTCCGTCCCGATCCGTGAAGCTGAAACCGTGGCCGGGAATCACCTTTGTGTCGGGGCCCGCCAGGTCCACAGCGATCTGCATCGCCCTGATCATGCCTGCAACCGTGCCGCCGTTATACACGTCGACGATCGGGTACATGTTGGTTCGGAAGACGTCGCCCATGTGGAGAACGTCTGAATCGACGAAGTAGATGAAACTATCGCCGTCGGTGTGGGCGGGCGGGACGTGGAAGACTTGGACCTCTTCGCTGTTCATCCTGAAGATAGCCCTCCTGTCGAACGTTATGACGGGCCGGGCGCTCTCAGGCGGCTGCGACATGAAGCGCCCACCCCCGCGGGGGATGCGGAGCTCGCTGAGCATCCGCTGGTGAACATTCTCCTGAGCGATGATTGTTACGCCCATGCCCGCCATCAGTTGGTTCCCTCCGATATGATCCACGTGCACGTGCGTATTGACCACGAAGCGGATCGGTTCGTCGGTGATCTGCCGCACCCCCCGGACCACGCTCTCACTAAGGTTCGGCACCTGGTTGTCCACCACTAGGACTCCATCGGGCCCAGGTAGCACCCCCACATTCCCGCCGGCCGTGGCCGTCTGGAGCATGTAGACATTGCCTTGAACGGGGATGACGTCGAGGCGAAGCTGGGTTTGTGCGGTGAGGGAGGCAGCGGTGAAGGAAAATACGAGGGCGAACAGCAAAGTTTTCTTCATCAGCTGGTTCTCATGTTGTAGGTCGGGGGGGGCAGGGTGGGTAAGTGACCGTTGCAATGATCCCGAACCACTCTAGTGATCCCAACCCCCAAAGGGATCTTCCAAGGACGGGCTCTGTGGGGTGAATAGCTCGGCACCACTATCGGTTATATACATGCAGTCTTCTAGCCGAACTCCGAACTCACCAGGCACGTAGATTCCAGGCTCATCACTGAACACATTCCCGGCGATCAGCGGTGTGCGGTTCCCCTTCACAAGGTAGGGCCACTCATGCCCGTCCATCCCGATCCCGTGACCAACCCGGTGCGTGAAGTACGTGTAGCCCGGACCGTAGCCGGCGTCCTCAATCACCTTGCGAGCTGCCGCATCGACATCCTCGGGCAACACACCCGGACCCGCGGCATGGTACGCGGCGGTCTGGGCCTCGAGCTCGATGTCGAAGCGCTCTCTCATGATATCGGAAGGCTGACCAAGCACGAAGGTGCGACTCATGTCTGAACGGTATCCCTCAACCCCACATCCTCCGTCGATGAGCAGGATCGTGCCCTCACGGATCACCTGGGGAGTGATCGAGCCATGGGGTAATGCAGACCACTCACCAGTTTGCACGCTGGCTGAACCGGAAAAACCGAGGCGCTGATGCGCTGAGCTTATGAGGCTACCGACGTCACCCTGGGTCATGCCCTCTTCCATCGCGAGGTATGCCGCCTTGTATGCGGTGAGTGTTACTTCGTTGGCGAGTGTCATGAGCTCGATCTCGTGTGCATCCTTTACGCCGCGGCATCCGCCGGTCACTGGTGTGGCATCAACCACATCGATGGCTGGTGCCGCGAGCGCGATACCATTGCTGAACCGGAACTGCATGGTCTCCTCGGCACCGATCCTACCCGTCTTGATCCCACGATCTCCCAGCCCCTGAGCCACCCGCTCGTACGGGCTTTCGTGTTCCTCCCATGTATATACCTGCGACCCACCTAACGGGCCGAGCGCGAGTTGCTCTCTCGCTCGGTCTTCCTCGAATGCGGGGCATACCACGAAAGCGTCACCTTGGACGGGAATCACGACGGTGAAGAGTCGCTCACCGCCACCCCAGCTGATGTTCGTGAAGTAGACCATTGAAGTACCACCACCGAGCGCGAGGCCGCTGAGTCCTTGTTCGCGCATGAGCTGTTTGGCATTCTCGACTCTTGCCGCACGCTCGTTCGTAGTGATGGGACGTGCTCGGTCGGCCCAAGATTCCAACCGGGCGATCGAAGGAGGGAGTGCCTCTCTGGACGCCTCGGTCGGTTCGCATCCGGCCAGCGTCAAACTTGCAGCCGCAACGGTGGACGTTTCTAGGAAGTGACGTCTTGAGATCAGCGGAGTTAAGAGTTCCATCATCTACCTTTCTGGTATCAGACCTGCGGGGTATAGTTAGGTACGATCACTCACTACGCGGAAAATATGTCCGATATGAAAGGAATAGCTAGCAGTTTCTTTGAAGCTTGTGAAACCGGTAAAGGTTGGGATGGCTGTAAAGAGCATTGTCTAGAAAATGCATCCTTTTCTTCGCATGCAGAGCCCTTATTGGAGGTAAGTACTATCCAAGGCTATGCTGATTGGATGCAAGGAGTTTGCGGTCTTATGCCTGATTGTGATTATGAAATTAAATCGCTTACAGTTGATGAAGAGAACAAGCATGTCTCGTTCTTTGCTGTATTTTCGGGGACACACACAGGTGAAGGTGGGCCAGAGCCTACAGGTCTAAAAGGGACAGTTGACTATGTCTATGCGTTGGAATTTTCTGGAGACAAGATCAAGCATTTAACAAAAGTCTGGAACCCTCATTACTTCTTTAAACAAATAGGATGGGAGTAACATTTAGGTAGGAGTTGATTCCAATTTTTCTGCTAGCATATAAACAAGAGAGGTAGACATGAGTTGTGACTGTCCACAGAAATGCGACTGCTGTAAGTGTGATAGCTGTTCATGTATCTGCTGTTGCTGTGAGTGCTCTGAGTGCGACTGCTGTTAGCCGTTTCTACAGTTTTTCTCGTAGTCACAGGTATTGCACTTTTCCCCTACTACCAAAATACACAGCGCTCCGATAGCCTCATCCAAATGGCCTTTTGTTTGAATAGTTTCCATCTATGAAGCCTAGATCGGGGCCTGGAAGTGCACTCATAGGGTGTCTAATTCTTGGGACATTGGGGGGCTGTGCTGATGGCTTCTCTTCACTGCATCCTCCTGCTCCTGTGGAGGCTCCAAGTCTGGTATCCGGGAATTCAGACTTAGAAGCACTGCCTCTAAGAGAGCCGCTGATTCCTCCAAACTTTGAAGATTTTCCTGTGGATGAGCTTTTGGCTACGCCCATGCTACGTGATTCCAGTTTTATGGAAGAGGTACAAGAGTGGGTGGGTTTTTGGACCACATCTGCGTCAAACTGGTTCCCCGACTACTTGAGGCGTATGAAATGGTTTGAGGGGACTGTGGATTCTACACTGGCTTTGCATGACCTTCCGCAATCTCTAAGGTATCTGCCGGTGATTGAGAGCGGATATAGCCCTGTTGCTGTGAGCCGTGCGAACGCGGTTGGCCTCTGGCAGTTTATGGCTCCGACCGCGAAGGGCTTGGGGATGGAGGTGACGGCACTAGTGGATGAGAGACGTGATCCACTTAGGTCGACTGAGGCAGCAGCGGTGTTCTTGGGAGAGCTCTATGAGGAGTTCAATTCCTGGTTCCTTGCCTTAGCGGCATATAATTCGGGCCCCGGCCGTGTGAGACGATTGCTTATCCGGTACGCACCGCTTGAACCACGTACCGACCGCCTCTACTGGGAACTACGTCGTTATCTACCGAAGGAAACACGGGAATTTCTTCCGAAGCTCTTCGGGGCCATTGTTGTTGCCGGCAACCCAACTTCCCATGGTTATGATCTTCCAGCGCAAGATCCTTTCAGTTTTGACCAGGCATGGGTTCCAGATGCGACCACACTTGATGTGATTGCGAAAGCCTCGGAAAGCGCCGATACGGAAATCTCTCGACTCAACCCACAGTATGTTAGAGGAATGACTCCTCCTCTCAGACAGGTCTCAGTGAGGGTCCCTAAAGGGAAGGGAGATCTATTCTCAAGAAACTATGCTTTGATCCCGGTCGATGAGCGAGTCAGTTTTGTGGAACATATTGTGGCTCCCGGAGAAACACTCAGCCATATAGCCGTTCTGTATCGCGTTTCCGTGCCAGACTTGAGAGCTGCAAATCCTACTGTAAGACCTCGTTATCTAAGGATCGGTGCGATGATTACGGTCCCGGTCTCGGCAGGCTTGAAACGGGATTCTAAGCCCGGTAGTTAAGCCTACTCATTACTTGTCCAGCTTCCTGAACGACCGCCTTTCTTAGATAAGAGGTGAATGCCCTCGATGCGCATACCGCGGTCCATAGACTTTGCCATATCGTAGACAGTTAGCAGAGCCACACTAACAGCGGTTAGCGCTTCCATCTCAACTCCTGTCTGACCTGTAACAGTTACTTCTGCTTGTGCAACGATTCCCGGAAGATCCGGATCCGCTTCAAGCCTCATGGTTATGTTCACGCCATTTAGCTGATGACATAGTGGGATGAGGTCATGGGTCTTCTTGCCACCCATAATCCCAGCAAGTTCAGCAACCTGCAGGACACTACCTTTTCTTACGTCACCGGTCATAATGCGCTTTAGCGTCTCCGGAGAAGTGATGATTCTTCCGGTCGCAACCGCGTGCCTTGCAGTTTGTTCTTTCTCTGAGACATCAACCATTCGAGGTCGGCCCTCGTTGTCGATGTGCGTTAGTCCTTCTGAATCCTTCATAACACTCCGAGCGTATGCTAAGTACCAATAAGCCGACGTCTGAGGTTTCTGACGAGGCCATTGACGATGAGTTGGGGATTGACGTTGCCCCGTGCAAGCTCTCGCGCTTGTTCGACCTCGGTCAAGGCCAGGACAATCTCGGACCCACGAATCGGTGTTCTAGCTACTAGCTCTTGTAGGTGCGAACGTTCATCAAAATTGAACACTCGATCTCCGGCACCAGAGGCGATAGCGCCCAGATCTCGAAGCCATTCCTCGATAAATGTGCATAGCGGAATCAATGATCGAGCTCCAGCTGATGGATAACTCAGAGATAGCTCATAGCCTTGGCCTGGGTCTCGAACTACGGCTACTTCAATCAATGCTAGTGCTTGACGTCTCAAGGATTCTAAGGGTCCCTCTTCCTGGCCATCAGGAAGAAATCCGAGTGCACGACCAATTGATCCCTGGGAAAGCTTGCATGCCCATTTGGTTGTTTCCCGGTCAGCGTCTGTCTGTTCACTGAGAAATATATCAATCAAGTCCGTACCTAGAGGAGCAACATGGAGCGCAACGGTTCGTGACAGAATCGTTGGCAGGAGCCTTCCGGGCTCACTAGAGGTAAGGATGAAACGCGATGTTCCCGGCGGTTCTTCTAATAGCTTGAGCAGAGCGTTGGCAGCCTCTGGACTCGCCTCTTGAGGAACGAGTAGCTCTGCATTTCCTATAATGAAGACCTGGCCTGGTGCCATATTCGGACGAAGATGTGCTTGGCGTCGAATGGTCTTGGTGATACCAAAATACAGCCCCCTGACATCAGCGGTGTGGCTCGCGTAAAGCGGCTCAGCCCGAAGATCCTCAAGCGCCTGCATACGAGCATCCTCAAGAGCGGTAACCAAACGATCGCCAGCTACCCCTTTCGGACGCGCAAGTGGGAAGTACCAGTGAACATCGGGATGCTCGAGCTTCACAGCCATCCGGCAAGCCCCACATTTCTCGCAAGGACCGTCAGCTGCTGGCCTTTCACAGATCGTGAGTTGAGCTATCCATAGAGCAACTCTTTGCTTTCCTACACCGCGTGGTCCATGGAGCAGAAGTGAGGAGGGGAGGGATGTTCGCTCATGAGCACGCGCCATTGAAGAAAGAAAATCTTCGTGTCCTACGACAGGATGCAGGCTCATCTGCCGGCTCGGGGCTTAAGCCACCCTAGTGGGTCCTGGGCTTCTGGCACCCTTCCACCGATGGGAGCACGAACCTGGAACTCAATGTGTGGCCCTTGCGCAGTACCAGTGCCTCCAACTGTTCCAATCACATGACCCACATCGATACTGCGGCCTTCGACTACCCTGATTTCTTCGAGGTATAAGTAAAGGGAATAGAATCCGCTTCCATGACTAAGTACGACGCTTGGCCCGTATCCCTCAAACGGTCCCGCTAGAACTATGAGTCCGTTTCTAGCAGCGCGTACTGGGCTTCCAGGCGACCCCGCGATCCCTACACCGTTCCAATTGAGCACCAGTCCATCGGGACGTTGTTCTCGCCCGAACCGATAAATGAGATCACCATCTAGCGGCCATTCAAGACTCCCCGCATCTGCAATTGACATTGAGAGTTCTGAGTTTGTAGGTACCTCCAGTTCTCGGCGTCGGTCTTCTAGACTCGTGACTGCGTCGCCGGCGCGGACTTCTCCTAACTCAGCCTGATTATCTGTAATCTCGGGTGAAGTAGGTTCAAGCTCTGAGGTACCGATCATCGTGCAGGAAGCATTCGCAAGTACAATTACGATGGCTAGGATGCCCATTCGGCCAGTCAGCGACACAACATGACTCCCAAGTTGGCTGAATCACCCAAGTCCGGATCCCTTTTGTAAACCTTCGTAGGCTTGATCAAGAATTGATTTGGAGAAAGGGCATTCAAACTGAAGGAGTCTGACGAGGAAAATCAGTCATGCAAAGAACTTTTGCTGAAACGATTTTGTGTAAGGTGGATGGCCAGTCTCACAGCTTCCACCATCGAAGTCGCATTGGCTGAGCTGGTTCCTGCGATATCAAAAGCAGTCCCGTGATCAGGTGATGTTCTCACAAAAGGAAGACCGAGCGTTACGTTTACACCTCTCCCGAAAGCAGCAGTCTTGAACGCTGCCATACCGACATCGTGATATGGCGCAACAATGGCATCAAAATTTCCGGTGAGCGCACGGTAGAATACGGTGTCCGCCGGGAAAGGTCCGGTAACATTGGTACCCATCTCTCGGGCGCGCTCGATCGCGGGACTTAAGATCATGGTCTCCTCATCTCCGAACAGGCCATCATCTGACGCGTGAGGATTAAGCCCACATATCGCGATTTGTGGGGCGACTAGGCCCCAATCACTCTGCAATGCTTCGGAGAGGAGTACGATCTGCTCAAGAAGTAACTCTTCAGTAAGGAGGTTTATGGCTTCGCGAAGAGGATGATGCGTCGTCGCTAGCAATACCCTGAGGGGGCTCCCTCGATCGGTCATTTCTGCTGCCATCAGCATTCCTACTGACTTAGAACCAGTGAGTTTCTGGAGCATCTCAGTTTGTCCTGGTACATCCCATCCTGCAGACCGCAGAGAAGGCTTGTGTACAGGGGCAGTGACTATTGTGTGAAATAGTCCATCTCGTACTCCGGCGACTGCCTGCTCGATTGCCAGTGCTGCGACTTGCCCAGCGCCCTTCGGAGTTCCGTCCCACGCACCAACTGCTATGAATTCGTGCTCAGATGGTACCTGGTCGCGTGTTTCTTCTGAACCTAAGAATGTTATCGAGAGGTGCTCGAGTTCAGTTTTGAGATCACGAACCGATTGAAAGGCGACCTCAGCACCGATGCCCTGCGGATCGCCGAGAGTTATAGCGATATGAGGATACACGTGTCCCGAAGCTTATTGCCGGATCTCAATGTGGGTTTTGGCCCTTAGCTCTTCCAGGATTCTGGCATACTGTCTCTGTTCCTGAAGTTGTGCGGCTACTTGCCCACGTAGATCCTCAAATGTATACGCTCCTGCTTCGCGAACTTCTTCCACTTTTATGACTGCAAGCCTGACATCCCCCCTAGGAGTTTGATACTCGATCGGCCCGATCACATCGTTAACCATCGCGGTACTGATCACCCCGTATCCAAGTGGCAGTTGATCTATTTGGTCGAACGGTACAGGGATCGTATCGGGAGCTTCTTCATCGGAGTATCGTGCAAATAATATCTCCATGGGCTCTCCGTTTTTCATTTTCTCCAGTACCACAGATGCTGTATCCCGGGCTGTCTGGATATCTGTCTCAGTCATTTCCGGCATGACGAGGATGTGTCGGCCTCTTTTCTCCCCTCCCCGAGAGCGTTCGATCTTAATGATATGGTATCCGAATTCTGTCTGGACGATGTCACTTACCTGTCCGTCTATCATCGAAAAGGCAGCATCATCGAATTCTGCAACCATTGCACCACGCCTGAACCAGCCGAGATCTCCTCCAAGCTCAGCGCTGCCGATGTCGTCTGAGTGAAGCTGAGCGAGTTCCTCGAAATCACCACCACTCCGGATCTCTCCAAGTACCGAGTCTGCCTCCGTGCGAGCAGCTTGCTCTGCCATCTCTGAAGGGGTTGGTTTTAATACAACTTGAGTAAACGTGATAATCTTAGGACGTTGCTGGAGTTGCCCTCGGGCCGCCTGGAAGGACTCAAGTAGGTCATCCTCAGACAGCTCTATTGTCGGGGCGTTCTGAAGGCTCCGTTGGAGAAAAAGTTGCTGGGTTTGCTCTTGCCGGATTTGTGTTCTGAGTAGGTCACGGTATTCAGCGAGGTTAAGCCCGTCTGTTTCAAGTGCCTGTTGTAGCGCTGATTGCCCTCCAAATTGTTGGGTAACCTCATCGATTCTAGAAGCAACTCGATCCTCGATCTCTGATTCGTCGATCTGAAGCAGGGTATCACGCGCTGCTTCTTGTAATACCAGAGTTCGGTTGATCATCTGGTCGAGCACCTGGCTCATCATCTGGTCAAATTCTGGGCCTGGGTCAGGTAAAGTGACCCCTTCGGTCATGGCCATCCTTTGGAGCTCTTCTTGGATCTCAGTTTGCAGGATGATGGAGTCCCCTACGATCGCCATGATTCGGTCAACCACATCTTCTTCACCCAGAACCTGAGCCGTCATGAGTTCAGGGCTAATCATTAGCCCGATCGACAAGGCTATTAGTTTTCTAAACATAATCGGTCGTAACCCGTCACACTGTCTGAAGGTCCGGACATCTGACCCCTTCTCCTCATTAGTTCAATGTATCCGGAACAAGATTCGGCACTTCTGTTCCCTCTTCCACGAGAGATGGGCTCCGATTCGCACGAAGTTGTCCGAGACGAAGGATAGCCTGACCGACCCCTCTATCTGATATATAGGGGGATGTACGTTGCTCTAGTTGAAAGCCGATTGCTCCAAGGTCAATAACTTCTGTAGCCCCAGTTAAGACATTGGCTATTGCCTCTAATACGGCACGTGAGAGAGCCTGTTCAGTAGGTTCTCCAGGTGCTCTATCGAGTTCGATGAAACGAAGGACCCGAGCTGCAGAACGGAGTTGGTTACGAGCCCCGATAGCCATGGAGTCCAGAACCTCTCTCTCAGGCTCGAGTCCGGATGCTCTGGCTTCAGCCACAAGAAGTTCACGCTGCACAAGGTTGAGTAGGAACTGATTGAGCTGTTCATCGGTCCCTGTGACTACTTGTTCTTGGAAGTCTGGACTCTGTGCCTGGAGAACAAGCTGAACTTCCGTCACTGTGAGTTCACCACCCGAGTACTCGAATACGGCGCGTCGTCCAGCCCGCCCTGAGAGTCTGGTCGCCGGATTATCGGCTATCGCACGCACCACAACATAGGCATCTTCAGTCGGCTGAGGCTCCGAACCTTGCTGAATACTTGCTACAAAAGTCGATTCAGCCCGCAGGAATCTCTGTGTCTGAATACGATTCCGGAGACCCGCCACAACCTCCTCAAAATTTTGGGTCCTCAACTGTTCAAGCCTTATTAGGTGGACGCCGAATTGAGTTTCTACAGGACCTGTCATTTCACCCGGAGACAGGGTGAGGACGGCCTCCTCAAATGGTTGGACCATTTCCCCTCGCCCGAAGAATCCAAGATCACCTCCAACGGCTCCTGATCCACGGTCCTGGCTGTATTGAGTCGCCAATGTACCGAAAAGCTCACCAGATTCGATTCGATTTCGGATAGCCAAAATCTCCGCTCGCACGGAATCCTGTTGAGTGAGGGTAGCTTGAGGCGGATACTGGAGGAGTATATGACTAGCACGGATTTCGAGTTCCGGGTCTTCGGCGGCGTAGATTTCCTCCAACTCTAGATCGGAGATCGCTGTATCGACCTGGATCACCGAGTCACGGAGTTGAAGTATCATTACTTGGTCTACTTGCTGGCGTAATAGTTCGTCGAAGTCGAGAAAAGCGAGAGTTGTATCCTCCGCAACAGCATCACCCAGCAGTGTGTAGTCAATCCAGAGTTCTGCAACTTGCTGGATTACTGAAGCCTGTGCTGGCAACCGCTCTTCATTGATAAGAAGATTCACTACTTCTTCGACAGAGAGGTCGTAGTCTCCGACACGCGCAACAACGCCGTCCTCTGACTCAGGTTCGGTACATCCTGTTGTCACAATGAGCAGTGTAACAAACATCCTCTGTGTCCATCGCTTCTGCATCAATAACACTTGCCTCACCGGTTCTCCTGTGTATATAGCATCATGCAGCGGCGGAGTGTGCAGAACTCAGTGCCGCTAGGGCTAGCGTGACTGTTTCGAGAATTGGATCTGCTCCTGTCTGGTAAAGCAACAGTGAAAGCGGTGTAATCCGGGTCACCTCAAGTTCTGCCTGTCGCTGTCTCAGGGGTCCCTCTAATACAGCCATTCTGGGAACAATCCCCTCACGAAAACTCACCCGAGCTGAATCCTTATTCACTATAACGCGTTCCACCCCGATACTGCGCCCTAAGATACGCAACACGCTAGCATCGAGAAGACGTGCAGTTTCGGGCGGCAGTGACCCGAATCGATCTGCCAATTCAAGTCGAATAGCTTCGATTTCAGTTTGACCTCCTGCTCTTGAGAGTCTGCGGTAAAAATGAAGCTTCTGTGCCGAGTCGGAAATATACCCTTCCGGTAAATATGCTGGTCCTCTTAGTGATACGTCAGGTTCTGGCCATTCCTGCTGCTCGTTACCGTTCTGGAGCCGCTTAATCGTCCTCTTGAGTAGCCGCATATAGGTATCAAGACCAACCTGTTGGGCAAAGCCTGACTGTTCAGATCCAAGCAAATTTCCTGCGCCTCTTAACTCTAAATCGCGTAGCGCGATCGAATATCCGGAGCCCAATTCTGTATAGTGCTCAAGGACAGTCAGTCGTTTTCGTGCTTCCGTGCTAAGGTCATCAGGGGCCAGCAGGTAACAGTATGCCCGGCGATCGGATCGACCGACCCGTCCACGGATTTGATAGAGTTGGGAAAGCCCGAATCTGTCAGCTCTGTCAACGATGAGCGTATTGGCATTTTGAACATCTAGCCCGTTCTCAATAATCGAAGAGCATACGAGTACATCAAGCACACCTTCTACAAAGGAACGCATCACTTTATCCAGTTCACGGCCACTCATCTGGCCGTGCGCCACCCCGATATTGGCTTCAGGTATAAGGGCCTGTAGTTCCTCGGCTGTCGTGTAGATTGTTTCTACCCTGTTGTGGAGGAAGAAGGCTTGGCCACCGCGGTCTAACTCACGGTGCAGTGCCTCTGTGATTAGTTGGTCGGTCCACCCGACTACACTAGTCATGATCGAGATGCGATCCCGGGGAGGAGTTTGGATGAGTGAAAGGTCGCGGATACCTGAGAGTGATAGATGCAGGGTTCTGGGGATCGGGGTAGCAGACAGCGATAAGATATCAATCGAGGCCCTCAATCCCGTCAAACGCTCCTTATGACTTACCCCGAATCGTTGTTCTTCATCAATGATGAGGAGACCGAGATCATTAAAATCAACATCTTTAGATAACAGGCGGTGGGTGCCGACCACGATATCCACCTGACCGCTTGTTAGTCCCAAAAGTATCTCTTTTTGCTCCTTGGAGGACCTGAACCGACTGAGGGCGCCAACCTTCACTGGGTAATCCGCTAATCGTTCTGCAAACGTGTGCCTGTGCTGCTCAACGAGTATCGTAGTGGGAGCTAATACCGCTACTTGCTTGCCATCCTGAACTGCCTTGAAAGCAGCACGCACGGCAACCTCTGTTTTACCATATCCCACATCTCCGCAAATGAGGCGGTCCATGGGGCGATGTGACTCCATGTCTCGCTTCACATGGATTGTTGCTTTTTCCTGATCTGGAGTGTCTTCATAAAGGAATGAGGATTCCATCTCTGTCTGCCATTGAGTGTCCTCTGAGAACCGGAAACCGTTTGCAGACTGGCGTCTTGCGTAGAGCTCTAGAAGCTTGACCGTCATTTCTTCAAGAGAGCGCTCCGTCTTATTGCGCACTGTGTTCCAGCGTTTCCCCCCGATACGGTGGAGCGATGGTGGCTTGGCGTCTTCTGACTCACCAACCCAACGTTCAATCAAATCAAGGCGATAGACGGGAAGCCGAAGAACTTCCCCTCCCGCATACTCGATGGCTAGCGCCTCCAATTCCTGTCCTGAGATTTCGAGAAGTTCAAGCCCCCTGAATCGGCCGACACCATGATCCATGTGAACCAGGTAGTCCCCTGGCTTGATCTGAGCCAGGCTCTCTAGTGCGACCGAGCCCCGGAAGCGCCGACTTTTCCGAAGACGTTTCGTACGCCGAAAGATTTCATGGTCATTTAGGACTCGGAGTCGCCTTTCACCACAGGTCAGCTCAAACCCACTGGACAGGGATCCAATGCCCAGGCTTGTATTAGAAGGGATTCGTGGTACTCCCCCAAGAATCTCTTCTAGTCTCTGAAGTTGCCCGTCATTGTCACAGAGTAAGAGCGTTTCATGACCCTGGGCTTGCCCCTCTCGTAGGTACGCCTCCAAGCGTCCCATATCGCGACCAATCTCTGGAGGTGGCTTTGACTCAAGTGCTGTGTTGGAATCCCTTCCAACACTGAGGTGGAGGTGAGCATATTTCTCCAGTCGCTGGGAGAACTCATTGGGGTGCAGGAAGAGCGTTTCTGGTAAAGGCGGGGTCTCGCCGGATTGGATTAGATCTTCGTGTAGTGTCGTTACCCGTGTCCAGGTTCTAGCCACCTCATCTTCAATACTCCAGTCACCGATCTGGGTGATTAGCGCATCTGCCGGCAATAACTCGAGGAGGGATCTTGATACTCTTTCATCTGTGTCTTCACTCAGCCGCTGGAAGGTTACAGGTAACACGTGAGTCTCTTCTAGTTCGTACGTTGAACGCTGGTCAGAAATATTGAAGCTTCTTATCGAAGCGACCTCGTCACCCCAGAACTCGATACGTACAGGTTCGCCTGCGGCAACGGAAAACACATCTAAGATTCCACCACGAACTGCGAATTGACCGACCTCTTCAACCAGAGGCGTCTGGATGAAGCCCTTCTGCTCGAAAAAACTGCGGATCGCTGAGAAGTTGGCTTGTTCTCCAACTCTGATTGTTCGACGGAATCCCGCTAATTTTGATGGGATGGCGGCACGTTCCTGTAGGGCCCTGGGGGTTGTCACTAAGATCTGAGTGCGGCCCGAGAAAAGTGCCTCGATAGCTTCTACACGTAGGCCATCGATTTCCAATTGTGGTTCGGAGTCCTCGTATGGAAGTGCTTCTCTCTGAGGATAGAAATGACAGGTATCAGGGGTGGTGACTACCAAATCAAGATCAGTCTCCACAGAAATAGCGTCAGAGGGGGTTCGGACCAATGCAACAAAGACCTGCTTGGGGCAGCATTCATTCAGGGTTGCCAATGCGAGAGGGCCAAGGGAACCGTGCACTCCTCCAAGCTGTTTTTGCGTACCGGGAGAAGGGAGCCCGTGTGCCAACTCAAGGATGGTGGGGCAGGATCCGATAGTTGTGAGGATCGGGTTAGGCCGACGCATCAAGAGCGGAGTTTGACGAAGTGTTGGTTGTTCGAGTTACCCGTGTGTCAACTCGCCCAGCAGAAGCAACCAGTGACTCGATAACTAGCAGAATGATGGTCACCAGAAGCAGCGGCCACCACAACTCTGGACCTTGGCGTTGTCCGAAGACCTCTCGTGACCACTCCGTCCTATCATTTGCTGGCCTTGCTCGTTCACCAATCTGTGTCAAAATCGCCTCGGGACTCAATTTCTCGAGTTTGGATTCGGCAATCGGAGAATTCAGGGCTACCACGTCGAGGATGGCATCAGAATTCAAGAAATCGTAAAAGCCCACTTCACTTGTCCCACGTACCACGCGTGTGCCATCGATCTCAAACTCTTCTCCATACGGAAAGCGTACATGTGTAGCCTCTCGGGGGGCTGACAACTCATCCCCAGCTTCATAATCGGTATGGCCCCTGCCACTTCCGGCCCACTCATTCGCTACCCAATCGATGAACCGGACCATCCCCGTTGACACTGGTAAGCTTGTAGATGAGACATCTAGAGCAGAAGCGACTAGAAGGTAGGGTCGTCCGCGGGTGTCCGTGCCTTGCACGGCCCAGGCATCATTCGATACTTCCGCCAAGGTCCGAGATGGTGCTTCCAAATCATCAGACAGCTCGAGATCGTACCAGCGTTCGACCCGAACATTTTCTAAGGGGTCAGGTAGATTACGGCCACCTAATATTGCAGATCCTGTTCTAGGACGAGCGCGGTATCTCCAGGGAATTCCTTCGTTTGCAAGCCGACGATTTAAGCCAGGAAGCAGAGTGGGATCAGAGGGTGGTGTAACAAGCACCGACGCACTTAATGGAAGGATATCTAAGCTCACTCCCATCCCCGTGATCAACACCTCTGCTTCCCTAGGGGAGACGGATCTCAAGCGGTCCGCTGATTCAAGAACGGAGATTGCTTCAGCTGCGAACAATCCAATATCACCAGTGGTCGCTACTCTGGGAGCAGGACGGGAGTGGTAAGCAAAGTATCGGCGGTCGTCCGTCCTAAGTGCATCTGGATCTGCGTCGACATAACCCCGAATCCAGCCACTAGCATTCGCAGCTAATGTGGTTGCACTAGCCGAGCCAGGGGGTACCTGAGTCACCCCTCGCATTTGCTCGTTGACGATGAGGCGAATCGATAGAGGTGTAGTATCGTTGGGGTCTTCAAGCGCATGGACCGTTATCTCCGTCTTGTCTCCCTCTAACGGTGGGAGGCCACCTCCGACCGAGACCTCAGTGATTGCGCGGTTTTGCGAAAGACTTTGTCTTGAAGACCAAACCACTACTGGTATATCACCTGCTGGGCTTTCACCACGATCGGGAAATGCAGAAGCCTGCAGATCTGAAATCAGATGGATCTCACGGTGTTCAAAAGGTGCAGTGCGAAGGATCCCTGCAGCACGCTCTAGGGAGCCAGCAAGATCGCCTCGTGCGTCACTGGTTTCCGTGTTCTCTACTATTGCACGGGCTTCGCTAGTGCCTCCTGGGAAAGACGGTAGCCAAGGTTCTCCAGCTCTCAGGACCCAAAACTGATCCTCGGTCGAGGAGGCTTCGAGTGAGGTCACTGCGATCTCTTTCAGTTCGTCTAGAACCCTAGACTCTCCAATCACAAGCCCACTGCTCATGGAGTTATCAACTATGAGGACGACTGCTGTGGGAGGATGAGACGAGCCTCGACCTTCCATGAAAAGACGAGCCCCAGCTCCAACCAGAAAAAGCAAAACCATAATACGGATTAAGAGAAGGAGCAGTTGACGAATCCGGATCTCTTTGGCGTGCTCACGCTCAGTTCTTTCAAGGTAGCGAAGTGCTGGAAAGCTCAGTCGGCGTGTCTTTTGACGGTGAAAGAGATGGAGGAATACTGGGACCCCGATTACGAAGCCAGCAAATAAAAATAGAGGATTCAGAAATCCCATCACCGTGCTCCTGACTCCGAGTTCACCCTAGTCGTTCGCGCTTGCGAAGATAAGTTCTCAGGGCGTTTGATAACGGTTGGTCAGTCTCAAGAACATGGTAGTCAATACCGTGCGGGCGGAGATTATCCCGCCATTCTTCCAGAGCATCTGCCACAGCGGCTCGGTATTCGATTCGTATATCAGGGATACTTACCAAGAGTTCATCGTTTGTCTCGGGATCAAAGAACCGGGCTTCAGAAACTGGTGGGAGCTCTCGTTCCCCCGGATCCAAAAGGTGAAAGACAAGTACTTCGTGCCCATGATGTCTCAGAAATCTTAAGGCTGTCAGGGTTTCTTCAGGCTTTACGAGAAGATCTGAGACTAAGATTACAAGTCCCCTTCGTTTGAGCCGAATTGCGAGGTCCCGAATTGCCCGTTCCGCAGATGTGCCCTCTGAAGCTTCGAGCGCTGCCAAATGGTGTATGAGCTCTGTCCACTGTCGCCGGCCACCTCTCGCCCGCACCCTTTCGACTACAATATCATGAAAAGCTGCCATTCCTACGGAGTCGCCCTGTCTTAGGAGAATGAGTGCTAGTGAAGCGGCCAGGTGCTTAGCGTACCATAACTTCGAGGGAAGAACACCAGGATCGGAACTCCAACCCATCGATTTACTGACATCCATCAAGAGATGAGCCCTAAGATTCGTCTCCTCCTCAAACTGTTTCACATAATAGCGGTCGGAACGGCCGAACATTCGCCAGTCAATGTACCTGAGATCATCACCCGCTTGATAAGCACGGAGTTCGGCGAACTCGGCTGAGAAACCTCGATGCGGAGAGCGGTGCAGGCCCATTAAGAAGCCTTCCACAACCTCCCGAGCAATCAACTCGATTCCACCGAGCTGAGAGAGTGTTGTAGCGTCCAGTAAATCTGGACGTGAGGCGTTCGGAGCGGTATGTGGAGTGTTCATCAGAGTCTCGGAACTTACTGGTCTGATCAAGTGTGCTCAACGGGTTCCAGGGTCTACACAGTTCCATAAGAAATGTTGGTCGAGGGATGTGCGTCGAAGCTTCGCACCAACTCATTAGTTACCTTTTCCTCAGCATCGTCTAAATCACCCGGTACACCACTGATTTGTGCATACCAATCACATCAGGAACTTCTGCATCGTGGCTCATATCGACCACGGTAAATCCACCTTAGCGGACAGGCTTCTTGAGGGAACTCGTACACTTGATCCTCGAGAGATGCGCGCACAGGTGCTTGACGATAATGAGCTTGAGCGTGAGCGGGGGATTACCATCAAGCTACATGCAGTACGTATGAAGTATCAGGCTCAGGATGGAAAAGAGTATGAGCTCAACCTCATAGACACACCGGGTCATGTGGATTTTACCTATGAGGTATCCCGCTCTTTGGCAGCGTGTGAGGGAGCTATCCTAGTTGTTGATGCAACACAGGGGCCTCAGGCCCAGACTCTCTCTAATCTCTTCCTTGCCCTTGATGCGGACCTAGAGATCATTCCTGTGGTCAACAAGATAGATTTGCCTGGTGCGGAACCGGAGCGTAGGCGGGATGAGGTAGCTGATCTCTTAGGTGTACCTCCGGAAACAGTACTTCTGACTAGCGCTAAAGAGGGAACCGGGATTGAAGAAGTTCTTGAGGCTGTGGTAGCAAGAATCCCGGAACCGTTGGGTGATGCCGAGGCTCCCCTTAGGGCGCTCATCTTTGATTCCTACTATGACAAGTACTTAGGAGCGGTTCCATCTGTGCGGGTGGTGGATGGCATTCTACAGCCTGGAATGAAGATCACGTTTGGTAATGTCAATGCGAGTTATGAGGTTACCGAGGTGGGTTCGATGCGACTGGGCAGGGTTCCTGCTAAAGCTCTGACACCGGGAGAGGTGGG
This sequence comes from Gemmatimonadota bacterium, assembly GCA_012960225.1. Lineage (GTDB taxonomy): Bacteria > Gemmatimonadota > Gemmatimonadetes > Longimicrobiales > Gaopeijiaceae > UBA1142. The sequence continues at coordinate 19,603 of DUBS01000056.1, read as the reverse complement.
TTATGTCGTAGCCACTATCAAGGCAGTTGGTGACACCCGTGTCGGTGACACGATTCTTGATGCGGACAACCCTTCGACAGAGCTCTTGCCCGGCTATCAGGAAGCCCGGCCCATGGTATTTGCTGGTCTCTATCCCACGGATACTGACGATTACGAAGATCTTCGCGATGCACTTGAGAGACTTCGGATGAACGACGCTAGTCTCCAATATGAACCCGAGACTTCCACGGCTCTCGGCTTCGGTTTCAGATGTGGCTTCTTAGGGCTACTCCATATGGAGATCGTGCAGGAACGCTTAGAGCGGGAATTTAGTGTAGACATGATCACAACTGTTCCTAATGTCGAGTATCATGTTCTGCTCACTGATGGAACTGAGCTCCACGTAGAGAGTCCTACAGCACTTCCAGACCCAGGAACTGTAACCACAATAGCTGAGCCGATCGTACTTGCTCGGATTCTCTGCCCTTCGGAATACATAGGTAATGTGCAGAAACTCTGCCATGACCGACGTGGCATATTCCGGGACATGAATTATCTCGACCCACAGCGCGTCGAACTCGACTTCGAGTTACCGCTTTCAGAGATCGTGCTTGACTTCTACGATCGACTAAAGAGTTCGACTCGTGGATATGCAGCACTGGACTACGAGTTTTTGGAAATGCGCTCCGGAGCACTTGTCCGACTAGATATTCTTGTTAACGGTGACCCGGTCGATGCATTCAGCGTGATCATCCATGAGGACAAAGCTTATGTCTATGGTCGGGACCTAGTCAGGAAGCTTAAGAAGTTGATTCCCCGGCAGCAGTTTCCTGTAGCGTTGCAGGCGGCGATGGGAAACAACGTTATTGCACGGACCAATGTGAAGGCAGTCCGAAAAAATGTGACGGCTAAGTGTTATGGTGGAGATATTACACGCAAGCGAAAACTGCTTGAGCGCCAGAAAGAGGGGAAAAAGCGCATGAAGATGGTTGGGACGGTAGAAATTCCTCAGGAGGCTTTCTTAGCTGTGCTCAGCCTTGGAGACGATTGACTTGAGTGGGCCCTGGGTTGTTGGTGTAGATATCGGGGGCACCAACCTTGTCGTTGGTCTAGTACCTGTAGAGGGTGGGGAGCCTTGTGGTTTGCGGTCACAGAGTACTCAGTCAGAGCAAGGACCAGATGCGACGGTTAAGGAGATCGGTCGCATGGTGGCGGACGCGATAGAAGATGTATTAAGCAAAGAAGGTGGAGCGAGTGACCAAGTTCTAGGTGTAGGTATCGGTTGTCCTGGGTCTATTGACCGACCGAGAGGAATGGTTCGCACAACTCCCAACTTGGGCTGGGTTGATTACCCAATCAGCACACAGATTGCCAACCTACTTCAACTTCCTACTGTACTCGATAATGACGCCAACTGTGCCACATACGGCGAATGGTGGCGAGGCGCCGGACAGGGTGTTGAGCATTTGGTCGGCATAACGGTCGGTACAGGAGTTGGTGGAGGTGTAATGTTTGATGGCAGGATTTTGCGAGGGGCTTCCGGGAGCGCTGGGGAGGTAGGCCACACAACGATTGACTTGAATGGGCGCCGCTGTTCCTGCGGTAACTATGGTTGCTTAGAAGCTTATGCGTCAGGCGCTAGCATCGCGTTGCGCGCAGTAGAGGGCCTAAGAGCAGGTTCGCAATCTGTTCTCACTGAACTGGCAGATGGCAACATAAACCAGATTTCTGCGGCCCTGATCTATGAAGCGTTACAACTTGGGGATGAATACGCGCGTGAGATCATGCTAGAGACCGCCAAATTTCTTGGCATCGGGATTGCTAACCTCATCAACATTCTGAATCCAGATGTTGTGGTGGTTGTCGGTGGGGTTGTGGGTGCAGGGGACTATCTATTCGGGACCATTCGTGAGGAAGCCCAGGAGCGTTCATTCAAGTCAGCGTTTGAGGCATGTAAAATTGTGCCTGGTCAACTTCCTGAGACTGCAGGGGTTATTGGGGCTGCAGGAATTTTCATATCAGAAATTCCTGGGCAATTGTGAGTGAGCAACGAACTCTCGGTGTGATCGGTGCTCTTGTTTGGGATCGGTTCTTAAGAACTGGCCCCAAGGGTGATCCGGTAGAAGAATGGGGTGGCATTAGTTATGCGATCTCTGCTCTGAGTGCCTCACTTCCCAGCAGTTGGAAGATTCTCCCTATACTGAAACTCGGCCAGGATCTTTCAGAGGGAGCCATCACTCTCCTAAATGAGATCCCGCGTGTAGATCAGTCCTGTTTAATGACTGTGCCCGAAGACAACAACCGCGTGGAACTCTCATATAGTCGCGACGGATCTCGTACTGAACTATTCACTGGAGGAGTCCCAGGCTGGAGTTGGGATGAACTGGCTCCGTTAGTCGATATCTGCGACGCTTTATACATAAATTTTATTTCTGGTTTTGAGATGGAGTTAGAAACTGCAGAAGTCCTTCGCGATAACTTTTCTAGACCAATTTATGCCGACCTCCACTCGCTCTTTCTGAGCACGGACAGAGGTGGTGCCCGTGTCCCCACACCCTTGAATGCTTGGAAAGATTGGTTCCAATGTTTTGATGTGGTACAGATGAATGAGGCTGAATCTAAGCTAGTGGGATGTGAAGATGATTTGTCTGACATCACGTTCGCCCCGCTGCGTGTTAAGCCAAGATTGATCGCGATCACTTTGGGAGACCGAGGAGCTCAATTTTTCACTACTGCGGGCTTTGAATCTCACTGTGACAACCTAGTTGGCCTTCCTACAGCAACTGTCGCTTCTAGTGGTAGAGTTCCTGTTTTATACCGGTCGTGTAAAGGGGACCCCACGGGCTGTGGTGATGTTTGGGGTGCTACTGCTTTTGCGCGGCTCTTGGCTGGTGATGCTCTTGAAGATGCCATCTCGAAAGCGAATGAGCTTGCTTCTCAGAATGTTGGTCAGCTAGGGGCGCGGAACCTATTTAATCATTTGGAGGGCAAGCTCTCTCATTTTGAGGAGACTATATGAACGTTTTCTCAGTTCCAACTGAGCTTGACCACCAGGCCGTTGACCAAGTTCTCGATACGGTAGGTCAGGTGGGGATCGAGCGCATGCTTTTTGATGCGCGTCATGTTCGTTGGATAGATCCCAATGGCATGGTTGCACTGCTTGCAGCAGGGGCCGTGGTCAAGAAACAAGGTGGAAGTCCAAGACTCCAGCTTCCAGATAACTCTGATGTGCTTGGGTACCTCAGTAGGATGGGCTTCTTCCATGAAGCTACTGGAATTTTTGAGCTATTGGGTCGGGTGCCGAAACGAGTATCTAGATTGTCAGACGTGCTCCTGGAAATCACATCAATAACTGCCAATGCAGATGTGCACACAGTTATTGATGAGGTTCAGAAACGAGCCGGGAATGTACTAGCTTCGAGACTGGGTTACCCGGCAACCTCAGTTGTTCAATTCTCAGTGATTCTCTCCGAAGTTTGCCAGAATATAGTAGAACATGCTGAAGGTCCGGGTTGGGTTGCCGTGCAGGCATATAATTGGACCAAGCGTTTAGGCCGTTATGTTGTCGTGATCACTGTGATGGATATAGGCCGAGGATTCCGTCATTCGCTCAGTGATGAGCACGCAGCTCGTTACGGGGATCGATGGGGGGATTCTACGGCGTTGGAGGCCGCATTTCTTCATGGATTTACGCGTTTCCCTGATTCGGGACGGGGGCAGGGCATTCAACAAATTAGGCGTCAAGTCCAGCGGTGGGACGGCTCAATTACAATCCGGAGTGGTACTGCCCGAATTGCCCAAGTTCCAGAGTGGGACATCGCTGACCCAGTCGTTGATGGTCTCAAGTCGTTCCCGGGAGCCCAAATCAGCATCATTTTACCAGCAGTTAAATAATGGATTTGACCCCACTAACGATCGATGTTGGGGTGCTGGTTAGTAAGACGGTAACCTCCCTGCACTCTCATCTTGTTACTCGGCCAACGGGACGTGCCGTCCGATTGGCGATCGAGGCTCAGATGGCTAGTACGGGAGTACAGTCTCTTTCCATTATCGACTTATCTGACGTCACGATCTTGGATTTCTCTTGCGCAGACGAAGTGATAGCCAAGCTTCTCCAGGGATATCTTAAACCCGACAGTCCTGAGGCATTTTTTATGTTTCGCGGAGTTCGCGAATCCCACCGTGATCAGATTCAAGTCGTTTTGGAGCGACAGGCACTGGTAGCTGTTGCTGAAACTGATACTGGTGTTCGTGAACTCCTCGGTGTGATTGAGGCTTATGACACTAGAGTCTGGCAACTCTTAGAGACGGAAGGACCACTCGTTCGCGAAGATTTTGAGCGAGTGTTCCCTGAACCGATTTTGGATGATGTACTGGGTCGGCTCCGGAAGCGTAGGATCGTATTTCAAAACCCAATATCTGGCCGGTACCATGCACTTAGTCAGCTCGTCGATAATCCCCTTTAGAATCAGGATCCCGGAAACCCAGTATGTCGGATAAAGAGAATCAAGACAGACCTAACCGAGCAGCTACCGTAGGTATACATGGTAGATCACCCGGGGGCAGAATCCCGGGTAGCCCAGTGGTATCACCAATCGTTCAGAGCGCGACATTTCACTGGGCCAAACCGGAAGATGGAGATCTCCTATATAGCCGTTATGGCAACAACCCAAATCAGCTTGAAGTTGGGCAAAAAATTGCCGCCCTTGAGGGAACGGAATCAGGAATTGTGCTGGGCAGTGGAATGGCTGCTACAGCTATGGTGTTTCTGGCTCTTACGGAGGCAGGTGATCACATCGTAGCATCATCCCACCTGTATGGCGCGACTCGATCTCTACTTCTAGATGAGTTACCAAGGCGGGGCATAGAGACGACCTTCGTCGACCCGGACGTAGATCAGGGTTGGCGAAAAGCTCTCCGTCCTGAGACTCAGATCATCCATATCGAGTTACCAACAAACCCGACGTTGCGCTTCTTCGATCCTCGACCCATAGCACAGCTAGCAAAAGAGAAGGGCATCACGCTGACTTGCGATGCTACGTTTGGTAGTCCGGTGAACTTCCGGCCATCCGATTCAGGTATCGATGTTGTGATCCATAGTGCCACAAAGTATTTGAGTGGCCACTCCGACTTGATAGCTGGTGCAGTTGCTGGTTCAGAAGATGTCATCAATCAGGTTACCCTAATGTCTCGCCTCTATGGACCAGTGCTTGATCCACATGCGGCCTGGCTTCTCGACAGAGGAATCCGGACCTTGGATGCAAGGATGACCCGTCATAATGAGAACGCTCTTTTACTAGCAACATGGCTGAGCGAACAAGCTGGAATTCAGACGGTCATCTATCCTGGGCTTGCTACACACCCTGACCACGTATTGGCTTCAGAACTAATGGTCGGTTGGGGTGGGATGGTCAGTATTGTACTTGAGGGAGGTGGAGCCGCGGCGGACCACTTCATAGGTAAGCTAGAGCTAGTGACTGCCGCTCCAAGCCTCGGTGGGGTCGAAACGCTTGTCTCACAGCCTCGCTACACTTCTCATGCAGGGTTGACCGCCACGGAGCGGGATGCTTGGGGAATACCGGATGGCTTCGTACGGATCAGCGTTGGAATTGAAGCGATTGATGACTTGATAATTGATTTCGCTCAAGCTCTCGAGGCAATCCGACTATAAGTCGCCATTTTGCTTGAGTGCTCTTCTTGGCCAATGGGTATTCTCAGAAGGTGTACTACTGGTCATCCCGCAGAACGCTTCCTACTCATCATCCATGAATGGGTATCTGTAATCTAATGGCGGAACAAAAGTTTCCTTTATAGAACGGGCACTCACCCACCTGAGTAGGTTCATTATTGATCCCGCCTTATCGTTCGTTCCAGAGGCTCTGCCACCTCCAAATGGCTGCTGGCCCACCACCGCACCCGTTGGTTTGTCATTGATGTAGAAGTTACCAGCTGAATTCCTCAGTGTATCACGGGCTTCTCGCATTGCACGGATGTCCTTCGCGAACACGGCTCCGGTCAATGCATACGGAGATGTTGAATCCACTAACTGAAGGGTTTTCGCCCAATCCCCATCATTGTATACAAAGATTGAGATCACTGGACCGAAGATTTCATCGCACATCGAAATATAGTCCGGCTTCTTGGCCCGGATGATTGTTGGCCGTATGAACCAACCTTCCGAATCATCGTAGGCACCACCGGTAATCACCTCAGCTTCATTCGATTTCTTAGCTTGGTCTATATAGCTAGTAATCTTGTCGTATGCCTTTTGGTCGATCACGGCATTCATGAAATTCGTGAAGTCTCTAGGGTCACCCATTGTAAGAGACTCGGTCTCCTCTATGAGGGGTCCTTCCAGATCCTTCCATAGGCTTGCGGGCACATACGCTCGAGAGGCAGCGCTACACTTCTGGCCTTGGTACTCAAAAGCTCCTCTGATGATTGCAGTTTTTACTGCATCAAGTTCCGCGCTTGGGTGTACGACGATGAAGTTTTTTCCTCCCGTTTCTCCAACTATTCTAGGGTATGATTTATATCCTCCGATATTCCCACCGATCGTTTTCCAGAAGCTGTTGAAGACCGCTGTCGACCCTGTGAAATGGACGCCGGCGAGTTCCTTCTGAGTAAGCAATTCAGACGTAATTAATCCTGCATCTCCTGCAACAAAATTGATAACACCGGCCGGTAACCCAGCTTCTTCCAGGAGTTTCAGCACGTAATAATTGGATAGCATTGAAGTGCGGCCGGGCTTCCAAACTACCGTGTTCCCCATCATGGCCGGAGTGCCACTCAGATTAGCACCGATGGCGGTGAAATTGAACGGGGTAACCGCATATATGAATCCTTCTAGCGCGCGATATTCTGCGCGGTTCCAAACACCCCGCTCAGAAAGCGGTTGCATCCCATAGATACGTTCTGCGAAGTGGGCCGCGAACCGAAAAAAGTCGATGATCTCACATGCTGAATCGATCTCTGCTTGAAAGGCATTCTTGCTTTGTCCCAGCATGGTTGCGGCGTTCAGTTTCTGGCGCCATGGACCTGCGAGAAGGTCTGCCGCTCGCAGGAAGATCGTTGCCCTATCTTCCCAGCGGGTTGTGGACCATTCGTGGTGAGCTGCTGCCGCTGCCGAAACTGCCTGACCAATCTCTTCTTTTCCTGCTTGGTGGACGGTTGCGAGAACGTGACTATGTGCATGGGGCATCACGACATTGCTTGTATTTCCAGTCCTAATCTCCTCACCACCGATCACCAGAGGGATATCAACTAGAGTGGTCGACTGAACCTCTAATTCTGTCTGGAGTTCGGCGCGCTCAAGTGTTCCCGGAGCATATGTAAGTATTGGTTCGTTTACAGGCGTAGGTATAGTGGGGTTGCCGTTCATTACAGTCATTTGGGTTGACGAGTCGTTTCTCTGGGCGGGCAATCCGTCATACTCATTCATAACGAGCCCAACGAAAAAAAGGTCGGGCAAACAACGCATTGTCCCACCCGGAAGAGCGACCCAGTTGAGTCAGGTAACTCAAAACTATCTTAGCTTCATCACAGGCGAATGCAACTAAACTCAGCCCTGTAATGACAGAAACTCCGTGCTATCTTTCATACCGATCTAACTCTTGAGTGGTGAATTCTAGGGGAAAGCAAAAAGGCCAGTCCGGAACTAGGCTCTTGAGTGATCTCTCTGGATTCCAGAACAAGATTCACATGGTGGCAATCTAGAAAAAGCCTTTCGACCTCAACTAAAACCAATGAATTCTGACAAAGTTCGGCGCACAGTGATGTCTGAATTGTCACGCATCAAGCATCCGGGAACGAACCGAGACCTTGTGGCTGGAGGTCACGTTCAGGGACTAGAATTTGATCCGAATGGTCTTGTCCGCTTTCAATTTCTTCTTCGACCGGATGATCCCCCTGATCTGGTAAGAACTGCACGTTTAGCTTGCGAGGCTGTTGAAGGAGTATCTGAAGTCAAGATTGATGTCCAATTACCACAAATGGCACCTGCCGGAGACACTGGGCGTCAGGGAGGGCTTCAGCCTGGTTCTGTACCAGCTCCGACACCTAAGCCGGGTATACTCTCATCGGTCAAGCAGGTGATTGCCATTAGTTCCGGCAAGGGTGGAGTCGGTAAATCAATGGTGGCAGCTAACTTAGCCTGTTCATTCGCAAGGTCCGGACGTTCTGTTGGTCTATTAGACGCTGATATTTATGGACCTAACATTCCTTTGATGTTCGGTGTGGACCGTCGACCTAACGTTACCGGAGCAAAGGGTAACGAACTCATTGAGCCCCTAGAGGCGCACGGTGTGAGACTGATGAGTCTGGGGTTCCTACTAGACAAGGAACAGCCAGCTATCATGCGGGGCCCATTGGTTTCAGGAATCCTGAAACAGTTCCTAGAACAGGTTGAGTGGGGACCTCTAGATATCATGGTTGTGGACATGCCCCCAGGCACCGGAGACGCCCAACTTTCCTTAGTTCAAGCAATTGAACTAGATGGTGCTGTTATGGTGACGACTCCCCAAGATGTGTCTACTGGTGATGTTCGCCGAGGGGTGAAAATGTTCGAAAGAGTTAACACTCGCGTCTTGGGTATTGTAGAGAACATGAGCGGCTTGGCCTGCCCTCATTGTGAAGAGGTTATTGACGTCTTCGGTTCCGGCGGAGGGTCGGTGCTTGCGAAGGAGATGAACGTACCATTTTTAGGTAAGATCCCACTGGATCCTCAGGTTCGTGAGGCTGGTGACAAAGGGGCACCCACGGTTGTCTCTTCTCCAGACTCGAGAGCTGGTGAGGCTTTAGCATCACTAATGCACACGGTTGACGAGCGACTTGCTGTCCTAGATGGCCAGTAAAGACTTAAGTCCTATCGATTTCCCATTTCATGCAATATTCTCCGCAATCTGTTCCTGAGGCTTGTCTCGATCGAGACAAGCAGGTCAAGCAAATATTCTCGGAGATTGCCCCACGGTATGACCTGCTGAACCATGTATTGAGTCTCAATATAGATCGGGTATGGCGCCGGCTAGCAGTGGATCGATTAGGGTGGGAAGCGGAGCCATCTGGAAGGTTCCTAGACGCCTGCACAGGCACCTTTGATCTTGCCCTTGAACTCAGTGATCGCACAGACTTTTGTGGACAAGTAATCGCCACCGACTTTGCTTCTCCTATGATGGTGCAGGGTGCTAGAAAGATAGTTTCCGAGCCGATAAGGCCGGTGTGCGGAAATTCCCTAGCATTACCGTTCCCGGATGACAGTTTCGATGGTGCTATGGTCGGATTTGGTGTGCGGAATCTCGCTGATTTGGAGCATGGGCTAAGCGAGCTTCATCGTGTCCTTAAGAAGGACAGAATCCTAGTGGTACTGGAGTTTACCTTACCCCCCAACTCCCTGGTGCGTGCAGCGTACCTCCTGTATTTTCGTCGTGTGCTACCTTTTATAGGTCGCATTGTCTCAGGACACCCGTGGGCATACCAGTACCTTCCCGAGTCTGTGGGGGAATTTCCGCCGCCAGACGAACTTGGTCTGCAGTTCAAGAAAGCCGGTTTCTCGGATGTGGGTTGGACCTTACTCACCGGGGGAATCGCTGCCATCCATTGGGGCAGGGCCTAGAAGAAGAAGAAGTCTGATTTATTTAGTTTCTTAGTGAAAGTCTTTTTCACGCATGATTGTTACCGGGCCTAAGGTCGCAAGTAATTCTTCTCCCATACGCTCTGTATCTCCGACGATTAGCACCATCATGTCTTCTGGTTGCATGTGCTCGGAAAAAGCGTGGTGTACAGAATTTGCGCTTACACTCTGCACTCCAGCCAAGTATCGTTCGAGCCAATCTCTGGGGAGGTCTGCGCTCAGATAGAACATCATACGCGACAGGATTTGGCTGGACGTCTCAAAGTTGAAGACGAAGCCGTTCAGAACTGCATCGACTGCCGTGGTTACTTCTGAGGGTTGGGGGGGCGAGTCTACCAACCCCTGCATTGTCTCAAGGATTGCCTTGATGGCAGGGACAGCGTTCTCGGGACGGGTGCTCGTTACTGCGCCAAGAAGGCCAGGGTAGCGCCGGGGGATTGTCCACAGAGAAGCTGCCGAGTAGGCAAAACCCTCCTGTGTCCGGATTCTAGAAAGGATGCGGCTTGAGAAGCCTCCCCCGCCTAAGATCGAGTTTCCGATCGTAGCTGAGAAATAAGCTGGATCGTCAGATAGATTTAAATTGGTGGCGTGCGCCATAACTATCACGCTTTGTTCTACATTCTTTTCAATCAAATAAATTCCTGGTTCATCCCTGATCGTCGGGATAGGCGACTCGGGCAGAGATACAGAACAGGGTTTGATCCGGTCAACCAGTCCCTCCACTAAGTGCTCGACTTCTGACCAGTTAACATCGCCGGCCAGCCCAAGGATAAGGTTGTCACGACAAACAATACGACTGTGCACTTCCAGCAGCTGCTCACGGGATAAATCTCCAGGTTCTAGATCAGCTGCATTCATTTCCCAGCCAATTGAGTGATCTCCGTAGAGAAGGTGGTTAAACTCAGAGTATGCAAGTCGAACTGGGTCATCTGCTCTTCTGAGAACACTTTCGATTTGTCGCCCCCTCCAGACTTCCACCTCGTTTGAGTCAAAGGCGGGTTCTGTAAGGAGTGTACCGAGGAGATCGATGGTGGTGGGGAAGTGTTGGACTAACGCATTGGCAGTAGCTGTGATCACGTCGCCACCGCTGCCGAACGAAGTTTGGATGGCATAGTATTCTAAGATCTTGTCGACTGAGTCGGGTGCCAGGCTCTCAGTACCACCGAAACGTATAAGGGATGGTAGGGCTAAAACTGCAGCGTACACATCTCTACTAAATAATCCGTAACCACCGTTGAGCCGTACATATATGGTAGCTAGCGGAAGAGTATGATCCTCAAGTAAGAGCACAGTCACTCCCGCTACCTCATGCTCCTCCACTGTAGGTGGCTCAAACTCTAAATCCGGGAACTCGATCTCTTCTGCTGGATGTTCGTGAACGAGCACCTGGGCAGAGGTAGATTGAGACGTGAACATCATTCCTAAGACGAAGGCAAAGGTGTAAATCACTCGGTATATCATCTTGAGTTCTCAGTCTTTACGAGTGTTGTCACCGTGCGATTACTTCGGGTCAAATAGGTTCTGGCTATCCGCATAACATCATCGGCAGTTACGGCCCGTAGTTTATCTGAGTAGCGGAATGTCTCGCGCCAATCATTAAACAAGGCGACTGACTCTACTAACTGGAAAGCGAGCCCAATGTTTGACTGTATACGGCGAACGGATCCGGCTGAGATCTGGTTTCGAACTCGTTCTATTTCACTGTCAGTAGGACCCTCTTGTATCAATAGTTCTAACTCCTGGTAGATCAGTTCTTCCAGTTGCATCGTGGTGTGCGGAGCCCTGGGCGTGGCGGATATTTGCAAGAGTTGTGGATATCGCATACCTGGTCCGAGCGAAGAAAATACGGCTGTTGCAGCACGACTCTCAAGAACAAGACTCCGATACAGGCGGGATGTTCTTCCTCCGGTCAATAGTGAGCTTAAGATTGCTAAAGCGGGCGCGTCTGGATCGGTTCCGGTCGGGACGTGCCAACCGATTTGGAGCTGGGGCTGGGCATCCCACTCCAACTCTGTTCGCCGTTCCCCTCTTTGCGATGGTTCCACCGCAGTCACAACCGGGGGGAGCTCCGCATTTGGTATAGCGGCAAAGTACTTTCTTGCCCACGCTTCGATCTGGTCAGGATCAAGGTCCCCAACAATACCAACGATTGCGTTGTTTGGACCGTAATAGAGTCGGTAGTAGCGTTCTACATCCTGTCGACTCATCACTTGAAGATCGGCCATATATCCAACTACGGGTACTCCATATGGGTGCATCCGGAATGCGCTCGCTAGGTGAGCTTCTGCGAGCGCACCGGCCGGATTCACTTCAACTCTCATTCGACGTTCCTCCGCCACGACATCGCGTTCGGCATAGAACTCTCGGAAGACAGGATTCAACATTCGGTCGGCTTCCAGTGCAAACCATAATTCCGCTCGGTTTGATGGTAGGTCTACGAAGTAGACAGTGGACTCGCTTGTTGTCGTCGCATTCAACCCCCGAGCCCCCGCCCGAGTTAGGATATGATCAAACTCATTACTTTCGATAAAGACTGCAGCACTGTCTTCAAGTTGAGTTATGCGCTCTGACAGCTCTAATGCACCCACGCTATCGCCACGTGCTCGTGCTGCAACTAGAGAGTCGTGTGTACTGTCCATCCATGGATATAGCTCGAGTTCAGCCTCAATATTTCTTGTACCTACGCTGGTCGTACCCTTGAAGAGCATATGTTCAAGGAGGTGGGCAATACCTGTGGTTCCTAGTCGCTCATTCACCCCGCCAACATTGAATTGGACTGTGAAAGAGATGGTCGGGGCCCCAGGCCTTTTAAGGATGACCAGGCGCATACCGTTATCGAGGGTGACTTGCCGCACCGGTAGTAGCTCTCCCGGTGTCTGTTGGGCTTCGAGCGCTTGCAGGGAGCTGGCAAGGAGTGCGATGAGAATGACGCTGATGTTTCTAAACGCCGTCATTTATTTCTCCGACGGGGTTGGCACGATGGGCAATAGAATGCAGAGCGGTTGCTGAAGACGATACGCTGCACTCCAGAATTACACCTATAGCACGGCTTGCCCTCTCTACCGTAGACACTCAACTGCCCAGCATACTCTCCTTTGTCTCCATCAGTGTTTCGATAATCCTGGATTGTAGTTCCGCCTGCCTTGATCGCATCCCTTAGAACATTTCTTAGTGAGCGGTATAGTGCCCTTGCTTCATTTCTTGTCACACTGCGCGATTGCCTTTGGGGATGTATGTCAGCGAGATAGAGCGCCTCGTTTGCATAGATGTTTCCGACACCTGCGATCCGCTTTTGGTCGAGGAGCCACGACCGGATTGGCGAAGAAGAACGCTGTAACCCATCTAGCAGATGGGTTACCTGATAAGTGGAACCTAGGGGCTCTGGACCCATTAAATTGGATCGCTCATTCCATTCTGCACTCGTGAGAGCCTCCATGCTACCGAAGCGACGCGTATCATCGAACACAAGAAGCGCACCGCTCAAAAAACGGAGCCGAACCGCTGAGTGAGTAGGGCGTTCCGCGCCACGTGGCGGCCTAGAAAAAGGTAGCAGGCGACCGGTCATACCGAGGTTTACCTTGATGACCCAACCCTCGTTTAGCACTAGAAGCACGTTTTTACCCCGACGCTCAATTCGATTGATCCTTCGGAGACGCACTCGTTTAGAGAAAATCAATTTCGGTTGGCGCAGAATATCTGTGTGCAGCACCTCAACACGATGTATTCGTTCTCCGATAATTGCGGTCCGAAGTCCCCGAACAATAGTTTCAGCTTCTGGAAGCTCAGGCACACTCTTACCCGGTGTGTGTTGCGATTCCGAATAGCCTGAATACCACTTCTTCCACGATCTTCCTATCTATGGTCGAGTGTACTCTAGTGGTCATCAAGACTCTTGCTAATCCTGACGTAACCGTTCGCGCCATCCAATATCACTTCGGTGAAAAGCTCCCTCGAATTCAATCTGTCCGGCCGCATCTGCACTGGCCTCAGCCGCTTCGCTGATACTGGGCGCTAGGGCTGTGACCGCTAGAACACGTCCGCCTGAAGTTAAGAGCTGCCCTTCCCGGCGCATGGTTCCTGCGTGGAATACTATGCAGTTCTCGGATTCGAGTTGCGTTGGGATAGTGACTTCCTTGCTCTTTTCGTAGCTGCTTGGGTACCCCCCAGACGCTACCACGGTTGTGACTGCTACATCAGGGCGTGCGGCTGCCACACCAGGCTGTAACCTGCCACCTTCTGCTACTGTGGCGATAAGATCTAGGAGCGAGTTCTGCATTAGGGGAAGGACTACTTGGGTTTCAGGATCGCCGAACCGACAGTTAAACTCAATCACCTGAAGACCGCTCTCCGTCTTTATTAGGCCGGCATAAAGAAGGCCCTGGAAAGGTGACCCGTCCTCCGCTAATGCCCGCAGTGTAGGTTGAATTATCTTGGAACCTACTTCTGCCATCAGCTCAGGTGTCGCGATGGAGACTGGGGCATAAGCTCCCATTCCACCGGTGTTAGGTCCCGTATCACCTTCACCAACGCGCTTATGATCTTGAGACGGCTGAAGGATTATTGAGTGTTCACCGTCGGTGAGGGCGAACACCGACAATTCCTCACCTTCAAGGAACTCCTCGATCACAACTTCTCGGCCAGCTTCACCAAAAATGAAGTCTCCGAGCATTGATCTGACCGCACTGAGTGCCTCTTGTTCTGTAGTGCAGACTACAGCTCCTTTTCCAGCAGCAAGCCCTGAGGCCTTCACTACAATTGGTGCCCCCTGCCTTAGGATCCATGCTTCAGCCGTGGAGAGATCCGTGAACGTTCTATGTTCAGCTGTGGGGATGCCAGCATTCCGCATCAGCTCTTTAGAGTATGCTTTACTCGATTCGATACGCGCCGCTTTAGCGTGTGGACCGAAGATCGGTAAGCCAACTTTCTCGAAATGATCCACTATGCCTGCTGCCAAAGGTGCCTCAGGTCCAACGATGGTTAAGTCGATCTGATTGGATCTGGCCCAACTAGAGAGGCTGCCTACGTCAGTGGCTTCGATCTCCAGATGCTCACAATCAGAAACCATTCCTCCATTAGGTTGAGTTGCAAAAAAGGATGCAGCCGGTGCATCACGACGAAGCTTCCAGAGTAGGGCATGCTCTCGCCCACCATTTCCTACAATCAGAATACGCATATGCCGGAGTGTACGATCACGAGGGAAAATGGAAAGGGGTGAGCGAGTGGGGTTACTTCATCTATGTGCACAGGCTACCCGCAGTCACTCTCCATCGGGGATTTGTCATTAGAACCCGATAAGGGGTATGTGACGCTCTGGGTTACTCCACCAGGCTTTTCTCTCCCTGCTATCCCAGTACGCCGTCCAGATCCTGAATGAGGTCCGCCTCTTCTTCAATTCCTACAGAGAGCCTCACAAGGCCAGGGTTAATCCCCATTGCTAATCGACGTTCCTCAGGTACGGAGGCGTGTGTCATGAGGGCCGGAACGCTTATGAGCGATTCCACCCCGCCTAAGCTTTCAGCAAGCGCAAAAATACTGAGATGTTCTGTGAGGGTCTTAGCTCGCTCTAGGGTTCCGAGGTCAATTGAGACCATGCCCGTAAACCCATCCATCTGCTCAGCAGCGAGTGTGTGCTGTGGATGAGATGGAAGGCCTGGATAATAGACCTTCTCCACAGCTGGATGATTCTCTAGATATCTGGCTATCGCTAGCCCGTTCGAGTTGTGCTGACGCATTCGTACATGAAGAGTCTTAATACCGCGGAGGGTTAGCCAACAATCCATTGGTCCCGGAACCGCACCGGACGTTTTTCGGATGAAAAGCAACTCCTCGGTTAGTTCAGGATCGCGCAATGCAATCAGACCACCAATGACATCAGAATGACCATTGAGATATTTCGTAGAGGAATGAACCGTGAAGTCAGCGCCGAGCTCCAGAGGACGTTGGTTGAACGGCGAGGCGAAAGTATTGTCTACCGAGAGCAGCGCACCGGCATCATGTGCAAGGCTCGCCAGCTTTGGGATATCACTGAGTCGCATCAGTGGGTTGGTCGGCGTTTCTAGGTGGATGAGCTTTGTCTCATCCCGTATCGCATTGGCCACTTCAGACGGATCGCGCGTGTCAAGGAATGTGAACTTGAGGCCCAGACGGCTCATGATTTTAGTAAAAAGTCTCGTCGTTCCGCCGTATGTATTTTCCTCACTGATTACATGGTCGCCTACTGAAAGCCTCTTCACGATCGCTTCAATCGCTGCTAGACCCGAGGAGAAAGCAATTCCAGAGGATCCATTTTCTAAAACCGCGATACTTGCTTCGAGTGCTTCCCGCGTTGGATTGGCAGTGCGACCATAGTCGTAGCTTCCCTTCCTGGGCTCACCGACCGCTGTCTGAACATATGTAGCGGTTTGAAAAATTGGGGTCATGATAGCGCCAGTCACAGGCTCAGGAGACACACCAGCGTGCACTGCCTGAGTACCGAAACCGAGGCCTTCGCGAGCCTCTTTGCTCATATGATTCTTCCTCTAGTGAACGGATTTGAACCGCGCCCAATCTAGCCAGTAGATGGGCGATTGCTAGCCGGTCATACAATTGCATCCGTTGACGTTATCACACTTTGTACGTCACCTTTTTAAGCTTGTTGTAAGACACTTGTGTGCTTGTCCGCTAAGCCCATTTGAGAACCCAAATGCCGATTACCCTACCACCAAATCTCATGGTCAGTGTCTCGGGTGTGCGCGGGCGCGTAGGGGATCCGTTGACGCCAGAATTAATGGGTCAGATTGCTGCAGCATTCGGGACGTTCATGAGAACCGAGAGTGCGGGAGATCCGATTTACATCGGGCGTGATTCGCGCGTCTCTGGCCCAATGTTCAGTAGAGCGGTGATCTCCGGCCTCCAGTCGGTTGGAGCCAAGGTGATCGATCTCGGTATGGTCCCTACACCGACACTCTTATTGGCTGTTAAACAGGAGGAAGCGTCTGGTGGGATCGTGATTACTGCGAGTCATAACCCAGCTGACTGGAATGCACTAAAACTAGTTACAGGGGAAGGGGTCTTTCTCGCGAAAGAGCAATCAGAGCGTTTTCATCACTTTCTTGCTCAGGAAGATCCACAGCGAGCCTCCTGGGACCTTATTGAGCCTGTAATTGAAGATCGTGAGGCTTGGCAGAGGCATCTGAGTGGGATTCTAGCCCTTCCTGAAGTCGATGTGGGAGCTATTAAACACCGAGGTATCCGAGTCGCGCTTGATTGTGTTAATGGTGCCGGAGGTCCAGTGATGGCAGAACTACTCTCTGAGCTTGGGTGCACAGTAGAAGCCATCGGTATGAATCCTGATGGCAGATTCCCTAGAGATCCGGAGCCCACCGCAGCCAATCTCACTGAGCTCTGTAAACTTGTTCGTGACACGGGCTCGGAAGTGGGTTTTGCTGTTGACCCAGATGTTGACCGTCTCTCTCTGGTAGATGAGACCGGGAGGGCTATGGGAGAGGATCTAACTCTTGCATTTGCTGCTTCAGTAATACTTTCGAGGAACCCTGGGCCCGTGGTTACAAACCTATCAACCAGCCAGGTGCTCGACGATGTCGCTGACGCCTTCTCTGTGCCCCTAACACGAGCACCGGTCGGTGAAATCAACGTAGCGCAACAAATGATGATTGAGGGAGCAGTTGTGGGAGGTGAGGGTAACGGTGGGGTGATTTTACCAGCGCTTCATCATACCCGGGATGCTCCGCTAGCTGCTGCCTTGATTCTCCAACATCTGATCGATGTTGGAGGCCCTCCGTCAGTTGCCGTAGCCCGTTGGCCCTCGTACTCCATTGTTAAGGAGAAGATTAGGTTCCCACGAGAGGCCCTACCTCGTGCTTATGAGATGCTAGAGGGTGATCTAGATGATGCCATGGTCGACCACTCAGACGGCCTGCGTTTAACTTGGAGAGATCGCTCGACCTGGCTTCATGTGCGCCCGTCTGGAACGGAACCGGTAGTTCGGCTCATCGCAGAAGCTCCGGATGAAGGGCAGGCTAGAGCCCTACTTGATCATGTGGCAGGGTTGCTAGAAGGGATTGTGTAGGCGTTCGTGAATGTGACGAGAATCTTGCAGAGGACCTAATTCATGTGCGGAATCGTAGGTTATGTTGGCCCCGAAGAGGCCGGACCGATTCTGCTGCAAGGTCTGAAAAGACTCGAGTACAGGGGATATGATTCTGCAGGGATCGCGCTTCTGAACGGGTCGGGTCTTCAGGTCATCAAACGGGCCGGGAAACTCTCATCGCTTGAGCAAGCAGTCCAGGATGCTGCTCCGTCCGGTAATTGCGGGATTGCACACACTCGTTGGGCGACACATGGGGCTCCTAATGAACTAAATGCACATCCCCACACTTCTAGTCAGGGCGATATCGCACTTGTCCACAATGGGATCATCGAGAATGCTAATGACATTCGAACACAACTTTCAGCAATAGGATACGTCTTCACTTCAGAGACAGACACTGAAGCAATCGTCCACTTGATTGATCGTCTCTGGGTTGAGGGAGAGCCACTCGAAGATGTTGTTGCAGCTGCACTAAGGCGGGTAGAAGGCGCATACGGTATTGCCGTGGTCTCTTCCCGTGACCCCGGCAAACTTGTCATAGCGCGGAACGGTAGTCCTCTGCTAATTGGAGTTGGCAAGAATGGTGAGACGTTGGCTGGCTCAGATGCTGCTGCCGTGATCGCACTGACTAGAGATGTTGTGTATCTAGACGATGGTGATTACGCGGTCCTTGATATGGATGGCTACCGCATCAATAACCTCCACGGTGCACAGGTAAGCCGGACGATACACGAGGTCACCTGGGATCTTGAGGCGATTGAGAAGGGCGGTTACGAGCACTTCATGCTTAAGGAGATCTTTGAGCAACCTTCGTCGCTTCGTGACGTGATGCGTGGCCGATTACTGGAAGAGGATGGAGACTCTCGGCTCGGTGGCATAGAGGACCACCAACCTGATCTAAGCCGGGTAAGACGCGTTGTGATCACAGCTTGTGGTACAAGTTGGCATGCGGCTCTCTTGGGTGAGTACATGATTGAAGAACTTGCCCGTATACCGGTAGAAGTTGAGTACGCCTCGGAATTTAGGTACCGGAATCCAGTGCTTGAAGAAGGCACTCTTGTGCTCGCTATCAGCCAATCTGGAGAGACTGCGGATACTTTGGCGGCGCTCCGGGAAGCGAAACATCGGGGCATCTCCACGATGGGCGTAGTTAATGTTGTCGGATCAACAATTGCTCGGGAGACCGACTATGGTATCTACCTGCATGCAGGTCCAGAGATCGGTGTTGCATCAACCAAGGCATTCACGAGTCAACTGGTTGCACTAGCGTTGGTTACACTAAATATCGGTCGACGCCGACACCTCTCTGTTCTGCAAGGTGGAAGCATTGTGCGAGCCCTCAAAGAGCTTCCGGCGCAGGTCGAGAAGGTACTAGAGCTTGACGCACAGATCCGCGAATTAGTCGAAGCATACGCTGATGCAAGAAACTTTCTTTATCTAGGTCGTGGATTACAGTTTCCAGTGGCACTAGAAGGTGCACTTAAGCTTAAGGAAGTGAGTTATATCCATGCAGAGGGATATCCTGCTGCAGAGATGAAGCACGGCCCAATCGCACTGATTGACCAAGACATGCCGGTTGTCGTATTAGCACCGCGCGATGCGGTCTACCACAAGGTCGTTTCGAGTGTCGAGGAGGTTAAGGCCCGGCACGGCAGGATTATTGCCGTTGTGACTGATGAGGCTCCTGAGCTTGAGGGGAAGGTCGACCACGTAATCCGTGTCCCTCAGACCATAGCTCTTCTTCAGCCGGTTCTAACAACCGTGCCGCTCCAGCTGCTAGCCTACCACATGGCGATGATCAGAGGTTCGGATATAGACCAACCGAGAAATCTCGCCAAGTCGGTTACAGTGGAGTAACCCACTTGTGAAAGTTGTCCTGCAGCGGGTGTCGTCGGCAGAGGTCACCG
>DUBS01000055.1 GCA_012960225.1 Gemmatimonadota bacterium | reverse complement strand
GAGCCAATTTCGAACCAGGTTCCTGGTCCCCCATAGTTTCCACCTCCGAGAGGTCAGGCGACTCCATTTGTTGGCTATGGCAACTGAATACGGTGGTGAGTATGACTACACTGATGAACAATTGAGGTTGGCGGGACATAATGAGTTTCTCCTAGCTCGACCACGGAGGAATTACTTGATTCATCCTCGCATATGCGATCGCTTGACCGAGATGTTCGTTCATATGGGTGACAAGCTGTAAGAGAACTGCCCATTGGCCGACCTCCCTCCCGTAAAGGCGGGTCGGCTTACTGAATTCTTTCTCTGACATTTGATCAATCACTGCCCGGACGTGGTCCATCGAGGCGCCAAGGATCTCCACTACTTTGTCTTTGTCAACAACTTCTTCTTCCCATCGTCCGTACTCCGCGGCTCCCATAGGAGATTCGATACCAAGGCTCTGGTCAGGATACATGTAGTTATAGCGGGAAATATGTGTGTAGACCCTCGCTACTGAGTACACACCCTCCATGGGCTGCCAACTATAGGTATTAGATGGCATCACCTGGGCGAGAGCCACAAGTTTACGTGCCGAAGCCTCAAACTGACCCAAAATCTCTTCCCCGAACTGGGAAGGTGCAGGCTGGGCTGAAAGAGGCACAGCAAAGGCAGCAGCAAGTATAGCTGCCAAGAAAAAGCGGATGTGACGCATTTTGTTCTCCCGGCTAAGCAGTAATCACTGGAAAGATAGATGCTCATCTCTCGGTTGCCAGGATCTAGGGCCCACTCGCTCTTCCAGATGTCTTGGCACCGATGTAAGCGTATACTCCTCTGATCCCAGCAAAAACGAGGCATCGCCATGTTAAGATCAATCTTGTTAGTCAGTATCACGTTGGGGTGGATCGCGCCTCCATATCTTGCACAATCCACGGGGAATGAATTGGAGCAGATAGAGATTTCCGTCGAAGATTTTGTATTTGATGCGCTTGCAGCGGGACCACTGGATGGCGAACTCGTGCTGCTGTTGCATGGGTTTCCTCAAGCTGGCTACGCATGGCGTAATCAATTGCCGGTCCTGGCCGCTCTCGGCTTTCGAGTTGTGGCACCGAATCAAAGAGGGTACTCCGTAGGGGCCCGCCCTCCAGAGGAATCCGACTATGTGATGGAAGAACTCGTAGGGGACGTGCTGGGGATGGCAACAGCTCTTGGGTATGAGCGTTTTCATGTGGTTGGGCATGACTGGGGAGCCGCGGTAGCGTGGATCCTTGCTTCATCCGCACCCGAACGCATCCGGTCGCTGGTCGCTCTCTCTACACCCCACATGACTGCTTTTGCAAGCGCGCTGTCAGATCCAAATTCCGCACAATCACAAGCATCCAGCTACATGACGATGTTCCGATCAGCGGGCTCGGAACAACTTTTTCTGGCGAATGAGGCACAGCTTCTCAAGAGCATACTGTCCCAGTTCAGCTCTTCAGAAACAGACCTCAATCTCTACCTCAGCCTGCTCGGTACTCCGGATGCACTTCGGGCTGCACTTAACTGGTATCGCTCCGCGATACCCTCCCAGGGAGATGCTCCGCCTGCCTCCCCTGCAATGGTCTCTACCCCCACGCTCTATGTCTGGAGCACGGAGGACTGCTGTTTCGACCGAGGAACTGCCGAGGCTTCCGAAGATTTCGTGACGGGCCCCTACCAATTCGAAGTCCTTGAGGGCGTAAGTCATTGGATCGCCGAAGAAGCTACCGACGACCTCAACGAGTTGCTCGTTGAACATCTAGAACAATGGAGAGGCCGCTAACCCTCCCCAACAGATATGGCCAGCCGTTCAATCTCAATCCAGAGAAATTGCGCACATGAATGAAAAGACCCGAGCGATCGTCGTAAGTCAGTTCGGAGGACCCGAGGTCCTGGAGTGGCAGGAAAGCGAGTTGCCATCACTCGGGGCAACCGATGTGCTGATCCGCCACACAGCTGTAGGCCTCAACTTCATCGACGTATACCACAGAACCGGCCTCTATCCGCTAGAACTGCCTTTCATACCGGGAGTAGAAGCCGCCGGAATTATTGAAGCAGTCGGGTCAAATGTGGATGACCTGAGCACTGGTGAAAGAGTGGCATACACAGGAAATGGGCCGCCCGGATCATACAGTGAAAAGAGAGTTCTGCCACAAACACGACTAGCTCGACTTCCGGATGCGATTGATGATCACACTGCTGCCGCAATCATGCTCAAAGGGTGCACAGTAGAGTATCTCGTGAATCGGACGTTCCCTATCTCGGACGGAGATGTGGTTCTACTCCATGCAGCCGCTGGGGGAGTTGGATTGATCGCCTCACAATGGCTCAGCGCTCTAGGTGCAAGGGTTATTGGTACAGTGGGATCAGAGGAAAAAGGTGAATTAGCACGAATAAGTGGGTGTGACGAGGTGATCCTGTACCGAGTCGAAGATGTAGCTGATCGGGTTCGAGAAATGACGGATGGGAGAGGAGTAGACGTTGTGTATGATTCGGTTGGAGCTGCCACCTTCGAGGCTTCGATCAAATCCCTTCGACCTCGTGGAATGATGGTAACCTTCGGAAATGCATCAGGGCCCGTACCACCTGTACCTCCACTCTTACTCTCACAAAGCGGTTCGCTATTCCTAACACGTCCTGTCTTAGCGCATCACTACACTGATCCGACCGAAGCTGCTGAAGGCATATCCAAGCTCTTCGATATGGTCCTATCCGGTAAGGTCACCCCACACATTGGCCAAAAGTATCCACTATCAGATGTTCCCGAGGCCCATCGAGACCTGGAGAACCGCCAGACCGTAGGCTCGACCGTGCTCACCACCTGACGGAGCAAGATCCACCTGCTCAGCTCAATAAAGGAACTTCTTAGTAGTGGTCTGAAATCGCTCTTGGGCGCTCCTTCTTGGCTTCAAGCGTCTCTAAGACCTGCTTCCACTCAAATGTGTCACCGATACCTCTGACATAGTGGTCCATCCATGCCATCTCACTGACTGCTTTGACCAGGCGGTTTCTAGGATCAGGAATCCCATGGCTACGACCAGGATACATGAACAACTCCGTCGGAACATCAAGCTTCTTTAACGCCATGTGGAGTTCTACGGACTGCGGGCTTGGCACTCGCGGATCGCCCTCAACTACGTGAACCATCGTCGGGGTTTTCGCATCAGCAATGTACTTCAGTGGAGATTGATTCCAGTACGGATCAAAGTTCTCGTAGAGGAAGTCATCCCCGATATAGAACTGACGGTTCCGCTGAACGTCACTCTGAGCGTACATGCTGATCCAGTTCATCGTACCCGCACCTGAGCTTATGGCCTTGAAGCGGTCAGTGTGCGTCAAAATCCAGTTTGACCAGTGGCCACCGGCACTCCAGCCCAGAGCTCCCATACGTTCGGAGTCAACGATACCCTCCTCGATCAGGTGATCGACACCTGTCATGATGTCATCGAAGCCGAGAGTGAAATAGTCACCTACGATGTCTGTCCGATGAGCGTTACCGTAGTTCGTAGACCCTCGGTAGTTAGGCTTAAGAACTGCATAGCCTGCTCCCGCATAGACCTGTGCATTGTATCCACCATTGAATCGAAGTTGGTCCGCGGACGCGGGACCCCCGTGAATCGCAACGATCAGCGGATAGCGTGTTCCTTCTGAGTACCCAACCGGATAGACTAGAACTCCACCCACGGTCTTCCCGTCTGTTGAAGTCCAGGTGACCTCCACTTCCTTGCCAAAACTGACATCTCTCAGTTGCGGATTCGCATCAACAAGCTGAATCCAGGACGAACGATCCATTACTCCTTCTACACCCGCAGTCGTGAAGACCGTAGGCGGAGTAACGGGATCCGAATATCCAATCAGGATCACACCACTGTCCTCGTCGCGGCTAACCGAAAGAGCTGCTCGCTCGTGTGTAAGCTGGCGCACTTGGCCACTCTGGACATCAACCGCATGAAGCTGGGTGGTAACCGCCACACCCGCATTGAAATAGATGGTGTTAGCATCATCTGACCAGAAACCAGCTCGTATATTCTCATCGAAATCCGTGCCAATCTTCCGGAACTCTCCACCGCTGTCGCCCACAACACGGACATACATCCGGCTATTGGTCATCGAATAGCGCTCCATATCGTCCGGAGCTGTGAATACAATCCAGCGGCTATCCGGCGAGAAGCTCAGTCCGGACTCACCAACCTCATAGTTGTCTGTTAGACGCTCGACTTGTCCGCTACTCGCCTCCAAAAGGTACTGGTCTGTGTAGAGACGAGCTTGTGTGATATTTCTTTCGTAACGCTCAGATGATCCGCCTGTAAAGCCTATCCAACGACCATCTGGTGAGACCGTAAACGCATCAACACTGTACAATCCACTGGTCGTCATCGGGCTTTCAGTGCCTGAAACAACGTCCAGGGACCAAAGCTTAGACAGGGGGGTCGTAGCGTTCTTTACGTCCACAGTGAAGCCTTCCTCCAAACGCAGTTTCTCATCCTCATCGAACTCGTCAGGACGTATGAAGTAGATACGGCCTCCGTCAGGGCTGAAATCCCACTGTTCGATGCCGGCTTCACCCTCCGTGATCTGCTCAGCTTCACCCGCAGGCAAATCAGCGACTGATATCCCAAATAGTTGCTCCTGTCCGGACTCGCCACTGCGATAAACAAGCCAGCGCCCATCTGGGCTGAAATCAAACCCTGATATCCCTTCTTCAGCTTCCGTGACCTTCTGAGCTTCACCACCGTCGTGACGCATCATATACAACTGGTTGCCCTCAGGTCCTTCGGAGTCACGATTCGATAGAAATACGAAAAACGATCCATCCGGAGCCCAAGTGGGCTGCGTTTCATTCTTATCGTCGGTGAATGTGAGTCTTCGGCTCGAAGACACCCCATCCGCCAGTGACACGATATGGATATCACTTTGCGAGTTCGCTTCTGCCCAATCAGGCGTGCTGACGGTATAGAGCATTAAGGCCCCGTCTGACCGAGGGACCCATGACCCAGCACGCTTAAGTTCCTGAACATCCATGAATGTGAAGGTTCGCTGTTGAGCACTGACTTCCCCTGCCCATGTGAATGCAAGAATAGTGATGAGAAAGCATGTGGTTGACGGAAAATGCATATCGTCCTCGATCGGTAGATATTGATACAGTTCTGGCAATGAACCCGCCTCAGGGCAGGCACGCAATAATGGGGCAGAAGGGGGAAGATGGCACGCGATAGGCCTTAAAGCAGCCTGAAAACATCAAAACCAGGAACTCCTGGAACCACGAAAACCAGACGTTATTCTAGAAAAACTCTTTGCAATCTCTGGCAAATAGTGTGTATTCTTCCTACTAGCAAAACTTGCTAAAAGCTTCCCGGACACACGGAGACGGCTGACCATGCGCCACCGACTTACAAGCTCTCTCGGAATTTTGATCGGTACCCTACTCGTCATTACCATCCCGCTGCAGGCCCAACAGGGTTCTATCAATGGGCAAGTAACGGATCAAAGTACGGGTCAAGCACTCGCTCAAGCTCAGATTCAGGTGCTCGGCGGAGGTACATCGGGCGGTACTCTATCAGACGCACAGGGCAACTTCACCGTGAGTCTGGATCCTGGATCCTACTCGATCGTAGCAGTGTTACTCGGTTACGAGACAATACGCGTTGACGGCATCTCCGTCAGCGGGGGTGCAACCACCGAGATTACTGTAGGGATGACCACGACTGCACTCTCCCTTGCTCCGGTCAGCGTTACAGTGAGTCGTGGCCAGGAGGCAAGCAGCCTCTCGGCTCCCGCCCAAGTGAGCATTGTAACCGCAGATGATATCTCACGAATCGCATCTACATCTACTGCCGACTTCCTGAAAGCATTGCCGGGTGTAGACGTTGCTCAGGTTGGGATCAACCAGAGCAACACGGTTACACGCGGCTTCAATAATGTCTTTTCAGGAGCACTGCTCGTGCTCACGGACTACCGCTACGCTCGGATACCATCGATCCGACTCAACAATTACAACCTGCACCCGACCACACCGCTGGATATCGAGCGTATCGAAGTCGTGCTGGGACCGGCTTCCGCACTTTACGGCCCGAACGCCACCAGCGGGGTAATGCACATCATCACCTCGTCACCGATCGACAGACCAGGAACGAGCTTGGCCTTATCGGGTGGTAACCGGAGCATGTTTCGAGGTATGTTCAGACATGCCTGGGCATTCAGTGAGAAGGCTGGGTTCAAGGTCTCTGGGCAGTATTTCCGCGGAAATGACTTTGAATACACAGACCCAGTGGAAGCCGTTGCCGCCGCTTTGAACCCGGGGAGTGCTACCATTGGTCAGCGAGATTTCTTCTCATCGCACTACGGTGGGGAGGCACGCCTCGATCTCCGTCCCTGGGACGACCCAAACGATAACATCATCATCACCGGTGGCCTCAAAACTCTCGCCAGCTCAATCGAGCCAACAGGAATTGGTGCGGGTCAAGCTAAGAACTGGACCTATAAATCTCTTCAGGCCCGCGTAAATAAGAGTGGCCTATTCGTCCAAGCGTTCCTGAACAACAGCAGTGCCGGGGACACGTATCTACTTCGCACCGGAAACCCAATCGTCGACAACTCGGTTACGTTCGCGACGCAAGGCCAGTACAACTTCGATCTCGGTGAGCGGTTCAGTGCCACTGTCGGTGTTGATTACTCACACGTGACCCCGAGAACCGGCGGCACAATCAACGGAGCGAATGAAGACAACGATATAACGAAGTTGTTTGGTACGTATCTACAGACCACCACCGCGTTGAGTGACAAGGTTGACTTCGTAGCAGCGATCCGGAGGGATACTCATAATTGGCTTGACGAAGCATTCCTATCGCCGCGTCTCGGACTCGTTCTGACGCCGGACGAGGGGCACTCGTTCAGGGCCACGTACAATCGGTCCTTCAGTACACCGACCAGCAACAACCTCTTCCTCGATATCCTTGCTGGCCGGACCATGATCACACCGACTGTGGGCTATAACGTCCGGGCAGCCGGTATTCCAGGGATCGGCTTCACGTTCAACAATACCTGCGCGGGTGGACTCAGCGGCTTCTGCATGTACTCACCCTTTGCCCCGGGGACACAGCTGCCCGCAAACGGTGCTGCGCTGTGGGACAACCTTTTGGTGCCGTTCATGCTTCAGAACGCAACATTAGCGGCAACGCTACCTCTGTTGGGTCTAAACGCAGCATCGTTCGCTGCGATCGTAGGGAACCCTCAGCCAGGCGAACTCACCTCAACGATGTTGGAGTTTAGTCAAGCAGGAGGGGCACCCTTTATCCCCTCCGCTGGCCCCCAGGGAGCGAACACACTACAAGCAATGGCTAAGCAAACGTGGGAGCTTGGATACACAGGCTTGATTGGTGATAAGGTTCGGTTCGACGTCTCCGCCTATACCGATAACTACAAGAATTTTGTCGGGCCACTGACGACCCTGACACCAAATGTCTTCCTCGATGGAAACTCAGTCGCAACCTATTTGGTTACACGCCTGACCGCGGTGGGTATTCCTGCCTCAGTGGCGCAACAGCTTGCCGCCGCCGTCACACCCACGCTGGCCAGTGTGCCTCTCGGGACGATCGTACCGGATGGAAGATCTAATTCAGACCTACTGCTGACTTACCGTAATTATGGGAAATTCAGCGTTAGGGGCATGGACTTAGGTATGGAAGCTCACGTGACTGATCAAGTTACGCTGTCCGGATCGTATTCATATGTGAGTGATGAATGCTATGATGTCGATAACGATGGTAGCTGTCTGGGCGTGAGTGATATCGCCCTCAACGCTCCGACGAGCAAGGGTGCGATCGGACTCGACGTGGATAACAAGATTTCAGGTCTATTCTACGGTGCTCGCCTCAGAATGAGCGGCGGATTCCCTGTGAATTCAGGTGTATACAGGGACGTCCTCGAGGCGGTTAACGTTGTTGATATGAACGCTGGCTATCGCCTACCAGGAACGGGAACCACGATATCTACGACCATCAACAACGTCTTCAATAACAAGCACAAAGAGTTTGTTGGCGTTCCTGATATGGGACTGCTTGCACTTCTGCAAGTGCAGTTCGAGTTCTAGGCTAGAGCGCGCCACGTAATAGGTGCATGAAAAAGGACCCTGGGCAGTGGATATTCGCTGCCCAGGGTCCTTTTTCATGCCCTAAGAATTTATCTAGTTCGGATTCTCGCTTTCTTCCTTTTCTGGGCGCTCCCAAAAACCCTCGGTACCGGTTGCGTTCCTCGCAACCGAACCGTGGAATAGAGACGCGTTGAAAAGAACGCGGAATGTACCGCGCGGCTGCCCACGCCACTGGGGTCTGAATCCAAGAAGAATGACGTGCCCGTCACCATGGTGAACATCAACTGCAGCAGCTTGACCCTGGAGGTGTTCTTCTCCTAAGAGATAACCAGAGAGCAGAGGTGATCCTTCTTGAGCATACGCTGCGATTACGGATCCCTCGAAGCCTTCTTCTGTGGTAAAAACAGGGCTTCGGTCGAAGAAGATTTTCCCTAGCTCAGGCATCCCGGCCATGACCGGGTGCTCGGTATCGACATGGACCTCGAAAATCGACCCTGAGGAGAAAAATTCACTACGAGCGAGGCCACGCGTGACGTTCGATACCGGAAGATGTAGCTCATCGATACACAGGTCACTCGATGCGTTCATACACACTAGTGTGCCTCCAGCACGCACAAACTCATCCAATGCTCGTACTCCCTGCTGGCCGAGTCCGCCCTCATATCTAGGCGGCACAGAGCCAACGCCAAACCCGTTCATTAGGCTTCCAGAACTCTCTGACGGAAGAACGATGACGTCATAGCGGTCACGGAGCTCTCCGGCATGTACGTCTGCAGTCCTCGGGTTTGAGAACGAGAAGCCGTGCTCCTCAAGTAGCCAACGAGTCCACCCCTCATCCATACTTGGATTCCAGGGCCGGTAGATACCGAGGGCGGGACGAGAAAGATCTGCTCCGTCCGTCGGTCCTCTTGTTGCCTGAAGGGCATAATCTTCTACCAATCCATCAACTGCTGTGCCTCCAAGTCCGGTCACGATGTATTCACCGTTTCCGTATCGCACCATGGCCCCCATATCCCATGCCCGGTTCAATGCACGAAACGAATTATTCTGCACAGGATTAAGCCGGAGTCCTGGACCCGAACCTGTGAGTCGACCCGGAATTGGCTCAACCGCTCGGGCAACCGGATGGGAATCAAATCCGACACCTGAAACAGCGTCGAAGGGTGAAGCATCGTCGATCTCTTCTTCCCAGGCCAAGGCCTCGGTTTCAAGCTCCTGCATGGCCGAAAGGATCTCAGGGGTAAGAGGCTGGGTTACTTCAATGACATTTACATCCATTTGGTAAGAAAGCGTCCACCCGGCTGCATCATATGGCTGCTCTGGAGGACCGTCAGGATACTCCCTGAGATCCGGATACTCTTGTACAGAAAGAACCTGCCGAGCGAGTTCTCCAAATTCCTGGTCTAGAGGCAGTACCCAAGTCCCAGCATCTTGGGTTAATCCTTCATGGGTGACATCCTGATTCAGTTGATAAATCCTTAGTCCATTGAAAGCGAGTCGACGTAGTAGCTCAACAGGCGCAACAGGATCAGGCTGGTCTTGCGGAATGAAATAGGCATATGGGGCCGAAGTTTCATACTTCCGGATCACATCACGGCCTGACTGATAACGGTTATACAGAAGGTCTTCCTTGTACTTTGCCGCATAGTCAAGCACGGCGAGAGATCCAACCCTCATATAGTCCACAGCATCAGACAGCCTCCACCAGCCTCCCTTCCATGGACTGGGGTAGAGCGATTCTACACGCAGGTCACGTCGGGCGGTCGGGAAATCGGAGAGAGTGTAAAAGTGTGGCGTTGCGTAGCGGTACAGCGCGGTTTCAGTCCAGAATGCTGCCTGATTCTGCATCATCGGTAAGTAGTCGACATAGCCCGGATACCAGGCATCGAAACCTGTACCCATATGCACGGCCCCCGGCATCCCTCGGGACTCAAGCATCTGCGCGATCGTCATCCCGATTGTGTTCACAGTGCGTGCCATAATGGGAGGCGTGAACGATGCGATCGGCTCTGCGAACGGTGGCAGCCAGATCCGTGTTGGGAATGGTGAACTTTGATGATGGACGTAGATAATTTGTGGATCCCATTCCTGCCACGTACGAGCCAGAACTCGCGACTCGATCATATTGAGCATATACGCGTCGCGGTTGTTATCGTGTCCTATGTATTTCTGATAGAGCCAGGGCATCGAAGAAACTTCATAGGGTGTACCAATGTTGGAGCTATACCAGTCCGCAATCATGGTTTGACCATCGGGATTCAGTGATGGCCATAAAACGGTGATCACATTTTGCCGGATCGCTGAAATACGTGGGCTTTCATCGGCCACGAGCTCATACGCGAGCTGTATCGTGTGCTGTGCCCCAGCAACCTCCGAGGCATGCAGCCCACCATTGACGTCGACGATCGCCCTACCCTCTAGCGAGAGGGCTTGAGCCTCTGAGTCTGAAAGCTCCGCCGGGTGCGCGAGCTTGTCTGCAATATCCCGGTATTGCTCTACCGATGAGAGGTTTTCTGGTGACGAAATCAAAGCAATCCACCAGTCACGACCCTCAGATGTCCTCCCTGCACGCATCATGCTTATGCGGTCAGATGAAGCATCGAGTAACTGGAAGTACTCCACGGATTCTTCGTATGTTGCGAGATGGAAGTCCGCACCTGGTTCAAAGCCCAGCACAGAAGCAGGTGTCGGGATTTGTGCCGTGGCGGGTACCGAAACAAGAATTGCGGCCAGAACTAGTGTCGTATTACGCACTTTGTAGTTGCTCACTTGAGAAACGTTGAGTCTAAGAAGCCCCGCCCGGTCCCCGGGGACTAGGAGGGGCTTCTGGTTACTAGCTGGTGAAGCTCTAGTGGTTAGGACTCCCAGGGGGGCCGCTACTCTGTTGAGCTTTCATCGCGTCACGCCTAGCAACTTCGGCCTTGTAATCTTCTTCGCTGAGGTACGTAACGTCGACCCAGGCGTGAGCCATTTCGTCGACCGTGCGATCACCCCATCCGATCCACTGCGTATGGTCAGGATTACTCGGATTATCCTTTGTATTGTCGTGCCATGCAGTGACAATCAGTGTCGTGCCTGCCGGCAGCAGTGGTGCCGCGTGGTCCGCGTATATGTAGTTGACGTGCCAATTCCACTGGAAGTTATCCACCCGGCTAAGCACCTCACTGCGCCCGTTCGGATAAATCGCCTCGAGCATCATGATCTTGCCACGCATATGCATATGTGGCTGAAAGTTCTCCAACCTGGTCGGCCAACGAAGCTGATGGAACTGCTGCGTGACCGCCACCTCGTCCGGAGAAATATCAAGTCCATTTCTACCTCGAGCGTCGAACATCCGGAGACGTGTGCGATTCTTGGGCTCGTCACCGACATCGTAGAACCATACTCCCAGTTCAACCTGAGCGTCTTCCACAACCTTGCCCATCGCATGGAGGTGAAGCTCCCAACGAATCTGGGACCCCGGAAGTATCAATTTTCCAGCGCCATCCGGGAAAATCTCGCCCTCCTTCCCTACGGCCCATTCCATGAAAAGTCCAGCGCCACCCATCGAACCACCGCGATCGCTCGTGATCACCGGCCCCACACTATACTCGCTATTTTCCTCATCCTGCATTAGGAACGCGAGCACATGGTGAGCGATCGTCTTAGTGTCTTTGCCAACCGGACGAATCTCAATCGCTTTGACCCAGCGCGGCTCAGTTACCCCAGTCGGGGTTACCGGCCGGAACCATTTATCTTGTGTCACTGCTTCGAGTGTGTACGGCTCTGACTTCACGATCAAGTCAGGCTCGCCGAAATCTTTGGACAACTTAAAGCCGTCGGGATCACGAAAATCCAACGGAGCAGGAAGATCAGCTTCATCACCGAACGGCGTGCCATTGTCTACCCAAGTGACGATCGTCTCAATTTCCTCGTCAGTCAGAGAGCGGTCATTCTTGAACTCTTGGATACCGACGGTACGATCTAGGTGCCAAGGAGGCATGACACGATTCTCAACCTTAGTGCGGATCCTCCGCGCGTACCGACGAGCTTCGTCATAGTTCGTGAGCTGAATCGGTGCTATTGAGCCTTCCATGTGGCACTGCTGGCAGTTTTCCTGAATGATCGGCGCCACGTCTCTGGCATACGTAACCTCCTGCGACGAAGCATCTCCAGCTGTTAAAGCCAGCACCGCGACTGTGAATAGCACCGCCTTACGTAACGGGACCTGCCCTGACATATGTCCTCGCATGAGGCACTCCTTTCGTATTCTAATTGACCGTAACTCTTACAAATCCATTGGTCCAACAACACTGCGAGTGACCTGCACCGGAGACCCCCGAGGAGTCGTTGGCACGCACTCGGACAATATACTCTCCAGGCTCAGTAAACGTAGCCATCGTGGCCATAGAGCCGCCTTTGACATCAATACGACCTGATTTTTCGCTGAATGTGACGTCACCTGGCCCGCTGTGCTTAAACCACGTCAGCGTAACCGGGGTCACACGTCCGCCACCGTAGGCGCTCCCTCCCCCATGTCCGTCATCCCGAGCCCACACCATTAATTGAGTTGCTGTCCATGCCTTCGTTTCAACGGGATCCATCTTCAGGCCTCCCGGTCCAGCGATCCATGGGCCCGACTCAGCTGTGGCAAGTTCTGGAGACATGTTACCCGATGCCTCACCAAGAAGTGCATCGACTGCCCAATCGGCCTTGAGATTGACTGGAATCATGAAGGTCTTTCCGCGGTTCTTGAGTGTCCAAGCGACGGGCCCAGTGTAGTCCCCAGGAATGATGACCCCAAAAACCCCCCAATGACGATTCACATCGAATCGTGTCGGCTGTCCACCATCGAACTGGGTAGGCTCAATAAAATTGTCTGACCCGAGAGCTATCTCGAGGACTTCCTCACGGTTCCGGTTGTAGTAACCAAATGAGAGCGTCTTAGTCCCATCAGGATTCAGGTACCAGCCCTCGAACGATGGTGTAACAGTCTGTCCGCGAGCTGCGACATACCCTAGAGGGGTCTGAGCGATTACTGGGACGGTGCTAACAGCAACCATCGCCACCGCCCCAATTACGACCAGCAACTTATTGCGCATCATGCCTCCTATAACTTCCAAACATATTAGCTATCCTAATGTATTACCCTCAGATGCAAACTTGGTGCGTGATTCAAGCACGCACAACGCTATAGTTCAGTTATAGAGCGTAACTTAAGAGGGTTTTCATTCGAACAAGTCGGATCATGAGGGCAAGAATGGGGCGAATGCATGCCCACGCTCTCAGCATAGACATATTGCCGTGACGGAGTGGCAACCGGGAAGTATCTTGGCCCGCTTATCAACCAGAAGAAGGAGACCCCCTGGGAACCCCAATCAGGATCGCACAGCTAGGACCGATGCTTGAAGGCCTTCCGCGGGGAGCTAGACGGGGAGGGGTGAAAAATTAGTCGGACCGCCGATGTCACCGTGGTAGGTGCTGGCATTGTGGGAGCCTCTTGTGCCTGGCATCTCGCGTCTAGGAACCTGAACGTCGTAGTGCTCGAGCGAGATATCGCACCAGCTATGGGTTCAACAGGTAAGAGCGCCGCAGGCGTCAGGGTTCAATTCACGACGCCCGCTAATATCCAACTTTCAATGTACTCGCTCCCGATTTATCGAGAGTTCGCCAATCGGCACGGCTACGATATCGGATATCGGGATATTGGATATCTCCTACTCGTCCCGGATGATAGGTGGGACGAGCACATGGAATCTGTTGCGTTACAGCAGAGTTTGGGGGCTCCCGTTGAGGTTCTTGATCCAATAGAAGCTCAAGACTACGTGTCATTCGATTCCGATGGACTCAAAGGTGCAACGTACGGCCCATGGGATGGCATAATCGATCCCCACATGGCTACAAATGCCTGGGTTGCAATGGGCAAGACTCTGGGTGTCGAATACCGCTTCAATACCCCTGTCACTGAAATTGAGCGTCTCACGAAAGGTTGGATGATCCATAGTGGCGACGACACCTTCCATTGCGAGCATATCGTGAACGCCACGGGCGCATGGTCTGAGAGCGTTGGTAAGCTCGCTGGTCTTGAAGTTCCCGTAGGCCCGAAACGCATACAGATTTTCTTGAGTGCTCCAATCACGGATTCACGTACTTACCCGCTCACGATCGATCTTGCTACAGGAGTATATCTCCGTAGCGAAGGAGACCGAGTTCTGTTCGGCCTTGATGATCTTGATCAAGACTTTGGCTTCAGCGAAGGGATGGACTGGGACTGGATGGAGCATGTCCTTCTGACCGGAGTAGATCGCTTCCCGTGGTGGGGTGACTTAGGAATCGACCGCAAAGGCAGCTGGTGGGGATACTACGCGGTAAGTCCAGATAACAGCCCTGTCATAGGGATTAACCCTGGAGATTCAAAGTGGGTAGACGCCTGTGGGTTCTCGGGGCACGGGATCATGCACGCACCAGCAACCGGCCTAGCCGTTTCCGAGCTTATCGCTGACGGTCACGCACATACGCTGGAAATAAATGGATTCCGGCACGACCGTTTCGGTGAAAATCTGGCAGTTGAAGGAAATATTTTTTAGGCTCGGCTGGCCCAGGATTTGTCTCTAGCTATCGATCTGACGCTGCTATAGCTGCCAAAATGGCTGCAACCGTAACATCTGTACGAAACTCTATCAGCTTTCTCCCATGCTCCAGAGTCTTATCGACCGGTAAGAGATCGATGTTGTTAATCGAAGCCTTGTCCGCAGCAATGCGCTGCTCAAGTCTCACATGCTGAGGGTCGTCATTCATGATGATCGAAGTGATGTAGTAGTCATCGTGAAGGCCCTCTAAACGAGGATCTTCATCGATTCCGAGTACATTTTTCTGGTACTCGACCACATCATCGTAGTTGTAATACTCGGGGATGTGGGCGATCACGATACCCTGGCCGGCCCAAGCCTCGGATAACTCTTCTGCAACAGTAGCCATCCCCCGCTGGTTACCTCCGCTATCTCCAATTAGGAAGATACTTCTGAAACCCTGTGTTCTTAGGCTGGTCGCCATATCACGGAGTACTGCCTGAAAAGTCTCCTGCGAGAGGCGGATACCACCCGGTGTGCCAGCCCGTTCAGGATTGCCAGGCTCTATTGTTACGATCGGCGCAACCAACGTATTGCCGAGTTTTCTGGCGATGGCATCACCCATCACCGCAAGTACATGGTTATGCTTTCCCGTTGTTAGGTACGGACCATTCTCCTCGATACCGCCAGTCAAGATCAGCGCGGTCGTCTTTCCTTCTTCAAGAGCGTCGCGCACTTCAAGCATCGTAAGCTCTTCAATCCAGACATTGTCGAGTGCCTCGATTGGGCGCGGAAAGGTCATCATGTCCTTTGCCGGAGACTCCTGTGCACCCACCTGTGTGATCACCAGAACATACGAGAGCATTACAAGCACTGAAGCACGGAAGAATGTCTTCACGGTCTTTCCCTCCCCGATATGGCTCGGACCACCTCAATTGTGCTTCCTTCTATGCACGAGCTGGTCTCTAAATAGACTCCCTCTATAGTAACCTGATCCCCAGCACCGAGGCTGCCGAGTTCCCCGGTCAGAGCATAAAGCAGTTCATCTTCATCCCGAAATGTCAGACACGCCTCAAACTCGTCGGTAACCTGACCCTCTCTTCGGACCAAGCCTTCCTCATTCGTTACATGGAATGGATTCGAGAGCCCGATTGGGCTAAAAACCCCATTGAGTGCGATCACATAGAGTGGCCGATCCCACGATGCCGATTCCGGGATCCTGATCTCCCCCGACAGATCACCCCACTCTCCTTGAGCACCCTCGGCCAGTGTCTCAAAACCGGCATGGATTGCACCCACTGCTAGATGGATGCGCGCAGCAAGAGGTAGATTTTCTGAAGAGATTTCGACAGTCGTCCCCGGTGGGCCACTGAGTGGGACCACGCTCTGCAGCTGCCTCAGGGAATCCGGACTGACGAACCTTTGGGCAACACCGAAATCCGCTCCAATTATAAACAGGGTAAGTACCCCAACCAGCGAAGTTACCTGACGGTAAAAGCCTGGATTAAGTATCGACATTGATTCCTCCTTCGGCCGGCGATTCTCTTCCTGAAATGAACGACTACCATGCAACCTTTCGCAACGGCATAAGGAATCTTTGACGCTCCCACACCAATGCGCCAGCTTCCCGTCCCTTCTATGCTATCCCTGCAGAGCTCCACAAGTATGACACCTACCATAGCAAACGAAGACGTCCTAACCCGGAGAAATTTCTTAGCGGCGAGTATTCCGATGCTTTGGTCCCCATTAGTTGAGACAATTTCCGGGACCCAGATTCTCTCTCAACAGCAAAGAGATCCGCGTCTGACCGCTCGTCCGGGACGGCCTACTATCCCTGCACCCAGAGGAGCAGTGACAGTGGAAACCGACAAGGGCCAGGGTGGGATACTCTATGTACCCGACCAGTACCAACCAACCCTTCCTGCCCCACTTATCGTTGCTTTGCACGGAGGGGGGGGTCGAGCAAGATCCTGGGAGAGACTCTACGAACCGTGTGAGAAACATGGCATTGTGCTGCTAGCACCTGAATCGAGAGGCCGAACATGGGACGCAATCCAAGGCATGTTCGGTTCTGACGTCGTTTTCCTCGACTCAGCCCTACAGTACGTGTTCTCGCGATGCGCCATCGATCCTGAAAAGATAGCGCTCGCTGGATTTTCAGACGGAGCTTCGTATGCCCTATCTCTCGGACCGTCGAATGGTGACTTATTTACCCGATTAATCGGGTTCTCGCCTGGATTCTCTTACCCAGAGGACCCAATTATCGGACGTCCAAAGGTTTTCATATCCCATGGCACCGAGGATCGAGTGTTGCCAGTAGCACTAAGCAGAGACGGGATTGCGCCGATGTTCGTTATGGACGGCTACACCATCCACTACGAAGAATTCACTGGAGGGCATGAGATGCCCCCAGAGGTTGTGGCCAAAGCTCTAGATTGGTTCCTAGAATCTGAGCCCTAAATCTCTGCCAAAGCCTCTCCCATGTTGTCGAGCGCCTTCCTTATCAACCTCCTCGAAGTAGCGAGGTTCATGCGCATGTGGTCAGCCCCACCAGTTCCGTAACTCAAGCCAGGGTTCAGGAAAACCCGCGCGTTCTCAGCGAACCAGCGCTGAATTATATCTTCAGGAGTAACTGTGTTACCCGAGGCCCTGCTCTCTTGGGCAGCAGTCTCTTTTGCGTCAATTCGGTTCACAACTTGGCCCACATCAAGCCAGGCGAGATATGTCCCCTGAGCCTTCGTGTAGTCTAGGAGAGGGATGTTTTCTTGAATGTAGCTCTCTGCGAAATCATGGTTCCCATCTATGTAGACTAAGAGTTCATCAAGCCAATCTTCTCCTTCAGTGAGCGCAGCAACGTTAGCCACCATGCCCAAGGTGCTCAGATCGGCCCTGGTGTTGGCCCGCACACGGGCAAGATAGTCAGGGTTGGTAGAGAAGTACCAAGCAACTTTCATAGCAGCCAGACTGAAAGACTTACTCGCAGCCTTAAACGTCAGGCTGTTATCAACAATTTCCTTGTTCGGAAGGGTAGCAAATGGCGTGTACTTATTCCCTTTAGTCACGAAGTCGCAATGTATTTCATCAGCTAGTAAGACAACCCGATGTTCTAGGCAGATCTCTCCCATCCGCGTCAGGTCTTCCGGAGACCAACAGTTTCCAGTCGGGTTCTGTGGATTACACAGGATGAAGACATTGGCTGTCCTGGCTCGCTGCTCAAAATCTTCGAAATCGATTGAGTAACGTCCATTGACCAGTTTCATCGGACTATCTGATGCAACTGTTCTCGTGAACCGAAGGTCAGAGTAGAAGCCATTATACGTCGGTGTCGTCAGAAGGATTCTCGACCCAGGGGGCGCAAACGTATGCAGCGCTGCAATCAGACCTGGGTGGACACCTGTAGTGAGAACCACTGTGCTGGGATCGATATCGAGCCCATATCGGCGACTATTCCAGTCCACGATGGCTTGTACATAGGACGAGGGCCTTCTTAGATAACCCCAGTTCTCATGCTCACAGCGTTCAGCAAGAGCCTTGGTGATACACTGGGGTGCTTGGAAATCCATGTCCGCGATACCCATGCCGACCTCGATCGCCTCACCATATGTCGCAATTGCACTATCCCATTTAATGCTATCGGTATCGACACGGTTGTAGACCTCATCAAAATCGTACACCTGCCGGCCCGAACCTGCAGACTCGATAGCGTCAATCTCCTCAGCAAACGCAGTCCGTGTTCCAACTGCCCCGAGAACTGCC
Source organism: Gemmatimonadota bacterium (assembly GCA_012960225.1). Taxonomy (GTDB): domain Bacteria; phylum Gemmatimonadota; class Gemmatimonadetes; order Longimicrobiales; family Gaopeijiaceae; genus UBA1142. Next base: position 41,447 of record DUBS01000055.1, on the reverse strand, counting down.
GTCATCCCAGCATTCTTTAAGAATGCCCGGCGATTGAGCCCATTTTCTTGCTGCATGCTCATGACCTCCTGGTCTGAATAGACCTTAACACACTGCCCTTAAAGCCTTATCGGCGGCAGTGTGGCATGGTCTCTATAGCGATGCAACATGTGGGCTTCTGAGCGGTACTGCCAGATCAAGAAAAGCAAGACAGGGTCACAACAAAGAGGATCGGCTCAGATAGTCACCGCGCCGTTCGCTGCAGACGAGACCAATCGAGCGTACTTCGATAGAGCCCCATCAGGTATCAGCCTCGAAGGCGGTGACCATACCATAACTCGCGACTTAATCTCATCAGGGCTCATGTCGACCGAAACAGTGCGTTCCTCTAGGTCGAAAGTTACGATGTCTCCATCTTGCAGCGCTGCAATCGGGCCACCCTCGACTGCCTCTGGTGCAACATGTCCAGCCATCAAGCCGTGTGTAGCTCCCGAAAACCGCCCGTCTGTGAGGAGCGCGACCTTGGAGCCCAAGCCTGAACCCGCTAGCGCAGCTGTGACGGCAAGCATCTCCCTCATTCCGGGCCCGCCACGCGGCCCCTCTCCTCGGATCACGACTACATCACCCGGAACGATTGTTCCCCCTTGTACCGCGGTCATCGCGTCCTCTTCACTTTCAAAGACACGGGCCGGGCCTTGATGAAACGTCCTCTCATGACCTGCGACCTTCAAAACACACCCGTCGGGGGCCAGGTTGCCCCTGAGTACAATTAACCCACCACGATCCTTGATCGGATCTGCTGCTGATCGAACAACTTCCTGCCCCTCAGTTTCCTCCGCATCCGAGACTTCTCCCGAGAGCGTATGACCAGTAACAGTGAGCATATCTCCCTTCAGATAACCACCTTCTAGGAGCCGGCGAGCGACCAGCGCTACCCCTCCTGCACGGTGAAGATCGGGAGCCACGAAACGCCCCCAGGGTTTCATGTCTGCCAAGAGCGGAGTAGTTGCGCTGATCCGGTCGAAATCGTCTAGTGTGAGTCGCACACCTGCCTCATGGGCCACTGCCAAGAGGTGGAGAACAGCATTAGTAGATCCCCCGGTAGCAACGGCGACAGCTACTCCATTCTCGAGTGCCTCTCGAGTGAGGATTTGTCGTGCAGTAACATTCCGTTCGACGAGATCAACGACTAGGCGGCCGCAACCACGTGCTACTTCAGCCTTCGCGGAGTCCGTGGCGGGCACTGTGCCACTTCCCATCGGTGAAATCCCGACCGCCTCAAATACCGTAGCCATCGTATTCGCAGTGAACTGGCCACCGCACGCCCCAGCTCCCGGGCAGGCGGCCTTTTCAATCTCCAAGAGTTCCTCTTCATCAATACGCCCCGCAGCGCATGCGCCTACAGCTTCAAAGACGTCCTGGATCGTAATGTCTTGGCCCGCATGCGTGCCGGGTTGTATTGATCCTCCGTAGAGCATCAAGCTTGGACGGTCAAGTCGGGCTAGCGCCATTACCGTTCCTGGGATTGTCTTATCACAACCCGAAAGTGCGATGACCCCGTCGAAGTGGTATCCAAGGCTCATCAACTCGATTGAGTCTGCGATGATTTCACGACTAACCAGCGAGGTGCGCATACCGGAAGTGCCCATGGTGATACCGTCCGATACTGCGATTGTGTTGAACTCAAGTGGAGTACCACCTGCATCGATAACACCTTCGCGAACAGCTGAAGCCAAATCCCTTAGGTGAACGTTACACGGCGTTGCATCAGTCCAGGTATTCGCAATCCCAATCAGTGGCTTCTCAAAGTCTTCGTCACTCAGGCCCACAGCGCGAAGCATTGCACGCGCGGGTGCCCTATCCCGCCCCCCCAGGAGTTTGCGGCTCCTGAGCGTGGGAAGCTTCAAGCCTCAGAGTCTGGCTGGAGCCACGCCATATGTGAGCGAAGTTCAGCTCCCACTTCCTCAATCTGATGGAGCCGCTCGCATGCGCGAACTCGCTGAAACTCCTGTCCACCATTTTTTGACTCGTCGATCCATCTGCGTGCGAAAGCCCCGGACTGGATATCCTCTAGAATTTCTCGCATAGCGATTCTCGCAGCTGGGCCTACAACCCTCTTGCCACTCACATAATCACCATATTCTGCAGTATCGCTCACCTCAGCACGCATCCCTGCGAGCCCACCTGCATAAGCCAAGTCAACGATTAGTTTTAGCTCATGTAAGCATTCGAAGTATGCAAGTCTCGGGTCATAGCCTGCTTCAACAAGTGTCTCGAATCCGGCTTTCACCAGTTCGCTGAAGCCACCACACAAAACAGCCTGTTCCCCGAAGAGGTCTGTTTCAGTCTCTGCACCACAGGTAGTCTCAAGCAACCCGGCACGTGAGGAACCCAGCCCAGCGGCGTAGGCGAGCGTAAGCTCTCGAGCACCTCCCGTCGCATCCTGGTGGATACCGTATAAGGCTGGCACTCCACGACCCGCCTCAAATTCACGACGGAGCATCTGCCCCGGTGACTTGGGCGCAACGAGAATGACGTCCACATCCGCGGGTGGCACGATTTCTCCGTAATGAATATTAAAGCCATGTGCGAAAAGGAGGGCGTTGCCTGGCTCCAAAGCAGGTTCGATATCTGCGGTATAGACCGCGGGCTGTGCCGTGTCATGGATCAGGAACGCGATTACGTCACCACGTTTCGCTGCTTCGTGTACAGGCATGACTTCAAGGCTCTCAGCCCGTGCCTTATCGGCTGATGCACTCCCATCGCGCAGGCCGACCACAACCTCTATACCACTATCCCTAAGGTTGAGTGCGTGTGCGTGCCCCTGACTACCGTATCCGATTACAGCCACCGTTCTTCCTTCTAGAGCAGCCGTGCTCGAGCTGACTTGGTCCATCAGAGTTCGCTCCCTACAGTGAAGTTATGTATCAATTTCATGAGGGCCGGGTGGAAACATCTCACCACTGCGGCTCACTCCAGTAATAAGACCTTGTTCTTGCAGGTATGCGAGTGCCCGGTCAATCGCATGCGGAGTGCCAGAGAGTTCCATAGAGTCTGAGCTATGGCGCTGCAACACATCACTAACTGTCTCTGGGAGCACCGGCTCGAGGTTACCGTGCGTTTTAACAACAGCCAATTCCCGAGTTGCATCACAGGATGCTTGATCAGGGCGCCTCACAGAAAGAACGTCATATAGGCTTGAAACCTCGGCGGCCACTCTATCTTCTGGTGTATCAAGATCCCCGAATCGCAGCACGACTTCGAGGATATTATTTTCGGCTTGATACAAGGAAAGGCTCTCTAGCGGTAAGACTCGACGACGCAGGAGTCCGAGCAAGCGTTCAAGGGCTCCAGTCTCATCTTGCAGGCTTGCCACAAGAACTAATTGGCTCATCCAGAAACACGCTCGGGTTCAGTAACCATCTCGTCGAGAGTGGCCCCAGATGGGACCATCGGATAAACATTCTCTTCCTGGCGGACCTGCATCCAGATTAGCACCGGACCGTCTTCGATGGTTGCGAGGCTAAGCGTGGAATCCAGTTGCTCACTCCTGTCGATGCGCCATGATGGAATACCGTAGGCTTTCCCCAAAGCAACAAGATCTGGTCCCGAAATCTGTGTCCCTGAGTACCGCTTCCCGTAGAAGCGCTCCTGCCACTGTCGCACCATACCGAGATAACCATTATCAATCACCACGATGCGCAATGGAATGCCTTCCTGGACGACTGTCGCGAGTTCCTGGAGACTCATCTGGAAGCCTCCATCTCCTGCTACGACCCAGACCGGACGATCGGGTTGTCCAATTGCCGCGCCAAGTCCTGCTGGAAGGGCATATCCCATAGCCCCCAGACCACCTGAAGTCAGGTGGGAACGCGGGGCCACATCTCCTAACTCCTGTGCAAGCCACATTTGATGCTGGCCGACATCACTTACGGCTATCGCGTTGCTTTCGCTGATCTTACGTGCAACAGAGCGGATGGCCTCTCGAGCGCCGAGTGGGCCCATTCGACGGTATCCGGCCCTCGGCGGCTCCTGTGTCGGATCTGCTTCACGGTTCCATTCTCGAATCCTCTCCCACCAGGCCGTACGGTCTGCTTTCGAAACGAGAGGCAACAGCATCTTGAGGGACACAGCAAGGTCAGCTACAACTGCAATATCCGCGCGCATCGTTCGTTCGATCGCAGTTGCATCGATATCGAAATGAACGATCCTAGCGTTTGGGGCAAATCCGTCTGGTCGACCAATCACTCGGTCATCGAATCGGACGCCGAGACCTAGAACCAGATCTGCATCCTGCAGGCTATAGTTGGCTCTTTCGGTACCATGCATGCCGGGCATACCAAGTGCGCGCGGATCCGAAGCCGGGAACGCATCCAGCCCTAATAACGAAGTGATGACCGGAAGATCGTTGCGCTCAGCCAAGTAACTAAGCTTACCAGCTGTACCTGACGAAATTACTCCGCGGCCAACAAGCAATACCGGCCTCTCTGCCTCGCTTAGGAGTTTGGCAACCTGCTGAATCGCTGCTTCAATTTCCTGAGTACTCTGCAGGGGTTCCATAGGCACAGGCCTTCTGGTACGCGACAAGGAAGATGTCTTCTCATCGACGAGTGCTGCCTGGACATCCTTTGGGATGTCGACCAGCACCGGGCCAGGACGACCAGACACAGCTAATCGGAAAGCCTCCGAAAGCACTTCAGGGATGTCGGAGACTTCCTGCACCAAGAATCCATGCTTTGTAACAGGGATTGTCACCCCTAAAATATCAGTCTCCTGAAAGGCGAAGGTTCCTATTCCAGGACGAGCAACTTGACCAGTTACCGCGACAACTGGCACGCCATCCATGAATGCGGCCGCCAGCCCAGTTACTAGGTTCGTAGCACCTGGCCCGCTCGTTGCCACACAAACACCTGTCCGTCCCGTTGCGCGTGCATAGCCATCAGCCGCGTGAGCGGCGCCCTGTTCATGCCTGCAAAGTACATGGCGAAGGGCAGAATAGTTGTATAAAGCATCATAGAACGGAAGAATCGCACCACCAGGGTGTCCAAAGAGCACCTGCGCCCCCTCTCGAGAGAGCGCTCTGCAAGCGAGATCAGCACCTGTGATAGTAGCCATTCTTTCCAATTATTCTATAATGAAAAAACCGGACCCTCCCAGTTGAGAGAGCCCGGCGGCATTCGGTCTATTTCTTCGACTTTTCAGTCTTGTCCGAAGCGCACCACACACTCTCGCCTGAGCCCTAAAATAAGGCTCAGGCCGCTAAGAGCGAGCAATACGACTAATACTAAAGAGGAAATCAACTACTTATCTCCGGCTAGACACCTGATAATCGAATGCGCTACTTATCCCTCACCGAGGTGACTGTCAACCCTGTTTGCACTTTATCTTCTTTCTCGCGGGTTCGACCCTTCCTAACTTCGCGACCGGATTCGACTTGTTCCCAGCACCAACCAAAACAGTAAAACTAACCCGTAGAACGAGGTTCCATGTCAGCTGCACGACGTCGGAAAGAGTGGCAAAAGGACCAAGAGCATCGGGTCCAACTCCCTAATCAACCAGGCGGGCGAACACTAGACTCTACCCCAGGTCTGCAAGTACTCACAGCCCCCGCAGTACTCACGCTCACACTCGTTGCGCTCTCATTCCTCCCGCGCATTCAGAGCAACCTTGCCCTAGCGATATCAATCTGGGGTGCAGCGATCGTGCTCCTGGCCTGGCTTCTTATGCTCTACCTGAAGCTAAGACATGAGCATGCCAGTCGGACGTTCCAAACTATGCTGCGCCCGCAACACTATGTTCAAGCCTTAGTTCAGCTCGCTGTCTTCGCCTACTGGGGCTTGCATTGGCGACCAGTCTACGAGTTCGGAACACTCCTAGCTGCCCAGCTCATATTTGCGTACGTCTTTGATATGCTACTCGCTTGGTCACGGCGAGAAACATACACACTTGGCTTCGGTCCATTTCCGATCATTTTCAGCATCAATCTTTTCCTATGGTTCAGAGATGACTGGTTCTACCTACAGTTTCTCATGGTCGGTATTGGATTCCTAGGAAAGGAATTCGTACGCTGGAAACGCGAAGGTCGGACGGTCCACATCTTCAACCCTTCAGCATTTTCCCTCGGGCTTTTCTCCTTAGTGCTGATCGCTACGGGAACGACTGACCTGACCTGGGGACAGGAGATTGCTTCGACACTGACGTTGGCACCTATGATCTATCTTTACCTGTTCTTGCTTGGCCTCGTCGTCATGTACTTCTTCTCGATCACACTTGTTTCGGGGGCAGCCGCGATGGTGCTCTTCGGTCTGAGCGCTCTCTACACTTCACTGACTGGGGTTCCATACTTTCTTGACTCAGAAATTCCTGCTGCAGTCTTCCTCGGACTTCACCTCTTAGTAACGGACCCATCAACTTCACCGCGCTCACGTGCTGGCAAGCTTGTTTTCGGAGGGCTCTACGGGTTGGGAGTTTTCGGCCTTTACTCACTCCTGGGAGCCTACGGAGCACCAACTTTCTACGATAAACTTCTAGCTGTTCCGCTCCTCAATCTAAGCGTTAGAGGAATCGATGCGCTGATTCCTGTGATCAGAAGAAGCCGAGCCATAAAGCTCTTGAGACTTGATTGGGCTCCTCTCGGACTCAACCCCGTTCACATGGCAATATGGATCATTTTCTTCGGGTCGATGACCGCGATGGGTAAGACTGACGGAATGCACCCCGGTGATAGCCTTCCATTCTGGGAGCAAGCATGCGCTGAAGATAGACAGACTGCATGTAATCGTCTGATCCAACTGGAGGCGAGTTATTGTGGGGACAACTCAGCGTGGGCTTGCAACGAACTTGGTGGGCATTATAGACAAGGAGAAATCGTGAGTTCGGATGCCAATCTTGCCCTTGGCTACTTCTCTCGCGCATGTGAACTCCGATTCCAGCCAGCATGTGTTAACCTGCTCGATCCAGGCAACTTTAGCCGGATCAATCCACGGGCGCTTGATTTAAGGCTGCTCCTTAGGGAAGGCGGTCAGAACTTGATGGAAATGACAGAGCCAGAGCTATACGAACGTGCCTGCGTCCAACACGACTGGGACTTTGCTTGCGACAAAATCATGAGTGCATCTTAAGTGATCCGTAAAACTTCCGTCCCGCTCACAGCTCTTGGACTCGTCAGCGCAGTATGGATTGCCTTGAGCTTTGCAGGGTCTCTGCCCCAACCCAGTTTGATTCCGGATCATACAGTCATCAGTAATCCAGGAGAGGCTCCCAGATTTCTGGCAGATGCTTGGCAACTCCCGGATGATCCACTCCTAGGATTCGTCGAGATCACGGCTGGGCCGTTCCTGATGGGTAGTGATGCTACCATCGATCCAATGGCATTCGATATTGAGCGCTGGTCTAGCACGAACGCACAGGTAGTTCTAGAACTTCCGACGTATTACATCGGACGCTTCGAGGTGACCGTTGCGCAAATCCGCTCGTTCGTTCAGGCAACAGGTTATCCTATTGATGGTCAAGCACTCAGTGGAGCACCTGAGCACCCTGCTTCTTTTATCTCTTGGCCGGACGCACTCGCGTACAGTCGCTGGCTAGATAAGATCCTAAGAATTTCGGCCGATACGCCAGAGGCTCTGAGCACCCTCCTCGAGGGCGGCGGGCAAGTCACTCTGCCAACGGAAGCCGAGTGGGAGAAAGCCGCTCGAGGTACCGACGGACGAATCTATCCATGGGGTAGTGAGCCCAGGCCTGATCGAGCAACCTACCGAGCAAGGGGCACCACAGCTGTCGGGAGCCACCAGTGTCCGGAATGTCCGTTCGGGCTCTCTGACATGGCAGGAAATGTGTGGGAATGGACCAGAAGCCCATATCAGCCCTACCCCTATGATCCTACCGACGACTCGGAGAACCTAGAAAACGAGTCTCTTTGGGTCATGAGAGGTGGATCTTTTACAGATCCGGAGCGCTTCGTCCGGGGAGCAAACCGGGGGGGGGGCGATCCCGGTGCCCGCCGCGCCTTTATAGGCTTCCGGATAGCGATTTCGCCTTCCGAATGACTCTTCCGGATGCGTGGCCTAACAGCTTACCGTGCTCGCCCGACTGAGGCATGCACTGTAGACTCACTGCCCGCTTGGTGTCACGGTCCGTGCGGCCGATCCATAGGGTTTGACAGGGGAGGTATCATGAAATCCGCAAAAATGCTTGCTGGTTTACTCAGCGTTGCTTTAGCTGTTTCAGCATGCGCAACCGGTGAATCCACTTCTGACGCAGTGCTATACGAAGGTGCACAACTGATAATCGGCGATGGGGGTGCGGTCCTCGACAATTCAGCGTTTCTGGTCGAGGACGGCCGTTTTACGGCTGTTGGTGCTGCTGGATCGATCGAGGCACCTGAAGGCTCCAGCCATGTCGACCTGGCGGGTAAGACTGTAATGCCAGCAATCGTGAACGCACATGCGCACCTCGCATCACCTCGACCGGATCGGACAGAAGAGCTGCAACACTGGGCGTACTATGGGACGGGCGCAGTAATGAGTCTGGGACTCGACGATGGCAATGTGGGCTTTGAGATGCGGAGCGAAGACATACCAAATGGGGCACGATCCCGTAGCGCAGGGCGTGGGATTACCGCACCGGAGGAAGGACGCTCAGAGGTGCCCTTCTGGATCACATCCGAAGCAGAAGCCCGTGCAGCGGTGCAAGAACTAGCAACCGAAGAGGTCGACTTCGTGAAAATTTGGGTCGACGACCGTGGGGGCCGATACGAAAAACTCACGCCGGAACTATATGGCCCAGTGATCGATGAAGCGCATAAGCTTGGTCTCCGGGTCACCGCTCACGTCTTCACCCTCGAAGATGCGAAGGGACTACTCCGTGCAGGGATCGATGCATTTGCGCACGGGATTCGAGACCAGGATGTGGACGACGAGCTCGTCCAATTGTGGACAGACCGTCCTGAAGTAGTATTGGTCCCGAACCTCCCGAACCCGGGCGTTGCGCTGGACCTGAGCTGGCTCAGCGGAACAATCCCAGCTGAAAGACTCAGAGAGATGCAGGCAGCCCAGCAGGATCGGCCTGCTACTCAAGAGTCTTTTGGAATCCAAGCAAGAAACCTTGATCGCCTGAACAGCGCCGGCATTAAGATCGCGTTCGGTACGGATGGGAGTTCGCCCTGGACGTCACACCAGGAAATGGAGGACATGGTGCGATCCGGGATGACACCGGCCGAAGTGATCGTTGCGGCGACAAGCGCATCCGCTGAGCTTATGGAATTCAACGCAGGCTCTGTTGCCGCTGGCAAGCTCGCAGACTTTGTTGTTCTCGATGCAAACCCAATTGATGACATCACGAACACACGCCGAATTTCGGATGTATATATAAGAGGTCAGCGCGTCGAACGAGAGTCGCTGCGAGAAAGATGGACAGGAAGTGAATAGTAAGATTTTTCTGGCCTTTTACGTCCTTTCGATGCTAGTTGTGACCGCATCCTGTGTGGGCACACCTTCAGCACCAGCAGGAACTGGCGGAACACGAATAATACAGCCTGGTGCACCAGGAGAGATGGCCCAGGCCTTCGACACAGCAGAGTTGGACGCGATCAGAGGGCTAGACTACTCGGAAGCGGACGTGCGGTTTATGCGAGGAATGATACCCCACCATGGGCAGGCTCTCGACATGACAGCTATGGTGCCCGCGCGCGCGACCACAGATGGATTCCGCGGTTTGGCGCTCCGGATGCAGATCTCACAGAGAGATGAAATCCGACTAATGGAGCGCTGGTTAGCTGAACGAGAGGAAGAAGTGCCAGCTGCCAACCTTCACTGGATGATGATGAGTGGCGACATGGAGCTCATGCCCGGAATGCTCAACGCTAGGCAGATGGAGCAGCTGGCATCTGCTACTGGCCAAGAATTCGAGCGACTATTCCTCGAATTTATGATCATGCACCACGAGGGAGCACTCACCATGGTACAGACGCTCTTCAACTCCTCAGGTGCGGGGCAGGAGTCCTTAATTTTCAAGTTCGCGACGGATGTTGATGCGGACCAAACAATTGAGATACTGCGGATGCGCCGGATGCTAGAGGAGCGACGATAGGCTTTTGGGTACCAGGCCACACTGTGGTCAGTGCGGACAATTATGTAAATGACTTACTCATTGGATACAAGGAATTCGGATGACACTCGAACAGATTTCTGGTTTTACCAATCGGGGAATGGCCCTAGCAATCGGGTTGGTGATAACAGCCAACCTCATAGCCGGATTTTCGGAGGCCGCAGCCCAGATAGCCCCCGACTCTGTCACGCCAGAGCCGTTATTCACATGGGATCCAAACGATCCGCGCCTCGAACTCGGTGCAGGATGGATGAACGCTGAATCGGCGATTCGCGGACTCGAGCAAGTCTCTGAAATTCCTCGGCCGGACGGATTCTTTAATCCGGCAACTCCAGACGATGGGCGTTTCAGCAATACTGACCTAGCATTCGAGGGACAGTACCTATATCAGGGCAATTACAACGGATTCCAGATCTATGATTTGGAGGATCCAAATACCCCGATGTTGGCGCTGTCCGTTGTGTGTCCGGGTGGGCAGGGCGACATCTCAGTTTATGGAGACCTTGTGTTTATGTCAGCCCAAGAAACACGCGGCAGACTCGACTGCGGAATTGAAGGGGTCGCAGACTCGATCAGTGCAGAGCGGATGCGTGGCGTACGTATTTTCGACGTATCCGACTTAAGTAACCCGATGCAGGTTGCCGCCATCCAATCGTGTCGCGGGTCACACACGCACACGCTAGTCATTGACCCCGATGACAGCGAAAACGTTTACGTCTACATACAAGGGACAAGCTCCGTGCGCCCAACAGAAGAGCTTCCAGGGTGTTCTGGGGGCGAACCGGATGAAGATCCCAACACGGCACTGTTCCGGATCGAGGTCGTCCGCGTACCGCTGAATGCACCTGAGAATGCGGAGATCGTAAACATGCCTCGCATCTTTGCAGATGCGGAAACCGGTAACATCGCAGGTCTCTGGGCTGGAGGTGATCACGGTGCGGGCACTCAAGACACTCGGCGTACACATCAATGCCATGACATCACGGTCTATCCAGAGATCGGACTAGCCGCCGGTGCATGCTCCGGAAATGGGATTCTGCTCGATATCTCAGATGTAGTGAACCCGCGGCGGATCGATGAGGTGCTCGACCCGAATTTCGCCTATTGGCACTCTGCAACGTTTAATAACGGCGGTACAAAAGTCGTATTCACTGACGAATGGGGCGGCGGCGGCCAAGCTCGCTGCCGGGCATCAGACCCTCCGACGTGGGGAGCCAACGCAATTTTCACCATCGAGGACGGCAAAATGACACTTGGAGGCTACTATAAGCTCCCCGTACCTCAGACAGAGACTGAAAACTGCGTCGCCCATAACGGCTCAATCATCCCAGTTCCAGGTCGGGATCTCATGGTCCAAGCTTGGTACCAGGGCGGCCTATCAATCATGGACTTCACTGATCCAGCAAACGCTTTCGAAGTTGCATTCTTCGATCGAGGCCCACTGAGTGCCGAAGCGCTCTTCACCGGGGGTTATTGGTCAACATACTGGCATAACGGCCGCATATATGGTGCTGAAATCTCACGCGGGATAGACGTGTTCAGGCTGACTCCGACAGAGCATCTTTCACAGGCTGAGATCGACGCTGCAGAACTCATCCAGATCGATCAATTCAATGCGCAGATGCAGCCGCTGACCGTATGGCCAGCGGTTGTCCCTGTAGCACGGGCCTATCTTGACCAACTGGTGCGAGGTAATGGGATCCTCAACGATCGTGTACCCGACGTTGCTAACATTCTGGACCGAGCGGAACGAGGGACTGCGACCGCGACGCAACTAGCTCAGGTGGCAGCACAACTAGACCAGGACGCTATAGCAATACGTGCCGGAACCCGTGGTGGTGATGCTGAGCGTCTTTCAACGCTCGCTGAGGTCCTAAGAAATCTAGGCGGCTAAGAAAAGTTAGTGGGGTGCTTTCGAGCAGCCTTTCTGCCCTAAGGCACCCCACTTCCTGCCCAACATTCAGATAATCATCCCAGGGATGATTATCTAATCACTCATTGGTCGGTAACTCCGAGTTCCACATATCAACGACGACTTTCCACGAACCATCTGTCTGCTTCTTCCACGTGTGAAAGTCCCGGATAATATCTCGTCCAGGTGGGCCCTCGGGGTTATTGATTGTGATATCGCCTATGGCGAGTGTCCACCCAATATCACCGGATGTAGAAATTTCCGCCCGCAGGATCTCGAACTGAAGTTCAACTCCCGGTGTCTCGAGAAAACCAAACCGGTAGCCCTGCACACCCTCTAGTTTTTCTACCAAGTCAGCATTAGGTGGGACCATGAGTGCGTTCTCGTCATAGAGAGCGACAACCGCCGCCCTGTCCTTCTCGCTAGCTGCCTGATGATAGGTGTTCGCGGCCAGCCTTAGCGAAGCCAAATCGGATTCAGTCTCAATGGTAGCTCCGGATCCGCATCCGCCTGCCATTACCGTTCCGACAATGATGAATATCTTGTGCTTGTTCATTTTTTCGTTACCTCAGTGTTGTTCGACTAGCCATTATTTGATGCCGGATGAATTCGCACAATAATAGTGCACAAAAACTCCACACTTTGTTGGTGTCCCTGGTCACAAGAGGACGTGTTCACTTCTGGGCCCTAGATTTCCTGGACATTCTCATCAGACATTGGAGCAAGGTCAGAGCCTGACGCTATCCGAAAAATCCACAGACACGTGAAATCTTGAGAGAATCCTATTGAGACCGGGGACTGACTAATTGATTGCTTGGCACCCGAAGAGGCAGATTGGCTCTCGATTCTGTTTTCTCCTCACGGTTTTCCTGGTAGCCTGCTCGTCGCCCTCAGAATCTGAGGACGATGACGCCCGGCCTGTGCCATGCCTGTCGATCACATCGATCTGTACCGAACGGGTCGCGATCGGCAGTGGTGTCTATCTCCCGGTATTCAGTACACACTCTTTGTCTGAAGGAAATTCTGAAGTCACTCGCGGCTTAATTATCGTTCACGGCGCAAACCGCAACCCGGACGACTACTTCCAAAGAGGATTCCAGGCCGCAGCTGCAGTAGGTAGGCAAAAGAGCACGGTCGTTGTCGCACCATATTTCCAGACTTCTTCAGATAATCCGGCATCAGACGAGCTATTCTGGAGCAGTAGTGGTTGGAAGAGAGGGCACCTCTCCAGCACCGAGGGGCCCCGGCCCCGTAGGAGTTCCTACTCAGCAATTGATCAGGTCGTTGATCTCCTCTCAGATCCATCCCGTTTCCCAGCATTGACGGAAATCACTATGACGGGTCACTCAGCAGGAGGACAGGTCGCTCATAGGTACGCAGCAACGAGCCGTGCTGAGGAAAATCTGGGATCAGTAACGATGCGTTACGTAGTAGCAAACCCCTCCACTTACCTATACATCCGCCAGGAGCGAGAAAATACAGGTACATTCTTAGTGCCCGATGCATCAGCATGCTCCGACTACGATGACTGGCACTACGGTCTTTCAGAACGAAATACGTACGCTGGCTCACTCTTAGCGGACACGATCAAGGCACAACTCGTGAGGAGAGACGTTCGTATTCTTATCGGTGATGCGGATTCCCTGAGCGCTTCGCTCGACGTTAGCTGCGGTGCGAACTTGCAAGGGCCCTATCGATTCACCCGGGGACACCGGCTTATGCGCTTTATGCAACAGTTCTTTCCTCAGCATAACCATAGAGAGATGGTCGTCCCTAGCGTAGGTCATTCAAGTAGTGGAATGTACCTTTCCGCAGTCGGCCTTGACGCCCTCTTCGGTACCTGAGAGAGATCACTTTATGGACACACTCGGCGTGGTACATCTGGTTTTTTCGATAATCACGATCGGAGCAGGTGCTGTGGTCGTTATGAACGCAAAGGGTACACGCTGGCACCGAACGTTTGGTCACATCTACGCTACGTCGATGGTGGGTGTGATCGCTACCGCCTTCTCGATCTACGACCTAACCGGAAATTTCGGGCCATTTCATGTGGCGGCATCTTTAAGTGCAGTGACCCTATCAGCCGGATTGTACTTCGTTCTTGCTCGGCGACCTAAGTACAACTGGATCGAGTGGCATGCTCACTGGATGAGTTGGTCCTATATAGGCCTGATCGCAGCCCTGATTGCAGAATCCCTCACGCGTTTCATCATGCCCCGAGTAGCGCTGCTGCTGGAAGAACACGAACTGTGGAATGTGTTCTGGAGCATCGTTGTTGTCTCAGCATTGGGCACATTCGCGGTCGGCTGGTGGGTCATAAAAACAAAGCTACCACAGGCTCTGGGCACGGTTTCGGGTCCAAATAGTTAGGGCCCGAGGCCAAACTTCAATTCAAGGCAATCAAGATCCAAAGGTAGCAAAGCACTGCACACCGAAACTCCCGATGGTCTTCTTGTCTGAAATCACAAGAACCGTGACTGGGTTCTCTTCAGCAACGATACAATTCGAAGCCACCCCGGTTATCTCTATGGAATACGCTCCCGGTGGAAGGCCACCAAACTCTGTGGTTGAGTTGATCTCTACGGACCGGGTAAGTGATCCGTCAATCACCACCTGATATCCGTTAGGATCCCACATTTCCCCATACGACTGGATCAGGACCTCAATAGAGCCAGGATTACTAAACCCCGCCGGCCCATCCCCACACCCTGAGCCCAGCAACATGAGCATCGCACAGAAGGGGACTCCGATTCCCCGCTGAAGACCGCACATGGCCAGCCCATGCTTGGGGGGTGATAATTCGTCATGATTCTCGAACACTTCAGAAAAATCGAGGGAGAACATGGCGCACGTCTAATTCGACCCCTCTAGTCGCCGAATCACTTGCTCGATGTCAACTCCGGACTCGAGCCAATCAGTGAGCCGTTCCGCATGTTCTCCGTCGATGGTACGGGCGAGAAATGTGGCTCTCGTCCCCTGCCGCCTGTTGGTCGTGTACGTCAGCGGCGCACCAATTCCCTGAAACCCATCCAAAGATTCTAGCGCTACCACAAGTGACTCAGTAGTCAGGTCACGCCCAGCTCTCCGAAGTCCCTCGACAAGCGGCTCAGCATAACGGAATCCGGAAAGGAAAAATTCGCTGGCCCGCTCCTCCGGCGCGATACGGGCACTCGCTTCCCGATACTGCTCAATGAGAGGGTGGGCTGAGTTAGCAAGTTCACCAATAGCCGCGAAGATCACGCCCTCCCATGCCCCCTCCGTCAGATCATACATCAGTTCTGTGTCAGCTAGCACAGAGCTAGCAAGCCACTGCGGCTCATGGCCAAGTCGTCCGACCGCGCCAACAATGATCGTGGCATGACGTGGTGTTAGCCACATAAGAATGGCTTCAGCTCCGGATTCACGGAGCCGGATAGCGTGCGAACTAAGATCTGTGTCCGAAACCTCCACCGACACTGCTTCGACCACGTTCAACCCATATTTCTCCAGCGCGACCTGAGCGCCTACAAGCCCACTCTCGCCAAAGTCATCATTCTGATAAATCACTCCGATCCTGGTCTTACCTAATTCGTTGACCACGTAATCGACCAACACCGCTGCTTCATCAAAGTATGGTGTGTACTGAGCAAACAAATATTTTCTCGGCGGATACGCCCAATGCGTAGCACCAGTAGCAGGGGAGACCCAGACGACCTCATTCTCCATGATATAATCAACAACAGCCCGACCTGGGGCAGTGCCGACACCTGCAACAAAGGCAAACACACGATCACGTTCTACCATCTCACGTACAGCTGCAACTGTCCGTGAAGGCTGATATGCATCATCACGAAGTACGAACTCAATCTGACGCCCGTGTATCCCACCTTGTTCATTGATCATCTCGAAGTAGGCTTCGGCACCTCGGCCCACAGCACCCCAGAGTGCAGCGGGTCCGGTCAACGGAGCCCAACTACCAATCACGATCGTATCGTCTGTTACACCACGAACACCGCCCTCGTCTATCGGCTCCGAGCATCCGTACACACAGATAGAGGCCAAGACTAGAAAGGTCATCATCCGTGGCCGATGCAGCTCATTTTTCCGGATTGACTTCATCTTAAGACTCTCTATTGATTGGCAGCGACAGGGCACCCATGTATAGCCCCTCCACCTCCGCATTGTCGACAAGGTCAGAAGCCGACCCGGCTGCGACTAATTCTCCACTATCCAAAACCAATCCCTCGTCAGCAACAGCCAGTGCCATGCGAGCGTTTTGTTCCACGAGCAGAACTGTGACACCCTCATCTCGTATCTGTGAGATGATGTCGAACACTTGCCGCACCAAAATCGGAGCCAGGCCGAGTGACGGTTCGTCAAGAAGTAGAAGCCGAGGTCCGTTCATCAGAGCACGTCCTATCGCCAACATTTGCTGCTCTCCACCGGAGAGTGTACCCGCGGCCTGGCTCTGCCGCTCTGCCAAGAGGGGGAAAAATTCGTACACACGCTCAAGAGCCTTCTTAGTAGAGAACTGATCTTTTTGGATATACGCGCCCACCTTCAGATTCTCCCTAACGGTAAGCCCACTAAAGATCCGACGGCCCTCGGGAACGTAGGAAATACCAGATCTGACGATCCGCTCGGTAGCCATCCGGTCAATCCGGGTACCTTGGAAGGAAATCTGTCCATTTTTCGGCTGGCCTTCTAGGACTCCTAAGATCGTGTTCAATAGGGTGCTTTTACCTGCACCGTTGTTGCCCAGGATTACCGTAATGCTGCCTTCAGACACCGTAAGGGAAACATCAGACAGCGCACGCAGTGATCCATGCCACGTCTCTACTGCATTGACTTCTAGGAGAACCTCTGGGTGCTTATCCATCGCCGAGATACGCCTTGATAACCTCGGGATGCTGCCGAATCTCTTCAGGAGCCCCTTGTGCTATCGGTTTTCCAAAGTTCAGGGCCAGAACACGATCTGCTAGACCAATCGCAAGCTGCACATGGTGCTCAATCAATAGGATTGTTACATCCAGTTCTGCACGCAGTTCTCGCATACGCACAGCAACTTCTGCACGCTCATCCGCATTCATACCAGCAGATGGTTCATCTACCAGTAAAAGCTTCGGCTCCATAGCAAGAGCACGAGCTAATTCCACACGCTTTTGTGTACCATAAGGCAATTCGCCCACTGGTCGATCGCGCACTCGAACTAGATCGAGAAGTTCAATAATCCATTGGACACGCTCGCGGTTCTCTGTCTCCTCTCTAGCTGCACTTGTGGCGCGGCCCAACATCGCCACACCACTCCAAACACCACTGTGCATGTGCTGGTGTCGACCGAGCATAAGGTTGTCGATCGTGGTCTCTGTGCTGAAGAGTTCGATATTCTGAAAGGTCCGTGCTATGCCGAGACGCGCTATGTGGTGAGGAGCTAATCCGGAGATGCCCTCACCCTCAAAGTAGATTTTTCCTGCCGTCGGTTGATAAATACCGCTGATACAGTTGAACGCTGTGGATTTCCCAGAACCGTTCGGACCAATGATCGAAAAAATCATCCCCCGATCCACCTCAAAAGAGACATCATCAAGCGCAGTCAAACCTCCGAAGCGCATTGTGAGGCCATCGACAGCAAAAAAGCTCATTGTTCAGACCTTTCTCTCATGGTGGCGGCCGAAGAGACCAGAGGGCTTGAACCAGAGCACGATGACGATGATCAGGAACGCCACAACGGACTTGAATTCCACTGAGACGTAAGCTCCGAAGAGATTTTCGATGACTCCCAATAGATAGCCACCAAGCACTGCGCCAACCGGAGTATTTAATCCCCCAAGAACGGCAGCAGCGAAACCCTTTAGTAGGGCATCCCACATCAACGTAGGATCAAGCGTAATCAGCGGTGCCGTGAGCAGGGCCGCCACAGTACCAATTACAGAGCTGATGCCGAACGTAAGACCAACAACCGCGCGGGCTGGTACGCCGTTGATGCGCGCGGCGATGGGATCTTGTTGCGTTGCCTGCATCGCAACACCGAGCTTAGTGAAGCGGAAGAACACAAAAACCAATAGCATCAATATGCCGGCAATCAAGATCGTGGCCACGCTAAGAGTGCTGATCGACACACTCCCAAACCTTATGACTTCATTCGCTGAAATGGGGAACGGAAAATGACGTTGGTCGGCACCCCATTTCCAACCCGCGAAACCGAAAAGGGCCAAAGTGAAACCCAGAGTCATGATGATCAGGTTCAGGTGCGTAGGCTTCCGCATACGTCTGAGTAGGAGCCCCTCAAATCCAACCCCAAGAAGAAAGGCGAATACGAGAGCCACACCAAAAGCAAAGATGAACCCGGTTTCGAAGTCGGTTAGAAACATGTAGGCGATAAAGGCCGATACCATAGCCATATCACCCTGAGCAAAATTCGGGACCTCGGTAGTCTTGTATGTGATGACCAGAGCAAGCGCCATCAGGGCATATATGCTTCCTGCTGAAAGCCCACTCGCAAGGACTTGTGGCAGCACGAGTTAATCCGCTCCAGGCCCAGACCGACTCAAGTCGGCATCAGTACTCTTCGAACGTTTCGTGGTATCCAATGCCCTAATCCAGAGCCCGTATAAGCCTCGAGGTTCGATAAGGATCGTGAACACAATCAACATTCCCGTTACTACCCACCCGAAGTTTGGAAGGCCAACAGTTGACATAAAGCGTTCGGAGAAGCCTTCAAGAGCTGGACCGAGGACGGGTAACTCCTGAAAAGCATCCATTTCCAAATTCAAGTACCCCATGACAATGCTGCCAAGAACTGCACCGGTGATCGAACCAAGACCCCCGAATACCACCATCGCCAAAAACATTAGGGAAAGTGTGAACGTAAAAACGCCTGGGCTGATGAATCCTGTCATGAGTGCGAGCAGGCCCCCGGCGACGCCTGTCAGAGCAGCGCTTACTGCGAAGCTGAGGGTTTTATAGTAGGCAACATCCACACCCATTGTGGCGGCTGCAATCTCGCTGTCACTGATGGCCCGGAACGCCCGTCCGACACGAGTGACGGAAAGGTTTCGCACGCCAAGTGCTAACACGAACGTGATACCGACGATCACATAGTACTTGCTAACATCTCCCGATAATGGGAACGGGCCGACCGTAGCATCTGGCACCACCAGCCCCATGTGTCCCCCAAACAAGGCCGAGTGAGCAATGATTTGTGTAACTGCTAAGCCAAAACCCAGGGTAGCAATCGCGAGATACGGCCCCGCTAGCCTCAGCGCTGGCAACCCCAGTAGGAAGCCGAAAAATGCTGAGACGAACCCTGCCATGACCAAAGCAAGAGGGAACGGCACCGCAAGCCTAGTCATGAGAAGGACCATCGTGTAAGCACCTATGGCCAGAAATCCAGCATGCCCAAGCGAGACCTGTCCTGTGTAACCCACGAGCACATTCATTCCAAGCCCAACAATCACAAAAACCGCCATATAGTTGAGCGTAAAAACACGGTAGCCTGGTAGCAGGAGAGGTAGAGATACAAGCACTACCAGCAGGAGGATAAGTTTTATCCAAGACCCTCTTGCAGTGAAGAGCCGGATATCCTGGTAATGGTCCCGAGTTGGTTCGATCACGACATCAATGTGTCAGTCGTTCAAGGGAAGACCGGAAGCCCCTCATCCTGCAGGAGCACCTTTGCAACTCGAGCTCTGTAGACGATCAGACCCACCGGAAATGGCAACCATTCGTCTAGTTTCCTGAGTTGTTCGGTTAGTTCCAGATCAGTGAATAAAGCCGCCAGGATTTCGTTTGTCTCCTGGCGGATGCGGTCTACTGCATGGACAAAGTAGATTTGCTCAAGGTCTTCATATAGTTGCATACCATCTACGCCGCCGTTGGAAAACCCTTTGGCAATCCTTAAGAACACACTTTCCGTTGCAAAAATTTCAATGGCTATATCCGCGAGACTCGACATCAATTGTTGGTTCTCCGCATCAAACATCCGCTCTCGCTGGACCTCGGCGCATACCTCGGCGACAAGATGCTGGTAGACGTTCTTGAGGTTTGCGATATCTAAGTGACGCGAGCTTGAGCCTAAGGCTTCATCATAACTCACCGAGGAGAGGGAATCGCCCGTCTGGTCTTGGGCGGCCCCACTAAGGTCCAGCCGCCCCGACCACGAGCGGCGCAGAATCGCCCGCTGTGCATAAAGACGGCAGATCTCGTTCGTGCCCTCATAGATACGAGCAATTCGAGAGTCTCGGTACATCCGGGCAGGCGGGTATTCCTCGCTGAAACCGTAGCCACCAAAAACCTGGACTGCTTCATCGGCAAGATGATTGTAGGCTTCGGAGGTGTGTACCTTTGCCATAGCGCACTCCACCGAGAACTCAGAGAGCATCGCCAGTTTATCGTCGAGAGTTGGTCGATCATTTCCGGCCTTAGCCTCCAATGCTTGGTAAACCAACCCTGATGTTCGATACGCAACTGATTCC
The DNA here is from genome assembly GCA_012960225.1 of Gemmatimonadota bacterium. Lineage (GTDB taxonomy): Bacteria > Gemmatimonadota > Gemmatimonadetes > Longimicrobiales > Gaopeijiaceae > UBA1142. Next base: position 20,996 of record DUBS01000055.1, on the reverse strand, counting down.
GCGGCATATGCGCGCGCAGCCATGTCAGCGAGCTTTCTTTGGATTAATCCGAACTCGCCAATCGGTCGACCAAATTGGGTGCGCTCTGCAGCATAACGCGAGGCGACTTCGACCGCGGCCCGTGCTCCAGAAGCGCTATTCGTGGCCAGCTTTAGCCGACCCATATTAAGAGTACAAAACGCCACCTTATGTCCCTTCCCAACTTCGCCCAAAAGGTTCTGGACAGGGATATGGACGTTTTCAAGTGAGAGTGCAGCAACGGAAGACCCATGCTGCCCTAGTAGACGCTCATTCGCTCCTATCTCAAGACCATCGCTGTCGCGCTCCAGCACGAATGCTGTGAAGTGCTCACCATCAACCTGAGCGAAAAGGATGAAGATGTCTGCCCACCCTGCATTTGTGATCCACTGCTTACCGCCATTCACTACGTAGTGCGTGCCTGCATCATCCAAAACGGCCTTAGTTGTGATGTTCATCGCGTCTGATCCGGTGCCGGGCTCAGTCAATGCAAATGCGGATAGCATCTCTCCATTCATACAGGGCACTAGATAGCGCGCTCTCTGCTCCTCTGTAGCGAAATTGATGAGAGGGAGCATTCCGATCCCTTGGTGCCCGAATACGAGGGAGCCCAAACTTCCAAGCTTAGCTCGGATCGAGCACATCCCGGTGACGGCGAGCACGTTAAGATCGAGTCCTCCAAATTCCTCAGGAACCTCTGCCATAAAGATCCCGAGGTCGGCAGCCTTCCGGAAAAGTTCTAGACCTATATCCGCATCACCCCGCTCAAGCGCTTCTAGGTGGTGGGCGACTTCTCTCTCCGCGAAATCTGAGAAGGCCTGCATGAGCATCCGCTCTTCATCTCCAAGATCCTCAGGGGTCACAACCTCTTCAGGATCGGTGTCATAGAGTAGAAAACTCGCACCGAAAGGCTGGATCGTAGTTTCCATCGTCAATCCGATAAGAGCACCTCTATAAGCGTGCCGGGTTGCATAGGAGCGGACCCCATGCTATCCGAATCGTATGCAGACGGCCACTGACAGATGCCAGACAGCTATTAGCAACCTCAAACCAAGGTCCCCATATGCCTCATCCGGTACGCTTCGATCGAGTCGGAACAGTTGGAGTGATCACACTTGATAATCCACCAGTAAACGCGTTTTCACTCAGTCAACGTATTGGTGTCAGTGAGGCACTCACTGCAGGGTTACAAGACCCTGATATCCAGGCATTCGTGATCTGCGGCTCTGGTCGAATGTTCAGTGCTGGCGCGGATATCCGAGAGTTCGATACCGGTGTTTCCGGAGAGTCGCCCACTCTCCTGGACCTGATCTCCCTCATTGAGGATTCACCGAAACCTGTTGTATGTGCATTACACGGGACTGCCCTCGGGGGTGGCTGTGAACTCTCTCTGGCATGCCATAGCCGAATTGCCGTACCGGGTACAAGAATGGGCTTGCCAGAGGTCACTCTCGGTATCGTACCAGGAGCCGGAGGAACACAACGGTTACCGCGCCTGATCGGCGTGCTGCCAGCCCTAGATGCGATTGTCTCCGGGAAGCCCATGACTGCTGAGAAAGCACATGAACTTGGATTAGTAGACGATCTCGCAGATGACGGTGATGATTTGCTCAAGATTTCGGTGTCTCTAGCTCATCGTCTCAGTATTGGGCCCGAGCCACCAAGAAAAACGCGGGATCGGGATGGCCATCTCCTCGAGGCTCAAAACCAACCTGAACTATTCGAGGAATTCCGCTCCCGTATCTCTCACCGTGCACGGGGATTTGAAGCACCCTTCGCTTGTATTGACTGCGTTGAGGCGGCAACAACGATGTCCTTCGAGAACGGACTGGCATTCGAGAGAGAGGTATTTCTTCGATGTAGTTCATCCAATCAGTCATTGTCACAACGACATGCTTTCTTCGCAGAGCGCGAGGTACGAAAAGTCAGTGGCTTAGGACCGGAAACATCTCAAACGGACATAAGGCAGGCAGCAGTCCTGGGATGTGGAACTATGGGAGGCGGGATTGCCATGTGCTTCGCGAACGCCGGAATACCCGTCATCGTAACCGAGTCAGAGAAAAATATGTTGGACCGTGGCATGAAGATGATCCGCAAGAACTATGCTTCCACGGTGTCAAAAGGGCGCATGACAGAGGAAGAAGCGGAAGCACGGCTTGCCTTGATCGAACCAACGCTGGAGTTCGAACAGGTATCGGGTGCCGACGTTGTGATCGAAGCAGTCTTCGAGGAAATGGAACTGAAGAAAAAGATCTTTACACGTCTTGATGGCCTCTGCAAAGCCGATGCAATCCTTGCAACAAATACCTCTTCATTAGATGTGAACGCAATTGCAGCGGTAACAGGACGACCCGAGCAGGTCGTTGGAACTCACTTCTTCAGCCCAGCCAACGTCATGCGCCTGGTTGAGATCGTGCGTGGGGACCATACCTCACCTGAAGTACTCGCAACTACTCTCACTCTCTCCAAGCGGCTAGGTAAGGTGGGCGTCGTCGTTGGGGTGTGTGACTCATTTGCTGCGAACCGCATGCTCTATCCATATAGCCGCCAAGCCCAGTTCCTAGTTGAGGAGGGGGCATTCCCGGAGCAAGTCGACAAGGTAATCTACGATTTCGGGTTCCCGATGGGCCCGTTCGCGCTCAGTGACCTTGCTGGAATCGACGTTGGTTGGAGAGTTCGGCAACACAGGGAACCCAGCCGCCCCAAACATCTGCGTTACTCAGAAATAGCTGACCGACTTTACGAAATGGGGCGCTACGGCCAGAAAACCCGAAAAGGTTGGTACAACTACGAGGAGGGCAGCAGGATCCCAATGCCTGATCCCGAGGTCGTTGACCTTGTCGTCCGTACCTCAAGAGAGTTGGAAATTGACAGAAGAGAGATTTCAGATGAAGAAATTCTACAGCGCTGTATCTACCCTCTCATCAATGAGGGCGCGCGCATCCTAGAAGAGGGCATTGTACAACGCGCAAGCGACCTCGATATCGTTTGGCTCTATGGCTTCGGCTTTCCGAGATACAGAGGGGGGCCAATGTTCTATGCCGACTCAGTCGGCCTACGGCATGTCTACGAGGTGATGCAAAGTTTCTGCGAAATCCACCAAGATTGGTTAGAGCCAGCACCACTATTAGAGAGGTTGGCCCGGGAGGACAAAACCTTTGCAGAGTGGGATGCAGAATGATCTTTCAAAGCCCCTACCCTGATGTCACGATTCCAGATTCTTCAGTCACAAACTTCGCTCTCCAGAGAGCGGCAGAGTTCTCAGAGAAAACTGCTCTTATCGATGGATCCAGCGGTGCAACGATAAGCTATGGGGAACTCTCAAGTAGCATCCGCAAAGCAGCATCAGGGCTGGCATCCCGCGGCTTTGAGAAGGGTGATGTACTTGCCATTTACAGCCCCAACTGCATCGCGTACCCGATAGCATTCCACGGAGCAGCCTACGCAGGCGGAGTCGTTACGACCGTGAATCCGCAGTATACCCCCAAGGAACTCGCAAGCCAGCTGAAAGACTCACAAGCACGGTTTCTGGTTACGACCAGCATGTTTCTGAAAAATGCGCAACAAGCTGCTGCAGAGGCAGGCAATATCCAGGAGATCTTCACCTTTGATAACGCACCCGGTGCCACACCGTTCTCAGCGCTTTTGGAGGCACCCGAACTAGAGATAGGGCCTGCTATCAACTCGGCGACAGATCTTGTAGCCCTCCCGTACTCTAGTGGCACGACTGGTGGCTCAAAGGGTGTAATGCTGACGCATCGGAATCTAGTGGCAAATATGGCTCAACTTGGTGGCCTAAAGTCACAGTGTCGACCAATTACAGAAGAAGACAAACTGATCGCAGTCCTACCTTTTTTTCACATCTACGGTCTGCTCGTGATCATGAACTATGCCCTTTCTTGTGGTGCGGCAATCGTCGTGCTAGGACGGTTTGACCTAGAGGAATTCCTTGGAGTCATTCAGGATCAGAGAGTAACGTTCGCGCACCTTGTACCACCGATCCTACTTGCGCTGGCTAAGCATCCCCTGGTTGATGCATATGATCTCTCGAGCCTTCAGGGAATCGTTTCCGGAGCCGCGCCACTCGGAAAGGATCTCGCACAGGCTGTAGAGGACCGACTTGGGTGTGTAGTTGCTCAGGGTTACGGATTGACTGAAACGAGTCCGGTGACACATCAGGCTCCAAACCAGAGGCGTGGACAAACTCCGCACCACTTGATTGGCCCATGCCTGCCAAATACTGAGGTCAAGATCGTAGACGTAGGTACTGGTGAAGAGTTGGGTCCGGAAGAGCAAGGAGAAATCTGGATCCGAGGCCCCCAAGTGATGGCCGGCTATCTCAATCGTCCTGAAGCAACAATGGCCACAATTGATGAAGATGGGTGGCTACACACTGGAGATATAGGCATAACCGATGCAAACGGATATTGCCGCATTGTGGATCGGGTGAAGGAACTCATTAAATTCAAAGGCTTTCAGGTCGCACCAGCGGAGTTAGAGGCACTACTTCTCACCCACCCTAAGATCCGTGACGTGGCCGTAGTGAGAAGTCCCGACGAGGAGGCAGGAGAGGTGCCGAAGGCATTTGTAGTCGGAGATGCAACACTATCACCTGAAGAGGTCATGAGCTTCGTTGCAAACAATGTCGCACCACATAAGAAGATTCGCAGAGTCGAATTCTTGGACGAGATACCCAAGTCGGCAGCAGGAAAGATCCTGCGACGCATATTGATCGAGCGTGAAGAAGCAGCCGTTGGAAAAACCAATCCACCTGACAATCAAGCAGTCGAGGAATAGAGCACATGAGAGAAGCTGCTATCGTTTCGACCGCACGAACCCCGATAGGTAAAGCGTTTCGTGGAGCATTCAACCAAACCCACGGCGCGACACTTACTGGTCACGCAATCAAGCACGCAGTGAGACGAGCCGGTGTAGACGCAGATGAAATCGAAGATGTCATCATTGGGTGTGGGCTACCAGAAGGTGCCACAGGCAAGAATATAGCCCGCCTCTCGGCGATCCGGGCCGGGCTACCCGTGAGCACGGCAGGCAGTACCGTGAACCGCTTCTGTAGCTCTGGGCTTCAAGCGATCGCGATTGCCGCTAACCGCGTTGTCCTGGATGGTGTTCCAATTGCAGCCGCTGGAGGTGTCGAATCAATCAGCCTGGTTCAGAATAATCTGAACCAACTGCACTGGAATGAGGACTGGTTAACAGAACACAAGCCAGATCTATGGATGAGCATGCTCGACACCGCGGAGGTGGTCGCTAAAAGATACGGGGTCGACCGTGAGAGCCAGGACGAGTACGCGCTTACGAGTCAGCAGCGCACAGCAACTGCTCAGACGCAGGGCTATTTTGACGAAGAGATCGTGCCATTAACGACAACTAAGCTGGTCACTGACAAGGAGACTGGTGCGACCCATGAAGAGCAGGTCACCCTAACCAAAGACGAGGGCAACCGACCGAACACAACGGCAGCAGGCTTGGCAGGGCTCCACCCGGTGATGGGTGAGGATAAGACGGTCACTGCAGGTAACGCCTCCCAGTTGTCTGATGGCGCATCAGCATGTGTTGTCGTAGAAGCGCGCGAGGCTGAGCGCCGCGGGCTAGAGCCGCTGGGGATCTTCCGTGGTCTAGCCGTCGCAGGATGCGAACCTGACGAGATGGGGATCGGTCCGGTCTTAGCAGTACCGCGATTGCTCGAACGCACTGGTATGAAGATGGATGATATAGACCTCTGGGAATTGAACGAAGCTTTCGCTGTCCAGGTCGTGTACTGCAGAGACCAGCTCGGAATCCCGTCCGAGCGCTTGAACGTCAACGGAGGTTCGATCTCAATCGGCCATCCGTTTGGAATGACGGGTGCTCGGTTGACAGGGCACGCATTGATCGAGGGACGACGCCGGGGAGCCCGCCATGTTGTTGTGACAATGTGTGTCGGCGGCGGGATGGGTGTCGCAGGCCTCTTTGAAGTCGTCTGACAGCGCAGGAGCAACAATGGACCTTCAGGGACGTGCAGCTGTGATCACAGGCGGCGGACGCGGTATCGGGAGTGCCATCGCTCGGATTCTAGCTGAAAACGGGGCGAGCGTGGTAGTCAGTGCCAGATCAGTAGACGAGATCGAGAGCGTGGCGAAGAGCTTACGATCCGAGGGATACGAGGCTCACGCAATCCCCTGCGACGTAGCCGACGAAGCCAGCGTTGAATCGATGGCCCAAGAGGTCTCAAGAAGGATCGGTGACATCGACATCGTGGTGAACAACGCAGGTATCGCTCGTTCCAACCCAGTCAAAGGGCTCACCCTCGAAGAGTGGGATAGAATCCTTTCGGTTAACGCCACCGGGACGTTCCTCTGCACCAGAGCTTTCCTGGGAGGCATGATCGAGCGAGGCTGGGGACGCGTGATCAATGTGGCATCCGTCGCTGGATTACAGGGCGGACCATACATGGCCGCATATAGTGCTTCGAAGCACGCGCAAGTCGGGTTTACCCGGGCATTAGCTGCAGAGGTGGCAGATCAGGGGGTCACTGCTAATGCGATCTGTCCGGGCTACGTCGACACGGCCATGGCTGACTATGCAGTTACCCGCATTGTAGGTAAGACAGGGCTCTCTTACGAGGAAGCCCTGCAAAGCATACTCGCGACAAACCCACAACAGCGTTTGATTCGCCCCGAAGAAGTGGCGCACGTCGCACTGATGCTGTGCTCCACTGACGCTGAAGGCATCAACGGTCAATCAATTGTCATCGACGGAGGCTTAGGAGTGCACTAATTGCGTTGATATCCATGACATCAAATTTTACCGGAAGTGGTTCCACCCTGAATGAACGCTTCCGGTTCATTCCGAGCGGAAAAGGTCCAAGAATGCAGAAACAGAGATGCGCGACGGCCATCGCGTTGGCCGTGCAGGCAGCACTGGTGTTCCCACTCTCTACGGCGGCACAGCGACTGCCTCGTGCTAACCCAGAGAGCGTTGGCATGTCGTCCGAACGACTTGAGTCTTTGGATGCAGTCATGCAACGCTATATCGACGCGAATATGCTGGCTGGCAGCGTGAGTCTTGTAGCAAGACAAGGGAAGGTCGTCCACCTGAAAGCTCAGGGTGATCGTTACATAGAGGGGAACGCGCCGATGACGGACGATGCCATCTTTGTAATCATGTCGATGACCAAGCCTATCGTGAGTACTGCGCTCATGATGCTCTTTGAGGAGGGCTACTTCCTCCTAGACGACCCGATTTCAAAGTACCTACCGGAATTCTCTGAGAAGACGGTACTCGTTGAGACCGACGAAGGGGTCCAACAGGTACCTGCAGACAGGCCCATCACATTCCGTCATGTGTTGAGTCACACCGCAGGTGTAGATCCTGCTCGTAATTTGCTGACACCGGAAGAACAAGCACAATCAGCGCGCAAAGCGACACTAGAGGAGACCATAGTTGCCCGGGCACCACTACCACTGGCTTTCCATCCGGGAGATGAGTGGCGCTATGGTAGTTCTACTGATTATGTGGCAATCCTGGTAGAGCGGATTTCGGGGCAACGTCTTGATAAGTTTCTACAGGAACGGATTTTCGACCCACTCGGGATGGCTGATACGCACTATAACGTGCCCGCTTCCAAGGTAGACCGAGTGGCCGCTGCATATAGCCCGACAGGCCCAGGGAACACGATTGAATTGCGGCGCGCGCCGGAGACTAGAGAACCCACATCTTACTTTGGCGGTACGGCTGGGCTTTCCTCAACGGCACCGGATTATTTCCGCTTCTCCCAAATGATCTTGAATGGTGGAGAACTCAACGGAGTTCGTCTGCTCAGCCCGTCTACGGTCAACCTTATGATCACCAACCATACAGGTGACTTCCCCATCTACATCAAAGGCTCTGATGGATACGGTTTTGGCCTGGGGTTCAGCATGGTGACTGATCCGGCGAAAGCTCGGCAAGCCGTAACACCGGGGACCTTCGGGTGGGGTGGCGCCTGGGGTACTGTCTTTTGGATTGATCCAACCGAGGAGCTAATCACTATTCTCATGGTACAAATCACCTCTTATCGCCATTTCAACATCCGTCAGGATATCGCGAACATGGCGATGCAGGCGATTACAGAGAGCCTTTACGCTGGCCAACAGAAGATCCGTGGCTACAAGGAAATTCCACGGAGACGACAGAGCTGTTCCGGCGTCTTCCATGATCACTACGGCCAGCGCTACCTCACCTGCTGATCAGTCGCGGAATAAACTTTGTGAGCCCCTGGACGGGACCCACCTCACCACCGTAGACGTTACCCTCAGCATCCACGGTGACCCCTTCACCCATCGATCCAAATCCCCCCATCCCCGATGCGCGCTCTGAGACATGCTCTGGGACGAAGTACCACACTTCTCCAGTCCTAGCACTACCCACTCTGAGCCCCTTTCTCCAACCGGGATTGTAGTTGTCATCTGATTCTGAGTCGATTGCGTATAGGACGTCGTCCTGATCGATGAAGAGCCCACTGATTCGGCTGAACTGATACCACGTATCGAGGTAGGTGCCTTCTTGGTCGAAGATCTGGATACGTCGATTACCCCGGTCGGCCACAAATAGTCGCCCCTGCGAATCCATCGCCAACGAGTGTGGTGCCCTGAACTCGCTAGGCCCGTAGCCCCAGGAGCCCCAGGTTTTGATCAGTGTCCCGTCAGGAGCAAACTTGGAGATGCGACCGATGGCATTCGGTCCCGGCTCGTCCAGAAACTGAGCACCATGTGATTCTGCCACAAAGATATCCCCGTTCGGCGCAACGAGAACGTCATTGGGGTCAGTGAAGTGTGTGGGAGGGGCACCGGCCTCACCTGGAGTGCCGAGTACGAGGAGCACTTCACCTTCCGGGCTGAACTTGATGACCGAGTGCCCCTTACCTGCTGAGTTGGGGAAGTTTTGCAATTCCCTCGCATTTGCAGCGCGAGCATCGACAACCCAGACGTTGCCTTCCCTGTCTACGTCCATTCCGTGAGGCCAGATAATCAGCCCTGCCCCGAAACTCTGAACGACATTACCATCCGGATCCAATTTGACGATGGGGTCCACGTCAGAGCCAGCACACGAGTTGGTCCCGCATCGATCTCCAGCCCAGATATGCCTTCCGTCGATATCGACATTGATCGCGCTTACTGATCCCCAATTCCGGCCATCTGGGAGTGTCCCCCAATTCCGCACTGTCTCATAGGGGTTGGGGAGATAGTTCACCGGCTCAACGTCAGCATGCTCGGGTGGGCCTGACGCACCACGCTGTGCCCAGACTACTCCCGGTGAAAGTGCCGACAAGGCGCACACGAATGACACCAGAAAAAGGAGGTTGAAACCGGAAGTCTTAAGAAGCTGGTGCGTCCTAATCATCGAACACCTCAAGTCACGAGATAACACAATTCCTGTACGAAAACCTTGAAAATCTGAGCCAACCCGAACGGTCGTGCCAGCTCCCCTAGTTCGTGAGTACGAGTGACCTGCCGATGAGTTTGTTTGGATCAGCGTCTGGCTTCGGAACAAACTTGTCCATCCATCCGCCGTCCCAGCTGGCGATATACAGATTGCCTTCCTGATCCACGTCAAGCTGGTGTGGACGCGACAACCCACCCGCAAACCCACCCCTCGTCCCTCCGTAAGCACCCAAGTAGTACTGGAGTTCGCCTTCCAGACTGTACTTGAGTATCCGGTTGAGTCGAGCGGAGATGACCCAAACCCCATCGTTTTCATCGATGAATACACCGACCGGATCAGAAATATCTGGCCATTCTTCAATGAATTCACCGTTTTCCGTAAAGACCTGGATGCGGTTGTTCGTACGGTCACCAACGTAGACGCGGCGATCGCGGTCGACAGCGACCCCGTGAACTAGGTCGAACTGTCCGGGGCCACTCCCAAGTTCCCCCCATTCCATCACGTACTCCCCATCTGCATTGTACTTGATAATGCGCGAATTCCAGTAACCGTCACCGAGGTAGAAGCTACCGTCCGGGAGAAAAGCCAGCACAGCCGGGTCCCCATAGGTGAAGGGCCCGGGATTCGGGTTTGCTCGTGCCTCTGCCCGGGTCGTCGGGTGGTCAGGATCGACAAGCCTCATCACCAACTCACTACCGTCATTCGTAAATTTGAGGATCTGCATGTTGACCCCCCTGCCACCGCCACGTTCAACAACCCAGACGTGGCGTTCTGGATCATAAGGGCTGATATAAATCTGGTGTGGCTTGTTCAGGATTGAATCCCACTGGGTCCATCGCTCCACAATATTTCCGTTACGATCCGCCACCACTAGGTAATTCGTCCCGCCTTCTCTCCCCTGACCTTGTGCATTCCGGTCACCCCAAACCCCAACGATGATTCGGTCGGGAGTATCCACCGCTACACCTGATACCTCTCCCCAAGTCCAAGGCCCTTCATGATCTGGAGCTGGTTTCCACCAGTTTTCTACAGCCTCGTATTCTCCCGTCCTGTCATCCCCACCTTTCGTAATAGCCCCTTGAGACCTCAGATCTTGTGCAGCTTGGTTTTCACCTGCGCAGGCAGAGTAAACGACTAGTGCAACGACCAAGAGGGATGCACCAATGCTTTTCAGCTGATCTCTATGGGTCATCTTCACATTGCCTCCTTAGAAAGTGGAGCTCCATGGCAAACGCTCATTAGTCGCGCAGCCCAAAGGTTACCAGTGTGTGACCGGAGATCACCGACACATACTGTTCACCATTCATCATAAACGTGATCGGTGCCATTACGATCTGCGCTCCGAGGCTTGCTTTCCACAATAATTCTCCAGTTCGCGCATCGAGCGCGTGGAAATAACCCTCACGGCCACCTGTGAATAACAGGTCTGAAGCTGTTGTCAGCATACCGCTATCGCTGACGTCAAATTGCCCGAACTTCCACTTTTCCTTGCCCGTTTGCGGATCGAGTGCGATCACAGCACCGTGCCCGACTTCGTCCGTCCAGTTATTGATTGGCGAGGTTCGGCCAATACCGATAGTCGGAGCACCCGGTACCGGTGTCAGCACGCTGAAGCCGCCACCAAGGAACATCCGTCCTGGCTGATATTGCGACTCTTCTTTCTCATAAATCGTGGCGTAATCTTCCCAGGCGGATACATAGAACAGTCCCGTTCGTGGGCTATACGAAGGAGGATACCAGTTCGTGCCACCCTGATTACCGGGCCAAGTCGGTGACCCCGGCGGCTGAGGTGTTGGTATGGGTCTTCCGTTTTCGTCGAGTCCACTCGACCAGTTCACCTTCACAAATGGCGTGCCTGAAAGAAACTCTCCAGTCACACGATCAAGCACATAGAAGTACCCATTGCGGTTTGCCCAAAGCATCAGCTTAGATGGCACCCCATTCCAGTCCATGTCCGCCAGTATGGGGACTTGAACGGAATCGTAGTCATAACCGTCATTAGGTGTGAATTGGAAATACCACTTCAATTCACCTGTATCCGCATCGAGAGCAACAACTGCATCAGAGTACAAATTGTCTCCAGGACGCTGATCAGCATTCCAGTCAGGTCCAGGATTCCCTACGCCCCAGTAGGTCAAATTAAGCTCTGGATCATACGAGCCAGTGATCCACACCGGTGCACCGCCATGCTCCCAGTCGTCACCACTCCACGTATCGTGTCCGGGCTCGCCGGGTCCAGGGATGGTGTAGAAACGCCAAGCTTCTTCACCAGTGGCGGCATCATACGCCACAATGAACCCGCGAATACCGAACTCTCCACCGCCGACACCGACAATTACTTTGTCCTTCACGACAAGCGGTGCCATCGTAATCGAGTAGCCAAGATTTTCATCCCCTACCTCGACATTCCATAGTGGCTGGCCATTCGTTGCGTCCAGCGCGATGAGGTGGGCATCCAATGTGCCCATGAATACCTTGTCATCGAGCACTGCCACCCCACGGTTGTTCGCACCACAGCAGATCCTCGCATCCTCAGACGGTGTGTGCCGATAAAGCCAGAAGACCCTCCCAGTGGCCGCATCCACCGCCATGACATCATTAGGTCGCTCGGTGACATACATAATCCCGTCGACAACGATCGGGTTAGACTGCCAGGCCCCAAACACTTGATTTTGGAGCATCCATTTTAGCTCGAGGTTATCCACATTCGCGGGCGTGATTTGGCGAAGTCCACTGTAGCGTTGACTCGAATACGTGCCGTTATATGTAAGCCAGTTCTCTGGTTCATTTTCGGCACTTAAGACCCTATCGTATGAGACCTGAGCACTGAGATGAGCTGGGGCCCAAGGTCCTAGCAGAACTGATAATACCAGTAAGACTGGCTGAAACGTTTTCATCGCAGACCTCCCAGTGTAAGGAGATACCCGATGAGGTCGGCAACCTCATCACTGGAGAGGGTGGTCGGCTCCATTGTAGGGGTTTCGCTCACCTCATATTCGACCAAATCAGACTTGATCAGTGAAAGTAGTCGTTCCTCCGAGTCAATCAGTTGCACCGTATAAGTATCTTCATTGAGCCGTCTCCCTCGAATCGTCTGCCCGTCTTGGGTCACTGCTCGCACCGGTCGATTGATCGGAAGAAGTGCACTGCTTGGTTCGAGTAGAGTTCGTTGCAAGGCAGCCGGAGTTCGGATCACGCCGATGTCACTAAGATCAGGTGCTAAGTAGGGCCCTCGACCATTCACTCGGTGACACGTTGAGCACTGCCCTTCACCCTCAAAAAGCATCTGGCCACGTGCTGCATCACCAACTTTCACAGCAACGCCACTTGGATCGAAGCCAGCACGGATGTAGGCGACAATTCCATCAAGCTCATCTTGTCGTAGATCAAGCCCAGGCATCCGACCATTGGAAACACCGGTGGTTATGACCTCGCGAAGATCATTGTCTGACAAAGGACGACGGAACTGTCCCAATCGAAGGTCCACACCATCCACGCCGTTGCCATTACGTCGATGGCACAACGCGCACTCAGCGACATAAACCCTCGAGCCTGCTTCAATATCCTCGCTCGTGTACTGATGGTCTGCATAAGCGCTCTGGGCCAGGCTCTGTTCAGTGGTTGTAAGAAGCAGAGCGAACACGCTGAGCAAAAAAACCGATAACGATATGAATGAATGCATCCGGTGTCTGATCTTCGAAACCATCACCCTCATCGAGCAACCCAGGGCGGTTTGATTAATAGAGCAGGGTCTGCATCAGGCTTGGGTACAAACTTCTGAGTACGGCCGTACTGGTTGTCTCCACCGTAGAGGTTGCCATCGGAGTCGACTGAAAACGTATGCACCTCAAGGTATCCATCTGGCAATTCACGTGGGACAGCCCAGGTGTAGAGCCGATTACCCTCGAAATCCATCTTAACGAAGTTCACGAGGCGGCCGGGGCCGAATGTCGTGAACCAAATCGAATCGTCATTGACGATTATATCCAAAGTCAGGCCAAACCCTCCCCAAACATCAACAAACTCGACTTCCGCTGGATCATCGGTGGTGCGGAATACGTTGACCCGCCCACCCGACCGATCTAGAGCGAAAATCAGGCCTTCAGGCCCAATACCCAGGGCGTGGATGCCATTGAACTGGCCAGGTCCTTCACCGAAGCCGCCAAACTCGGAGATGTAATTTCCATCGGCATCTAAGATGATCACGCGATGGTTATCGAGGCCGTCAGCGACCAGAATCCTCCCATCCGGCAAGAACGCCACATCCTGGGGACGCCCGAAATGCGTTTCATCGTCTCCGGGAACGTTCTTCTCACCCAGTGTCTTGATTAGTTCACTTCCATCATTGGAGAACACATAAATCTGATGGAAGGTTTCGTTAACGAGCCATACTCGGCGTTCCGGATCATATGGGTTAATACGGAGCCTGTGGGGTCCAGGCCCCTCCGAAGGGAACGCGATTGGCCCGTCAAGGCGGAGCGTGGCGGTTCCTTCGCACAGGTAGTCCCACTGGTCCCACATCTCTCGTACATTGCCATCGGAATCAAGCGTGTAAAGACAGTGCTCCCACACCCGCATATCAGTAGCAAATAGAACGTTGATACCGATAGATCCAGCAAACCCGGAAAACTCTGCAGGAATCGGGTCAGGGAGGCGGGTTTCACCGCGCTGGGCAATGAAGATTCGGTTTGGCGACTCTGCGAAAACACCTGAGCTACCGCCGAATGCGAAACCCTCTTCCGCAAACGGCTTGTGCCAGCCACGGATGATGTTGTAGGGGCTGGGTCCAACGGGCCCTTCGATCGGTCCGGTCGATTGAGCACGTAGAGCCGAAACTTGTCCGGCAATTATCAGTATCGCTAATGCAACCAGGGTTCTGGAGATCTGAATCATCAAAATTTCCCGCGAGAAGAGAGTTGGGCAAATATAGGGTGGGAACCATTCAAGCAGACGCTACTTCGGAGTGGCTACCGTGGCAAATCTCCTATAGCGACCACAAAGCGTTCCAGGCCCTAACGGGTCCAGGGGGCATCGCCCCTTCCCCGCAGCCAACCTAGTTTGCTTGAACACCATAACGCGGTGGCTAGAACCGCTCTTGTACTGCTCGCATCCAGGAAGCACTCATATGACACGCCCTGCCCTGTTGTTTCAACTAACCAGAACTCTGCCGGCTATCGCTATCGCGGCTATCCTAGTAGCAATTACGGTAGCGCCTGCCGCCGCTCAGTTCCCGCCTGCCACGGACGACCAGCGCGCCACCGGGGCGATGGTCACCGAAGTCCGCTTCGGCCCGGAGGAGCTTGTCATCTCCCGAGGTGAGACGGTCACACTGAGGACTGGTCTCTATGATGCGAATGGCAATACGGTCGAAGGGGCTGTTGCAATCGTCATGACTAGCGGCAACGTGAGCCCACGCTTCGCAACGATTGCAGGGCAACAGGTGGAGTTGACTGGTCAACAACCCGGTGAGGGCACTCTCTCTGCAATCGTGATGGTACCGCTCGATCAGGGGAGTGTGCGCGGCACCGCCGGAGCGAGCCAGCTCAATCAAATCCCGGTGCGTGTGCTCGACTATCCTGCCGCATCAATCGCTATTCCCGAACCCTCACACACGGTCTACACAGGCACGTCAATCCAGATGGCTGGTAAGGTGATGACAGTGAACGGCACGGAACACTCGACGGCCACAATTGCTTGGCGTTCCTCAGCTACCTCAGTCGCGATGGTTTCGGGTGGCGGCATTCTCACAGGCGTCTCAGCAGGCAGTGCGACACTCACGGCCCAAACTGAGGGTGGCATTTCAGCCGAATATACAGTCAATGTAGTCACAAACCCGGTCACATCGATTTCGATGTCTCCTGCCTCTGTGCAGACCCGCCGAGGTGATGTCGTCGAGTTCGAGATCGTTGCTCGTGATGCAAACAACAATGTGGTCACAGACGTCGCGCTTGACTTAGCAGTTTCGGGACTCGAAGGCACAGGTGGATTCGTGTACAACGATGGCACCTTCGTAGCTGAAGAGACGGGCGCATACCGTGTCATCGCGAGCACTGGCTCCGCTTCCGCTGCTTCCATCGTCGAGGTAGACGAGCGAGCTGGGCCGGTCGAGGTCGAATTCCTTGATCATGGCGTGCGTGCTGAAGTCGCCACATCCGACCTGTGGGTCTTTGAGGGTGCCGACGGCGAGGACTACGCGTATACCGGCACGCACTCGCGGGGGGGCGGTGAGCGGATGTTTGTCTGGCACGTCACGGACCCGACAAACATCAGTCTACTCGATTCTGTCGTCGTCGATGCACGTGTCGTGAACGATGTAAAAGTCAATGAAGATGCGAGCTGGGCGATCATCACGCGCGAGGGCGCGAGCACGCGGAGGAACGGTATCGTCGTACTTGATCTCGCCGATCCTGCCCATCCCACGATTATGGCTGAACTAACCGACCAACTCACGGCCGGCATCCATAACGTCTGGATCATGGGGGATGTCGTTTATGCAGTGAACAATGGTACCAGTGCCATGAACATCATTGATATGAGTGATCCGGCGAATCCAACCCATGCCGGCCGTTACGAGATCAAGCCTGGTGACCAAAACAAATCACTGCACGACGTCTGGGCTGAGGATGGTTACGCGTACCTGTCGTACTGGGATGATGGACTGGTCATCGTCGACGTTGGTGCAGGGACACACGGCGGAACTCCCACGGAGCCGGTCTTCGTGTCGACCATCAAGTATCCTGAAGGAAACACACACGTTGCCTGGCGCACGAGGGACTATGTCTTCCTCGGAGATGAGATAGGAACTTCGGACGGCATGCGCGGCTTTATTCACATCATCGATGTCAGCGATATCGACAACCCGAGACAAGTGGCTAAGTACGACCTACCTGAGGCAGGTGCACACAACATATGGGTCGAGGAGGACGTCCTGTATATCGCTTACTACCAGGGTGGGCTGCGCATTGTCGATGTGAGTGGCACCCTGCGAGGGGATCTGTACCGCCAGGGCCGGGAAATTGGCTTCTTTCGCACGGAAGCCGCAGAAGGTGAAGGACTGCAAGCCAATAGCGCGAACGCGTGGGGGCCGCAGCCATTCAAGGGCAACCTGTTCGTAAGCGATATGACGAGTGGGTTATGGGTGGTAAAGCACGCTCGGCCGAGGCCAGTCACGTTCTGATGAGAAATTGGCCACTCATCTTTGTAGCGCTTTTGATTGCGGGTCCAGCGAGAGCCCAGCCACATCCGACGTACTGGGCATACGTCGCGAACGAATCGTCTGATATCGTCTCACTCGTGCGCTTCGACGGCCGCGAGGTCGTCGAGGAGAAAGCGATCTCCGTCGGATTCCATCCCGCGGATCTCGACGGAGCACACGGTATCGCCGTATCGCCTAACGGCACGCATTGGTACGTGTCGATCGCGCACGGTCAGCCGTATGGACAAATCTGGCAGATGGAGACCGGAACCGACCAGTTCGTCGACTCGGCTCTAGTTGGTCTCTTCCCTGCGACGATGTCGCTGACCCCCGATGGGGCGTCTTTGTTCGTCGTGAATTTCAACCTACATGGCGATCATGTGCCGAGCTCGGTATCAGCCGTCTTCACGCCCTTGATGGAAGAGATCACACAGATTGAGACGTGTATCATGCCTCACGGCAGCCGAGTGAGTAATGATGGTCAGCGGCACTACTCGACATGTATGATGTCCGATCAACTCGTTGAGTCGAGTGTGATGAACATGGGCGTCGAGCGGAGGATGATCCTAACTGGCGGGAAGGAGCACGTAATACCCGCCGATCGTTCATCGGCCAGTATGGACATGGCATCAGGTGAGATCTGTAAACCCACCTGGGTCCTTCTCTCTCCCGACGACACTCATATCTACGTGCCGTGCAATGGCCGGGGGGATGTGCTTGAAATTGATGCCGGATCGATGACAGTGCTGCGCCGCTTCCCGACCGGAGCCGGGCCGTACAACGCGGACATCACTCCGGATGGCAGCACGCTCGTCGTCACACTGAAGGGAAACCAGGCCGTAGCGATCTTCGACCTGGAGACCGGCCAGGAAACCCGAATCAAAACGACACAGCCTATTACACATGGGGTATCGATTACGCCGGACGGACGGTTCGCATTCATCTCAAACGAATCAATCGGGGCAACACGTGGGACCGTGGACGTAATCGATATCGCTGCTCGGCAGATCGTCGCATCGACTGAGTTACACTATCAGCCCGGTGGGTTGGCAATATGGAAGATGGAGGGCGGAGGTTAGGGCACGGAGCAATCACGGCCGAAGCCGGCAAGAAATGTTAGATGTATGCTCGCCAGACAGCCTATAAACTCAGTTCCGTAAAGAGTTCTTTGAGTCGATTAGCGACCAGCAGCTCTTCACCAGGACGGAGTTGGCGGGTGCGTACGGTCGTGCCATCGTAGACGATACTCGGTGTACCCTCACGCAGAATCCGCTTGAATTCACGGGGCTCAACTGGAATCACGGACTGATCCCATTCAAGGTCGACATCTGCATAGCCACCATTGTTCATCGCGTAACGCGCGACCACCCCCGGAATAACAGCTAGTTCTTCTGCAAGCCACCGGGCTCGGGCATTCCAATCTTCGACTTCAGCTGTCTGGTCTAGACGTACTGCTCGCTCGAGCCCAACCACAAGAGCGATGATCTCCTCTTTCCCAATCTTCATGCCACGCCCGATGTAGTCGTTGGGCGCATTTTGCATGCGAGCTGCCTCAATAAGGTCGGCCCGGCCTGCCAGGATTCCAGTGGACTGAGGGGCCAGGATCCCCTTACCACCACTAACCACAACGAGGTCTGCACCAAGATCTATGAAACGCCTTAGATTCTCCCAAGGCGGGAGATCAGAGGCCATATCAATCATGACCGGCACATCGTGCTGCTTACCGATGTCGATCATTTCTTCAGGCAGAATCACTGTATCAGGTGTAGGAGATGAACGCTCCATAGACCTCGGTGGAGAAATTGGGCTTCCTCGCTCAATCGCGGACAGTGCCGGAAGCATCGCGACCGACGCATCGATTCGGCTGATAAATTCCTCCCGAGAGTCTACATACACGTTGGTCATCCCAGCCGCACGATAGGCATGGTCATAGCTGAACCGATGGGGTGTTTGAATCAAACAGTTGCGGCGTGCCCACGTGACGTCGGGCAAGGCTCGCATCCGATCCATGTCGGTACCAGTCAAGCAAGCCGCAGACCCCAACAACAAAGAGGCAAAGCCTCCTGATGTAACGATCGCTGCTTCCGCACCCATCACCTCCGCCACGCGCGCACCCGCGGCCTCGGTTAGCTCGTTCATATCGACGAAATACTCATTGGCTTCAACGATCGCTTCCAAAACCTCCGGTGGCATCCGTGAGCCACCCATCGTTGTGATGTGTTCGTGCGCACCAATATGAGGGCGAACCCCCAGCAGTCGCGTATAAATGTTGTCCTCTAGATCCGCCACAGTGTTGGGCCGGCCACCGAAGGCTGAACCGTTAAGCCGGGACTCGGACGCCCCATTATCTGTGCATCCAGAAGTACCTAAGGCACCAGTAACTCCGGCTGCGGCTCCTGCCCCGAGAAACGCTCGTCGTGTGACCGACAAGCTTGAGGAGTTCGGACGATCATCGGGCGAGGTCATAGGCTTCTCCGGTTCGGCTACATCCTCTGATAGTGGACAAATCAACCTAGTCGCCCTCCGCACCACCTGACAGGAATAGACACATGCGTTGCCCAAAGTAGACAGCAGCCTAAGATGAATCCCTAGCTTCAACCCTAGGAGGTACCCGTGACGCTGTCTCGCCGTGAGTTCATCAGCGGAGTATCCGCTGCCGCCGCACTCTCAGGGGTGCGCCCAGTGGTGGGTATAGCCAGCAAGGATGATCCGCTAGGAGTCCGATCTGATTTTCCCGTGGTAGAGCAGTCGGTCTACCTCGACTCAGCATATATCACACCGTCTCCGCTTCAAGCCGTGGAAGCTGCTCAAGCCTTCGCGGAGGCCAAGGCTCGAGATCCCGTAAGTCTGGGTGGTATGCTGCAGGAGACCAATCTCATGAGGCAGCGCTTTGCCACCCTTATTGGCGCAAGCGAAATGGAGATTGGGGTCCTTTTCGCGACAAGCGACGGGGAGAACATCGTCTCGCGAGCACTGGACTTAAAGCAAGGTGACAACGTGGTCATCGATGATCTACACTATGACACAACGTATCTTCTGTACCAGCAATTGGCAGAACAACGGGGACTTGAGGTGCGTATTGTGAACAGTGAGGCAGGGGGGGCACCTGTCGACGCGTTCGCTGAGCACGTCGACAGGCAGACACGATTGATCTCCGTCGCATGGGTTTCGCACCAGAACGGCTTCCGGCACGACTTGGCCGGTCTGGCTGATCTCGCCCATTCGAATGGCGCCTATCTATATGCAGACGCTATTCAGGGAATCGGGGCATTGGACGTTGATGTTCGCTCGACTGGTATCGATTTTTTCACAGCTGGGACCTACAAGTGGCTTCTCGGCGGATATGGTGTGGCTCCGTTCTACGTCAGGGAGGAACTACTCGAGCGCATCGGGACCGACCGGTTTGGTTCATTGAATATCGCCGAAGAACTCGACCAACATCGCTTTCGTGTCTACGACGATGCACGCAAATACGGATATGCGACCATGGGCTTTGGCTCGGTCTTTCAATTACGGGCCGCGCTCGACTATCTCCTGAGGGTGGGCGTTCCGAATATCGAGGCACACACAGTCGGGCTCGCCCAACAGCTTAACACAGGACTCGTTGGCCAAGGGCACGACGTGTGGACTCCTAAAGACAATCGCTCGCCGATTGTCACATTTCGTCATCACCGGGATATCACTCTAGTGCGGAGCACACTTGAGGAGGCCGGGATACGGATCAGCTTCAAGGCAGAAGGAGAGGAGCTCCGAGCCGGTATCGCACTCTTCAACAACTCAGACGACATCGACAGGCTTCTGGACGTGACAGGCAACTGGGCCTAGTAGGGGCCTCCTCCGGCCCTGTCTTGCACGTTAGATGATGGCTTATTGATAGCCACCATGAGGCACTGCCCCATATAGTCATGGTGGTACCCCACACCCCCCTTGTGTGAGTGCCACATCACCAGAATATATAAACAGTATTTTGCTCATTAGATGAGGAGAAAATAATTGAAACGATACATCATCCTAGCAGGAATCGGGATCTTCCTATGGCTATTAATTTCTATCAGTTGGCAACTCACAGCCAAGTTGTAATTAATCCTCTTTGATAGCATTTTGCTCATCCGATGAGTGCCGTATACTGACTAGACACATGAAAAAGGTCGCGATTGGGAGCGTGAGTATCGCAAGGGAATGAACCTCGTCTTGGTTTGTCCTAGGTCAGAACTCTTCCCCAATCACCTCCGCCGACCTCAATGACAGCACACAGAACGTCGGCGGACCCGAAGATGCTTGGGTTACCCCCTGAGATTGAAGAGTTTCGTGTACTTGATCACCAGCTGACGCTGTCGGGGTCCCGATCGGAAGCCTAGCG
>DUBS01000054.1:198104-198619 GCA_012960225.1 Gemmatimonadota bacterium | reverse complement strand
CAACAGCCTGTCCCGCTTCGTGAGAGTCTTGTGATAGAAGAGGGCAGCGGCATGCGGATCTCTTCGCCTTCCGGTGTTGAGGAACTCGAATACGGCGCAGATTTCTACTTGAGCCCTGATCCTCTTCGGGAGACCGTGAGCGTCTCCGAGGCCGCTGTTGCTTTTGTAGGGTATGGAGTCAGTGCCCCCGGACTTGGCTATGATGACTACGCCGACATTGATGTTGAAGGGAAAATCGTGGCGTATCTTACTGGGGCACCTCCAGCATTCCCCAGTAATGAGAGAGCATACTATTCCTCAGGGGCAACGAAGCAGAGTGAGGCCATAGCTCGTGGCGCTGTGGGTATTCTCAGCTTCACCTACCCGGGGGATCCGAGGTTCCGATGGGAGGTCAATCTAGCGCGCTCAAAACGCGGGAGCTTTGCTTGGCTCGACGATGACGGCAATCCCAACCGAGGTGATCTGGCGATCCTGGGCTCGGCCTCCCTCAACCACCCTGCAGCCCGCGCGCTTTT
>DUBS01000054.1:197639-197961 GCA_012960225.1 Gemmatimonadota bacterium | reverse complement strand
GGAACGTTATAGCACGCCTTGAGGGAAGCGACCCCGTGCTTCGCGACGAGCACGTCGTGTACATAGCCCATGTTGATCACTTTGGGATCGGGGTCGAGGTAGACGGGGATGCCATCTACAATGGTGCCCATGACAATGCTTCGGGGACATCGATTGTCCTTGAGATCGCTCGGGCGTTTGCGAGCCTAGAAACAAAACCTCGGCGGTCAGTTCTGTTTTTGATCCCGACGGCAGAAGAGTGGGGGTTGCTCGGCTCTGACTATTTCGTCGAGAATCCGACGATACCCGGGGCGAGCTTGGTTGCGAGCTTCTCTTTGGACAT
>DUBS01000054.1:150669-197474 GCA_012960225.1 Gemmatimonadota bacterium | reverse complement strand
CAGCTTTGTAAGACGCGGCATTCCATCGCTGTTCATTAAGAGCGGTTTTGAGACGGGGAATCCAAATCTGGATGGCGGAGCAATCAATACGGCATTCCGCCAAAACCTGTATCACACACCCTTCGATGAGGTTGACCAAGGCTTCGATTTTGAAGCAGGTGCTGCGCATGCTCGTGTGAACTTCTTAACCGGCTATATTATAGCTCAGGAAACGGCACGGCCCGCCTGGAATCCAGGGGACTTCTTCGGAGAACTATTCGGGGGGAACTAGTTGCTGAACCCATGCGAGTGCTAGAGGAGTTTTCTTCATTACCTGAATGTGCCCCCCCCTGAGCCGAATTATCGTCATCCGGTCCTCGTCGACTAACGGCTCGAAGCGGACTTCGCCGCCCAGTTCAGGGGGACCGTGGGATAGTCGGGCGTACTCGGATTTAGGTAGGGACCAGAAGTAAATGTCTCCAACCACAACCTCAGGCAGCTTCAGACCCCGAGATGTGGTCAGGCCCCGTAAATCGAGCCACCCTCCCACGTACTCAGGAAATTCCAATCCTTCTGCGGTAATGAGTCCCTTCAGGTCGAGACCTCCGCCCACATGGTTGGGCAGCTTCAATCCCTCCACCGTGGTCAACCCGCTGAGGTCGAGCCACCCATCCACACGCTCGGGCAACTCAAGTCCCTCTGCAGAATGCAGTTCACAGAAATCAAGATCTTGAGGGTGCGAGATTGATTTCCTCTTCGCCCTTAGCCGCTCATTAACCAACCCGCCGATCGTCTCCTCTATAAGGGTCGATCTTACTCTTCGTCGGATTTCAGCCTGCCGCTTTTTCTTCCTAAAGAAAGAGGCGATTTGTGGGATGCCTACTACGATGCCTAATACGAGCAGGACGAGCAGGGAAACAATCCCCATTACAATGTCTGCATTGTCCGCCAGCGTATTCATTTGCTCTTAGAATCCCTGCGCAGGTTCTTTGTTCGGCAGTCAGTTTAACCTGAAACGTCTTCCCAGTTTTCGACGAGGTGAGCTGCGTTGCGCCAAGCAAGCGCCTGTGAGGTAAGCGTCGGATTTCGTGCACCGCTTGTGCCCATCACTGAGGCCCCAAGAATCCCTAGGTTTGGAGCCTCGTGTGAAAAACCCCACGGATTAACAACATTCGTCTCTGGATCATGTCCCATGCGGGTACCTCCGTAGGCGTGTGTGGAGATACCCATCGAGTTACCAAGCCCACCCCGGACGACCTCAATAGCACCTGCTTCCCGGTACCATTCCTCCATCCGATTTTGGGTGAACTCAGCGATTGCTCGTTCGTTCTGCTTGAATTGAGCGGTGATACGAATCACCGGGAGGCCGAGTTCGTCAGTGACCGTAGGATCGAGATCGAGGTAATTGTCTTCGTAAGGGAGTGTCGTTTTTTGGATATAAGACGAGTGCGAACGGTCAGCATTTTCCCGAATGAACCGCTTCCATCCGGAGCCCCAGTTCCGTCCGTGTCCGTAGGTGCTCATGCTTGCCGCTGAGATCGGTCGCCGGTCAGACATCACCCAGAGGTTGCCACCTCCGATAAAGTCGTGCCCTGCGTGGTCAAAGTTATCATCGGCCCAGTCATCAATCGCGACGCCTTGAGCTGGAAGTCCATACCAAGACTTGAGATCAAACGGAAAGAGCGCACTAACGGCTGCACCTTGATGGTGGCTGAAATAGTGACGTCCGACCTGACCGTGATTATTCGACAGACCGTCCGGATAAGCACTCGACTTGGAGAGCAGAAGTAGCCGCACGTTTTCGTACGTGTAGCAGGCCAGTAGTACGACCTTAGCCGGTTGGAAGTACTCCTCGTTTCCAACCACATAATTCACACCTGTTACCCGACCCTCACCATCCATCTGGAGCGTTGTTACGTGGGCTTGAGTCACGATCCGCAGATTGCCAGTGTCGAGAGCTTTCGGAATTGTAGTCAGGTGTGGTGAATTCTTTGCGTTGACGGGGCAGCCGCCTTTGGAGCAAAAGCCATGGTAGGCGCATCCGGCGCGGCCATCGTAACGCTCAGAGTTGATTGCTGCGGGACCTGGAAAGGGATGCCACCCGAGTGAGTGAGCAGCGTCAGCCATCGTTTCAAGAAACCCCGTCCAACGCAGGGGGGGCATAGGGTAGGGCCGCTTCCGGGGTCCCTCGAACCTATTGCCTTTCAGGTCGATATTGCCGCCAACGTTGCCTGCCTGTCCTGATACCCCAATCTCGCGTTCGACCCGGTCGTAGTAGGGTTCGAGTTCATCATACCCAAACGGCCAGTCTTCAACAGTTGAATTCGCTGGGATTTTAGACCGCCCGTAACGACGTGCAGTTTCGCTTACAACCTGGAAATCCCAAGGATTGAGCCGCCAACTTTGGGCCCAATAGTGGACTGCAGTTCCACCAACCGCATTCATCATTGGGTGTCCACCTACACGGTTGGCGTTGGTCGCGGATGTTGCTCTCGACGTAGGCCGCTCGTTCTCACACTTCTTTACGAGCATCGGCCAGTCCCGGTAGTTGTTACGAATCTCGTCAGGTGCAAAGTCACGTTGGTCTAGCCAGGTGCCCGCCTCAAGACCCACCACATCCAGCCCTGCTTCAGCCAAGGGCAGGGCAGCCACACCTCCGGCGGCGCCCATTCCAACAATCACAACGTCGGTTGACCTAAGTTGCCTTGGCATCGGTCACCGCCCCTTTGGGCAGGAGGAGTAGATCATCGGGGTCGCCCGGCCCGGAACATGGCCAACTCGTACGCTGAACGTCGTTCCGGCTCTAGTTCTTCAGCTTCGAGTTGCTCCTGGTCTTCCTCTGTGACGCGCATGCGAACACCCGGATAATCGATAAGGTCCCAGCCCGCGAATTCTCGGTTCCCACCATAGTGCGGGTCCCCGAATGTGCCTTGCCATGTGTGACTTTTCACCATATTGAAAAACGAACCTGAACCACCAACAAAGCCCACTCCGGCACCGGAAGCCCCTCCGGTTTGTACGTCGATGAGGGCAGAATCCTGATCTCGCTCCGAGAGTTCGATGAACCGGGCACCACGAGTGTATTCACTATATCTATCGAGCGCTGCAAGCCCTGTACGATAAGACTCAACAGAGTCGGGTCCATTCTCACTGAGGGTGCGGTCGATATACCCAAGAGCGTCCGCTTCAAGTGCTCCAATTCCAAGCTCATCCGACGGGATCAAGCGGTCGACCATTGCCGCGAGTATCTCGGTTTCCCTGGCTGTAAGATTTATTAGCGGCGCCCCAGGGGGCATGGCCGCACTGCCTTGCACAGCTCCATCTAGGATGGGGGTAGCTGCGCTGGAGGCTCCCTTAAGCGAAGTAGGAATCAGAGCGGCAGCACCTGCAGCCCCCGCGGCCTTGAGGAGATCTCGACGCGTGATCTTGGAAGCAGTCTGCTCCGTGCGATCAGCGAGGGGGCTCTTCTTTCGAGGATATTTAGTCATTCCATGATCCATGGATCGAGTTGCTTGGTATCGTATCCTGGTCCGCTGGCTGTCGTTCATAGATCGGCATCATGTGTCCTTCCCCAATAACGTGCCCGTCGATCGCTTCTAGGAGTTCGTTTCGGGTGAGTCCTGGCGGCAGGTCCAGCTCAGTATTCAGGGCGAAGACAGCAAAGTGGTAATGATGAACACTATTTCTGGGTGGTGCCGGACCTCGGTACATCGACAGGCCCCAGCCATTGTTTCCGTGTGTGGCACCGGTGATTTCCCGTGGCATCGGGTCAGTGGACTCAAAGGGGATTCCCTCCGGCAATCCCGTAGCGTTCCCGGGGATGTTATAGATGATCCAGTGCACCCAAGGGGGCGGGTTCCCAGCTCCATGATCCTGGCATATTACCGCTATCTGGCGGGTTTCAGCCGGCAACCCCCTCCAGGTTAAGGGAGGCGAAAGGTTCGGTCCGTCAGGGGAATACTTGCGAGGCATCATTTCCCCCGTCTGCATCGTTGGGCTCTCAACGATGAATGTGGAGGGAGTTTGGGCGCTGAGCTCCATGACCGAACCGACCGCGAGCAGAGCAGCACATAGATAGATTGGCCGCCTTGCCCTCATGGTTACTCCTCCTGACTGCGTATTCTGAAATGCGAAGATTACGGGCTCTTTCGGTTTCAAGGCAATCGTTAAGAAAGCTGACCTACAGAGCTTACACTGGGAGGAACGATGGCAGAACGGTCCTCTGGGGGGCATGTTGGCCCTATGAGGAAGCTGATCACAGCATGCTGAATACTGCCCGGAGATGAGATTATGAAGACGAAACGGATTCCAGGGTTCGTACTCTTTCTGGTAGCTCTGGGTTTTCCGGGTTCGCTGACGGCGCAAGCGCCAGCTACTGAATCAGAAGCCGATGTTCAGGTGACCCCTGATGTCGTTTATGGGCACAAGGACGGGATGGCGCTCACATTCGATGTATTTCGTCCGCCTAACGCGCACGGCGGAGCTGTCCTGTATATGGTGAGTGGTGGCTGGGTATCACGCTGGAGCCCTCCTGAATGGCTCATCGCTCGGAGCTTCGGAGGCCTGCTGGAAAAGGGACTTACGGTTATGGCCGTTCGGCATGGAAGCGCACCTAGGTATAAGGTGCCGGAGGCCGAGGCTGACGTTAGACGCGCGCTTCGATACATACGGTTGCACTCAGAAGAACTGGGCATTGATGAAGATCGCCTTGGAGTGTACGGTGGAAGTGCCGGCGGGCACCTCTCGCTTATGCTGGGCTTGGCGTCAGATGATGGAGTGATGGACTCGAGTGATGAAATTCTGCGTGCGCCCGCTCGCGTAGCTGCGGTTGTCGCCTACTACCCGCCTGTGGACCTTAGGGCGATAGTGGGTCCGAGTAAACGCTTTCCTGCCCTCGATTTTGCCGAGGAGCAAGCCGCTTCAATATCCCCTATCCTTTTTGCTTCTCCCGATGACCCTCCAACTCTTCTGATCCACGGTGACGCGGACATGCTCGTGAATGTGCAAAACAGTGAGGTAATGTTCGAGGCACTGCAGGGAGAAGGAGTGGAATCGGAGCTAATTATCATACCTGGAGGAGATCACGGATTCCGCCTGACAGCAGATAGGGAGCGGGCACAGCAAGCTATGGTTGAATGGTTTGACCGGCACCTACGGAGATAATGCGAAATCCTATCGTGAAAGTAGGTGAGTCACCTTCAACATGAGTCGCTGATCTCTGAGTTCAAGGAGGCCAGTAGGGTCTGTCGGGTCACGCCTGACCTGATTGTACACCAGGTATACGTCACTACCGGGT
Source organism: Gemmatimonadota bacterium (assembly GCA_012960225.1). Classification (GTDB taxonomy): domain Bacteria; phylum Gemmatimonadota; class Gemmatimonadetes; order Longimicrobiales; family Gaopeijiaceae; genus UBA1142. The sequence continues at coordinate 192,199 of DUBS01000054.1, read as the reverse complement.
CTATAGGTGTATCGCAGACGAGCACTCGTTCCCCACTGCTCACTTGAAGAGTTGTACTGGGTGACTGTACGAAGTGTGATTGTTGGTGATAGTGCGTAGTCCACACGAAACGCTGCTAGATGAACGTTGAATTCACCTGCGGGAAGGTCGATATGGTTCCTGGTATATGCAGCGTGAGTAGAAAACTGGCTTGTGACTCGTGCCCCTAAGACAACGTTCATGTCGACACGAGTCCCGTCGAAGAAGGTCTGTGGAGCGAGCATGAGATTGTAGTAGACTCGCCGTGCTTGATTACTGTTGAATGAAAGGCGCAGTTGCCCGTAGCGGTATGCACCCGGAGCAATGGTAACCCCTTTCCCTACAGTAAATGGCTCGTCGAGCCGCTCATAGTTTCGGTTGTACCAGATGTTCAAGTACGCACCATTGTCGAATTGTACTCCGTTCATGAAGTGGTGGCGCCGGGATACAAGCCGATTCTGCTGGTCGGTTGTATACATGATGTTGTACATCGGGGAAAGCACGCGGAGGCCCCATCTGTCGGGGCGGGGGTTCCACTCGAGGTGGAGCTTGGTTGTGCGTATTCCTCTGCGCGGCAGAAAGCCCACCTCAGGATTGAAGTTGTCTTGAACATCACCGAATTCTCCAAAAATCCGCCAACTTTGGCTCAACCAGGTCGCGTTGAGGTACCCGGCCATGTCACCGGTACTGATGGAGGGAGTTTCCGTCTTAGCCAGAAAGCCGGTTACGGTGAGATTCGCGAGGGGGGCCAGCGTCATATCAACGGCATAAGTACGGTTGTAATGAGTGCCCTCAGTTTGGGCCTTGTTGATGAATAAAGCGCCGACCTTAGATCGTGCCAGAATGTTCCTGCTGTAGCGGGCAACTAGAAAATTCTCACCAGATTCCTCGAATGCACCGTTGGTTTGAACATCCATGATGGCGATGTCGTTACGACCGACCTTACCGGTCAGTCGAGCTCCGCCGATGATCGGTACTGTCTCACCTGAGCTTGAGAGACCGATTCGTCTTGTGAAGAAAAGATCAGCAAGACGATTAAAGGGCTCTGTAGATCCCACGGTGAATAGGCTGGCATTTTCAAGAAAAAAGTCTCGTTTCTCAGGATAGAAGAGTGCGAAACGGGTCAGGTTTACCTGTTCATCGTCCACTTCGGCTTGGGCGAAGTCGGTATTGATCGTGACATCAAGATTTAAGCTTGCGCTGACACCATACTTGAGATCCATGCCAATATCTCGCTGCAACGCATCGTCAGTCACTCCCGCGCTCTGGATGCGGCTCGCTCCACCGGTCACAAACGGTGTGATCCTAAGATCGCGACCGCGGTTAAGTGAGTTAAGATTATCCATAGTTCCAGCGAGGCTTACGCGCGTGATACTGTAAGGTTTTGGGATCGGAGACCAGAACGCTTGCTCGTTCTTACGCCCTATATTCCGCATGAGATTAATTCCCCAGGTCTGCGGTTCTGATTCAGGGAAACGCAGAGTGATCATGGGGATCGCGATCTCCGCTACCCAGCCGTTTGGAACTTGGCGCGCCGCCACTTTCCAGACTCCATCCCAATCGCGATTGACATTAGAGGAAGCCCGACCGAAACGACCCCCTTCACCCTCGTTAGCTATCTGTTGATCAAACATCGCCCCGAGGGGATTCGTGACGAACATGTATGCGGAGCGGGAGTCCCTAAACGTGTCGAGGATCACTTGAAAATTGTCCTCTGACAGAATCCGCTCCGAGTCGCGACGCATCTCAGTAGCCGTCAGTGCCTGGGGATCGGAATCGAACGCGAGCACTCCGAGGTACAGTGTCTCGCCATCGTGCAGGATACGGACTTCGGTACGTTCAGTTGCGGGAGAACCCTCATCCGGCTCCTGCTGGATAAACATGTCAACCAGTGCTCCGAGTTGCCAAACAGCGTCCTCAAGTGAGCCATCAATGGTTGGTCCTTCATCAACGAGAACTGCACGGATGTTGTATGCGTTGCGGTCTTCCTGAGCAGCAAGCTCCGCACACAGGATTGTAGTGAGGGTTGTGATCGCGCCAAGAAGTAGCCAAGACTGGCGAAGGCTGAACGGGAGGCCTGAGTTACGCAAAGAGGAACTATTCGGGAGAAATATCATGGTGGCGATTATAGCGGAACTATCACCAGAAGTGGATTCTCAGAATAGCCTTAATGTGCGCGTCTAGTTCGGTCTGTTCTTAGTTTATGGGTATTCGGGACTTCAGCGTGGCTCTTCTGTTGAATCATTACTGGGGCTAATGCGTGAGGGTGCTTCTACGGTTCCCTAAGAAGCATCTAAGTTGCAGTGCATGAGATTCATCTGTGGTGGGGTTCCTGCCACTGCTTCAGAAGTGAGTACTAAGAGACCACCTGGGCCGATTGCTATTCCCTCACCCTGGGCCTCTAGAAGGGGGCGTAGGTCTATGTCACCGTCCTTTATGGGAACGAGTTTGTCGGCTATGAACTCGTAGAATTGAAGCGACTCATAGGTGCGCAATGCCAAGATATCACCTCCTGGAGAGACACTTCCTCCTGTGACTTGGCGGGGGATCACTCGAGCTCCTGCTGAGAGTTCCTGAACGAGTTCAAGTGTGACTGTGTCGGGACGAAGAGGTGGTGGGTATCGATATACGGCTACTGGTCCGTTGCGGCCTTTAGTGGTGACATAAATGTCTTCTCCAGGCAGGACGAGGAGGGCTTCTATATCACGCGGACCATCCGGTAATCTCACAGGAAAAACATCACCATCGAGCTCTGGTATCTGTTGGTTAAGGGTTGCCCTGAAACCGGGGGAAGCGAGATTAGGCTCCTCTAGGCGCCGTATGCTGATTTCGCCGGCGGATCGTCTCTCAAGGTTATCTCCCATATCTGTGAAGTAGAGGCAAGACTTACCTCCAGCACAGCTGGATGTCGCGATATCCTCCCAGTCTGTGAGTGGTGGATTTATACGAATACGGGAAATGATTTCGCCATCTGAATCAATCGCAGTAAGCACTGATCCATCATCATTGTGGGTCCAAAATATGTCAGGTTGGCTTAGGCTTATTGCGACACCACTCGTTTCTTCAAGTTCTTCAGAAAGTGAGATGGCCGGGGTCGTTGACTGACAGTTAAGGCTGGCCGTTGTGATAGGCCCACAGGCCCCTATCGACAGTAGAGCCAGGGCTGCCACAATATCCAGGATCCAGCGTTGCCGGCAGCCTCTCCTAGCAAATCTCACGCTCAAAAGATCTACCTCAGTTTCCCTCTACTCCGCTGATCTCTTGGTGCATGAGTTCCAGGACTTGCTGAAATGCTTCAGTGGGCAGGGCCCCTTCAATTGGCGGGAAGCCTATTGGATAGAAGGTTGGTGTACCACGCACACCAAGTCGGCTGGCAGTGCTTCTTGCACTGGCGATGCGATCGATGCTGTTGTCGTTATTTAGACAGGTATCAAACTCCATGAGGTCTACGCCTGCATCTTGAGCCATACCGCGTAATACGGGCTCGGGGTCGTTACTGCGTTTCCAGGAGGCCTGGTCGGACCAAAGCCTTTCATTCAGGGCTTCAAATGGCACTGATCCTTGTTCAAGGGCGCACTCCGCGGCTTCAGTTGCGAAAAGAGAGTTTTCAAACATGCCGTTTACGAAGGGCACGAATTTCCATAGCACCTTTCCAGTCTCTATAAACTCCTCACGCAGTATGGGGAACGTTTCAAGGTGGAATTTACGACAATATCCACACCCGTAGTCTGACATTTCTACAATTCTCACAAGCGCTTCTTGGTTTCCTTGATCATAGCCCAACTCCGCTATTGGTAGCTGGTCGTCTCCGGAGCTGGAGTCTAGCGCCGGGCTAGGCTTAACCTGCGTGAGCTCGCCGATTGGTTGGCTGAGCAAAGCCTGGGTGGTAGCAGCGGTACCCTGTTGGTTAGGGGCGTCCCCCCCGCAACCAGCCGTAACGATGGTTACAAGTAGAGTTAAAGGTCCTCGAACCCAGCGGCTCATAGCATCTCCACATTTGTTAGCTGGTCTAGTTCAACGAAGAACGCTGTCATCTTAGCAAGGTGTCTGTGGCCATTGTTGATTCTACCTTCGCCATGTCCAGATGACTAACGCAAGCCCTGCAGCTGCCCCTAGAAGAGCCCCAGCTGCCATAGTACGGGTTGTTGATAAGTCGAGTCGGGTGGGGAGCGAGGTGCTTACTTTTTCAGGGCCCTCATCTAGGCCAACCACCCCTTGGTCATCGTAGATAGGGAGAGCTACAGGTTGTTCAGCAAGAAAGGGGTTGGCTTCGTTTTCTGGGCCTTCCCATTCGCACTCAGAGCAATTCGCGAAACCCTTCTCACAGGCAGTTCGATTAGCATAGACGACTCCTCGCCCACAAAGCGGACAGCCTAGGTCTAGGGGTTTTGGGCAGATCATATCGTAAAGGGCACTCTTCGATAGCTCGAGTTTTTCCGCGATCTTATTCACACTTTGGTTTGATCCCCAATACAACTCGTTAGCTGCCGTGACTCCTGTTTGTGACTCTTTTGGTGCGCCCATTGACGGAAGCCTGCCGTTTGGAGTTATGTGCTGGGTGCCCGTATCGACCCTTCGAGTTGCTCCGGTGAACATAGCTGCCTTATCCCAGATACGTCACCAGTGTTGATCCCTGCATCCCACGGCCATCTCGAGGCCCTCCTGAGAGAGCCGACGGTGCCTCTTCGGGGGGCCGCTGTCATGTGTCATCCTCACCCAAACTATGGCGGGACTATGCACACCAAGGCTGTCTACCGTGGAGCCGAGGCCTTGAGTGATGTGGGATTTGCAGCTCTACGATTCAACTTTAGGGGTGTGGGAGCCAGCACGGGAAGCTACGATGGAGGCCTCGGTGAGGAAGATGACGTTCTTGATGCACTCAATTGGCTACAAGCCGAGTATCCCGGATTACCATTGATCGTCGGCGGGTTCTCTTTTGGTTCACTGGTTGGTATGAGAGTGGGCGCGGTGGACAAGCGTGTCGTAGGGCTTCTTGGAATGGGATTACCAATCAATTTGGAACGATATGATTACTCATTCCTTTCAGGTATGGAAAAGCCAGTGCTAGTCGTCCAGGGTGAACATGATGAGTTCGGTACCGGTGAAGAGGCAGCAGAGTTGATCACAGGTCTAGAAGGGCACATTAGACTGGTGCGAATCCCGGATTCAGACCATTACTTCACGGGTTGCTGGGATGAATTAAAGCGGGCGGTTAGGGGGTACTATGAGTCAGGACCGGGATTCCGGCTGATGCTGGCCGTATAGGGTTACCTGAGGAGGAGCTATGCGTACCCGCGATCGGGTCTTAAAGAGTCTTGGAAACATTTATCGAGGCGCCTTCACAGCGGCAGAGGACGCCGGTGACGGTAAGGCTATGGAACAGCTTGATTTAGAATATCAGCGGGATCAACTGGAACTCGAAGTCCTTCTAGATATCCGGGATTTATTGATTCCGGAGAAGCCTGATGCGACGACGTCACTTCTAGAGAAGGCTCAAAATATTCGCAAATTGACCAAGCTGCGGTGATGTCCCGGAAGATATACACTCGCACGGGTGATACTGGTGACACAGGACTCTTCGGAGGTGGACGGGTCTCGAAAAGTGATTTACGGGTCGAAGCTTATGGAACGGTTGATGAGTTAAATGCAGCACTTGGATGGGCTGCATCAAAGGTAAATCAACAGGAAATCAAGGATTATATCGAGGCCGTGCAGGACGACCTGTTTGTGATAGGCGCCGACCTTGCGACATCTCCTCCAACTGAAGGGCGCCCTCGCCCGAAGGTGCCCATTCTAACCAAGTCTCGGATTGGAGAGATTGAGTCCTGGATCGACAAGGCCGACGATGAGCTACCTAGATTAACTGCGTTCGTTCTTCCGGGCGGCTCAGAAGGAGCGGCAGCCCTACATATGGCGCGCACCATCTGTCGGCGCGCAGAACGGGCGGTCGTTCGTTTAGGAGCTCATGAGGAGGTGAGTAATGGTGTCATACCCTACCTAAACCGTCTTTCAGACTTAATTTTCACTCTTGCTAGACTGGAGAACCACGGAGTTGGTATCGGCGACCGGGAATGGAGCAGCCCGGACGGGTGAAGATAGGTTGCTTGAAGCTCTGATTTCCATTAGAACTTTGCCGCCTTCGTAATCGGAATAAGACACGACAAACGTGTGAAGCTATGACATACATTATTGCTGAGCCCTGCATCGATAAGAACGACGCGAGTTGCATCGAGGTTTGCCCGGTCGATTGCATCTATGAAGGTAAGGACCAGTTCTACATTCATCCCGACGAGTGTATCGACTGCGGCGCATGTGAGCCGGAGTGTCCCGTTCAGGCGATTTTCCCTGATACGGATGTGCCCGTGGAGTGGGAAAAGTACACAGAGAAAAACAAGGCTCACTTCGAATAAGACACCAGCTTCACTATCCCTACAAGAACTGGTTAGGGACTCTGGCGACCCACCCGGTTCGCCGAAATATCTTTAGCTGCGTATCCTGGTTCAGCCTAAAACAAGACCTACTACCGGTGTTTGCGCTCTTCTATCTGAGTGATCAGAGTAAGTATCAGAATTGGTGCAGCTCCGGGCAGAATCCTAGCACACCTTGAACCCAGAGACACTAGAACTAGCAAGACACGGCGACCCACTTTCTTTGACTCGTTCTTTAGTCTCGACTCCTTCTGTAAATCCACAGCTAGAAGAAGGTGGAAATGGGGAGCGAGAGGCTGCAACCCTTGTCGCGGAATGGCTTGATTTATGGGGGCTAGACACTCGCATCACTGAGATTAGCCCCAATCGTTTCAATGTGATCGCAAAGCTTGACGGAGAAGGTCCAACACTTTTGTTGAATGGACACCTAGATACAGTAGGGGTAGGTGGTATGATTGTACCGCCTTTTGATGCCAAAGTAGAAGGTGGACGTATCTGGGGCCGAGGTTCTTGCGACATGAAAGCGGGGCTTGCTGCGATCCTTGCCACGACAAAACGTCTGGCCGAAGAAGGGCCACGGCCAAACCTCATTGTTGCAATGACCGCAGACGAGGAGCATGCGAGCCTTGGCATGTACGCTTTGGTAGATTCATTTCCCTCGGCTGATTTCGCGATTGTGACTGAGCCTACTTGTCTAGCAGTCATGCCCGCTCATAAGGGGTTCTTGTGGGTTCGTGCTGTTTTCGAAGGGCGTGCGGCTCATGGCTCTCGTCCAGATCTTGGCATTGATGCAATCCGCCACGCCGCGCTTTATATAAGCGCTCTTGATGATTATGGAGACCAACTCACTTCTCGTCCCGCTCACCCGCTACTGAAGCACGGGTCAGTCCATGCGGGTACAATCCAGGGTGGTTCGGCAGCTTCTGTTTACCCTGATGTCTGTGAGATCGTTCTCGAACGTCGGACGATGCCAGGAGAGAGGCCAGAGAAAGTACTGCAGGAATTCCAGCGAATACTCGATGAACTGGGCGAGAGAGAGGAGAATCTAAGCGCTTCACTTGAGCAAATGCTCGAACGGCCCGGTACTGAGGTTCCAGAAGACTCCAGGCTTGTGCAAGGGCTGCTCGAAGCAGGTCAAAAGCATGGAATCCCGCCCGTCGTGGAAGGTATGACGGCCTGGGTTGACGCAGCACTTCTAAACGAAATCGGAATCCCAGCAGTCTGCTATGGGCCAGGCGATATCGCACAGGCGCATAGTGCTGATGAATGGGTTGAACTAGCTCAGATAGAAAAGTGCGCTGACGTTCTCGAAGGTTTTGCGCGAGACCTAGCTACTCAGGTTTCTTAGCACGCTACGCTCGTTTGTCTGATTTGTGGTTTCGGAGGGAGATGTGGCGGATCTCATCATGATAGGTGGAGCGGTAGGGACGGCCGTTGAAGGTTCTCCTATAGCCGAGGCCGTAGCTGTGCAGGACGGCCGTATTATAGCCGTTGGATCTAATCAAGAAATCCAAGATCTCATGCATTCCCGGACTCGGGTCATCGAGCTCAATGGTCGCACGGTGACCCCTGGATTTATTGATGCGCACATGCACTTCATTTCGGGTGGCATCCAGCTTTCGAGCCTAGATCTCCGCAAGGCTACCACTCCCGAAGAATTTGTGATCAGAATAAGGGAGTTTGCGAAATCAGTTCCTAGTGGAACCTGGATCACCGGAGGGAACTGGGACCATGAACTTTGGGGAGGACTGCTTCCGCGGCGTGACTGGATTGATCACTTCACACAAGCACATCCAGTGTTGGTCCAGCGCTTGGACGGCCATATGGCTTTGGCGAATTCACTAGCTCTTGAAATGAGTGGCATAGCTAACAAGACAGGGGATCCACCGGGTGGTTCTATAGTGCGTGACGAGGCTGGCCTGCCTTCAGGTGTGCTCAAAGACCAAGCCATAACCTTAGTCAGGAACGTGATTCCTCTCGCGACGGTTGAGGAAACCAAGCGAGCGCTTGAAGCGGCGGCTCAGCACGCGCTCTCTCGTGGAATAACTCAAGTTCATGACATGGGAGGCTGGAATAATCTGGACATGATGGGTTGGGCGAATCTGGAGGTATACCATCAGGCTCACTCTGAAGGGCACCTTCCTCTCCGAGTCTATTCCGTCGTGCCCATGAGTAGCTGGAAGCGAATGAAGGATTATGTCTCTATCAATGGCCGGGGAGACGATCGCCTTTGGTGGGGTGGGGTGAAGGCATTCGTCGATGGCTCTCTGGGGTCAGCCACTGCATGGTTCCATAAGGCCTATCTGGGTGAATCAGGGAACACGGGACTTACAACCACGGATACCGCTGAATTACAGGGTTGGATTGAGGGGGCGGACAAGGCTGGACTCCAGTCCATTGTCCATGCAATTGGCGACAGGGCTAACGACTGGCTGCTGGATGTATACGAGGATCTTGTAGCGAATCACGGCAAGCGTGACCGGCGCCTTCGCATTGAGCACGCTCAACATCTTAGTCAGTCTGCTATTGTACGGTTCTCTGAGCAGGGAGTGATTGCGTCGATGCAGCCCTATCACGCGGTAGATGATGGCAGATGGGCAGCAAAGAGAATTGGACCAGAGCGTATCAAGCGCGCGTATGCTTTCGGGTCTCTGTTGGATACTGGAGCGACTCTAGCGTTTGGTTCAGATTGGACTGTGGCACCTCTGGATCCGATTCTCGGTATCGATGCAGCAGTCACTCGCCAAACACTCGATGGGGTGAATCCAGACGGATGGATGCCGGAGGAGCGGATATCCCTTGAGCAGGCGCTCCTTGCCTACACAGCGGGAGCGGCTAAGGCCGGGTTCAGTGAGGACCGCTCGGGCTCACTGGAGAACAGTAAATTAGCTGACTTAGTCGTGCTCTCGGAAAATCTCTTTGAAATTAGCTCTAGTGATATCGGGAATGTCGAGGTTGATATGACTCTAGTAGACGGTGAAGTGGTTTATGATAGGTAGCGCGGATGTTGGGGGGTGAAGCATCTTGGCGGTCCGATATTCACTATGGAGGTAGCGTGGCCAACCCCAAACTCACTTTTCTTGTCGCGTTCTCGCTTTTAACAGCGGTTTCCGTATCAGCAACAGAGCCCGATACGTATCCTCGGCGGATCGGGATAGATATCGAAAATTACAGATTTGAAATCACGCTTAGTGATCAGGTGGATGAAATTATAGGTCGTGCTACGGTATCAGTGAGTTTTACAAGTAATGGGGTCACCGTTTTACCTCTCGACCTGACGAGCTTGAACGATGAGGGCCAGGGGATGCGTGTCTTGGCTGTTTACACTAGCGACTCTCCACTCTCATTCGTTCATGAGGATAATTTGCTGAGCATTGATCTTCCCGAAGTCGGCCAAGTTGGTTCGCGCGTTGCAATCACTATAGAGTACCAAGGCGTGCCAGATGCAGGGCTAAGAATCGGCCCAAATAAGTATGGAGATCGAACATTTTTCAGTGACAACTGGCCAAACCGCGCACGGAGCTGGCTCCCAACGATCGATCACGTGTATGAAAAGGCCACATGTGAATTCGTGGTCAGGGCTCCAGATCATTACCAGGTCGTATCGAACGGGCTATTGCGTGAGGAAACTGATTACGATGACGGGATGCGCCTCACGCACTGGAAGCAGTCTGTTCCAATCTCCCCTTGGCTTTATGTCCTAGGTGTCGCCCGCTTTGCAGTTCAGCAGGTTGATGATCTTGATGGTAAGCCAATTCAGACTTGGGTTTACGCCCAGGACCGTGAAGCAGGTTTCTACGACTTCGCGGTGCCAACTAAACAAGTTATGGAGTTCTATTCGGAGTACGTTGGACCCTTCTCCTATGAAAAGCTTGCAAATGTGACTTCGCCAGCAACTGGGGGTGGAATGGAAGCCGCTACGGCGATCATGTACGGGGAGAATTCGGTGACTGGTGAACGGTCTCTACGGTGGCGGAATGTCATTATCCACGAGATTGCCCACCAATGGTTCGGTAATGCCGTAACTGAAGCTGATTGGGACGACGTGTGGCTAAGCGAGGGCTTCGCCACGTATTTCACACAGCTCTTTATTGAGCATGCTTACGGCCGTGATGAATTCGTAGATGGAATGGAAAGTGCCGCTGACCGAGTTTTTGCCCAGTATGAGGACGATCCCGCGTATCGTATCGTGCACGACAACCTCAATGATATGAGGCGCGTCTCAAGTGGAGCGACGTACCAAAAGGGGGCATGGGTACTGCACATGCTCAGGAAGCGTATGGGTGACGAAGCATTTTGGACCGGTATCCGTCGGTATTATGAGACACATTTTAACCAAACTGCCACCACGGATGATTTTATGAGGGCCATGGAAGTGGCTTCGGGACTCAACCTGGAAATGTTTGCGGAACAGTGGTTGTATGACGGTGGGAATCCTCACCTTTCAGGGTGGTGGGAATATGACCCAACGTCGCGGACAGTGAGTCTAGAGATTAATCAGGTTCAGCAGGTGGGAGGCTTGTTCGACTTTCCACTGGAAATCGGTATCTACTTCGAAGGTGAACGACTGCCGCGCTTCATCGAGACAGTTTCTGTCACGAACCGCTTCCATCGCTTTGTAGTTCCAGTCAACGAGGAGCCCTTGGACGTGCGGTTAGATCCTGATACGTGGGCATTATTTCAAGCTGACTTTGGGCGACGGGAACTTGGACGGCAACTGGGAAATTGATCCAAAAGAGGAAACGATGATGATTCTGAAAGGGTTAGTTCTCGCTTTCATGAGCCTCCTTCTATCGAGCTGTAACATTGGGAATACCCATTACGATTTGGTGATTGAGGGGGGGCGGGTCATCGACCCAGAATCTGGCCTCGACGCCGTACGCACGATTGGGGTGATTGGAGGTGAGATAGCTGCGATCACTGAGATACCCCTTGAGGGTGACCGAGTAATCCAAGCTGCGGGGCTTGTCGTAGTTCCTGGCTTCATCGACCTGCATGAGCATGGTCAAGACGAGGATTCTTACCGGATGATGGTGCGTGACGGTGTAACGACGGCGCTTGAGCTTGAGGTTGGCACGGCTGATGTCGAGGGATGGTATGCCGAGCGTGAAGGCGGTCAGCTCGTGAACCATGGCGTGAGTATAGGCCATATTCGTGTGCGGATGGATGTCTTGGGTGATCCGGGGGACTTCCTTCCTGCGGGTATTGGAGGGAGCGCTACAGCCACAGAAGAACAGCTCGATGAGATTGAACAAGATATCCGCGAAGGGATCATGCAGGGTGCGGTGGCTGTTGGTTTCGGAAGCGCCTATACACCGGGCGCCACGATGGGGGAAGTTGAGCGCATGTTTAGGGTAGCAGGAGAGAACGGAGTAAGTGCCCACATTCATATGCGTAATGGCTTGGCTGGCCTTGATTCGACAATTAGCGCAGCAAGTAGGGCTGGAGCGCCTCTCCACATTGTACACGCGAATTCGAGTGCTGGGGGGCGAATCAATGACTTCCTCTCTACCATCGAGGTCGCACAAGCATCGGGGCAGGATGTCACAACGGAAGCCTACCCCTACAGTGCCGGCATGACCCGGATTGAATCAGCTCTTTTCGACAACTGGGAGAATTGGGACGAAGAACAGTTCGGCATACACCAACTGGTATCGACAGGGGAGCGCCTAACCAGGGAAACTTTCGCTCAAGCACGGGCCGTGGGCGGCACTGTGATTATTCACAGTCGAACGGAAGAGATGACTCGTGCCGCGGTTGAGAGCCCTATCACCATGATTGCGAGTGATGGCTTTATTGAAGATGGGCGCGGCCATCCAAGGACTTCAGGCTCTTATTCTAAAGTCCTCGGTCAGTACACACGTGAGGAGGGTGTGATCACCTTGCCCGAGGCCATCCACAAGATGACGCTGATGCCGGCTCAGCGCCTAGAGGCTCGAGTTCCCGATATGGCTGACAAAGGAAGAATTCGTATCGGTGCGCATGCAGACATCACGATCTTTAGTGCGGAGACTGTTATTGACCGCGCAACGTATATGGATGCCTCGATCCCACCGGAAGGAATTCCCTATGTAATCGTGGGAGGAGAATTGGTGGTCGACGGGGGGGAGATCACTGCAGCGAGACCTGGCGAGCCAGTAAGAGCGCCGATTCGATAAGGTTTGGTGTGACCAACTGCAGTGAGGCTGATTTCTACGAAACTAAAGTCTCGTTATCTCGATATTGCGCCATCGGACCCTAATTCCACCTCCATCGTGGATTTGCAGCGCGATATGGCCTGTGGCCACTCCGATCCTCTCGTCCACGAGGTTGATCATCTCTGTACTGTTTATCCAAGTCGTGACATGTGGGCCTATGACACGCACCCTCATAGTATTCCACTCACCCATACGAAGGGCTGAGTCTTTAGAGGGATCTGGTTGGATCAGCCATCCTCGACCATATGATTCATAAATGCCGCCAGAGAATAGACCTGGTGGCGCGACCTCAGCCTGCCAACCACTGATAATTGTGCCCTCGATTGTAGAACGAAAAAAAACACCACTATTCCCGTCCGCTTCCTGCTTGAACTCGAGAGTTAGGTCAAAATCTGTATAAGTCTCGTTGGTGCGCAGGTAGCCGTACTGAGCGTCAGGTCCACTCTCACAGATAAGTTCTCCGTCATCCACGTACCAGAGTTCGGTCCCATGCACGGTCCAACCCTCAAGATCGCGGCCATTGAAGATCGATGTTGACTTCTGAGCACTGAGCGATGAGGCGGTCAACAGTATTACGAGCATGAAAAATGCACCCCTCAGTCTTCCACTCGACCCTAGGGAGGGGATTCTCTCAATCCGCATCAGAGATATGGTTTGATCTTGATGTTTCGATAACGGACATCGTGTCCGTGGTCCTGAATACCTATGGAGCCAGTGGGGAACCGGGCGTAGAGAGCAGGGTCAAACTTGCTTGTTTGCACCAGTTTGTTCCATTCGTCAGTGTAGTATTCGTACTGGACAGTCAGTTGACCGTTAAGCCAATGCTCGACCTGATTGCCTAAGACCACGATACGGCCAGTATTCCACTCTCCTACCGGGTTAGACGCAGTGACCATGGATGAATGGAGGTCGTAGTTGTCCCCTGTTAGATGCTTATTCATATCCATGGTGCCCATATCGATGTATGTAGTATCGTCGAGCACTTGAAATTCTGGGGCTACCTCCCACATCGTAGTTCCTTCGACTTCCTTCACTCGGTAAAACACACCGCTGTTGCCTACGGGTGAAAGCTTGAAATCGAAAAGGAGCTCGAAGTCAGAGAACTCTGTCTCGGTAACGATATCTCCACCAAGCCCTTCTTCACTCCCGTCCGAAGCAAAAATGACCAGATTACCATCAGTTATAGCCCATCCTTCCTGAGGAAATGACTCATTCAGGTATCCACGCCAACCGTCTGTAGAAACACCATCAAATAAAAGAAGCCAACCTGCAGCCACTTCTTCTGTCGTGAGTTTATTGTGTTCTGTTTCAACAGGTGTGTTGTCCCTTCCTTGATTTGTCTGAGAACAGACGGTGAGGGCTGATATTAGGCCCAGAAGGCAGATCCTCCGGATGGTAGCCACTGTTAGATCACCTTCATCATTTCGGGGTCCCAGGCCAGAATCTGCTCACCGAAGTAACTATCGTTGCAGGCTAGGGCCGGTGCCGCAGCGCGTAGTCCAAACTCTGCGTCTTCGCTTACCGGGCGACCATCACGAACACCGCGGAAGAAATTCATGAAGTGATCAAAGTGAGCGCCCATGTATCCATCTTCTACCATATAAACACTTTCTGCCGGTGGTAGCATCTGCTTTCGTGCTTCAACCCCCTGATCCATTTCATCCGCCTTCCTCTGGCTAAAGACATCGGTTGGGCTAACAGCCTTATTCCGGCGCAGGACAACGTCTGTCCAGGTCACATCCATAGCACCTTCGCTCCCTACCAGGCGCAAGAATGTTGTGCCTGAAGTGCCATCAACAAAATTCACACGGAGTGAGAGGTTGAATGGCGGATGCGCCTCAGTCTCTGGGTAGTCGAACATTCCTAGCAAGATGTCGGGTACCTCGCGCCCATCCTTCCAATAACGCAGTCCGCCCTGCGCCATGATCTTACGCGGGCCCAGAGATGAGGTGATGAAATGGAGACTCGAGAATAGGTGGACGAACAGGTCGCCGGAGACCCCAGTACCGTAGTCGCGATAGTTTCGCCAACGGAATATGCGCAGCGGATCGTAGGGCTTCGGAGGAGCATCACCGAGAAACATTTCCCAATCAACCGTTTCTTCAGAGGCGTCTTCGGGGATAGCGTATTGCCATGCACCGATCGGATCATTACGTGCCCAAAATCCTTCAGCGTAGTTCAGTTCTCCAATCTCTCCGGCGGCTAGTAATTCTTTTGCCTTCTCATTACCAAGGGAACTCATCCCTTGGCTACCGACCTGGAAGGTTTTTCCGGATTCATTTTGTGCCCTGACTACATCGGCACCCTGGGCGATGCTGTGCACCATGGGTTTCTCACAGTATACAGATTTCCCAGCCGTGAGTGCTTCTACAGAAATTTGTTTGTGCCAATGATCTGGAGTACCACAGATCACAGCATCAACATCGTCTCGGGCTAATACTTCACGGTAGTCACGGGTGGTGAACAAGTCTTGTCCATAATTTTCACGCGCAGCTACCAGGCGGCCATCGAAGCAGTCTGCTACGGCGACAAGTTTCACTCCTGGAATGCTCAGTGCCGTTTCAACATCAGCCATACCCATCCCTCCAGCTCCGATGACTGCTAGTTGGATCTGGTCATTGGCAGACTGATACTCTTGCCTTAGGAGAGTGTGGATGCGATTCCGTTCCTTGATGGATAAGAACTCAGGCGCTGCGCCACCCGCTAAGGCACCAGCTGCGAGGCTGCTCAGAAACTTGCGACGGGACTGTGGGGCTGTTGGGTGAATCATTTTTCGCTCTCACGGGCGGGGTTTGGCCTAGTACTCATATTGTCCGCGACTGCTAGGTCGCAAATGCAAAGTCTAGAAGCCGTTCGTTACAATGCGCGGTGACTACCTGAATTGCCAGCAAATCAGCCACGGTAGCATCTTACAGTGCCTCCGACTCAGAATGGACCCGGGCCAGCCCCGAAGGACGGACAATGCTCAAAACCATACGATGCTCGCTTACGATCTCGGTTCTCTTAGTAGCTGCCCAGCATGTCGGTGCCCAAGTCGATCTTGGAGCCTTACAGGACGAAGCGGTGGGTTGGCTCCAAGAATACATTCGTATCAATACCATAAATCCCCCGGGTAACGAGATACGGGGAGCCGAATTCTTTGCACGGTTGTTCGAAGCAGAAGGCATTGAATACGAGATTGCTGAATCCGCGCCTGGTAGAGGAAATATTTGGGCTAGACTAGAGGGCGGCGATAGACCGGGTATCGTCCTGCTACACCATATTGATGTGGTACCGGCCGACGAGCGTTATTGGGATAATGATCCACTCTCGGGCGAACTCAGAGACGGCTATATCTACGGCCGTGGTGCCCTCGACACGAAGACAAGTGGCATTCTGCATTTAGCGACCTTCTTGGCACTTCACAGGTCAGGCATTCCTCTCAATCGAGATGTGGTCTTCATGGGCACTGCTGACGAAGAGGCTGGGGGTTTCTTCGGAGCAGGTTGGCTCGTTGAAAATCGTCCCGAGCTCTTCAGTAACATTGGTTTCTTGCTCAATGAAGGTGGCGGTGGCTCGGTTGTTGAGGGCAGAGTACAGTTTGGGGTCGAGGTAACTCAAAAGGTGCCCTATTGGTTGCGCCTAAAAACAACGGGTGAGCCGGGGCATGGTTCCCGACCGCTCGTCTCGTATGCTTCACTCGAACTAATTGAGGCCCTGGAGCGTCTGCGCCTTCACGAATTTGAAGCACGTATTATTCCTGCGGTTGACTCCCACTTCAGGGGCATGGCGGCTCAGCATCCCGAGCCTTGGCAAACCCGATTTCAAGATTTTGGCTCTGCGATCCAAGAACCTGAAGTGTTGGAGGAACTTCAACTCTATAACCCATCACTTCACACGTTGACCCGGAATACCTGCTCGATCACACGCTTTGAAGGGAGTAATAAGATTAACGTAGTGTCACCAGAAGTCTGGGCAGAGATTGATTGCCGACTGCTACCTGATCAGGATCCTCAAGTATGGCTCAGAGAACTTCAGGGTGTAGTAGGCCCTGAAGTGGAGATCGAGGTATTAATGGGGTTTACACCCGCAGTCTCAACCACCGAAACTCAACTCTACGAGATGATCCGGGACGTGACTTTAGAGGAGATGCCTGGAGCTAGCTTTGTGCCACAGGTTCAAGGCGGGTTTACGGACAGCCATTTTTTCCGGGACCTTGGCATTGTTAGCTACGGGTACAGTGCAACAGCAACACCCTCAGAGGATGCTGGGGGCGTTCATGGGAATAATGAACGTGTAACAGAAGAGAATGTTCGTCGCGGCGTGACTATGACGGTCAAAATTCTAGAACGATTCGCCGCCACGCGACCAATTTCAGAGGAAGAGTGACGATGGGGAAAATCAACGTCTGGTCAACGGAGTCTCGTGAGATCATGGAAGGGTATCATGGGCGCTTTGTTCATAGCGAACG
This sequence comes from Gemmatimonadota bacterium, assembly GCA_012960225.1. Classification (GTDB taxonomy): domain Bacteria; phylum Gemmatimonadota; class Gemmatimonadetes; order Longimicrobiales; family Gaopeijiaceae; genus UBA1142. Next base: position 175,106 of record DUBS01000054.1, on the reverse strand, counting down.
CACCACCCATGTTTATTGGGAAATTGATCCAGGAAAGCCACTTCCGGAACATGATCATCCCCATGAGCAGATCGTGAATATGCTCATGGGCACTTTCGAGTTAATAGTGGACGGGACATCCCACGTGCTCGAAGCGGGAGACGTTTTTGTGGTTCCTCCGGATGTGCCACACACTGGTGTAGCCCATACCCCTTGTAGGATTCTCGATGTCTTCGCCCCGGTCCGGGAGGATTACCTATGAAAACGCTCAGTACATTCACTGGCCTGATAGCAGTACTACTACTTGCAAGTGCTTCGGCCTTGATAGGCCAGGTTAACACTGAATTTACCGATGATACGATCGCTCCTTGGTCGCCTGTCGCGACCTTTTCGATCCTCGGCTATGACCGGAATACTGGGGAAGTAGGTGGGGCTGTGCAGTCGCGGGTCTTTGCGGTGGGAAACGGAGTCCTTTGGGCTGAAGCGAATGTAGGTGTCGTCACAACTCAGGCGATTGTGGACGTTAGTTACGGACCGCAAGGCCTAGAGTTGCTCCGGCAGGGGTTAAGTCCGCAGGAAATTGTCGACCGACTTCTCTCCGATGATCCGGATCCGCGTCCCGAAGATTGGACAAAGCTCGGGAGGCAATTCTCTGTGATGGACTCCCAAGGCAACGTCGCAACCCACACCGGGCCACGCGCTTCTGACTGGGCAGGGCACCGGGTCGGTACTTATGTATCCGCACAAGGAAACATATTAGCTGGACCAGATGTGGTTGATATGATGATAGAGGCCTTCGAGGGGACAGAGGGACATCTGTCATTCCGCCTTCAGGCCGCCCTTGAAGCGGGTCAAGCTGCTGGTGGTGATAGCCGGGGTATGCAGTCAGCGGCGATGATCATTGTCAAGGAAGACGGTGGAGTGTGGCTCAACAATGATGTCGTACTGAGGCTCCAGGTTGATGACTCTGACAATCCGATTGCGGAGCTTAGGCGGCTTGTTGAACTGGCTGCCCGCCAGCGGGATCGGGTCAGGGGCCGTTAGCCGTTCGAGCTAGCCCTGCTACTAAGGATACTGCCCGGGTTCAGCAGTGCTCTTCATATGCAGTGCGCAGATCATTCGCTATGTCTTCTGGATTTCGGCCCTCAATTAAGTGACGCTCCATGAAGTAGACGAGATCCCCATCCTTGAAGAGTGCGACTGAAGGGGATGAGGGCGGAAAGCCGACGATGTACTCACGCGTGCGCTCGGTAGCTTCTAGATCTTGGCCGGCGAAGACTGTAGTAAGTACTTCAGGCCTCTTCTCCCCCTGTAGTGACATGTACACCGCGGGACGCATCATCCCTGCGGCACAGCCACAGACTGAATTCACTGCTACGAGAGTGGTTCCCTTGTCTGCGGTGAGCATGGCATCCACCTCTTGGGGCGTCTTCATCTCACTGAAGCCAACTCGCACGAGGTCCTCACGCATGGGTGCTATCATCATCTCTGGGTACGGCATGGCATGGCTCCTAGTGGCTTATCCAGAGCTAAACTTACCTATGACGGGGCTTGGGCTCCACTGGTGGGCTTCAGCAGCACCGTTGCAGCACCACGCTTAGCCGGCCACCTTTTTATCATGCCAGCCGCGATTCAGATCGTGCGACTCAACGTCAACGGTGACCTGCGAGAGATTGGGGTGCCGATGCACTTCACTCTTCTGGAAGCCTTGAGGTACGAACTTGGTCTCACGGGCTCCAAGCAGGGGTGTGATAAAGGTGACTGTGGTGCCTGCACGGTCATCCTAGATGGCCGACCCACATTATCTTGTATCACTCCGGTCTGTGAGGCCGAGGGACATAGCGTCATAACCGTCGAGGGTTTGGCCGATGTGGATGGCCCTCATGCGTTACAGGATGCATTCGACTTACATGGGGCAGCTCAGTGCGGGTTCTGCACTCCTGGCATCCTATGTTCTGCCGCTGCCCTTCTTGAACAGACAACTTCTCCTTCAAGAACAGAGATCAAGGAGGCTTTGGCCGGAAATCTTTGCCGATGCACAGGCTACTCCAAGATCTATGACGCTGTGATGAGCGCAGCCCAGAGATTGCAAGTCGAAGCTCATCTAGATGGGTCACGCAGATGATCAGTGGACCACATAAGTCCAAGTCGGACTTGAAGTTAATTGGTACACCGATGCGAAAAATAGAGGGACTTGATAAGTCCACCGGTCGGGCAGTGTATACGGATGATATAGTGCTCCCGGGGATGCTTCATGGAAAAATCCTCAGGTCTCCCCATCCTCACGCTCGGATTGTGTCGATTGACGTGTCAGAGGCTGAAAAACTAGAGGGTGTGCACGCGGTCATTACAGGTGGCGACATTCCGACCAAGTACGGCATTATCCCTTGGACGGCCGACGAGTATCCGCTATGCACTGACCGTGTCCGGTATATCGGCGATGGGGTAGCTGCAGTCGCTGCTATGGATGAAGACCTAGCAATTCGGGCTCTAGAGCTAATCCGGGTCGAGTATGAGGAACTCCCAGCGTTTCTTGACCCCTACGAATCGCTGGCGGCTGATGGATCAACGCCATACGTACATGAGCCCAGGAAAGAAGGCGGGAATGGCAATGTAACGAAGCAGGTGCAACTGGAGTTCGGTGAAGTTGATGAACTCATGGCTGAGTCGGATGTCATTGTCGAGGGCAAATACTTTTTTGAGGGGAGCACACATACACCGATTGAGCCGCACTGCGCCATCGGACTCTGGGATGGAGTGGGTAAACTGACGGTCTGGTCAGCTACTCAGGTACCACACTATTTGCACCGGGAACTGGCCCGAGTCCTAGAGTTAGACCCAGCGCGTGTGAGGGTGCTCCAGCCACTAGTTGGTGGAGCTTTCGGTGGGAAGAGTGAGCCATTTGACTTGGAGTTCTGCGTGGCCAAGCTATCAATGTTGGCAGCTCGCCCAGTGAAGATCCTCTATACTCGTGAGGAAGTGTTTTACGCGCACCGTGGACGGCATCCCTTCCACATGAAATACCAAATGGGTTGTACCAAGGACGGGAAGCTCACTTCGGTTAACGCGGAACTTCTACTTGATGGGGGTGCCTACGCCTCATTCGGTCTTGTGACCACGTACTATGCTGGACAGTTATTGTGCGCGCCCTATTCGATGCCAGCATATCGGTTTGATTCAACTCGATTGTATACAAACAAGCCGGCGTGTGGCCCCAAGCGTGGACATGGCTCGGTACAGCCGCGCTTTGCGTTCGAGATCCAGATTGACAAACTCTCTGAGAAAGTAGGTTTGGACCCGTTTGAGTTCAGGCGCCGGAACTTCATTGGCTCAAACACACGCACGGTGAATGAGTTGCGGATCACGTCGAACGGGTTCCTAGAGTGCCTCGAGTCAGTTGAGCGTGCGAGTCGTTGGCGTCGCAAGTTTCGCCGACTTCCTTTTGGCCAAGGTGTAGGGGTGGCAGGGTCCACATATATCTCTGGAACAAACTACCCGATCTACCCTAACGACATGCCGCAGTCTGGGGTACAGATGCAGATAGATCGCTCTGGCCGGGTCTCTGTTTTTAGTGGCGCGAGTGAGATTGGACAGGGATGTGATTCGATGGTTGCCTACGTCGCTGCTGAGGAACTTGGTGTCCCCCTCGAATACGTGAGGGTTCTTCGTGGGGATACCGATTTCACGCCAGTGGATTTAGGGGCGTATTCTAGCCGAGTAACGTTCATGCTAGGCAACGCGGCGATTGATGCCGCAAGCAAGTTGCGTGAGATGGTCCAGAAGGCGGTTGCCGAGGAGTGGGAGGTAGAGGCTAAGGAAGTCCTTCTGGTTGGAGGGATGGCGATGTGGGCATCTGACACTGAGCGGCAGATGCCGATCCGGGAAGCCTTCAACCTCGCAGAGTCTAGATTTGGGACACTAGGTGCTACAGGCTGGTACAACACGCCAAAAGATGTTCATGGCGAATATAGGGGAGGTACGATCGGCGCCTCGCCAGCTTATTCGTTTACGGCGCACGTGGCTGAAGTCGAGGTTGATGTCGAGACGGGTGTAGTTGAGGTCGAAAAGATTTGGATTGCACATGACTGTGGTCGGGCACTCAACCCGGTTCTAGTAGAAGGTCAAATGGAGGGCTCTGCCTATATGGGTTTTGGTGAGGCTCTCATGGAGGAGCAGATCTTTAAGAGCTCTGAACAGGGACGAGCCGGGCTACACAATGCTCCATCGCTTCTCGACTACCGCATCCCCACTAGTCTCGACACGCCAGAATTAGAGTCATTGATTGTGGAATCAATCGATCCAGAGGGCCCATATGGAGCCAAAGAAGCGGGAGAGGGTCCGCTTCACCCTTCGATTCCTGCCATAGCAAATGCGATTTATGACGCAATCGGGGTCCGGGTGGACAGACTGCCCTTCTCCCCGCCAAATATGTGGCGGGCAATTGAAGGAGCCCGAGAAGCTGGCACCCTGGTTAAGCCCTCAATTCCCGATGGTTCTCAGGTAGTTCCTGGGGCACCACACGCCGGAACAATCTCCTCAGGATCATGAGAATGCCTCCTCTCGTACCAGGATCGCTTGCGATCGTGGTTGTGATGTCGACGGCCCTGCTCCTGTTTCGTTCCCCGCCCACCAATCATACCGACGTAGCAGTTACAGATTTGGATGAGGTAGGGGACACACGAGACCGTGGTTTCTGGAATGAAGAGGATTGGTCAATCTTTGAGGCCAAGGTCTCATGGGCCCTAGGTCAAGGTCTGGATACCCTTTCAGTTGGTGCAGTAATGGCCAAGATAGGACGTTCCTTTGTTGGGACGGCCTATATACCCGGAACGCTCGAGGTAGAGGGACCAGAGAGCCTCGTGATCAATTTCCGGGGTCTTGATTGTGTAACCTTTGTTGAAAACGTCTTCGCGATGTCGCGCTTCGTGCTCGAGGTAGGGGCGGGAGCACTACTTGGAGACCGCAAGTCTGCTGAGGACTTCTACGAGTCTATTTTGAGTGAGCATCGCTACAGGAATGGTCAAGTCAACGGTTATCCGAGTCGGTTGCATTACTTCAGTGATTGGGTTGGGGACAATCACCGAAGAGGTCTCGTGCGCGACATTAGTGCAGAGCTTCACGGCATCGTCGATTCCGAGGCCGTTGACTTCATGTCTACCCATACTGACGCGTACGCTCAGATGGTAGACATATCGAACATCTCGTTGATCAAAGAAACGGAAGAGCGCTTGAGCACTGCGGACCGAGTTTATATTCCAGAAGACCGAATTAATGAGGTAGTCCAGGAAATCCATGACGGTGATATTATTGCGGCAACCAGTACCGTAGCCGGGCTGGACGTCGCTCATACCGGTTTAGCGCTTTGGATTGATGAGACCCTACATCTTCTTCATGCACCACTCGTGGGAGAGGCGGTGCAGATCAGCGAGGCTTCACTTGCAGAGCGTATAAATAAGATAGAGGGACAGGACGGCATCATTATCGCACGTCCTCAAGATCAGCCACGCCGAGAAACGACATCAGCAAGGGAAGGGTGAGGTGCTGAGATTACCTCCTTTCAGCTACCACAGGCCTGTGTCGGTGGCCGAGGCCACAGGACTCATGAGCCAGTATGCGGAAGAAGCAATGTATGTGGCTGGTGGGACAGACCTTATCCCCAATATGAAACATAGGCTCTTTGAACCAGCCCATCTTATCGCGTTGAAAAGTGTGAGTGAGCTGAGTGGAATCCGTGAAGAGAACGGCTATCTCCGGATTGGTGCGGCCGAAACACTGGCAGAAGTGGCCCGGCATCCAGGGGTGCAAAAACTATTTCCTGCCTTATCAGATGCTGCGGGTCATGTAGCAGGTCCGCAGCTTAGGAACGCAGGAACGATCGGTGGTAACCTCTGTCTTGATACTCGCTGTACCTACTACAACCAGACATCGTTTTGGCGTGGTGCATTGGGCTATTGCCTCAAGAAAGACGGCACAGTTTGCCATGTGACTAACGTTGGTAAGAAATGTGTTGCAGCTCACTCAGCTGATACACCCCCAGTGCTCATGACTCTTGGGGCGACGATCACGCTTGCTGGACCTCAACGAAAACGCCGAGTTCCCATAGAAGATTTTTTCATAGCGGATGGTATATGCAATACCCGTAGGACTCCGGTTGAAATAGTCACTGAAATCCGCATTCCACTCAGTGTGGCTAACCGAAGACAGGCATATGCGAAGCTCCGGCAACGCAAGTCGATCGACTTCCCGCTCCTGACCGTAGCTGTCTCTGCAGATATCGAAGGAGATGGAACCGTTCAGTCAATCAACGGGGTGGTTACAGCACTTGGAGCACGTCCTCGTGCTCTCTCAGGATGGGATGATCTTGCAGTGGGCAGCATCTTGGATGCTGACATGATCGCTGAACTTGCGGAACGTGCCCATGAGCAGTGTCATCCACTAGAGAATCTCATTGTTGATGCGGACTGGAGGCGCGCGATGGTACCTGTATACGTGCGACGCGTCTTGGAGAAATTGCTTATCACGTGAGACTATTTCACGTATCGCACTCTCTGGCTAAGCCACCGACATAGTCTCTCGATAATACCATCACCCAATTCCTAAGGGATCCGGACAGTCCTGGCTTCTACGCGTGTCAGACAGCTGAGTGATCTCCCAATTGTTGCCATTTAGAAGCAACTCAATCGAGTTTACGCCACAGTGGGAAATCAACCCTTCCAGGTAGAAGGTGTACGGTACCCATGCTGACGAGACGTTGTCATCTATCTGGATGTCCACATCATAAACTTGCTCATCCCATCTTCCTCCAGATTCACCGATAGCACCGACCCACTCAGCCACCGGTTGGGTGCTAATTTCTGGAAGACCATCTCTTGATCTCACGACAGCGAAACGTGCGTTGTCGGCAAATACGGCAGCGACCATAACAGGATCCGCGGCACGCATCCCATCAAAGACCTGCTGGACTGCCGCCATGACTTTAGCTTCTTGGCTTTGCCCAGCGGCGGTCTGGATCTCAGCCACCAACATGGTGCAAACTGCTACCATCATAGTGACTCTACGCATTCTGATTCTCCCTTTTTATACGCCGGCGAGGCTGTTTTATTCAGTCTAGGCGGGAAGTTGGTGAGGCACAGCTGCTTGCAACACCATACTCCCATATTTGCTTCAGACCTGGACGGGGAGGCTCGTATGACAAACTCGGAACTAACACCTCGCAAACCAAGCAATAGCATCACCGTCGTCTCTGAATTAATGATGCCCAATCAGGTAAATAATCTGGGGCATGTTTTTGGTGGAGAGATCCTTTCAATGGTCGATCGCGCGGCGGCAGTAGCAGCGATGCGGCATTCAGGCGGGCCCTGTGTGACCGTTTCTATCGATCGCGTTGACTTCAAAGAGCCAATTTACACCGGAGAACTTGTGACATGTACGGCAAGGGTGAGGTTCGTAGGGAGCACTTCCATGGAAGTTGGTGTTGAAGTTCTTGCCGAAAATCTCCGAACCAGTGAGAAGCGGCTTACCAACAGTTGCCTGCTCACTTTTGTGGCTATTGATGAAAAACATCGGCCATGTCGGGTAGCACCGCTCGACCTTTCCGATCCCGAAGATGAGAGAAGGTTCCGTGAAGGTAAGCGGCGACGTGAAGTACGAGAGGACCTCGACAAGGAACTTGAGCAAGCAGAATGATGTTTTGGGATTCTGAGTCTACCAGTTCACGATAAGCAGGCGGGCCATGCTTGCTTATCTAAGAGCCAGATGAAGAGCTAACGTCGCTCCACCACCATAGCGAAACCCATGCCCCCTGCGGCACAGGCAGTGATCAATCCGAATTCGATATCCCGGCGGACCATTTCGTTTAGGAGGGTAATAGTCAGGCGCCCTCCAGTTGCTCCAAATGGGTGACCAATCGAAAGAGAGCCGCCCATCACATTGATAAGATCCGGGTCAGGATGACCAACGGCGGCGCTTCGCCCTAGTTCATTTTCAGCGAACTGTTTCGATGCTAGGGCCTGTAGATTCGATAACACTTGGGCAGCGAACGCTTCGTGCATCTCCATTAGGCCAATGTCTTTCATCTCAAGTCCGGCCCGATCGAGCGCGAGTGGTACAGCGTACGCGGGGCCTTGTAGGAGTTGCCTCGATGGATCGAGAGCAGTCCATGCCCAGCTCCGCACATATCCCAGGGGCTCGATACCTTCGCTGTGCATCTTTTCCTCATTCATAAGGATGACTGCAGAAGCCCCATCCGTGAGAGGGGAAGAGTTTCCAGCGGTGACTGAGCCGTGCTTCCGATCAAACACCGGACGGAGGATGCCTAGCTTCTCTAAGGAAGAGTCGGTGCGGATGCCGTTGTCCTCTGAGACGACGTTCTCGAAATCTGGTGGCACGTATACTGTGCTCATTTCTTTAGGAAGCCTTCCGTCTCTTGCTCCTGCCGCTGCTAGTTGATGTGAACGGAGGGCCCATGCATCCTGCGTTGCGCGGGAAATATGGTTCTCTTTCGCCATTCGCTCAGCGGCTGCCCCCATAGTTTCACCTGTGGTAGGCTCAGCAATGGCCGGGGCTACCGGTACCAAATCTCTGGGGCGCAAGTTGGAGAACGGAGCAAGACGTTCACGGAAGGTTTTCCCTTTAGCCGCAGTTACTAGAGCGTTCGAAAATTTGTCACTCACTGTGATAGGGATTCGTGAGAGTGACTCTGATCCTCCTGCGATGACCACGTCCGCTTGGCCGACCTCGATGAGCTGTGTGCCGTCAGTGATCGCCTGGTTTGCTGATGTACAGGCTCTGGAAACCGTGACTGCAGGTACTCCTTTCGGGAGTACAGCCAAGCCAACCTCCCGAGCGATGTTTGGTGCCTTCGGATCGTGCACCACGGTACCGTAGATCAGCTGGTCAACTTCCGTTCCCTGAAGGCCACTGCGTGCTAAGGTGTCGCGGACTGCATACTTCCCAAGATCTATCGCTGTAAAGTCTCTAAAGTCAGTTCCTGAGCGGACGAACGGAGTACGTGCTCCAGCGACGATTGCCGTCTTCATCCCGAACCTATCCGCCTGGTCCGGTCGCCATAGAGTTGGCCCAGTCAGGTACTATCGACGGGTCAATTCCGAACACTGTAGTCCCCACGAGTAGTACTATCGCGGTAATCACGAGAACCCCAATCAAATTAAGAAAGATCCCGATACGGACCATCTCTTCGACCGAAATCCGCTCGCTCCCAAAGACGATCGCGTTCGGGGGAGTCGCAACCGGCATCATGAAGGCGCAAGAAGCGGAAAGAGTAGCTGGTATCATGAGCAGCAGCGGGTGAGTCCCCGTTACTACAGCGACTGCAGCTAGAACGGGGAGAATCATCTCGGTCGTAGCAGTGTTACTTGTTAGCTCTGTCAAAAACGTGATCATCATGCAAACCAGCATGATCATAGCAAATGTCGGCAGGTTCCCAAGAGCCTGCAATTGCCCCCCAATCATGGTTGCAAGTCCGGTTTGTTGCAGGCCTGCGGCTAGAGCGAACCCGCCACCAAACAAGAGTACGATATTCCAAGGTAGCCTAGGTATCACATCAGGACCCATGATTCGCTTATGACCCTTCGTGCGGTCCCGGGTTGGGATCAGGAATAGAATAGCTGCCATGGCTATGGCGACTGTTCCGTCATCGACCATCTCGGGGAAGGGCAGTAGTCGAGACCAACCGGGAATGCTTGCAAAGCCAAGATTTAGGTCTACACGAAGCACCAACAGGATGGCAAACATTGTGAAGACCGCCAGTACGACTTTTTCTTCGAAAGACATCTCCCCGAGTTGGCTTCGTTCTCTGTCAACGACGACTCGGTCGACCTTAAGATCCGGGGGTGTGCGGTAAAAGACCTGTGTGATTAGCACCCAAATGACCCCAATCATGATCACGCCGATGGGTACACCTAAAACAATCCATTGTCCGAATGCAATCGAAGGGGCATCCGGAAACAAGATCTCAACTATTCGTACCAGTGAGAGATTGGGAGGAGTACCTAGGAGTGTCATTAGGCCTCCGACTGAGGCCGCGTACGCGATCCCGAGCATGAGGCCAACCGAGAACGAATGAGTTTTGTCTGCCCCGAAATCGTTTTCGATTTGGAGAATAATCGCTAGGCCGATCGGGACCATCATTACTGCAGTAGCCGTATTCGAAATCCACATCGATAGAAACGCTGAGGCGATCATAAAGCCCAAGATAATCCGCGATGGGCTGGAGCCGACCGCGTGTATAATATTTAGGGCAATTCTTCGGTGCAGATTCCATTTCTCCATTGTCAGGGCAATCATGAAACCACCAATGAAGAGCACAATAATGCTGTTGAAATAAATTGGTGCTATCGCAGCCCCATCCATAATCCCGAGCAGTGGAAAAAGGACTAGAGGTAAGAGGGCGGTAGCGAACAGTGGAATCGAATCAGTCACCCACCAGATTGCCATCAATACTGCTACTGCTGCCATATTGCTTGCAGCTTCATTTGTGGGATCGATTGGGGCTAATATGAGAAAAATGAAGGCCCCGAGTCCTAACCAGAGCCCTATCGTTCGTGCTCTGTCATTTTGTTGGCTTTGAATCGCCATGGGCTTCCTCAAGACGACTTTTGCACGTGATCGCGTGATGCCCGCTTGTGCTTACTATAGGTGGCTGCGAACTGGCTTATAGCTAGGACGAATACGGGAGCAAGTTCGCGGGAAAAGTGAGTAACGTCTAGGGAAGAAAGGGTCCGATCAAACCCCTTTTGTCCCGAATTATCGTTGGCGTGCCTATGTTTTCCGTCGCCGAGTTCACTACGTGGTCTTATGATGTTTGAGCATGGGCACGGTAAGGGGGATGGTAATGCGGTTAATGATATGGGCGGTCTTGATTGGAATCTGTTCGTGCACGGCTGTAGACAGTGATACCAACCCAGAATCTCAAGCCTTGGTCATCTCCAACAACGCATCTACACGGTCTGATCCGGGGCTACAGCGAGTTGAGCTTTTCGCGATTTTTGACAACCTCTACTACATCGGTATCGGGTGGGTGTCCGCCTACCTGATCGACACGGGTAATGGGTTGATCATGATCGATGCTCTATATGGTGATTTTGTTGACACAGCGATTCAAGATATCAGGGGCCTAGGTTTTGATCCGCAGGACCTTGAATACGTCCTCGTCACACACGGTCACTTTGATCATGTGGGTGGAGCGGGACAACTACAGCAACAGTTTGGTGCCCAAGTGGTCATGACAGAGCCTGATTGGCAGTTGGCAGAAGCCTCGCGTGGTTCTTCGGCGCAAGTTTTGAATAGGGATGTTGTTGTAAATGACGGTGATGAAATAGCGTTAGGTAATACAACGGTCCGCTTTTATGTGACACCGGGACACACCCCGGGTGTCCTGTCGTTCGAATTGGTTGTTCGAGATGGGGAGTCGGAACACAGGGCGTTCATGTTTGGTGGGGTGGGGTTGAATTTTGAAGGCGTCGAACGGACGGAATCGTATCTGAGGAGTGTTCAGCGGATCAAAGAACTGGCGCAAGCCAACCCAATTGAGGTGAACCTGGCTAACCATCCAGCTATGGGCAGACTCTTCGAGCGCCGAGACCTACTCGCAGGGCGAGGCCTAGGAGAGCCACATCCTTTCGTGGATGCAGCTGGCTACCTGAGTTGGCTGGATGAGTTAGGGCAAAATGGTGAGGTAAAGCTGACCGAAGAGAGCGCGGAGGTTGGTCGCTAACTCTTGGGGCTAACGTGCTCCGGCGGGCTCAAGACGTACAACACCAGTTGGCTCACCCCGTTGATCTTCAATTGCCAAGTAGATGTATCCATCGGGTCCCTGGCGGACATCGCGAATCCGTCCCATCCGCTGGAAGAGCGTTTCCTCATTGAGGACAGTTTGCCCATCGACGGTGAGGCGTGAGAGTTGTTCTCCTCCCAAACCACCGACGAAAATATTGCCACGCCACGCCGGGAATTTGTCGCCGGTATAGATCATCAGCCCCGAAGTTGCGATCGAAGGAACCCAGAAGTGTTTTGGCGATTCCATCCCTTCGTTGAGCGTCCCTTCATGTATAGTCGTGCCACTTCCATAATTGACCCCATATCCGATTACTGGCCAACCATAATTGCGTCCAGGAAGGACCACATTGAGTTCATCTCCGCCCTGCGGTCCGTGCTCATTTGCCCACAAGTCGCCAGTCATGGGGTGGAAGGCAAGGCCCTGTGGGTTACGGTGCCCGTAGCTCCAGATTTCCCCGAGGGCCCCAGCTGTGCCCACGAATGGGTTGTCTGCGGGAATACGACCGTCATCGTGTAGACGGACAACGACCCCATGGTGGTTCGATAGATCTTGGGCTGGATGAGCATATAAATCCCCACGAGATGGCACCTGTCGATCACCGGCGGTAATGAAAACGTAACCATTGCCGTCAAATGCTATCCGGGAACCGTAGTGTCCGCGGCCAACTGCTTGCGCAGAAAAGAGCTCCTCGATGTTTGTTAAGGCATCGTTCTGGAATGTGCCCCTTATAAGGACGGTCCTCGCACCTTCGAGGTCAGTGTAAGCTTTTGAGTAGGTGATATAGATCAGACGATTCGTTGCAAAATCTGGATGTGGCTGAACATCCATCAGACCACCTTGTCCTTGTGCTAATACTTCAGGTACACCCGGTACCGGACCCGGGAGCAATTTTCCCTCACGGACAATCCTTAGTCTCCCAGCCCTTTCCGTAATCAGGATGTCGCCACCCGGTAGGAAGGCGATCCCCCACGGATTCTGGAGGCCTGAGGCTACTGGTACCACTCGGTAGTCATGCAATGTTGACCGGTGGATCTGTGCCCCGGAATCCTCGGGGATGGCAGCAGACAAAAGAAGACTTACGGTGATTAAGACAGTCAGAGTTCGAGCCATCGATCAGTTTCCTCAAAACGCATAAACGAGTAGTCCCAGGGTCATTCATTCGGGACGCTTATTGCTGATCTAAGGCCCACTAGGCTTGGGAGTCAACGCCGTGGAGTCTTGTGGCTTACATGATGAGGAGTTTGCGGGTAGCCAGTTTGAGTCGTAACCTGGCTATGAGATCTTATATTGAATGAAAGAACTGAGGGCATTTAGGAGGCTTACGATGGGTGAGATCCAAGTCGATCGGAAAAAGTTTCTCGCGACGGTGGGTGCAGGAGCTCTGGCAGCGATGACGCCTGAGGACAAGGCCGAAGAGCTTGAGCACTACATGATCGATGTCCTCGAGGGCCATGATCATGACCATGGCCATGGACCTCACGAGGTGGAAGAAGATCAGGAGCGGCCAAGCCCTCCCCGGGGTACCGGGAACCTCTTCCAACCGAGCGATCGTGTGTTTGAGCCAATGCCGGATAAGCCCACGCTTGTTGATTTTTTCAACCTCCGATTTGCCCCAGCGCGGCATGTTCTCCAAAGCGCCAACCATGCGCTCCAGACCGGGCAACCTGAAGAAACAGTTATGGCTTGTCTGCTGCACGATGTTGTGCAGAATCTCATCAAGGTCGATCACGGTTGGTGGGGTGCACAGCTCGTCGAACCCTATGTTGATGAGCGAGTGGCCTGGGCTATCCGCTACCATGCAGCGCTCCGTTTCTATCCGGACGAGTCAGTGGGATATGAGTATCCGGACATGTACAATCGGATCTTCGGTGAGGACTACATCCCAGAGCCCTACATAGAGCGCGATTACCAGCACGCTCGGGCTCACAAGTGGTACATGGATGCTCGCCTAGTGACCCTGAACGATACCTATGCTTTCCAGGACGGAATGGATGTTTCGATAGAGCCGTTCATCGACATTATTGGTCGCAACTTCAAGGTACCTAAGGAAGGTTTGGGATACGGGGGCACGCCCTCGTCTCATATGTGGCGGACCATCGCGAATCCGAACAAGCCTCTGTAGAACTTTCTAGATACAGTTCTGTGGCCAGCCTTTATTGGCCGAACCTAGCGTAGCCAATTTCATGGGTTGATCGAGCTTTATACTTTGGTGTGCAGTGGTGTGAACTGCCTACTCCAACCACGGCCTGAGTTCAGAGTATGACCATGAGCAACGAGCCACGCCAAAAGGATGTTCTTATCGCCGAGTACGTGTACCGTCATGAAGCTGAGTTCGGCGCTGGCTTCTTAGCCGATGCAGGGATTCCGTTCCGTGTACAAGCCGATGATGCGGGTGGTGCGTATGGTGGGATGACCTTTACATCGGCTGCCCGGATCTGGGTGCGTTCCCAAGATGCTGAGCAAGCCAGAGAAATTCTCCAAGTCACACTTGACCCTACGGTATTTGTTCAAGTGGATGACTTAGACGAGCAAAGGTCTGGCTAGCTGGTGCAAGCTGTCAGTTTCAATGTCACCATTCCGGGCTATCTCCTGGGTAAGGGTCTCGGGAAGCTCACGGAATCTGCGGTGTTTGGTGGCCTTAGTGGACTACGTTATGGCGAAATAACTGAGCCATCCCTGCCGGCGGATGACTGGGTACGGCTTGAGATCCTCAAAGCCGGCATTTGTGGATCAGATGTTGGTACATTGACGTTTAAGACCAGTACTGCGATGGAACCTTTTAGCTCTTTCCCGGCTGTTCTTGGCCACGAGATTCTAGCTCGTGTTGTAGAAGTCGGGGGAGCTGTCAGAGGTGTTGAGCCAGGCCAGAGAGTTGCGGTCAGCCCTGTTATTTCCTGCAGAATGAGGGGGTTTAGGGCAGAAGAAGAATGCTCTTCTTGTAGCACCGGATGGCCAGCTACATGCGAACGAGCGGGTGAGCAGGGAACAATTCTAGTCGGGAACGAACCGCTCCTTCGCGGTATGACCGTCGGATATCATGGGTCACTCCCAGGCGGATGGGCCGAGCGTATGATTGCGCACGAAACCCAATTGTTTCCTGTAAATGATAGCCTTAACGACAGGACGGCTGCTCTTATTGAGCCCCTCGCGGTTGGGATGCATGCCGCGTTGGGATCCAGACCATTTGGCTCTGGCCCCGCACTGGTAATCGGTAGTGGTCCGATAGCACTTGGAACTGTCTGGTCGTTACGTGCCGCTGGTTACCAGGGTGAAATCATAGCTCAGATCAAGAGAGCGCATGAGGCAGAAATTGCGCTAAGTCTTGGTGCGAATGATGTGGTATCTCCAGGTGATGAAGCTCGCCAGGCAATCGTTGAAACGGGTGCAAGCGGTTACATGCCCATTCTCGGTAAAGAGGTGTATGCGGGTGGAGGCTTCCCGCTCATCTTTGACTGTGTGGGCAGCAGGCAGACCATTGCGCAAGCGCTACGCTTCGCGGCGCCCCGAGGCCGAATCGTGATGTTGGGTTGTGCTGCTGAAATCCGAAAAATTGACCTGACATTCTTATGGGCGAGAGAGTTAGATGTGAAGGGTTATGTGTGCTACGGGACTGAGGAGTGGAGGGGAGAGAGGGGGCACACGTTTCAGATCACTCATGATATGCTTCTAGAGACCGGTGCACCTGTGCAGGAGATGATTACTCACGTGTACCCCCTAGGGCAGTACCAACAGGCACTCTCGACAGCTGCTAGTCGGAGTAAGACAGGTTCCATAAAGGTTTTGCTGGATCCTACAGCGCGCTGACTTGAGTAGGCCGCGCATCGTTATCGTCGGGGGTGGAGTAGTCGGCGTGAGCTGTGCCTATGCGCTTGCCAAGGCAGGTGCCCAGGTGCAGCTGCTAGAGAGAAATGAGATTGGTTCTGGTGCTTCGGGAGGGAACGCAGGAACCGTAGCGGTAGGCCATCCGCCACTCAATCGCCGAGGTCGACTAAAGCAGGTCCTGTCCTCGTTACTGGACCAGGAGAGCCCTCTCTACATCCCACCCCGTTGGGATCCCAACCTCTGGAGATGGCTCCGAGATTTCGTTCGGTATTGTACCGATGAACACGTAGAAGAGTGTATGAAGGTGATGGCCCCACTAGGGAAAAAGGCACTTCAGAGTTTTGATGACATCATCGAAGAAGAAGCGATTGAGTGTGGGTACATCCGCAGTGGCTACTACAAAGTGTGTGTAACCGAGCCGGGGCTAGTGAGTGCGCGGAATGAAGCAGCCGCGATTGAAGCATACGGCTATCACCCAGAATGCATTAGCTCAGAGGAATTAAGGCGACGGGAGCCTGAGTTCAGTTCTGAACTCCTAGGTGGAATCCACTATCCCGAGTCCCGTAGTTTGAATCCGCTGAAGTTTCTGAAAGCTTTAACCGAGAGCGCTAGGTTGCGAGGGGCTCGGATCTCAGAGGGAGTGAGTGTCCTAAGTATGTCGATCATCTCAGGGCGTGTTGTAGGTCTACGCACGAATGAAGGGGAGGTTGGTGCTGATGCGGTAGTCTTAGCGACAGGCCCCTTTAGCGCAGGCATCTTAAATGAGGTCGGAATTCAATTACCACTACAGCCTGGCAAAGGCTACCATCGTGACTACTCGTTAGGACTTGGTGGTGCCCCCCCGATTAAGGTTGCGTGTGAACTCAGTGAGGCTTCTGTATTTTGTACGCCAATGGGTGATTTTGTCCGTTTTGCCGGTACAATGGAGTTTTCAGGATTGAATCGAGTGATGCGCACCCCGAGACTAGATCAGTTGACGAATGCAGCTCGAAGATGCTTTCCCGGCTTGGGAAGTGATGGACCGAAATCTGAGTGGTGTGGCCTGCGTCCGATGGCATCGGACGGAATGCCGATTATAGGATCTATACAGGATATCAAAGGACTGAGCGTCGCAACCGGGCACGGCATGCTCGGACTTACTCTCGGGCCGGTAACAGGAGAGATGATTGCTCGGGAGATTCTAGATGCAGATGAGCCGCAGTTAAAGAAACTATCCCCCAGTCGGTTCCGTGAGTCCACACTAGTGAATACAAAGAACCCCTAGATCCTGCTTTTTAGCTCATATCGAACAAGGCTGCTTTTGAAGAGTCTCACAGATCCAGAGGGATGACTTCTGGATGCACCTTACTGTTAGCCTGACTGCCATCAACTTCTATTCCCTCAAGAGTTAGAAGGGCAACTTTCGCGCGAAGCCCTCCACCAAACCCCGTAAGACGACCATCCGCCCCTACTACCCGATGGCAGGGTATCACAATGGGAATGGGATTTGCTCCTACTGCCTGTCCGACAGCTCGAGCCATATTCGGTTTGCCAATATCCTTAGCTATTAGACCGTAGGAGACGACATGTCCGTATTTGATCTTGAGTAGCCGATCATAAACTTCGTTCTGGAAGCTGGTGGTTATTCCTCCGAAGTCGAGTTTAAGGTCAAACGCAGTACGATTCTTCTGAAAATATTGTTCGAGTTGTTCTACAGCATTTTGGAGATTGGATGGCCATGACCCGGGTGGGTCTGTGTGGCGATCACGTGGAAGTGGACCGAATTCAATACGGCGCACACCAACTGCTGAAACCCATACCGTGACGGGGCCTGCCCTTGTATCAGCCAGATGGGCTGAATGAACATCGTGAGGAGTAGTCAGCTTGTTTCTTCTCTTGCGTGCGTCTTAAGAGCTTCCTGCAGGGCATCAAAACCGATAAGTGCGCATTTGATACGTACTGGGAATTTACTTACCCCTTGTAAAACCCGAAGGTCTTTGAGCCTCTTATCCTTAGCTGCATCAGGATCACCCTGCATCATCTTCGTGAAACACTCGGCCAAGATTTTCGCGTCCGCAAGTGAGCAACCCTGGAGCAGGGTAGTCATCATGCTTATCGCTGCTTGAGAGATTGAGCAGCCTTGGCCGACAAACTTAGCCTCTTCGATTTGGTCGTCCTGAATACGCAACTGTAGTCGAACTTCATCACCACAAACCGGGTTGGCCATGTGGATTTCCACAGACTTCTCTTCGAGTTCAGCCTTGTTCCTCGGGTTACGATAATGCTCAAGGATCAGCTGTTGATAAAGAGAGCTGAGGGGTGGTGTTTCCATTAGGCAAAGATACCTTGAACCTGCTCGAGACCCTCTATGAGCCGGTCGATATCACTCTCCGTATTGTACAAGTAAATCGACGCGCGCGCGGTCGCTGAGATTCCGAAATGTTGCATCGCTAATTGTGCACAGTGGTGCCCCGCGCGCACAGCAATGCCTTCTGAGTCAAGAATTGTCGAGATATCGTGCGGATGAGCGTCACCTAGAGTGAATGAGATCAAGGCTGAGTGTTCATCAGGTGACTGAGGGCCATAAATACGAATGCCATCCACCGCGTTCATTCGTTCCAAGGCGTATTCTAAGAGTTCATGTTCATGCTTTGCAATTGCATCCATACCGACTCCAGAAAGGAAGTCGATGGCTGTTCCCATGCCGATTGCTCCAGCGATGTTGGGCGTGCCGGCCTCAAATTTGTGCGGAACTGTTGCCCAACTACTCTCGTCTCGACCAACAAAGTGTATCATTTCACCACCACCCTGGTACGGCTCCATCGAGTCGAGTAGATCTCGCCTGGCCCAGAGCGCACCGATTCCAGTCGGCCCGCACATTTTGTGTCCGCTGAAAGCGTAGCAATCCACCCCGAGCTCCTGGACGTCTACCTTCATATGGACTGCTCCCTGAGCACCATCAACTAGGACGAGTGCTCCGACCTCATGCGCTGCCGCAGCAACTCTTTTCACGGGGTTCACCGTTCCAAGAGCATTCGAGACGTGGCTGATCGCCACGACTTTTGTCCTATCTGTCAGTAGGCGAGGCAGTTCATCTAGAATCCATCGCCCCTGCTCATCGAGCTCGATATACTTGATCACCGCACCGGTCCGTCGAGCGAGAAGCTGCCAAGGGATGATGTTTGAGTGGTGCTCAAGCACCGAGATTAGGATCTCGTCTCCTTCGCCGACGTTGTCGAGTCCCCACGCGGTGGACACAAGGTTGATGGCTTCGGTTGTCCCTCGGGTCCAAACGATCTCTGAAGGCTCAGCTGCCCCGACCCAACCAGCGACCTTAGCCCGTGACTCCTCATATGCTACTGTTGCACGCCGTGATAACTCGTGGATGCCACGGTGGACATTTGCATTGTCATTCTCGTAGTAGGCCTGCAGTGCATCGAGCACGACCCTGGGCTTTTGCGAGGTTGCAGCATTGTCCAGATAAACAAGTGGCCGACCGTTGATGGACTGTTCAAGCGCTGGGAACTCCCGGCGGATTGTGGCCGGGTCGAGTGTGGCTGTCGTCATCGGCAAATCAGCTTAGATCAATGTAAATCTCGTTGTCCCGGACCTGAACTGCGAAGGACTTAACAGGCCGTATAGCCGGCAAGCTCTTGTTGTGGCCCGTGGCGCACTCGAAACGTGCTCCGTGATAAATACACACCAAATCATCACCTTCGAGTTCGCCATCCGAAAGAGGGTACTCCTCGTGGGAACATTCGTCTTGAAGAGCGTAAATATCTCCGTTGACATTAGCTAGCACGATAGGCGTATTCTCCACCATAACACCCTTCAGTGTACCGACATCACAGTCGACCACTGCTGCGGCACGTACCCAGCTAGACATGAGCAGTGCAACTGGAGGAAAGTCTCACGTGTTTTACCCTCGAGTTTTGATAGTCACTGTTAGTGTTGAGATAGTTTCTCTTCGATTACCCGAGTGACTTTTTCAACAACCCCACCAAGCGGGAGCTTGGAGAGAACTTCTCCCAGAAAACCGAGTACCACCAGCCGTTCGGCCTGGATCCGGCTAAGGCCCCTACTCATAAGATAGAATTTCGCTTCGGGATCGAGTTCTCCGACTGTTGCACCGTGAGAACATTTTACGTCGTCCGCTTCAATCTCGAGGTTGGGTAGTGAATCGGCTCTAGCGTTTCCGGAGAGCAGTAAATTCCGGTTTGTCTGATATGCGTCTGTGCGCTGGGCCGTTGGCTTCACCCTGATAATCCCACGGAACACCGCTCGACTCGCGGCGTCGAGCGCACCTTTATAGAGTAAGTCGCTAGCAGTATCTGGTGAAATGTGATCCTGGCTTGTGTTGAAATCGAAGTGTTGATCGTCGTCTCCGAAGTAAAGCCCGAGCATATCCGAATTCGCTCTTTCTCCAAGAAGGCAGGCGTTGAGATCAACACGTGAAACCGAAGCTCCGAGAGCGACGTTGAGTGTATCAAGTGAAGCGTCGCGATAAGCGAGAGTACGCTGAACGGATTGATAGAATGCGCCTCGGCCTAGGCGCTGAACTGATACGTACTGTACCTGTGCCCGTTCCTTAGCGATGATCTCCACGGCATTGGAAGCAAATGTCTGCTTAGAGAAATCATCGGATAATATTTCGTCAACGTACGAAATGCGGCTCGCATTCTCAGCGAGGATCAGGACTCTGCCGAATTGTGCAACCCCAGCCTCACTCAGCCAACGTGTCACTCTAATTGGCGTGTTGAGTTGAACGTCAGCTGGCACGTATAAGAAAATTCCATCACTCCAGAGTGCAGCATTCAATGCAGCAAACTTTCCCTCTTCAGGAGGCACTGCCTCGGTCGCTAGCCAGTTTTCCACGAGACTTGGATGTTGTTCTATCGCATCGTGAAGCGAGGAGAGGATCACACCTTTGGCTATGAGTTCGGCCTCAAGATCAGAATGCACGACATGGCCATCAATCACGACGATATGCCCGGAAGCTTGTCGGTCTTCTTTCATCGCCTTCCGGAGGCGTTTGGGCCATGCTGTGGGATCGTCCGATACGACTGTGGCTTGTGAAAGTGACAGCGTATCTAGCTGTAGCTGTTTTCGGAGATCAGTGTAGCGCCATTCCTCTAGTTTGGTGGTGGGCATCGGAGTTTGTTCGTACAAGGCCCAAGCGTGCTCACGACGCTCACGGAGCCAGTCTGGCTCCGTGATGCATAGGCGCTCAACAGCACTGAAATTAAGTGCTTCAGTTACACCTTTACTGAAGAGAGAGTCAGTCATGAATGGGCTTGGAGTTGGCTTCAGGTTTACCCGACTGATCCTTCCATCTCCAGTTCGATCAGCCTATTCAACTCGACTGCGTACTCGAGTGGTAACTCTTTTGCGATCGGTTCGATAAATCCTCGGACGATCATGGCCATCGCTTCTTCTTCAGAGATACCTCGGCTGGTAAGGTAGAACAGCTGTTCTTCAC
Organism: Gemmatimonadota bacterium; assembly: GCA_012960225.1. GTDB lineage: Bacteria > Gemmatimonadota > Gemmatimonadetes > Longimicrobiales > Gaopeijiaceae > UBA1142. The sequence goes on along the minus strand of DUBS01000054.1, from coordinate 154,050 downwards.
CGATTCTTGAGACCGAGGCTTCATGGCCCACGTTGGCATCATCCTCCTCGATTTCGATATAAGGGTACGTATCGGTGCGAGACGTGTCATTGATCAATAGCGCGTCACATTCGACGTTCGAGCGTGCATGGTGTGCGCCTTTGTGGACTTTGCAGAGCCCTCGGTACGTCGATCGGCCGTGTCCCTTAGATATCGATTTAGAAATGATTGAAGAAGTCGTGTGTGGGGCCACATGGACAACCTTGCCTCCGGTATCCTGATGCTGGCCGTCACCCGAATATGCGATCGAGAGAATTTCTCCGTGAGCACCCTCTCCGACTAAATAGCAGGAAGGGTACTTCATCGTCAGTTTTGAGCCCAAATTTCCGTCCAGCCACTCCATGTTTGCACCTTCGTGTACTACTGCCCGTTGAGTCACGAGGTTGTACATGTTGTTGGACCAATTCTGGATGGTTGTGTAGCGGAAGCGAGCATTTTTCTTCACAACAATCTCTATGACACCTGAATGGAACGACTCGGTGGAGTAAACGGGTGCCGTACAGCCTTCGATGTAGTGAGCGCTGGCTCCTTCATCACAGATGATGAGTGTCCGCTCAAACTGTCCCATTCGTTCCTGATTAACCCGGAAGTACGCTTGTAGTGGTGTGTCCAAATGCACACCGGGCGGTATGTACACGAATGAGCCACCCGACCACACTGCGGCATTCATGGCAGCGAACTTGTTGTCTTGGGTAGGGATTATTGTCCCAAAATACTCACGGAAGAGGTCCGGATGATTCTTCAGTCCGTCTTCGATTGAATCGAATATTACACCCTGCTTCTCCCACTCTTCACGGAGTGAATGGTATACCATTTCTGATTCATACTGTGCACCGACACCAGCCAAAACTTTCCGCTCGGCCTCGGGAATCCCAAGCTTCTCGAATGTATCTTTGATTTCCTCAGGGACGTCTTCCCATGAGTGTTCCATTCGATCCTGAGGGCGCACGTAGAAATAGATTTCGTCCAGTACTGCATCGAGCTCTGAGAGGTCGCCTCCCCAGGTCGGCATCGGTTTCGATTCGTAGACTTGTAGTGCCTTCAGGCGGGAGTCGAGCATCCACTCGGGCTCTTCCTTATAGGCTGAAATTTCCCGGACAACTTCCTCTGACAGGCCCTTACGTGCTCGGTAGACCGGCTCGGCGTCTGTTACAAAGTTGTACTTGTATTCATCAAGTTGGAGGTCTCGGATCGTCTCATTTTGAGGCATGAGGGGATATCTTCTCCTTTAGGCCGTCTTAGGGACGCCGGACGATACTGCCCCGGAGTCTTTCCAGTTCTTATAACCATCTTTCTCCAACTCTAGCGCGATCTCTGGGCCGCCAGACCGCACAAGTCTTCCGTCAACCATAACGTGGACAAAGTCAGGTTTGATGTAGTTCAGGAGACGCTGATAGTGAGTAATGAGTAAGATCGACATTTCCGGATCCTCTTCGGTGAGTTTGTTCACACCGTTTGCCACAATCTTTAGAGCATCGATATCGAGACCTGAATCAGTTTCATCCATTACCGCCAGGGTGGGTCGCAGGACCGCCATCTGCAGGATTTCATTCCGCTTTTTCTCACCGCCACTGAATCCATCATTCACATGACGTTCAGCAAAAGAAATATCCATTTCTAGCATCGACATACGCTCAGTGAGCATATCTGTGAACTCGAAGATGTCGAGTTCTTCTTCGTCAACGAGGTGTGCCTGTAGGGCCGTGCGCAAGAAGTTAGCGATAGACACCCCTGGAATTTCAACCGGGTACTGGAATGCTAGGAAGATGCCGGCTCGGGATCGTTCATCTACATCTAATTCAAATAAGTTTTGACCCTTGAAAAGGACTCTTCCAGCTGTGGCTTCATAGCTGGGGTGTCCCGCAAGTATCTTTGCTAAGGTGCTCTTTCCAGAACCGTTAGGGCCCATGATTGCATGGACTTCACCTTTGCCGATCTCCAGGTTGACTCCATTCAAGATATCGAGATTCTCTGTAGCCACCTTGGCTTCAAGGCTCTCAATCTTCAGAATATGAGTATCGCTCATAGGTTCGCTAGACATGAATCGGAGCCCTAGGGCTCCGATTATTAAGAATGATTCTGCTTTTCAGGTATGGAAACCTAGAAAACGCCAGGAGGGGGGTCAAGTGCGGTCAAAACACACTGTAAATCCGTATAATACGGGCGTTTTCGGAAGCCTAAAGGACCTTGGTGATAATCCTTGGCTTGTATTAGGAGGAGGAGGCCTGAAGGGGATTTCGGAAGTAGGCGTACTTCGAGCGCTCTCGGAAGCTGGAATCCGTCCGGCGGGGATCGTAGGAACCAGCATTGGGTCACTAATCGGGGCTTTTGCAGCGAGTGACATGGACTGGAAGGACATGTGGGATATCGCTCTGGCTATGGATAAGCAGGATGTTGTCCAACTAAACCGGAGGGTTGTATGGATCAATGGGATCCGCCAGAGGAGCGTATTCCAGGGAGCAACACTTAGGGATTACTTCTCGAAGATACTCCCAGAGAATGGTTGGGAGGCGATGAAGATCCCGTTGCTCATCAATGCTGTCGACCTTGGTGATGGGTCTACAGAGTGGTTTGGGATAGGAGGAAGACTGGATGTGTCGCTTGCTGATGCAGTCTATGCTTCTTCTGCTTTGCCTGTGTTCTACCCCCCTCTTGAAGTTGATGGGAGAGCATTCGTTGATGGTGGAACTTCGCACCCGTTAGCGCTTCAGCGAGCGCATGAAGCTGGGGCAAGCAGCATCATTGGGGTTGATGTAGGTGCCGGCGAGACAGGTGATGTCGAATCGATTCTTGAGCAGGGGATGCTTGCCGTTCACCAGAGGATTTTTGCTATTATGACTTGGCGACGGCGACAGGAACTTGTTGCCGAGTGGGACGGGCCTCCGCTTATCTACATTCGGCCCCAGTTGGAGGGGTATGGGACATTTGATTTCGATAGCGTAGAGTATTTTCTAGAGGAGGGATATTGCGCTGCGAGGAAAGCATTGAGTGGCTGAAGAAGATTAACTGCTTGCCCACAGAAGCTGTCATGGTTAACAAGTCAGTTAGTAGGAATCCTGTAAAATCGGAGTGCCGGATCATGAAGCGTTCCCTACTTGTCTTTGGGATGATCGCCGCGTCGGTTATCCCGTGTGCCGCTCAAACTGTTACCCGTATAGAGGCTCAACCCGAGCAGCTGCAAATGCGGGCTGGAGAATCGGCTGATCTGGTTATTCTCGCATTTGATCAGGATGGTAGGGCGATTGCTACTCCCTTAAGGATCTCTGGGGCACGCGGGGCCTTACAGTTCACAGACGGCCGGGTTACCGCCCTACAAGCGGGCGATTTTGAGGTTTTCGTATC
>DUBS01000054.1:103391-150656 GCA_012960225.1 Gemmatimonadota bacterium | reverse complement strand
GAGTGTCCCCGGGGATGGTGAGGAGCCTATAACTCTGAATATCCCTGTGCACGTTGCCTGGCCAGTTATCACGAACATAAGGATTTACACGGCTGATGTCCGGCTTTTTGAGGGTGCTCGGGTTGTACATGATGTTGTTGCAACTCATGCGGACGGATCTGCTCGTCCATACCCGGAAATCGCATGGTCAAGTTCTGATGAGACGATTGCAACGGTCGATGCTTTTGGAAATGTCCGAGCTATAGGGACTGGCACAGTCACGATTAACGCCATGAGTGAAGGCGTGACCGGTGCACTGACTCATACCATTGTGGCATCACCTGTCAGGTCTTTAGTCATGACTATGGGACAGGAGCAGATACGGACAGGAGATGTTCAGGGTTTTCTAGCAATCGCTCGGGATGAAAGTGGTGCCATAGTAGAGGATGCGCCCATTTCTTGGAGTTACGTATACCAACCAGATGATTCGATCGTGGCACCTTCCGGGCCTGCCCAGATGCTAGACGGAAGGATGGTTGCAGATGTCCCGGGTGTGTACACAGCAGTTGCCTCGACCAGTGGAGCTTCCGCCGAGTTTTCGTTTCGGGTCATACCTCGTAACGCAGTGCGGCAGCTCGAGGTTGTAGGCCAAGGAACAGAAGACCGAATTTTTACGACTGATTTTTGGATTTGGCAGGGCGTTGACGGACGAGACTATGCCATGACTGGCTCGAAGTTTGGGGACGGTGTTTCAATGGTGTGGGACGTGACTGATCCAGGGAATATCTTCAAGACCGATTCAGTATTTGTTGATGCCCGCACAACGAATGACATAAAAGTTTCTCCAGACGGGCGTTACGGTGCATTATCGCGCGAGGGGGCGTCAAACCGGCGGAATGGTGTCGTAATTCTTGACCTCGCAAATCCTGGACACCCTGTCGTGGCCTCGACATTCGAAGGAAATGGGGTGACCGGTGGGGTCCACAATATGTTTGCTACCGATGAGTACTTATTCGCCCTTGCAGGTGGTGATAAGTACGTCATCATCGATGTGCGGGATATTTATCAGCCCGAGTTCGTTAGCGAGTACAATCACCCGAATTCTCGGGTACACGATATATGGGTTCACGATGGCCTCGTATATTCAGCTGAGTGGGAGACGGGCGTTGTCGTAGTTGATGTCGGAAACGGAAAGTACGGTGGCTCGATTGAAAATCCCGCATTTGTGACGTCATTCCCATTAACAACGGGCTCAACACACGCGGTTTTTCCCTATTACCAGGAGTCTACTGGACGCTTTCTGTTAATTGCTGGAGACGAACGTGTACAGCGTCAAGGACTCGCGTGGGAAGGGACTGGCTCGGACCATCGCCAGCAGTTCGATCCAGTGACGGGGAAGGGTGGATATCCAAGGGCGACGTCCGGCTATATCCAGATCGTCGATTTCACCGACCCAATGAACCCTGAACAGCTTGCACGCTATGAAGTCAGTGAGTATGGGACGCACAATATTTGGGTTGAAGACGACGTCCTCTATCAGGCCTACTATGAAGGCGGTGTGCGGATGGTTGATATTTCTGGTGATCTGATGGGCAATCTCTACACGCAAGGTCGCGAGATCGCTGTCTTTAAGGCGCATGATCCGATTGGATACATTCCCAATTCTCCCGGCGCTTGGAGTGTAATGCCGTGGAAGGGAAATGTATTTTTCAGCGATATTAACTCAGGTATGTGGGCGGTGAAGGTTCAGCCGGTAGAAAGACCAATATCATAGGACTCAGTAGTTGGTTTTATCAGTAGAGTCCGTGCTTGCTGACGATTCCAGCGCCTGATATCACATATGCAATTATGCTGGGTGCGCACATCTATGAAACCTCATCGCTTCGCGGCTTTCTTGGGCCTCTCACTGCTAGTGGCGTGTGCGGATCAATCACCACCTGGGCCTGGGATTCTGACGGCGACATTGAAGTCACCAAACGGCGCAGAAGGTGCTGCTTTGGTGGTGCTGATGGGCCCAGGTATCGGTGAGGTGACGCCAGTGGGCAGTAACCAGTTGTATAGCAATTCAAGTCTCGATGAAGTTCGTATTGTTCTGATTAATCAGAACGATGGCACCCTCGCATTTAGGGTTGAGGTTGCAGATACCACGATAGAGCCTACCGCCATTGTGGAAGAAGTAGCCAACCCACATAACCAGATCAGGTTAACACTGGATGGTTATCAGTTGGAGTTCCGGCGGTGACGCGACGCTTACTCGAACAAGCAGTAGTGATACTGTTGGTAGGGGCTGGAATGGCAACTCTTCTACCCCTAGAGGCCCAAGACATCGAAACTCTTGCTCGCCTGCGAGGGCTTGAGCTCCCGCTTGGCTATTACGAGAGAGTTCGAGAAGATCCGAATGCGTTTACCCTGCTAAATGGACTTTTCAGGACCAGCCCAGAAGGCCGTTCAGCAAGTAGAACCGATGGACGAGCGGATATCCCGGTGATCCTCGCGCTCTTTTCAGATTCTGAAGAGCCTCACATCACGCCGGAAATGATCCAACAATCACTCTTTGATGGACCCACAGGGTACGGCACCATCACAGAGGCCTACCTCGAGTTTTCAAGAGGGGCACTAACAGTTGGTGGCCAAGTTTACCCCTGGGTGCGGACCTCGTTGCCGATAGACTCCGTGGTTGGCACCAGTAACGGACTAGGGGATGATGCGAAGCTTGCGTGGTACTTAGCTGAAGCTCTCGATTCCATTGAAAGTGAGGTGGATTGGACACTCTATGACAGTGACGGTGCGGATGGTATCCCGAACAGCGGCGATGACGACGGGATCGTGGATGTCGTCACATTTGAGTACCTAGAGATCGCAGCATCATGCGGGGGCCCCTCGATCTGGCCACACCGTTGGAGAATGTCTGGAGCGGCAGGAGCCCCATACGTGACTGATGACGTCGGGTTTGGGGGCGAAAGAATCAAGATTGATGGCTATATGACCCAAGGAGTAAGTGATTGCACTGGGAATAATGTCCAGACTGCCAATGTTATCTCTCACGAATTCGGTCACGTCCTAGGGCTTCCGGATTACTACCATCCTACGGCAGATGGGGGAGCACTCGGGAGACGTTGGGTATTGGGTTGTTGGGCACTCATGGCTGCCGGTTCCTGGGGGTGTGGTCCTGTGGATGATCGGTCTGAACCGTTTGGGCCCACGCACCTCTCAGCCCACTCAAAGCAGGTTTTGGGATGGATTGACTACGTCGAACTCGGTGAGGTCTGGAATCATGAAGTGTTCCTTGATCCGGTTCAGAGTTCGGGGCTCGCGCTCCGCGTTCCTATCGGTGAGTCAGGGACTGAATTTCTCATAGCTGAGTTTCGGACACAAACAGGTTTTGATCATCAAATCCCGGCCGAAGGTGTCCTCATGTACAAACAGGATCTAACGGCTGCTCGCAGGCCGGATCCTGCTACCAACGACCCCTACTTCATGACAGTACTTGAGCAGGATAATAACAACGGGTTGCTCCGGAACTCGTATGAAGGAGGTAACCGTGGGGAGGCGGGGGATGCGTGGGGGGTGACTAGTCCTTCAGCGAAGCTGCAAGTGTTACCCGGACCCGTACTTAGGCTGAATAGTGGTGCGGTGAAGGCTATTACGGTTCACGATATCTCGATTCTAGATGGACGTGCTCGGTTGAGAATCTCAACCAGCTGGGCCCCAATTCTCAGAAAATTTCTAGAAACACAAGGTCCGCCGCTCACTCAGACTGAGTCGAACTATCTTGACGAACTCGGTAATGGGAATGGTCGCTATGACCTTGGTGATCTCCGTGTCTGGCTTAGGGATAACGGGTAGCACAGGACTAGCTCGACAGGGGGCTAGAGTGTCTTGAGGAGTTCAGTCAGCGCCTAGCTTCATCCGATCTCTACGAAGCCTCTGCGCCGTGACCCTCTCTGGTCAGTTCCGGGACCACGAGGCCCTCTGGTACCACCTCGTCCACCCCGCATGCTGGGGCGGCCGGACCGTCCACCCTTCGGGCCACGGAATCCTGCTGGACTACCCCGTCCACGCATCCCTCTTGCGTTGCCTGAGCGTGCTCTTAGTGATCGCATCTTGGTTTCTCCAAGGACTTCACGCTGCTGATCAGTTAGGATTGACATAACCCGCTCACCTGGCTTAGACATTGCCTGATCTTCCTCCCGCCTAGCCTTAAGGCGAGACATCACATCACTCCGGTTGATCTGGCCAGCCGTCGCCTGTGACCTTAATTCAGCCATCTCAGCCATTGCGGTAGTACGACGCTGGACATTCTCTCTTCGAATGTCATCAAGCTGGTTGATTTGCTCATCAGTCAGCTGAAGGCGATCTCTCATTCGCATGACCTGCTCTGGCCCACTTGGCGGGGCACGATTGAAGCCTGGTTTACCAAAGACCCCTGGGCCACGGAACTGCTGAACGTTCCCCTGCCGCAGGTTTGGCGCTCTCCGTATGCCTCGGTTCTGCTGAGCGTTCAGCTCTAGCGCACCAACCCCTAGTAGCATGGCAAGAACCAGAGTGCCAAGTGCTTTCTTATTCATGTTGGGATCCTTCATATCTAGTTATTCCGCTATAGGAGGGGTGTGTTTCAATGCTTCTACTAAGATTGGAGTCTGAGCAGCCATTATATGTTAAGTTTGGTTTTAATCTTTGGTTTCGAGGGCAGCCTTGAATATTCGTGACCAATCAGCAAGCGAGGTTCTCAGGTAGCGGCCCTTTTCTCTATCGTCCCGGGATATAGGGCCTTCTGATCCTGGCTCTACCAAGAGGTGTACGAGCGTCGGGCCTGGCTGGGTCAGGATTTCTCCGACCGACTCCGCATAACTTCTGGCATCTTCAAAGAAGAAGACTCTCTGGAATCCGGTAGCCTGGGCCATCGCTGCGTAGTCGATTTGGCCAGAGCCCGCTACAGATTGATGGCCGGTGATCTCAAAGACGCCATTATCCATGACAAAGAGCACGTAGTTTGTAACTTCAGATCCGACTACTGTGGCGAGGGTCCCAAGCGTCATCAACATGCTTCCGTCACCGTTAAGGCAGACCACTGTCCGGTCAGGACGAGCGAGTGCAATGCCAAGCGCAAGGTCGGCGGCATGGCCCATGGCGCTATCGGCTGACGCGAAATCTAGATCGCTATCCGAGATACGGCCCCAGGGTCGGGTGGCCCCCATAGTTGTCACGACAATCTCATCAGTTCGATGCTGAATGAGCGGATCGAGAACTTGGGCGCGCGTGAGCATCAAGTGAATCCGCGAGCCATAACAACGGCGGTAGGGCGTTCGGTAGAAAGAGCAGATTCAATAGTTCGCGCCAATACAGCTGAAGGGTCATCTTCGCCTTCACATCGCTCAAAAGGTACGCCCCACGCCTCGAGTGTTGGCTCGGTAAGCAGAGCTACAGAATCGATGTCCCGCCGAGTAAGCAGATCACGTTCCCTCGGGTCAGAGGGTGCAAGTCCTGCTTTTTTCATCTTTGAATATCCCCGGCCTGTAACGAGGATCGGAATAGGTGCTCCCATGCGAACCGCTGTTCCACGTAAGCTGTCACCAGACTCGAGGAGTCCGGTGTTCTGGATCACAACAAGAGGAGAGGCCCCTCCGAGCCATAAACCTGAAGCAATTGCGAACGCTTCGCCTTCTCGCGTAACGGTGACAAGTCGGATCCAAAGGTGATCAGATAGTGCATCGAAAAGCGGTGCTGATGTGTTATCCGGCAGGCCTACTACATGGGTTATGCCTGCTGCTACAAGCGTATGAAGTATCTCAGTCACTCTTGTTCACACGAGAGCGAGTCGTGACCAGGCCTCCAATCAGAATTGCTGAGAGCATGGCTCCTGCCCCTAGAGCCATCTTTGGTTGTGTGCCAATCAGGATAGCGAGAATCGCTATGTACAAAGCGATTGTGATGGCAGGCAGCCATGGATGACCCGGCATTACGAACGGACGCTCGAGATCCGGACGTTGGGCTCGGAGCTTGAAGTAGCCAAGCAGGACCATCGTGTCGACGGCGATTGCGACCGTCATCATAAAGCGGATCAGGAATACAAACGATCCGGAAAGTGCGAGAAGCCCAATCCATGCCGAGATGAAGTAGAGTGCGTTTCTCGGGGTACCCCTGTCGTCAACCTTGGTGAATGCTTGGGGAGAGAGTCGGTGTTGTGCTAGCCCGTAGGCCACTCTTGGTAGCCCCAAGAAATTAACATTCAGACTACTGAGGAGGATGATGAGCGCCGCCGCTGTAACCGCTGTTCCGGCGGCAGGGCCGAACACGCTGGAAATCGTAAGTGCAGCGATCAACTCAGGATCGGCAGCCATCTCAGCAGGTGTGAGCACCCCAAGAAATGCGACATTGATCAGTAGATACAGGACCATGACTGCCAATGCACCACCAACCAAGATCTTTGGTAGTGCAGTGCCAGGATCTTTAATTTCTTCCGCCATTTTCGCGGCGTCTTCCCAGCCGTAGTAAGCGAACGAAATGGATTGATACGCGAGCGCGAAGCCCAAGAGACCCGCGGTTGGTCCGGAAGCTTCTGTCAGGGCAGGCTGGAACCCTATGAAGTCACCTGCAGCGATACCTGCAGCAGCGATCGCTACTACAATGAGAACCTTGATGACCGTAGTAATGTTCTGGAACTGTGAGCTGGCCTTGAGTCCACGTGTGTGAAGAAAAAAGAACCCCACACAGACTGCTAACGCTATGATCTGTATGTTGCCGCGATTCCCCGTCAATATTCGGACGTACTCAGCGATAGCGACTGCCTTGGCTGCTCCGCTGAAGCCACGGCTGACGAGGAGTTCTGACCAGCCGGTGACAAAACCCATCGTGTCACCCCAGGCGTGGCGAGCGTATACGTATTTTCCACCAGCCTCGGGTAGGGCTGCAGACATTTCGGCTAGTACTAGGGTGGAAAGTGCGACGACTACACCACCGAAGAACCAGAGTCCTAGGATTAGCCATGGATCTCCGAGATAACCAGCGATAAGCCCTGGCGTACGCAAGATACCAGCACCGATGATCATCCCGATCGTGACCGCCATACCGTCCCTGATACGGAGGACGCGTTGGAGGTTATAGGTATTGGTATTCGCACTCATGGGGTAACGAGGTTAGGGGGTTCGGATAGCTCAGGCTAGCGGGGACACGGGTATCTAAGGCTTGGAGGTTCTAGGTTCGGCGGATTCTACGATCACTGCGACTACTCTGCCGGGTCCGTGGACTCCCTTCACCAACACTTGTCCAATGTCAGCTGATTTTGAGGGTCCGGAGTGTAGCCCTACAGCAGAAGGAAGCCTCCCACTCTCGTTATCCCCCGGCAGCACTTCATTCTTTAGTGCCACGAGTCCTTCGCTTAGGGTCTCGTAAATCTTGGCTTGGTCCACAAACACCACATGAACTGGAGGTAGAAGCTGAGCTCGTCGACCATCTTGTGGAGTCATGATGAGGGAGCCGGTTTCAGCCACGGCACCGAAAGCTAAAGAGACCCCGGCCTCAACTACCGATGGGTCCATTTCTTCTATCCATTCATCAGGCTCTGCATCTTCATTGAGTCGGCCCCGTGCTAGCTCTCCAACAGAAAGGCTATTGAAGTCGGCGAGAAAACCCCTGACCCAGAGTGAAGCTTCAACTTGAGTCTTGAAGCTCACCACCTCACCACCCGCTGCTTCGAACATTTCAGTGAACTGCTCAGTCGGGTTCCCAGAATGAATGAAAGGACGCCATCCTTCGAAAGAGCCGGGATGGGCGACAACTTCTCGATTTGCGAGGGCAATCCGAACGCGGTCGAGGATTGATGAACGTGCAGTCACTCAATTCCCTCCTTCCACTGCTGCATAAAGCTTTTTGCACTGGATTCGGGGGCTGATCGCTCTTTGACCCAGCCACTCAAGATAGGGAGCGCTCGTCCACCTGCGTCTAGCGGTATATGCCGTAACATTGCTCCGGCTGCACGAAAGATCCCGGGTCGTTCGGCTGCCTTAGTGTATGCCTTGAGTCCGGCCGATTCTATACTAGGTGTAAGGCCTTCCTCTACTGCCTTTTCCCTCCAGTGGAGTAGTAGCTCTGGGATTGGAATTCTTACAGGACACTCATCCACACATGCACCGCATAGACTAGAGGCGTATGGAAGAGGCATCGCTTCCTCTAATCCCAGCATTCCGGGAGCGATGATGGCTCCAATCGGTCCAGAGTACGTCCAACCGTATGGGTGCCCTCCTGTTTGTCGATAAACAGGGCAGATATTCAAACACGCGCCACAGCGCACGCACCGTAGTGCTTCCCATGCTTTGTCATCCGCCAATAGGCGGGTGCGACCATTATCGACAAGGATTACGTGTACTTCTTCGGGCCCGTCGATATCACCATCGCGTTTCGGTCCCTGAATGAGTGAGAAGAAGTTACCGATTGGTTGGCCTGTAGCTGCGCGCGAAGTGAGTTGCACAAGCCCGGACACATCCTCAAGGCGGGGGACGATCTTCTCGATTCCGACTAAGGCAATGTGAACACGGGGTAGGGATGTTGAGAGTCGAATATTCCCTTCATTTTCAATGAGGGCGACTGTGCCAGTTTCAGCAACGAGAAAATTGCCGCCGGATATCCCCAGATCAGCAGCCAAGAACTCTTCTCTGAGTGCTTCACGGGCTGCTGCTGCGAGTGCGTCAGGTCCGTCATCGAGCGGGGTGCCAAATGTTTCGTGGAAAAGACGCTGACAGTCTTCAAGGCTTCTATGTATGGCTGGCCCGACGATGTGGCTTGGTGGTTCGCCAATTAGCTGGATGATGTACTCACCGAGGTCTGTTTCACGCACGTGTACACCAAGGTGTTCGAGATGCTCATTTATGCCCAATTCTTCGCTGAGCATGCTCTTGGCTTTGACTGCAGTGCCAATTCCGTGATCACGAACGATTTCCTCGAGAAGCCCCAAGGCATCATGAGCGGTTTCTGCCCAGTGCACCTTCGCACCGTTTGCTAGTAGTTGTGTCTCCGCCTGCTCTAAATATTGATCAAGATTTGTTAAGGCATGGGATTTCACGTCTCGAGCCCAGTCCCTCCACAGATCCGAATCGATTTGGCTGTATGCCTCTGAGCGGTTCGCATTGAACGTGTCCGTGGCACTGGTAACAGATGCACGAACACTCGGTCGATCTTTCAGTGCTTTAGCCGATTCTGCCCTATAATGCTTAGGGCCACTAAAGCTCATAGACCGACCCCTTCCCAGAGCACACTCGCCAGATGCCGGAACTGGACAGATAATCGACGTCGGTTACCACGGCCACTGAGCTGGAGGAGGCATCCACCATCCGTGGAGGTCACGAAGTCTACATCGGATAGCGTATCGAGTTTGCGGTCTGCCATGGCGGCTGATACTTCGGGTAGTTTGGCGCTGAAAAGCCCTCCAAATCCGCAACACTCCTCGTCTGCTTCCCACGAGACAACCTCTGCTCCACAGTTCTTTAGCAGGGAAAGTGGCTGGTTACGTAAGCCGAGTTCGCGCAGGGCGTGGCAGCTATGATGGTACGCAATACGCTTGCCCTTGAGTCCGGATCCGAGATCCTGAATGCCTAATACTTCCACAAGGAAGTGAGAAAGTTCGTATGTACGGCCAGCGAGATCTTGAGCACGTTCGAGTTCACTATTTAAGAGGTCTGGATAGAAACAGCGTAGCATGCCGGCGCAGCTTCCCGATGGCAGCACCACATAGTCCGCGCTGTCAAAAGTATCCAGTGTCTGATGTGCCATACGGATCGCTTCGCGTCTTCTGCCTGCATTGTAGGCAGGCTGGCCGCAGCAGGTTTGCGACTGGGGCACGTCAACGTCGACCCCTGCGTAGCGCAGTAGTCGCACTGCGTCTGCGCAAGCGTCCGCGTAGAACTGATCACCGAGACATGTTGCGAATAGAGCAGCCTTCATCTGCTAGCCTAGTTCCCGTTCCCTCCTAAGATCCTCTGTATTTCTGAACGAACATCTCTGAGGTGTGTGCGTGTCATGTCTTGGCTGGTACGAGCCAGCGCTTGCTCTGCAAGCAGATCTATGTCTTCCAGTTCTGCGCGCAACACGGCACGAATATCTGACGTCCACGGTGCTGCTGCTGGATTAAAGTTGCTGTTAAGGTCCTCTTCATTCGGGTGCAGGCGGTTGTCGACCACCTCTAGGAAGGCTCGTTGTACATTGCGACGGTATGTGTTGACCTGGACAGTGCGATCTTGGAGTTCATTCCAGATTCCTGCGCTCAGATCGCTCATGAGGTCTGCGAGGGTATAGGCATCACCATTTCTTGTCTCGAGTGCTTCGAACTCAATAAGTCTTTCCAGCCGAGCTTGGCTCAGAAGACTGGTTAGAACGCGATTCTGTTGCGTGCGGAATCGTGCAACGACCCCCTCTGGTTCAATTCTGCGTAAGATATCTGAGTTCAGAAACATCTCAGGTACGTGGAACGCAGCTGCATCCAAATACTGAACTGCTTCCCTCTGTCGCGCCTTCTCAACAGGCTCAAATCTTGGGCCTGTACCGTACTTCTCCTGAGTCTGAGCGCCCCCGACAATCGCCGTAACATGGCCCATGTAACGTCCCCACTGGCTCACGGCTTCCCCATAAAGATTCTCTAGCTCGTCATAGCTCTCTCCGGGCTTCTCTGTTACCTCGAGCATCATGCTCATGACACGCTCAAGGTTCCTCATTCCATATGTGGTCGACTTAACAGCGTCAGCATCACCAACCGCTTCAGTGAGCGCTGCTGGGTCAGATCCTGCAGCATCAGCGGTTGTGAACCTCAGCCACGGGTACTGATCCTGCTCACGCGCCCATCCATTGAGTATCTCTAGCTCGTCGTCGGGTGTGTCAGCTTCCGGAATTGGCGAGTATCCCCAACGCACACCGAAGTGGTCATAAGGGCCAACCTTGGGGATTAGATATTCCAGTGGGATGTTGTCCTCGGGCTGGGCCACGTAGTTGAATCTCGAATAGTCCATGAGTGTCGCGGTATGACTTCCACCCATCCTTTCCAGGAAGGAGGCACTTCGTACTGAGTCCGCGGGATACATGGCGGACGCCTTCATATTGTGTGGAAAGCCAATCGAGTGGCCGATCTCATGGGTGACTACGTATTCGACCAGTCGTCCCATAAGAGAGTCGGGCATCGGAAGCGATTGAGCGCGCTCATCTAGGGCCCCTACTTGGATGAAGTACCAGTTTTTCTGCAACTCCATGATGTTGTGATACATGTTGACTTCCCCTTTAAGGATTTGTCCTGAGCGGGGGTCAACGATTTGTCCGCCAGTTGCATTTGCTACGGTCGAAGGCCGCCAATAGATCGCAGAATGGCGTGCATCATACATCGAAAAGCTTGGGTCCTCTTCAGGGGTTGGTGCTACACGACCCATGATTGCGTTACTGAACCCCGCATCCTCAAATGCTGGCTGCCATTCATTCACACCCTTAACGATCCAGGGCTTGAGCCAGTCGGGTGTTGCTGGATCGATCCAATAGACGATTGGGTCGATAGGATCGGAGATTTCAGCGTTTGGGTTTTGCTTCTCCAACTTGAAGCGGTGAATAAATCGAATCTGCTCCAGTCGGTTATCCGGTCTGGTAAAGTCGTAAGACCGGCTTGAATTGAAGCCTACACGCTCATCATGCCAGCGTGGCATCATTGGCTCCTCAGGCAGTCGGGCCATGCTGAAGAAGACCCTGGCTGTCTGTGAACGAGTTTGGGCTTGTCCGCCACCGCGTCCACTGCCTGGGCCTCCTCCGCGTCCACCAGGAGCGGCACCGCTGCCTGAACCACTTTGAGTAACCTGGACGTTTACCGCGTCCTCGAAAGACCAGCTGTCTTCCACCCAGCTTCTCCCACGGTTTAGGCCGTCTATTGGGTTGAGTTCGGGAATATTTGTAAGGAACACATCTGAGACATCGATGACCGCTGAACTATCAGCACCGTATGCTTCAACGTCGAACGTTGCGAGCACGGGGCCTCTACGGAATCCTGAGATGACACTCCAAATTGCAGCTGTGGAGTCAGCAATCATGTCGTAATCCTTACCACGCAGGATCACTCTATCTCTTTGGCGCTCCCATTGTACGATCAGGCGCGGGCCACCTGTGAAGAAAGAGCCCGGATCCTGGAGCGTCGATTCCATCGTGCGCTGGATGAGGAGCATCTCATTTTCCAGCTCGGATGGCGGGATCTCAAAGAAAAGGTCATCACCTACTTCGTGGACGTCGAACATGCCGGCGCTAGTGATCGCATCCTCAGTGATGACTTCGGAATATTCACGCGGTCCGTCCGAGTCATTTTCTTCCCTAGGTCCACCTCCTCGGCCACCCGGACGCTCTTGCTGCTGGAGAGCAGGTACCAGTGCGGGAGTTATCGCAGCGAATGCTTGCGGGCATACTGGAAATGAGAATGCTGTAAGAAGGAGGATAATGAGACTCGCTCGAACTCTCTTCATGTGATCTTGCCTCTTGGGAGCTGATCTGGCGTCATGGCCGGGGTCGCAGGGTAGGTTCGCCTGATTTATGCGACAAGAGCAACTTAAGGCCAGTGCAGTTCGCCCTTGAGCTTACAGTGGGCTGGTAGTGAGATTTCTGACTGTGAATATGCGAAAAAACATAGATAGTCCTCCGGTCCTCTTCAGCAGGGTCAGAACAACTCTGTTATTGCTATCGGCGCTAGCGTGCGGAGAGTCGAGTACAGATGTCGTCAGGCTTTCCATTGCGATCGAACCACAGGGGGGTTTGATCGTCGGAGTGGGCGGCACTGTAGATTTTCTCGCAGCCGTAACCGATGAGTCTGGCCAATTGGTCTCCGGCCAAAATGTCATCTGGTCTGTTGAGAACACCGCAATCGCTACGATCGACCAAAATGGTCTCACCACGGGTGTGTCTACCGGTGCAACCACAGTGATGGCTTCGGTGGGCGAAGCAAGCCGCAGTGTGCGCCTGGAGGTGTATGTACCGGAGGTTATCTCAAATTACGAGGTCGGCAAAAGCTACTTCGGCCGAAACAATTATGTTGAGTACATCCCGGGTGAGTTGCCCGTTGTGATTTCAGCACCACATGGCGGAGCATTGCAGCCCGGAGAGGCGGCGGATCGCACGTACGGCACCACGGGCTCTGATCGCAACACAATCGATCTCAGCCTTGCTCTGAGAGATGCGCTCATCGATGCGACGGGCTACGCACCACATGTGATTCTCTCGCGTCTGCACCGCAGTAAGCTCGACCCGAACCGTGAGATCGTCGAAGCCGCTCAGGGTGATCCATTCGCCGAAAACGCGTGGCACGAATTCCAGGACTGGATCAAGGAAGCACGGGTTTTCGTCGCCGACGACTACGACAGGGGACTGTACTTCGACATGCATGGTCACGGGCATTCGATCCCGAGGGTCGAGATCGGATATCTCCTGAGTGGGTCAGATCTCAACCAAAATGACGACGCACTCAACAATATGACGATGGTCGAGAAAACGAGTATCCGTGATCTGGGTCGCCATGCTCCAGAAACGTTTTCCGAACTTCTGCGAGGACCGAAGTCGTTCGGGGGCTTCTTGGGGGATGAAGGTGTGCGTTCTATCCCGAGTCCGGGGGACCCATCTCCGGGGTCTGATCCCTACTGGACTGGTGGCTATAATACGAGGGAGCATGGTTCGAGAAGCCTGTCAGAAGTCATCAGCGGAATCCAACTTGAGCACCAATACCCTGGCCTCCGAGACACAGACGCCAACCGACGAGTGTACGCGACTCAACTAGCGTCAGCGGTCCGCCTTTTTATGCTCGAGCATTTCGGGTTTTTCGAACCTGGGAACTAAGTCCTTATGATATACGAGAAATACTACACGCCAGAACAGCTAGGGCAGCTTGAAGAGCATGCCGGAGAGGTTGGCGAAGAACGTATCCAGGCAGTCCAGCAAGAGTGGACTGAACTCTTTGCTGCCTATCAGGCGGCTATGGAAGAGGGGTGTGACCCCGCGAGTGATGAGGTACAGGATTTGGCACGCAGGTCGGCAGCTCTCATCCAGGAATTCACTGGAGGTGATGAAGCCATCGCAGCATCGTTGGGGAATATGTACAAGACAGAGGGGGGCGAGGACATTTCGTCCAGCCACGGCATGAACACGTCCCCGGAACTCTGGGAGTACATGGGTAAGGCGGGTGCGGTATTACGCGGGGATAGCTGAGCTTCAAAACATAAAAAGCAAGAGGGCGGCAGGCAAAGCCTGTCGCCCTCAATGTTCTCTAGGTCAGAGAACGAGGCTGAAAAGCTTAACCGCCGCCTCTGTTCTTCTTGGGTTTCAGGGGGTGTCTTCCGCGTTTGGCAGTGAGATCAATCTCTCTCTCTTTGCCATTAACCACGATCGTAGCCGTTTCGTCACCATCAAATGTGATGGTGATGTCAGCAGAGCGTGTCTTTGTTTCGTCACCATTGGTTTTGGTCGCGTTGACCTTGCGAGTGACGGTCCCTGATATCGGATAACGTGGATCTGATCCAGGGATCGGCACGACGACATCGTTATATGTGAATTCTCCAGTCATATGGTAGGTGCGAGCACCCTCATCAGTATGTCGGCTTTTCGTTACCTCTTCGGTTCCGTCTCCGTTCCGGGTGCGATGTGTCTCTTCACCGGAGAGCCCGGTCACTGTGATGTTTCGGGTTCTGGCGATTTGAGCTGTCCAGCCTTCACGGCTGACTTCACCGCTCACATCACTTTCGTGTTCGATACGCTCGGTTGTCAGGGAGTCATACTCAGTCTGTTCGTTGCCATCTACATCGAAAAACTCAGCTGAGCGGGTGCCTGATAGCGGATGTCCGGGGCCGTGCCGGCCACCCGGGTGACCAGGTATACTCCCACCGGCCATATCCGGAGCGCTTCGTGGCTGGAAGGCAAATGCCAAACTCCAAATGCCAAAGTCCTCAAGCGTAGCATCAGCTGCGATGACTGCCATATCTAGCAAGAACTCGTCATCGAAGGAGTCCGGACCGCTCGAATCAGCGCATGCACTGGCTAATGCCGTTACAGCAAGGACACCCATCACCTTGGCCGGTCGTCTGGCTTGGCTTGTCATACCTGTTTTTCTCCCCCTGTCATGTGACCACATCATCTCGTTTGTGTAGATGAGATGCGCATCACGGTCCAGACGTTAAATAGACGGATACGGCCGGCGCAAGGATTCCTGGGAGTTCTTGTAGTATGATCGCTCTGTGAATGGTAGGGTTATCTCTGATTCTGAGCCCTTGTACCCTCAGTGCTCGGCGACAAAGACTGGTTGGGTCCAAGCAACTCGTCCAGCTGAGTCGCGTATACGAGCTCGCACATAGCGAATATTAGTCACAAGCTCAAATATCGCCGGATTCTGGGTGCTCTCAGACAAGACCCGGCCACCCTCCCCAATGAATGTGGTAGTGTATCGAAAGTCACTTTCACGGTTGATATGTACTTCGAGGCGGTCGTGTGTAATCACAATATCAGAGAGTTCCACACCGGTGCTGGCGTAGAAGTGACCAGCTTCTAGGGCCTCCATTAGCATCATCGCATCTAGATTTCTAGCTTTGACGGTGACCCATCCCCGACCGGGATTTGCCCGATCTAGGGCAAACTCCCCCTGGAAATGGTGGGCATCATCTACTGCGATTCCATAGATTCGCTTGCCGTTGCTGAGAAGAATATCCCAGATCTCTTCCAGGCCAGGGCTATCCCCTCCTCCTTCATTGTGCACGGTTGGGTGCCCGTTCGAGATCTCCAGGAGGCGGTCCCTCTCTATTTGGGCAAGTTCCTTGGCACCAAACGACCAACGGAAGTTTGGGTGATTGATGTGAGGAACGCCCTCGACCTCTCTAATTGCATCGACATTAGCCTGAATTGTACCGACGAGAGTGGTGGATGTACGGGCTTCTAGCGCATATGGGATATTCAGGCCATTCACGTGCACAGCTGCTTGATCAAAGCTCGATGTCAATTCCTCGCCCGGTATTAGTAAAAAGGTGGAATCGACGATGCCTGAGAGGGTTTGTGGGTCAGTGAAAACGTTGTGATCAGAAAGTACGAGGAAATCGTAACCATGTTCTTTATACCAGCGAGCAACGTATTCGGGAGGGGAGTCGCCATCGCTCATGGTTGTGTGTGCATGTGTATTCCCTTTGTACCAAAATCCACCCTGGTCTACTGGGACCTCGAACTGGACAGTTGTCCGGTGTCCGGGGACATCACTACAAGAGGCTATCAGGAGCACTAGTGGGACTACTCGACCCAAGGCCTGAGAGAACGATCTCATCGGCTATTTGCTTCGGTAGTCTCTTGGGGCTCCTGAAAACGGTAAAGGAGCATTGCCCGGTCACTCTCTCGAATGATATCGGGCGCGAGATAATCCGGTCTCGAGAACACTTCTGGGCCCAAGAGTTCTTCTGGACGCAACAAGTGTTCAATGATATCGAAACTGATCGGGTCACCAGCTGGCACCTCTAGTTCGAGGTAGACCATCGGCGCGGGCATTCCCCAGTGATCTGCCCAAGTGAGTTCTTCGGGATTATTGATGACCGTTCCATTGATGGAGATCAGGCGTGTGTCTTCAGCAGGGTCGTACTGGAAGCGGAGGCGTTCGGAGCCGATCCGTGATCTCACGCCAATGATCACACGTCGAATATCACCTATCGTTATATCGGTTTCGATGATTATGACTGGTTCAGGAGCATCCACTACGGGTGCGACGGCAGCTGGAACTTCCCCGAAGTCATAGCCGAAAACACTGAGGTCACGCATCAGCCCGAAGGCACTGCCAGTGCGCTCAATTGCCCATTCACGAGCAGGCAAGTCCAATGTGTCTAGGACAGGAGTCGTTGCCCAAAAAGCTTCAGGTGTTCCGTGTTCATAAGCATATACCAAAGTTGAGGGTGCCGGACGCTCTGCCGTAGTCTGGGAATTGAGAATTCCGAATCCCAGGGCGGCACCGACTGCGATTACACCTCCCGTGGGGGCCCACCAGCTATTCGAGTGAAGGACACTGTCCAGGGCTGGTAGGCACAGGTAGAAGCCAATTGCGATAAACACAGCCAGCCAAGGAGCGAATTCGAAGGTCATTGCAATCCAGAGCAATTCCGCAACAGGAACAAAGAACGAGAGAACTGGAACAGAGAAGAGGATCGCAAGAGACCAACCGAGCATTTCTGTCGTCCGTTCACCCATGACGGTGACCCAGAACACTGACATTAGTGCCGCCGCGACAGGCCACTCGAGATTCATTGCGGCGAGTGGGGCTATGTACCCTAGTAAGATTGCGCCCACAAATGGCACGACTAAGGCGCCGAGAGCCAGTTGTTGGATACTTAGCCACTTCCTAGCTAGGGCGTGAAGTCCGGTCACAATCGTAAATGCGGCAGCAGTGAGGGCTATTACGTACCAACCCTCTCTGTGGTACAAGGACCCCTGAAGGCTACCAGCCTCAGGGTGAAAACGCGGTAGCCAATTCAGGAGCAGTAAAGCAAAACCGAAGGATAGTGAGGCTCCAACGATAGAGATGCCGGCGCCTATGAGGGCACCAGAAAGGCGGACGCTCGAACGGTGCATTACTAACAGTGCCAGGATAAACAAGATGATGAGTCCGGCACTAATCCACTTAACCCATGTCACCTGGTAGACGAATAAGCCGAGGCCTGGCATGCTAAAATAAACTACGTCCGGTGCGTTTACGTTTACGAGGTCTTGATCACCGAGATAGCGTAGGACATGGAGGGCGTGCAGCCCGTGGTGTTGAAGCGTCGATTCCGAAAGATTTTCAGGTGTGTCGTATTGCTGGTGATAGACGTGCCCTTTGTCGATTGCCGCGAAGTTAAGTCCCTGTTTGCCAGCCTCCTTAAATGGTGTGAAATCAGTGTCGTTCGGCATCCTTTGGTACACTTCGTACGCCATGGCGTTGGCGAATGGGTACTGATCAGATGCCTGCAGAGCATCGATTATCCAACCATTATCTTCTGCAGTCTCGACCATGATTACCGGGCCACCCCCGCCCCGCATTTCGAATGAAAGAACGAGTTGAATGTCCTCCATCCATCGGTGCTCATTCACGAAAGCTCGTGCCCCAAGCAGACCTAGCTCCTCAGCATCAGTAAATAGGACGATTACGTCATTGCGGAGAGGCGGTCCTGCCTGGATTGCTCTTAGCGTTTCCAGTATCGAGACAACGCCCGTACCGTCATCTCCTGCTCCTACAGCGAGACCCCGGCTATCGTAGTGAGCGGTGATCAAGATAGCCCCGGTGGATGCCGTACCAGGTAGCCGCGCGATCACGTTTCTGACGGTAGCGGTCCGGGCCATCGTCCGCCGCTGAAATGAACTCGTTGAGGTTTGGATTTCTGGATCGAAGCCGAGGGTGGTGAGGCGGTCGACTAGATAACCGCGGACTCGTTCGTGTTCTGGTGAGCCCGGTGGATGCGCTTGGCTCGCAATTTCAACAAGGATCGACATCGCACGCGCTGATGAAAATTCCGCTTCAGGTGCGTTCGCTGAGGCAGGGGAGGGTTGGCCTGTGCGAGTGCTGAAGAAACAGGACATCAGAAACATGAGTGCGATTGTGGTGACTCCGCGCCACCGGTTCTGTGACTCGCCTTTGTTCATCATTGCCAAATCATGACCAGGAGACAGCTTATCCTGAATTGTGATTTCATCTAGCTAGGATCCGTACGATATCATCAATGGCGCCTCTGACTTGTTCGGATGGGAGGCCTGATCCATTTGATAATATAGAGAAAATCACCTCGCTTCCGTCGTCCTGGGTCAGGTACCCAGAAAGCGAAGTTACATTTGAAAGTGTTCCTGTTTTCGCGAAAACACGGCCCTTAAGGTCAGAGAGTCGTTCTTGAAGTGTAGAGTCTTCTTCCCCCGGTGTGGCTAGTGCAGAGCGGTAGGTGCCATTGTTTTGATCAGAGGACAGGTATTGAAGAATCCGCACGAGTGCCCGGGGTGTCACAAGATTATACCTCGATAATCCCGAGCCATCTCTCAGCGAAATATCGAGACTATCTATTCCAACCACTTCTGTAAGGAATTCACTCATAACGGCAACTCCCTCTGACCAACTGCCCTCCTCTCCCAATTCGGCTCCAAGCGTCCTGATAAGTTGCTCAGTCATCCAGTTTTGGCTTGGCTTCAGGATACCGGCGATAAGTTCGGAGAGCGGGGGAGACTCAAGCATCAAAATTGGTCCAGCGTTAGGACATTCTCTCACAGATCCGGATAGGCAGCCACGTCCGACCCTGTAACCTTCACTCCATGCAACTTGGGCCCCGCTCTGCAACTTGATACCGGCTTGTTCGATCGCGGTACCGAGTGCGGCAGTTGCTTGGCGAATAGGATCTCGAAGAGCGAACGTCAGAGTATCGGTCTCGTACAACTCGATTTGTCCGGTCAGTTCAAGGTGGCGGGTCTCCGGCAGATAATTGGAACGGACCTGCAGACCACTATCCGGCGGGACCGTGGTAACACGAGCCCGCACATAATCAGGCGTCCCCCTAGGGAACCATTCTAGGCTTGCAGGAGACCCAACTGCTGGCCCAGCCTTGATGATCACCGAGATTTCACCCTCATCAATGGCGAACGCTCCTCCGGTTGCTCCGTGCGGAAATCTCAGATCTTCTACTTCCCAGGTAGGGCCCACTGTAGTGGAATCCCAAGCAGAGACATCGACGAAGACTGAGCCTGCAACATTTCGAAGTCCTTTTTGATACAGACTGTCGGCGATAGCGGCTAACGCTGCTTCTCCAGATTCCCAGTATCGATCAGACATCGACGGGTCTCCGGAAGCGAGGATAACTAGATCCCCATCCAAGAGTGACCCTATAACGGATCCTGTAGCCCAAACCTCAGTCCCGTAACGGTAGTTTGGTCCAAGAAGCGAAATAGAAGTTGCTGTGACAAGGATTTTTTGGTTAGAAGCCGGCACGAACTTTTGATGGGCATTTCTGGAATACAGGACGCGACCTGTTCGCCCGTCTACGGCTAAGACACCGAAGTGCACTTGATCTAGGGGAGAGGTGTCTAGGATGGCATCGACCGCAGCTCGAACATCTCCACCTGAAGGCCCTCCAAGTGTAGCACACCCGGATGAGATGGCCACGATGATCCAAGTAGTGATGCTTCTCGAAGCCCTAAAGAGCTTCTTCGTCAGGAGGTTCATAACATTCGTATAGCCGATTTTTAGGATTTTTCTAAAAAGCAGCTTCCAACTTTACTGCGGTTCCATAGCAGAGCATCTCAGCAGCTCCTTGCATCACCATAGACGTCTGAAAACGGACTCCGATTATTGCATCTGCGCCCAAGGCTTCTGCTTCTTCAATCATGCGGTCTATCGCCTGCTCCCGAGATTCTCCGAGCAGCTTGCTGTACTCGTGGACTTCTCCACCAGCAATATTTCGAAACCCAGCCATGATATCCTTTCCTATGTGCCGTGCCCTAATTGAACTACCTCGAACCAACCCCAAGGATGTGGTCTCCTGTTGGCCAGATACGTGTTCCGTAGTGACTATGATCATCTTTGTACATCCTTGTAGGGGTCATTTCCCGATTCCTTATAACGTTCCCAAATTACTGTCGTGAAAAGTGTGAGGATCCCAGCCCAAAGCAGCCCTGCACCCCATTTCTCCCAGTTATCTACTTCAAAATCCGTAAAGAAAGCATACGCTCCGAAAGCTGTCAGAATAATCCATCCTACGATCAACAATATCCAACCGGCACGTTTCGTCACTTTAGCATTCACCTGGTCCCACACGGACCTCTGATAGTTAACTGGATAGCACTCTAGATGACTACGACTACAAGAGATAGTCTGTTTTTCTTCAAAGGTTACCGAATTATCTCATCGAGTGAGCTAATAAAAACGCTCAGTTCCTCTTCAGTATTGAAGTAATGAGGCGAAATACGGAGAGACCCATCCACACCCTTCGCTGTATAATCGATGATGGCGTCAATGCTCTCCTGGCCGGTCGTATTAATGCCTTGTTCGCGCAGTTCTCGAACCAGGTCTGTTGGTGCCCATCCATCCACTGAAGCCGTGACTGTTGCACCGAGTACTTCACCACGATCTAAGACTGTCACTTTGTCATGCTGATTCAGGAGTGATCGGAGGTGATCCGCGAGTTTCCATGCCCGGTCACGGATTGGCTCTATTCCGATGTCGAGTGCATAACGAGCTGCTTCCCCAGTTCCCCGTACGAGCCCCCAAGCGAACTCCCAGGTCTCGAAACGTTTCGCGTCGGGAGCCGGTTGGTACATGTCAGGTGCGATCCAATCAGCTCCTCGTAAGTCGGGGAACAGTGGTTCATAGCCGAGGGCTAGAACGCGATCTGAAATATAGAGAAAGCCCGCACCACGTGGTCCGCGAAGGTACTTTCTCGCTGTGGCGGAAAAATAATCGCACCCGATCGCCTGAACATCGACGGGCATCTGACCAATCGACTGGCAACCATCAACGAGGTATAGAATGTCCTCAGCTCGGCACATTACTCCGATCGCTTCAACATTTTGAACTAGTCCGGAGTTCGTTGGAATGTGCGTGACAGCTACCAGCTTGGGGCGCAGTCGGTGGATCAGCGCTTCTATCTCGACTAAGTCTACTCCCCCCTCCGGTGCTTCGGGTGCACGAACTACTTGAACTCCAAATCTTTGTGCGAGGGCGAGGTATTGAATTTGGTTCGAGACGTAATCATTGACGGTTGTGAGCACTACATCGCCGGATACAAACGGAACTGAGGAAATTGCAGCAACAAAGGAAGCGGTTGCATGCTCACTGAAAGCAATATTGAAAGGGGTCGTGCCAAGTAGTGTTGAGACATGCTCATACGCCATGGCGATTTGGTCGGCAGCCTCTGACTCAGCTTCATAACCACCGATATTCGCCTCGAGTTGGAAGTGGGACTCCACTGTCTCAATAACGCTTCGGGGCATGAGTGAGGCCCCTGCATTATTCAGATGAATCCGCTGTTTACACCCCGGGGTGTCATCCCTGATCTTGGCCAGATTCACTGATAACCTGTGTCAGTCATAGTGTTCTAGAGGCAACGAGCTGGAAGTATGTCATCCAACCCTATAGTGCATTGATCAGTAGGTTAGTTTGGCTCCTCGTGATCGGTAATCGATCGAGCTTTGGCATCGGCAACCATACGACGCACATCCTCCAGCAGTTTTTTCGCGTCATAAACGATTCCATCTTTGATCGTATAGCTGATGCCGCCCACGCGTTCGAGTTTACCAGTGTCATCGTTAAGCATAGGTGCACCGGTACCGTAGAGCACTTTTAAGTTTGCCAGTGGATTCTTATCAACCACAATCAAATCTGCTTTTAAGCCGGCTTGGATCACTCCAAACTGGAGGTCATTCTCCATCCCCTTCGGCTTGTGGAGTTGCAGTGCGCCATGATAGGTCGCAGCACGGATGACTTCGAGCGGGCTAAACCCTGCTTCGCGGAGAAGTTCGAGTTCCCGGACGTAATCAAAGCCATAAAGCTTATATATAAAACCGGAGTCAGATCCTGTAGTGACGATTCCGCCCCGGTTCTTATAGTCGTTCAGGAATTGCATCCATTTTTCGTAGAACTTGTTCCAGTGATACTCATCCTCACTAGTCCAGTAATACCAGTATGATCCGTGAGCTTCGCGGCTAGGTTGATAGAAATCCCACTGGCTAGGTAGTGTGTATTCTTCGTGCCACTCCGCCTCCCGGGCACGCATCACATCCCTACTTGCTTCGTATATCGTCATAGTTGGGTCGAGACCAAAATCAAGATCAAGGAATTCTTCAATGAGGGCATTCCATGTCTCAGATCCGCGATCCGCTGATTGATACCATAGCCGTCCGACCTGTCCAAAGCGGTGCTGCTCGTTGTTGTAGTTGTAGTCGTTCGGAAAGTCCTGAATGGTTCGATCGTCAAATAGGGCTTCGAACAGCCCGTAGTAATGGGTCATCATATCTAGCCCAAGACGTGCAGCATCGAGTGCGTTCATCCGCGAGACACCCGTTTGGGCTAGGTGCGCGACCGTGCCCAGGCCGTGCTTATGCGCCTCATCGATAAGCGCTTCCATAATGTCCGGGGGGTAGGAGGTCAGTTTTAGGCCATCTATGTGAGCGCCTTCGACATCTACATTAGCGGCATAGCGTACCCACTCTCGAGCCTTCTCGGGGCTGTCGACCGACCCGCGGTCCCAACCCTCTCCTGGCCGAGCATAAGTGAACATTCGGGGTGCCACGATCTCATTTCGATCAGATGCTGCTTTTTCACCGAGGGCCCACATCATTTCACCATGGCCGACCCCACGTGAAGTCGTAATGCCATTCCCCATCCACAGCTTGTATGTGTACTCAGGCTGTGGAGCCTTCCCTCCGCCCCCGGTGTGAGCATGCATATCGATTAGCCCAGGCAATACATACATGCCAGAGAAGTCCAATTCCTTAGTGGCATTCTGGGGCCGACGTTGTTCGTTGATTGGGGCCATGGGGAAGCCAACCGGTTTGACTTCTACGATCCGATCTCCTTCGATGACTATGTCCACGGGACCCATCGGAGGCGCACCTGTGCCATCAATGATTGTCGCGCCACGAAGAATGAGCCGTTCATGTGGCCCATCTCCTTCGTCGGCGCGCCGAAGAGTGGTGACTTCCATCCCGTTTTCTAGGCGTTCGATCGCTAAGTCATTCACATCCGTTTGCGCGACGACAGAATCTGTGACCACTAACGTGGTAATCACTGCCAGTGAGATGTGAAGTAGAGCAAGGTGCTTATTCATGATACCTCCGAACCGGTTTTCATAACCTGACCGAGTGTTGTAGGCTGATATTATCGAACCTGTTTGTCCCATTCGCCAAGAGGTGTCATGGATTTGAAGACTTCCTCGAGTGCGGATATCACCAATGGCCAGGTTGTTGTGGATGGTGAGACCATCTCAAAGTGGCCAGAGTCTGGGAGGTCGACGATTCGAACATCCTGTGTTCCTACTGTTATGGCACGGTGGTAGTAGGACCGCCCAGGGGGTGCCCAAACGAAGTCTTGTCCGCCGACAAGGAGCGTTTGTGGCACGGAAATCGGAGCAAGCTGCATGGGAGAAGCAGCCTGGTATCGCTCAGGGTGCTCCGCGGGTGTTCCCCCCATGAGACGTCCGACTGCGTTGCCGCACGACCCGCGTTCTTCGAGCCCTTCCAAATCTGCCGCCGGGGCCAATGCGAATACTGCTTGCACGGGAAGTGGCTTGGGAGTGTATAGGACGCTCTGGTCATCGACCTTGCCTCGAGCCGCAGCCCATAAAGCGAGTGCCCCTCCTGCTGAGTGTCCTGCAACAACCACCCGGCTTAGGTCTAGACTATACGGTTCTGCAATTTCGCGGAGATGATCGATCCCTTGTCCCACGTCAAGATATGTGCTCGGCCAGCCACCTCCCTCGTCACCAAGTCGCCGATATTCGATGCTCCACACTGCATAACCAGCCTCGGTTATGGCGACCTCAGCTTGCCCTACGTGTTGTATGTCGAAGGCCGATAACCAGCAGCCACCGTGAATGAACACGACTATAGGATGTGGGCTAGCACCCGTCGGAAGCCGTAGATTGCCAAATTGCTGGGGTCCCGGGCCGTACGAAATACGATGGTCTGGCGGGGGCGATTGCCATTCCAGTACCTCATTTGAGCCTATGAGCTGAGCACTTCCCGGGTTTGGGTAGACCGGAATCAAGAGGATACCGAGGGCTGTGATTGTTGCTTGCTTTAGTCTAGCCATCTTCTGTGATCCTTATTCTGGGTCCCCTAAGGGGTCCGAATGACTATTATTGATACTCTTTCGGCTATTGAGCTATACCCGAAGTCAGACGCACATATGAGCAGAGAGCTGGTTTGACCGACCAAGGTACGTTGGGATTCGAGAGCGCACGCGCCGAGGCAGAGCGTTTGCGCGAAGAACTGCACCACCATGCCCATAGTTACTACGTCGAAGCACGACCGGAGATCAGCGATACTGAGTACGACCGGCTCTTCAAGCGTTTACTAGAGCTAGAAAATAATCATCCTGAGCTTTGCTCACTTGATTCGCCGACTCAGCGTGTTGGTGCTGAACCCCAAAGTAAGTTCAAAACAGTAGCTCACACAGCTCCAATGCTATCTCTCGATTCGACACAAGACGTCGATGAACTTCGTCGCTTTGACGATAGGATTCGTAAGGCACTTGGAGAGGGTCATGAGCCCACATACGTCATCGAGCCAAAGCTAGACGGTGCCTCGATCGAACTCGTATACGAGGACGGCGTGCTAACCCGGGCAGTTACCCGAGGGAACGGACGTGAGGGTGAGCAGGTCACGGATAACATCCGAACGATTTCGTCGGTTCCACTGCGACTTCGTACTGAGGATCGAGTTGCACCCGAGCTGCTTTCTGTAAGGGGTGAGGTGATCATGTACATCTCAGAGTTTCAAGCCTTCAACGCTCGTTTGGTTGAGGCCGGTGGCCAACCTTATGCGTCCCCCAGGAACTCTGCCGCTGGCTCAGTACGCCAACTTGATTCGCATGTCACCGCATCTCGGAAGCTGGATCTCTTAGTCTATGATATTCTCGCAATAGAGGGTTCTGGGTTTAAGAGTGATACAGACGGTATAGAAGCAATCCGGCATTGGGGATTTAAGGTTCCTGACCGCATACAAAGAGGAAGAACGGTCGAAGATATTCTTGAATACCACGCCGGGTTTGCTGCCGATCGTGAAGGTTTGGATTATGAGATTGATGGGATCGTAATCAAACTGGACGACCTTTCAGCTCGCTCGGCGATAGGTGTTACTTCACATCATCCTCGATGGGCCTTGGCCTTCAAGTTTAAGCCACGGCAGGAGGTCACCCGGATTGATAAAATTGAGGTCAACGTTGGCCGCACAGGGGTGATTACGCCGGTTGCTGTGCTAGATCCCGTAGTGGTTGGTGGCGTTACCGTATCTCGAGCGTCTCTTCATAATAGAGAGGAGCTTCGCCGGAAGGATCTACGTGAAGGGGATACGGTACGTATCCAGCGAGCTGGGGACGTGATACCTCAGGTCGTGGAAGTGATTGCACATGAAAAGGATCGAGCTCGCCCATTTGAGATGCCGACGGAGTGTCCTGTATGCAGTACGCCAGTGCAGGAGGAAGGTCCGCGCATAAAGTGCCCCAATCGATTTGGATGTTCGGCTCAACTCCAGGGCCGCATCATACACCTAGCTTCTAGATCTGCCTTAGATATCGAGGGGCTTGGGGAAGAGACAGCTGCTTTACTTGTTACCGAAGGATTGGTGAGCAGCCTAGCGGAATTATTCGATATATCTCCTGAGCAGCTTGTAGAATACGAAGGCTTCGCTGAAAAATCTGCGGCCTCTTTGGTAGAAGCGATTCAATCAAAGAAGGCGCCTGATCTCCCACAGTTCTTGATCGCACTGGGCATTCCAGAAGTAGGTACGGCTGTTGCTAGGGATCTCTCAGGATACTTCGGTAGCATCGCAGCAATACTTGGAGCTACGGCAGAGGAGTTGGAGCAGATAGATGGCATAGGGCCGAAAATGAGCGAGGTGATAACAGCCTTCCTAGAGGATGAACGGAATAGGTCAGCGATAGATGCCATTCTCGCACGTGGTGTTGAGCCAGTGGCATCCGTGCCCGCGGACAGAGGTTTTCCATCTGCAGGTACGGCTGTGTTCACTGGTGCACTTCCTATCCCACGGACATCCGCTGAAGCAGCGTGGAGAGCGGTTGGCGGGCGCACTGCAATCAGTGTGTCCGCGAAGACTGATTTTGTGGTTGTGGGGGAGAATGCGGGCTCGAAACGAGAAAAAGCAGAGCGGCTAGAAGTAGTAATTCTCAATTTTAGGGAGTTTGTTGCAAAGGTGGTTTCAATGGGTGGTGAAGTTGACGTTCCATAAAAGAGCTCACTCTCCGGTAATAGATGAGGGACGACGACGTACCTCAGTTGGCTGAGTCCACCATTCTCTGGGGACCTTGGAAGAACTAGGCTGGTACCCATTTTGCTCTGAGAAAACAGGGTTATCGTATTCAGAGGGCCCAACTGCTACCAGGGCTATGGGTGAGGATTGTGGGGAGCGACCAAGTAGGGGGAGAATTTGTCAGGACTGATGCCGGATCTTGCTGTGCTGATTTCTGGAATAGTGGTGCTGTACTTCGGTGCAGTATGGCTTGTCCGGGGAGCTTCAAGATTGGCGAGTTCACTGGGTGTTAGCCCTATAGTAGTTGGCCTAACAGTTGTGTCCCTAGGGACGTCTGCACCGGAGTTAGTCGTGTGCTTGGTAGCTGCACTTCAGGGTAATCCTGGCCTGGCAATTGGGAACGTGATGGGCTCTAACCTGGCCAACATAGGTCTCATCTTGGGGCTCACCTCACTCATCCACCCTCTGGAAGTCAAGCACAGGGTCGTGTGGCGCGAAATGCCCGTAATGCTGTTGATAACATTCGCCATTTATCCGATTGCATTTGATCGTGTGTTGAGCCGGACGGATGGCTTCATGCTCCTTTTGGTATTGCTGGCTTATCTAGTCTGGGTTTTCCGGTCTGGTCACTCTGAGGAAATCAAGAGCTCGCATGGTCCGAGAGACTCGATGGCGACTTCAGAAGGGGCGGCCTCGCTTCTGAATTTCAAGGACATCGGACAGGTTGCCGTAGGTTCCGCGTTCCTCGTGTTAGGCGGATACTGCATCGTTGAGGGTGCGGTAGAAGTTGCCTCCGCACTTGGTATTTCAGAGGTGATCATTGGGTTAACTGTAGTGGCGGTTGGTACATCGCTGCCCGAACTAGCTACATCGCTGGTCGCTGCGATGCGCCAGGAGGTTGATATTGCCGTTGGAAACATCATCGGCTCAAACATCTTTAACCTGACTGCGATATTTGGAACTACAGCAATAGTTCAGCCGATAATGATCCCCGAAACGGTGCTTTCACGAGAGTTAGCTGGAGTTGTTCTTATGTCCCTGCTCCTCTTGCCAATTCTTAGAAATGGATGGCAGATCAAACGATGGGAGGGGGCATTGCTGCTAACGGCGTATATCGGGATGGGTTGGTGGCTTATATAGGCTGAGTTTAGCAGAGTTGAACTGTCGCGACCGCCTTAGGGGTAGGCTCTTACGCTAGGGCTGGGTAGCTTCTTTTGGCAGGGAAAGAAGGTTTTCAGAGTAGATTGATAATCCCAGGAGCTTGTCTGAATGCTTTCGATCGATCTTTCCGGCAAGCGCGCCTTCATAGCGGGCGTTGCCGATGACAGAGGGTACGGGTGGGCAATTGTGCGGGCGCTTGCAGCTGCTGGTGCCTCAATATGCGTGGGCACATGGCCACCAGTCCTCAGGATCTTTACTCGCAGTCTTGAGCGGGGAAAGCTTGACATGTCTCTTCCGGGCGGAGGAGAGATTGAGTTTGAGAAGATCTATCCTTTGGACGCGGCCTTCGACACAGCTGATGATGTACCTGAGCATGTAAGGGAGGACAAGCGGTATGTTGATCTGGAAGGCTACACGATTCAGGGTGTTGCGGATCAGGTGCAAGCTGACTTCGGAGAACGCTGTTTAGATATCGTTGTACACTCGCTTGCGAACGGACCTGAAGTCAGAAACCCCCTCATCGAAACGAGTCGCGCTGGATATCTCGCAGCAATTAGTTCGAGTGCCTATTCAATGGTGAGTATGGCGCAGCGACTTGGACCACTTATGAACAACGATGGTGCCCTAGTATCGCTCTCCTATCTGGCTGCAGAGCGAGTTGTGCCAGGATATGGAGGAGGCATGAGTTCGGCGAAGGCCGCATTGGAAAGCGATACGCGCCTGCTTGCTTTTGAGGCGGGTCGAAAATTTGGTGTCCGTGTGAACACCATCAGTGCTGGCCCGCTCGCTAGTCGCGCTGCCAGCGCGATCGGAACGATCGATCGTTTGGTTGACTACTATCGAGACAACGCAGCACTGCCAGAGGTGAACACCGCGGACGACGTTGGACATGCCGCAGCATTTCTTTGCTCTCCTCTTGCCGCGGGCATCACAGGGGAGACGCTCCATGTCGATAAGGGGTACCATGCAATGGGGATGCCCGCTCAAGCGCTGCTCAAAGACGAGGTCGAGTGACAGTAGCTGAGCCTCTTTTTGGATCCCTGCTACCTGACATCATTACGAATCCTCCAGGCGAAGTTTCCCGCCGTCTAGCAAAGCGCCTAAGGAGTGTAGAGTCCCGCAATATCACCTATTTCGACGTTGGTTGGCCGATCTTCTGGAAGGAAGCGAGCGGGTCGAATGTCCGGGATGTTGACCACAACTTGTACGTCGACCTGAGTGGGGCGTTCGGAGTTGCTCTCATTGGACATGCACACCCAAGGGTTGTTCACGCTCTCCAGGCCCAGGGAGAAGAACTGATACATGGGATGGGTGATATCCATCCGCCTGTTAGAAAGGTCGAACTGATAGAGCGCTTATGTAGGATCGCACCCTGGGTTGACGCGCAGGCAGTACTTACGACGACCGGGTCGGAGGCTGTTGAGGTGGCGCTCAAGACCGCCCGGATCGCTACGGGTAAACCAGGCATTGTTGCGTTCAGGGGAGGATATCATGGCCTTACTATGGGGGCGCTTGCGGTCACGGACCGAGCCCACTTCCGTTCATACTTTGAGGACCAGTTGTATAAGGGAGTGAGCTTTGCCCCCTTTCCTGAATGCAATGACGTTTCGCGGGTGGCTGCGGACGAAACCCTAGGATTGCTGCGAGCAGCCTTTCAGCAGGGGGCACCCAATGGGGATCCGATCGGTGCTGTCATCGTGGAACCTGTGCAGGGTAGGGCCGGAGTAAGAATTCCTCCTGATGGCTTTATGGCAGCTCTATCGGATATGGCGATGGAGGAGGGGGCGATGGTTATCGCTGATGAGATCTTCACCGGACTTGGACGTTGTGGCTCAATGCTAGCATCTGAGCGATTAGGACTTCGTCCAGATATCGTGTGTATAGGCAAGGTCTTTGGTGGTGGCTTACCGCTTTCGGCGTGCCTCAGTTCACAGTCAGTGCTGTCTGCTTGGCCTGAAAATGATGGAGAAGCGATTCACACCAGCACGTTCCTGGGGAACCCTCTCTCATGTGCCACCGCATTAGCTGTGCTCGATATCGTTGAGCACTTGGACGTTCCGGAGCGTGCAGAGCTCCTTGGATCGCAACTGCTTAGCGAATTGCAAGACTCCCTAAGGGGTGCTAAAAGGGTTTCAGAGGTGCGTGGATGTGGTCTCATGATCGGGATCGAACTCGTCACAGACGACGGATCACCATGGAAAGGGGGTGCGGTACGGGTAGCAGAAGCTGCACTTGCTCAGGGTTTGATTCTCCTACCTGCCGGGGAACACGGTCATGTGGTGGAGCTTACTCCATCTGTGTTCTTAACTGAGGATCAAGCAACCCATTCGTTGGGTGTGCTATCGTCTATTATCCAGAAGATCCATTGACGAAATCTAAACCGAATGGTATTTGGTCCGGCGTTTTTTTCGATCTTGACGGTACGTTGGCAGACACCGTCGAATTAATCCTGAAGTGCTTCCGCTTTGCCACGAAAAAACATTTTGGCCAATCACTCCCTGATGCGGATGTCGTGGCTACCCTAGGGATACCACTTCCAGTGCAGATGAGGGGCTTTGCTCGGAGTGAGGAGGAAGCCGAGTTGATGCGACAGACCTATATCGCGTATCAAGACATCGTGCATGATGAAATGGTAAGCTCATTTCCAGGAGCATCTTCGGTTTTGGGAGCGCTACGAAGGCGTGGAACAAAGATCGCGGTTGTCACGAGCAAGCGGACCGGTATCGCAAAGAGAACACTCGAGTGCTGCGGTCTATGGAAGGCAGTGGACCTCGTCGTTTGTGCAAATCAAGTACAGCGGCCTAAGCCGCATCCTGAATCAGTCAATCTGGCTCTTAGTAAGCTCGGACTCGAACCAGATGGCGTTGTGTTTGTCGGTGACTCACCCTTCGATATCCAGGCTGGGAAAGGGGCGGGGACGCGAACGGCTGCGGCACTATGGGGCCCATTCAACCCTGAGGAACTTTTAGCAGAGGCCCCCGACTTCGCTTTGGATGCTCTTAGAGACGTGCTAGAGATCAATCCGGAAGAAGTATAGTTGGCCGGACCCCGCCTTATCCTATAGGCCTTTAATTCGATGAAGTCGAAAAATCTATTTGTTCAGCGAGAGCCAAATCTTTCTCGGTGATTCCGCCTGCATCATGTGTGGAAAGCGTAATTGTGACGTTGTCGTATCGGATATCGATATTGGGGTGGTGATCGTGAGTGTCCGCCAGAGTCGCAACCCGGTTCACGAAGACAATGGTGTCTCTGAAGGAAGTAAAACGGAAATTCTTAATTATTTGGTTTGAACGACGCTTCCATCCTTTGCGGCCATCGAGCCATCCCCGAATGGATTCCGTATTGAGCTTGCTAGCCATCTCTGTCCTATGAATCAGACCAAATGATTGCAGTGTAATAAGTTAGAAGTGATATGCGAGTTTACTCTGGATTCGGTGAAAAGTACACTCATTATCCTGAAGGGACGCCTATCAGGGTGAGGGGTTGACGCTGTCTGATAGGCCTCTGTAAGATCTTGGCCCTCTCGAAACCGGGAGGGTCGCAGCGCCCCCATCGTCTAGTGGCCTAGGATATCGCCCTCTCACGGCGAAGACCGGGGTTCGAGTCCCCGTGGGGGTATTGGTCGCTTAGCTCAGCTGGTAGAGCGCTACGTTCACATCGTAGATGTCGCAGGTTCGAGTCCTGCAGCGACCATCGATCCAATAGCCTGTAGTAGGCTTACACTGTTGAGAGTTTCCGCGCACTGACCTGCTTGAACTCTTGTCCTGGTGTCCAACTGGTCACGTACCCCACTACCGCACTCGCGGCAACTGAATAGGGTGAGCCCAGATAAAGATTACCCGGTCCTGAACGTCCCGGGAAATTCCGGTTTTGCGATGATATCGAAACTTCATCGGGTGAGTTTGTGACTCCTGGACCGGCGGCGATACATGCACCGCATCCCGGTTCAATGAATGCCGCTCCCATGCGGTCAAACAGGGTCATATAGCCTTTTTCATCACAGTACTTGCGTACCTCTGTCGAGCCGCATTGGATGTACGCTTTTACGTCCGGGTGGATCTTCAATCCTTGTGAATCAGCTTCACCGAGGACACGAGCATACATGTCCATGTCCTCCTTCTTTCCAGCAGTACAGGATCCGGCGTACGCTATATCGATACGGATGGGTTCTTCACCAAGTTCGTCGATATAGACCCCGTTGCCCGGATCATTGGGCAAGGCTGCCATGGGACGGATCGTTGAGGCATCGATCTCTATGGTTGTCACGTACTCCGCTGCAGGATCACTCTGCATACCCTGCGTGAGTCTTTGTGCATGAACTCGATCCATGCCACGCTCATCAACCATGAATTGGACCGATTTTTCATCCGCTGCGATGATACCAGTAAACGCTCCAACTTCCGCGGCCATGTTGGTCATGGTTGCGCGTTCATCAATGCTGAGTTCCTCCACAGCAGGGCCCGCATACTCAATAATCTGCCCAATCGCGTGTCCATCGCGTATGTATGGGTGTCTCAGAATCTCAAGCATATAGTCTTTTGCGGTAACATTTGGTGCCGGGGTTCCCCGTATCTCAACTTTGAAAGACGGGGGTACGTTCAAGCGCACGTCCTTTGTGAACCAAGAGTTGAAGATTGCTGTCGTTCCGATACCGAAAGCGAGTGAACCGATGGCACCCGCGTGCGGTGTGTGAGAGTCAGTGCCCACTATGAGCATACCTGGCTCCGCGTACTCTTCGAGGATTTTTGAGTGACAGATAGCCTGCGAACCGAGTCGGTGGCCCATCTGTTCGCCATATAGCTTCACGCCCTGTTTTTCGCTGAACTCACGCTGTTTCACCTCGAGTTCATTTGCCACGTCAAGCAGACCATCTTCGATCCGTTCTTGGCTCATCACCTGGGACAGAAACGTTAAATGGTCTCGAAAGAAGAGCATGGAAGCCGGATCTAGGACTTTGGCGTCCGTTCCAACTTTGTTTTCGAAAAAAATTGAAGCCATCGGAGTCACATATTCATGGCTAAACCGGATGTCGGTAAGAAAGAAACCACTGTCTCCTGGCTCAACCCACGGAACACCCACCTCACCCTTTCCAGCATCGGTAACCAGATGCGAAGCGAAAATTTTCTCCGCGACAGTCATCGGGCGAGTTGATACAGCTTGCTCCTGTGCGCATGCAGCCGATGGGATGGTCACACTGCCCTGGAGCCGTGCGACATTGAACTCAAAGAGTCCGCCATACTCAATGATCTGGCGGGTAATGTCGTCTTTGCCCTTAGTGAATTCTGTGAGCGGGATCTCCTCACCGGCCATGATCCGGTCAATAACCCCAAAGTCAGTTGACGTTAAGAGCCCTAAATTCTGACAGTTTTCGTCGTAAATACGCTCGATGCTCTCCGCGATAACGACCTTGATGCCTGCGTGGAGTTCAGCATAAGGACTTGCCTCACGACTACTTCCTTTGCCGCGTCTCTTACCAGCAACAGAGCAGACAAAGCCTCCATTACGCACAGCATTACGCTCCACAGGGTACTCTGTCTCGTTGGTGGTTTGATTCGTGGTGCGCAGGCCCAAATACGGGAAATCCCCAAGCGTTTCGTCATAGAAGAAACAGATATACGCTGGTGTGATCTCGTCTGTAGAGATTTGGTCGCGCAGCAGGTTCATATAGTCGTGCGGGTGTTGAATATCGATGCCTTCGTACAATTGCCCTCTCATGCGTTCGGCATCATCCAACAGATAGAGAATACGGCCTTGAAACTTGAGGGTCGCAGGTCGTTTCTCGATATGCCTATTCAAGAGGTCTTCAATCATGTGCCTGTCTTAGTGGGACCAAGCTAGAATGTGCCCTCGGGACCGAGAGTCGCAAAGGGGCTGATATCCAATCGTCCGGCTGAATCAGAGATATGTACCTGAGAGCCCGATCTGCTGTTACTTGTTGGTCGTTCCTACTCAGCCAACTAGTTCAGCATCAACTGAAGTCCACCCCAAAGATCATTACCGCAATAATGATAGCGGCTACAGCGGTTGGTGCTACGAAACGAATGAAAAAACGCCAAGCCCCATACCGAAACCAACTGGGCTGTGTACCATCCACGAGTTCGTTCATGGTGTCTTTTCTGGTCATAAACCAACCTGCAGCGATCGTTACTGCGAACCCACCGGTCGGCAGCATCCAGTTCGAGACGAAATGGTCTGCCATAGAGAACCAGCCAACTTTGCCCCCAAAAAGTGTCTCTCCTATTGCACCTGGGACGACAAGATTCGATACACCTGAAACAGCACCAAAAGATACGGCGGCGAGGATGGTGAATATGAAAACAGCACCACCGCACATTAATGTTGCTTTTTGCCTAGCTATGCCATGCTCATCGATCACGTAACTTGCGACGACTTCGAGCAGTGATATCGTCGATGTGAGAGCAGCAAGCGCAACAAGCACATAGAAAAGCGGTCCCAGGAAGCGTCCAAGAGGAACCTCGGTGAAGAACAACTCAGGGAGTGAGATGAAGAGCATACCCACCGTAGATCCACCAACCTGCTCTTCCATGCCAGGGACACTGAATATTACCGAAAACATGATGACGGTTGCTAGGAGCGCGATCACTGTGTCTAGGAGCACGATCACTGCTGATGCCTTAACCACAGACTGAGTCTTTGAGATATAGGAACCGTATGTCACCATGCATCCCATTCCTAACGAAAGCGTAAAGAAGGAATGTCCCAGAGCCTCGAGAATCGCGCCTGGCTCGAGTTCGTTGAAGTTAGGCTTAAAAATGAAGGCGAGGGCTTCACCCGAGCCGCTCATTCGGAGCGCAGAGACGAGTAGCAAAACGAGAATGACAAAGAGGACCGGGAGAAAAGTCCTTGCGATCCTCTCAATGCCTTTTTGGACTCCTAGGTACACTACTGACACTGTGGCGATACTGAACCCTATGGACAGCCCGAGTTGAAGGGCGCCATTGCTGGATTGTTCGCTAAAGAGATCCCCCATCGCCATACCACTCGGGAAGCCAGTCACCATCCATCCGGCTGTCTTGCTGAAATAGAAGAGAGACCAACCTGCGATAACAGTGTAGTAACTGAGTAAGATGAAGCCGCACAGTACGCCCCAGGCTCCGACGATTCCCCACATAGGACCTGCGGCATCCTTAAGTGCGCCAACGGCACTTTTTTGCGTCTTTCGACCTATGAGCAGCTCCGCCATCATGATTGGCAAGCCTACGGCGGCTATACATATCAGGTAGACGAGGACAAAGGCCCCGCCACGGTTTTCCCAGGTAATAAAGGGAAATTTCCAGAGGTTACCGAGGCCTATCGCGCTTCCTGTGGCCGCGAGGATGAGCCCTGTATTCGAGCTCCAGTTGCCACGTTGCGCGTCCATGGGCTCCACTCCCTTTTCTTCTAGAACAATTCTGTTCCGATGGTTGTGACAGAATCAGTGTCTGACTATCCGATGGAATCTGGATTTCGGGCGCAAAACATACCGAGCGCTTTGAACTCCCAACAGTCAAAGGTTTACACTAGAGAATCTCCGCACACGCTCTTTTAGTAGGACATGCTCATGCACCGGTTCATCCTGACTGCCTTACTCATAACAAATGCAACCGTATCGGCTTGTACCGCTCCGGAGAACTCCGATAGGCGAGCGATGGGACTCGAGGAGGTTCAACTGCGTGCAGCGCTACTCACTGCAGGTCCGGTTAGCGATGCTGGTTGGTATGCTGGTGCTTATGAAGGATTACTCCTTCTTCGTGATTCTCTCGGGGCCGAGGTTAGTCACCAACAAACCCGGACTCCGGCCGAGTTTGACGAGGCGTTCCTATCATATGCTTCGTCAGGGTACGATTTAGTTTTTGCGCATGGGTTTGAGTACCAAGACGCTGCAATACGAGCAGGTCAGCAATTTCCCAACACTACGTTCGTTGTAAGTGGTGGAGGTAGGTACTCGGAAAATGTCATCCCGCTGATCTTCGAGTTAGAGGAGGCTAGCTATCTTGCAGGCATGGCTGCCGCTCAGGTAAGTGAGTCAGGCATCTTAGGTATGGTCGGCGGCGTTGAGATCCCGCCTGTCCAAGGAACCTTCCGAGCCTTCGAGGCTGGTGCCCAGAGTATTAATCCGGACATAAGAGTTCTTGAAGCTTTTATTGGAAATTGGGATGATGTGGCTGCTGCAAAAGAGGCTGCAATCGCCCAGCTTCGTAATGGGGCCGATGTTATTATCCACAATGTCGATGCCGCTTCTTTCGGGGTTTTTCAAGCTGTTCGAGAGGTGGTCGAATCAGGAGGAAGGGCATGGGCGCTTGGGATGAATCGTGACCAAAACCAGATTGCACCAGAAGTGATCTTGGGTAGCGCGGTTATCCGCATTCCACGGGCATTCCTGGAGATCGCACTTTCCTGGGAGTCCGGTGAACTAGGTGGCCGACCGGTCTATGCTGGGGCTAACGCGGAGGTTATCGATTTCGTTGTGAACCCTGCCCTAGCCCATATCTTCTCGGCTGACTTCATTGCGACGATGCAAGAGGTACGAGGGCGTATTCGCAGTGGGACACTTGAAGTTCCGAAGGTCTCATTCATAGAGGGTGAGATCGGCGGGTCATGACTGAGGTTCTTGCGCGCCTTGATGGTATCACGCGTCATTTTGGACATGTGAAGGCACTCGACAGCGCAAATCTCGAAATTCATTCAGGTGAAATCCACGGTATCTTGGGGGAGAATGGGGCCGGCAAGACCACGCTCCTAAGTATCTTGGGGGGTATCATCCATCCGGATGTTGGTTTCTTAGAAGTGGGCGGGTCTCGGGTCAGATTACAGAGTGCACGGGCCGCCTGGAAAATGGGGATTGGCTTGGTGCACCAGCACTTCACTTTGGTACCGGGCCTTTCTGTGCTCGAGAATCTTGCACTCGGTCGGCGGCATACAGGGCATAGGTGGACGTTACACCTGAAGGAGATCCGCAAAGAAGCTAGCCAGCTCGGCAAGCTTACAGGGCTCACCGTACCCTTCGAAGCCTCGATAGAGGAATTGGGGGTGGGGGATCGACAGCGTATTGAAATCCTGAAGGCTCTGTTACGTAACCCTCAATTGCTCGTACTTGATGAACCGACTGCCGCGCTAGCGCCTGCGGAAATCGATCAGTTGTTCCGTCTTCTCCGCACTTTGGCTGAGGAGGGGCGTGCAGTTGTCCTCGTCGCGCACAAACTAGATGAAATACTGTCAATCGCGGATCGTGTCACAGTACTGAGGCAGGGGCGCACCGTGATGACTGCTGTCAGGGCTGATGTAGATACAGCAATCTTGACCGATGCGATGGTTGGGTCGTCTAGTAGCGAAGGAGAGGCGCCTATAACGCCTGCGAGAAACGCTTTACCAGCGCTCGGTCAGAGCTCAGATGGTTTGGCTCAAAATAGAGAATCGGGTAATCGCTCGGTGGCTAGATTGAAGGGAATAGATGTGTACAGTCCGCAGGGAGGCTTAGCTCTGCAGGACGTGGGGCTCGAGGTCATGAGTGGCGAGGTGATCGGGGTAGCCGGTGTAGAGGGTAATGGGCAGCGCGAGCTA
Source organism: Gemmatimonadota bacterium (assembly GCA_012960225.1). Lineage (GTDB taxonomy): Bacteria > Gemmatimonadota > Gemmatimonadetes > Longimicrobiales > Gaopeijiaceae > UBA1142. The sequence continues at coordinate 113,006 of DUBS01000054.1, read as the reverse complement.
GCGCTTGTCTTGTCCGGCCGTCAGCAGGTGGCCTCAGGTAAGCTAGAGATTCCCGAGCACGTTGGTTTTATCCCACAGGATCGTAACCGGGAGGGATTGGCCGCAGATTTCGATCTCACGGAAAATGTAGCTCTAGCATTGCACCGTGACCCACAGTTCCGCTCGGGGCCTCTGCTTCGTTGGAAGTTAATCGGGTTACACGCCGCCGAGATCCGGTCCCGATTCAAGGTGAAGTCGTCAGGTGTGCGAGCTCTTGCGCGCGAACTTTCTGGTGGAAACCAGCAAAGATTGGTGGTGGGTCGAGAGCTTTCCCGGCTGCCCGAACTCCTGATAGCAGAGAATCCCACCCGGGGACTGGATTTTACGGCGACAGCATTCGTCCGCGGGGAGCTGAAAAAATTGGCTCATGATACAGCTGCTGGTGTCGTGCTGATCTCGACAGACCTAGACGAGATACTTGAGGTAGCAGATCGCGTCTTCGTGATTCTGCGTGGCAAGCTTACCCCTGTGCCATCTACTCATGATTCCCGGGAAGCTATCGGCGCCATGATGTTGGGTAGCAGGCTCGAGGTCCACTGAAGTGAGGCGGTTTAGCCAACTGGCTGTCGCGGTTTTGGCCCTGCTCGCCACAGGTATCATAGCCGCAGGATCTTTATGGCTTGGAGGGTACGACCCCTTAGTCGCCGGTGCAGCGATGTTTCAGGGGTCTTTCGGCAGTGGGACAGCGATTCTTTCGGTCACAATGGTTCGTGCAGTCCCATTGATAGTCACGGGCCTAGCGGTCGCATTGGCTTTTCGGGCGGGAGTGTGGAACATCGGAGCAGAGGGCCAGCTCTATGCTGGCGCAATCGCTGCTGCCTGGGTGGGCCTGAGCTGGGGCAGTGCGCCCGGGTGGTTTCTTACTCCGGCCGCACTCGTTGCTGCCTTGCTAGCAGGGGCTGCATGGGCAGCTATACCCGCATTCATGAAGGTAAGGTTAGGTATAGGAGAGGTGATTCCGACGATTCTAATGAACTTCGTGGGGATTTATCTTGCAGCGTTCGTGGTCCATGGTCCGCTTCAGGAAAACCGTGGCGTCTTTCCTCAGACTGATCCGATCAGTGATGCTGCAAGGCTATCTGTGCTGGTAGAAGGAACACGACTACATGCAGGTTTTCTGATTGCACTGCTTGTGGGTGTAATACTTTGGGCTGGATTGCGCTGGACTCACTTTGGTTTTCAGGCACGTTCAGTTGGGGCTTCTCCTGACGCAGCACGTGTGTCAGGGATGATCGAAAGCAAGCGGGTTCTGCTGGTCGTTTTCCTTAGTTCTGGTGCAATTGCCGGCCTGGCCGGTGGCATTGAGATCACTGGTGTGACATTCGCACTCTACGAAGGTCTCTCACCTGGTTGGGGCTATACAGCGATTGCCGTGGCCCTATTGGCTGGGCTTCATCCTGGTTGGGTGGTTTTTACTGGTCTGCTTTTCGGAGGCCTGGAAGCAGGAGCTGGTGCGATGCAACGAGAAGCCGGTGTACCTGCAGCGTGGGTGAGTGCAGTCGAGGCGCTTGTGATCCTGTTTGTTTTGGCCGGAGACCAGATCAGGAGGAGATTCGGTGCCTGAGGTGATCGCCGTTGTTGCATTTTTAGAAGCATCGGTCCGTCTGGGCATTCCACTCGCACTAGCTGCGATGGGCGAGACGATTACCGAGCGTAGCGGGGTCATCAACATCGGCCTTGAGGGTTCACTGATCGCGGGTGCACTCGGAGGTGCGCTTGGAGCTCTCGCCATTGGTGGCGCTGGCGGAGGGATTTTGGTTGGTGCACTCGGAGGCGCATTAGTAGCGATGATTTTCGCTGGGTTTGCGGTTGGTCTAGGGACCGATCAGATCATCACCGGGACTGCTGTAACGCTCGGCGGTCTAGGGTTCACAGGTGCGATATACCAGGCTCGCTTCGGCACCACGGGAACGGCACTAACCCTACCTACCCTTCCTTCGGTTCCAATCCCATTACTCTCGGACATTCCAATCATTGGGTCGGCCCTCTTCAATCAGCCGCCAACTACGTATTTCACTTATGTACTGGCACCAGTGCTCTGGTATTTTGTGTACCGCACAGAGTGGGGCTTGGAATTACGAGCTGTTGGAGAGGAGCCGGATGCAGCCGCAGCCGCTGGCGTGCGGGTGAAGCAAACTCGTTTCTGGGCAACGGTTTTTGGTGGCACACTTGCCGGTATAGCCGGTGCACATCTCGCTCTTGCACACGCTGGCACTTTTACTGAGAACATGAGTGCTGGACGCGGGTTCATCGCAATTGCAGTGGTTGTACTAGGTCGGTGGAATCCACTACTTGTTCTTCTCGCCGCACTTTTCTTTGGGTCGGCATCAGCGCTTCAATTTCAAGCCCAAACATTCGGACTTGCTGTCCCTTATCAGTTGTTCCTAGCGTTCCCCTACCTCCTCACTTTATTAGCGTTAGCAGGTTGGGTAGGGAAGTCACGGGCTCCAGCATCTCTTGCTTTACCATGGCCAAAGGACAGTTAGTGGGAATGAAATGGGGGAACTGTGCTGCGATCGGTACGGTTCTAGGTACGGGTATCGGCTGTAAGACCCCAGCATCTATCTTTACGAGTCTTTGGTCTCGACACCTACGCCTTCCGATAGGAACCATGATGAGGCTATTCAGAGTGTGGCTTAATCAGTTCACAGTGCTGAGTGTGCTGGCTCTCATTGCTATTCCATCGCGTGTTGATGCCCAGTCAATGAGAGGCACCGGGATTGTGCCCACGGGTCTCTTGCTACGCCAGATGGATGGAGTAAAGCGTGTCCTCATCATCGGCGCTCATCCGGATGATGAGGACACTAGCCTTCTCACTGCCCTTGCTAGAGGCTGGGGCGTTGAGACCGCTTATCTCGCACTGACGCGTGGTGACGGAGGCCAAAACCTCATTGGTCCTGAGCTCTGGGAAGGACTGGGCGTCATCCGTACAGGTGAATTAGAGGCCGCACGTACTTTGGATGGTGGGCAGCAATTCTTCACGCGAGCGTTCGACTATGGATTCTCCAAGAGTGCTGACGAAGCATTGTCACTGTGGTCCCGTGAAGATCTCCTCGAAGATGTGACATGGGTTGTAAGAAAATTTCGACCACATGTGATTGTGTCAGAATTCAGCGGTACGCCACGTGACGGGCATGGGCAGCATCAGGCTGCTGGTATCATAGCACGGGAGGTTTTTGAAGCTGCTGGAGATCGCAGCCGGTTCACGGAACAGTTTGCACACGGCGTTGAGCCTTGGAGGCCAGCAAAACTGTATGAGACATCTCGGAGACGCTTTTTCGGAGGTGGAGGAGACACTAACGAAGATGTCACAGTCATCGATACTGGGAGTCATGATCCACTGCTAGGCCGCTCACTGTTCCAGCTTTCAATGGAGAGTCGAAGCCAGCATCGCTCACAGGATATGGGTGCGCCCCAGCCCTTTGGGCCCCAGAACACGAGCTTAACTCTTGTTGACACCCACATTGATGGGTTTAACGATGGGATGTTTTCAGGCATCGATACCACTTTGGTAGGTATCGCAACCCGACTCGATAGAGAGTCGGGTGCTCGGGTGCTCCCGCACCTTGAGGCTTATCGGGCATCAGTCGCGAGAGCCAGAGGCATTTTCGGCCTAAACCCCTCTGCAATCGTCCCAGATTTAGCAGAGGCTCTACAACATCTGGTGGTAGCGGGAGAGGTAGCCGGTACGGTAGCCGACCAAGAATTCATAATTGCACTCGGGAAGAAGAAAATCCTAGCGACGCAAGGATTGATGGCCGCGTCAGCTGTCACCTTCGACGTAAGGGTGGCAGATGATCTTCTTGTCCCGGGTCAGGCTGTCCAAGTCCAAGCGCACCTTTGGAATGGCGGTGATTTTCACCTAGCGAATCCAACGGTAGACCTAGAGATCCCTGAAGCTTGGGAAGCTCGTGAGATGTCCGTTTCCGGGTTATCTGCAAATGGAGAGGTGATAGCGGGCACGCTCGCGACCTGGACCTTTGACTTGATAGTGTCAGATAGTTCTGATGTTTCACGGCTCTACTTCTTGAGGGAAGATCGCGATGGAGCCCGCTACCGATGGCCTGATGAGCCTGATCTCTGGGGAATGCCCCGGGATCCTGCACCGGTCCGGGGGAGGGCGGTGTTCTCGCAGACACTCCAAGGGGCATCTATGGGTGGCCGTGTCGAGACTGTTGTTCCCTGGCGCTATGTTGGCGTGGACCCGTCATTCGGTGAGTTCGAGAAGCCAGTATTGGTAGTGCCAGGAGTTTCCGTGGCCGTCGCACCGGGCGGGATTGCGTGGCCTCAGGGTCAGACACAATCCCGGGCTATTTCGGTCATCGTGCGCTCGCAGGAAGACGAAGGTGCCCGAGGCGAGGTGAGACTTGTTGCGCCTCAGGGGTGGATGGTAACACCAGCAGAGCACTCATTTGATTTGAGAGATTCAGGGGCAGAGCGGACACTGGACTTTACTGTGCAGCCTCAGGGTGAGATCTCGTTAGGTGATCATGCCTTCCAGGCTGTTGTGCGCACCGATGACGATAATGCCTATACCGAAGGTTTCACGCTCATCGACTATGAACATATCCCTCGGTCACCTCTGTATTCTGATGCCGAAGTGGTTATAACGGTCTTCCCTGTAGCTGTCACTCCGGGGTTAAGAGTCGGATATATTATGGGTTCAGGAGATGACGGTCCGGAAGCAATCCGCCAACTCGGAGTTGAGGTTGATGTTCTGGACGAAAACACGGTTCGGAGTGGCTCTTTTAGCTCATTTGACGTTCTGGTGTTGGGGGTGCGGGCGTACGAAGTCCGCCCAGATCTCCGTGCTGCGAGTGCCCCAATCTTGGATTTTGCGAGAGCCGGTGGCACCGTATTAGTGCAGTATAACCGAGGCAGCTTGGGTTCCCTCGCACCCCAAGAAATCCAAGTCGGGCGAGGGTCTCCTCGCGTATCAGATGAGACTGCAGAGGTCACTCTACTTGCTTCCTCATCGCCAGCCCTTACTGCACCTAATCAAATTACCCAGTTCGACTTCGAAGGATGGGTTCAGGAGAGGGGTCTCTACTTCGCTGCTAGTTGGGATAGTGCTTATGTACCGCTCCTAGAGATGAACGATCCGGGAGAGGAGGCAAGACGAGGCTCGCTGTTGGTGGCCACTGTCGGGGAGGGTCTCTTTATCTACACTGGACTCGCATTTTTCCGGCAATGGGCCAGTAGGGTACCTGGTGCCTACCGGCTTTTTGCTAATCTCATCTCACTTGAGCCAGCAAGCTGGAGGGAGTTCACTTCGAGGAACTAGCACTCATATGTAGAGGGCAACGTACCACTCAGCCGCGAGCGTTGACTCAGCTGTGATAAACTAGGGTTGGCTAGGCGTTCCTTCGGTCCATGAGGCTCAATGTGACACCCACAAGCAGAACCACGGCCGCACCGATGACGTTATGCCAGAGGTATCCGATCGTGGTGCGGGACTCGACGAAGCCAACCGTTACCATGCCAATTATAAGCCCGAAAAAAGCCCCTCGAGCCTTGGCTCTGGGGACCATCGCTAGAAGAAATACCCCGAGTATCGAGCCGTAAAAGAACGAACCGAAGCGGTTTACTACTTCGATTAGCGATCCAAGTGTAGCAGCGTAGGTTGCTACGATACAGGCGAAGAAGCCCCAGAAAACGGTAGCTCCCTTCGATACCCGCAGATAATGGGCATCATCAGCGTTCGGTCTCATCCAACGCCTGTAGAAATCGATCACGCTGGTGGTCGAGAGGGCATTGAGTTCGGCGGCGATGCTAGACATAGCGGCAGCAAAGACCCCTGCTATGAAGAGTCCAGCCAGCCCGATCGGAAGCTCGGAAAGTACAAAGCGCGGGATAATGTAGTTCACGTCGGTTGATGATTCGTCCGTCTCTTCCACCACCATCGCGAGGGCTTCGCCCCGGATCGCTTGAATTTCCTGCTCGCGAGCAAGAAAAAGTTCCATCGGTTGTTGGCTGCCATCGGACGCGTCGGCGACAGCGAAGGCTGCTTCTTCTCTCAGCGTAAATACCTCAGCGTATCTTTTCTGGAGGTCGTCGTACTCGGCCCCCCTCGCCGCAACCACTGCTGCCTCGTGCGCAGGGTTATAGAGCAGTGGAGGGCGCACGAACTGGTAGTACATGAAGACTCCGACGCCGACTAAGAGCACGAGAGCTTGAAGGGGAATTTTCCAGTAAGCACTCATGAGCAGCGAGCTTTTTGCCTCGTGAACTGATCTGGCAGCGAGGTAACGCTGGACCTGGCTTTGATCAGTGCCGAAATACGAAAGCATGAGAAATGTTCCCCCGATCACCCCGGACCAGAACGTGTAGCGCTCACTCATATCGAAAGAGAAGTCGAATACTTGCAGTCGGCCTGTAGCTCCAGCAATTGTGAGGGCTTCTCCTGGGCTGATTGGCATCTGGATGACCAGGACAAACATGATTGCGACCAATGCGATGACGATCAGAACCATTTGCTTTACGTCAGCCCAGGCGACCGCCTGGACACCTCCGACCATGGTATAGATCACAGTTGGAACACCGATCATAGCCACAGCCCACACCAGGGGAATTCCGAAGATGGCACTAAAGACCACACCTGGTGCTGCCATGATGGTTCCGACCGAGAGCCCCCTGCATATCAGGAAAAGAAATGCCGTCAGCGCGCGCGTCTTAGCGTCAAAGCGGCGTTCTAGATACTCGTAGGCAGTGTAGACCCCAGAGCCATGAAGGAGGGGGACGATGGTCACGCCAAGAATCACCATCGCTAGAGGTAGTCCGAGATACAGTTGTATGAAACGGAGTCCATCCGTTGCGCCCTGACCCGGTGTACCGATCATGGTCACAGCAGAAAGCTGCGTTGCCATCACCGACAGGCCAACGACCCACCAAGACAAGCTTTTATTGGCGATGAAATAGCCGGAGACTGTATCCGTGTCCTTGGATTTTTTGATGCCATCCACGACTACCCAACCCAGGTAGACGATGACAATTAACCAATTGACCCAGTGCATTACATCAGTTCTCTGTGCTGCTGGTAATACTGCTGGCTATCATCTTCCAAATCGCATTTGGAGCCACAAGAGCAGGCCTAGTGCTATGACCTGGACGATGATCACGCGGATAAGTGTGATTCGGAATCTGCTACCACCGGAGGATGTTTCCTGGGTATCGTCAACCATCGCGTGCTGGGTTCTGGAGCTTGGCAACGCCAAGCTCGAAGAGCGGAAGATCGGGGGCAAGCATCTCGGATGACAAAATTGGGTAGCCGAAGAAGACAAGACCTGACTCCAGGAACCTAACGCTTGTTTGCTCCATTGGAGTGATCCCTGGTGCAGTGTCGTGCCCTTAATCACCCATACAGGTACCGAGCGCCCGAGCAGTCTTCAGTATATCGCTATTCATAGGAACATTTTTCGTTGCAGCAATCGCTTCCGCTAAAGGAACTGCGAGCACATCGGGAGGATCGAGCGCAACCATGCACCCGAATCGGCCTGCGGCGACAAGGTCAACTGCAGCTGCCCCAAAGCGAAGTGCTAGCAAACGGTCCTGGGCATTTGGTCCACCACCTCTCTGAAGATGGCCGAGGACCAGGTGGCGAGTCTCTTGCCCTGTGTGTTCTGCGATTTCTTCTGCGATCAAGGCACCGATACCGCCGAGGTGTTGCTTCCCACCACCCTGCCGCTGGAAAAGTGGTTCCCCTCCGACTGGAAAGGCACCTTCAGCCACTACGACGATTGCAAAATTACGGCCTTCCGCATAACGCTCCTGGATCTTGTCGCATACCCTCTCTATCTCGTACGGGATCTCCGGTATCAAAATGATGTCGGCGGTTGCTGCAACTCCAGCGGAGAGCGCGATCCAACCGGCATTCCGACCCATCAATTCCACCACCATCACTCGTTCGTGCGCCTCAGCAGTTGAGTGGAGCTTATCTATCGCATCTGTTGCGGTTTCAACGGCAGTCAGGAACCCGAACGTTAGATTCGTTGCAGCCAGATCATTATCGATGGTTTTCGGTACTCCAATAACGTTGAGTCCTTTTTCAAAAAGGGCTTGTGCGATCGAGAGTGAGCCGTCGCCTCCGACGGCGATCAGAGCGTCGATTTCATGCGCGGCTAGGGCATCGATCACCTCTTGGCTCCTGTCTATCAGTATTGTGGAGCCCTGTTCGTCTAAGACCCTCCAGTTAAGGGGGTCTCCTCTATTCGTTGTCCCGATGATTGTACCACCTAAATGAGTAATGCCTCGCACGGCTGACCTATCGAGCCGTATGACGCCATTTTCCTCGAACAGTCCGTCATATCCGTCCTTGATACCAAAGACTTCCCAACCGCGTTGCTCGGAGGATCTAACCACCGCTCGAATCACTGCATTTAGTCCGGGCGCGTCTCCGCCACCGGTATTGATCGCAATCCGGCGGATGTTGGGTGTCATTTCAGGTCCTGGTGAGATACCGTGGTCTATACCGACACACTAAGTCTTTTCGCGGGCGCTGTAGTGTCCAAGATAGCTCCTGTACTAGAAGAACCGCGACCCGTCTTGTCCTCATTTGCTAGGACATCTCTCGAAAAACCACTATCCTCGATTCAAACGGATGATATGGAGGAAGGGGTGAGAGTTCTAATGCTCTTGGTGGTTTCACTAGGAGCCTGTGTGTCAGAACAAGTACCACAGGACAGTGTGCAGTCTTCATCGACTGGGTCATCCTTGGGAGATGATGACTGGATAGCGCTCTTCAATGGACGTGATTTGACCGGTTGGGTGCCGAAGATTCGTGGAAATGAACTCGGAGAGGATCCAGGCGGAACATTCCGTATCGAGGATGGACTCCTTACAGTCGGATACGAAAGTTATCAGACTTTCGATGAACGATTTGGACATCTTTTTTATGCGGATTCTTTCTCCGATTACCAACTGCTAATCGAGTACCGTTTCATCGGAGTACAACTCATGGGCGGTCCAGATTGGGCTTTCAAGAACAGCGGGGTGATGTTTCACGCCCAGAATCCTAATTCGATGCTACGTGATCAGGATTTTCCAATTTCCATTGAGCTACAGTTGCTTGGTGGTAACGGTACCGATCCCCGCCCAACCGCCAATCTCTGCACTCCCGGAACAGAGGTCGAGATGGGTGGGATACAAGTCCAAGCACACTGTACAAACTCGACTTCTGAAACATTTCATAATGATGAGTGGGTGACTGTAGAACTCATGGTTCATGCGGATACTATTGTCTCACATCTAGTGAATGGTAAAAAAGTCCTGGAATATGAGCGTCTAACTGTCGGAGGGGGCTCAGTAGACGGCTTTGATGATGCTATGAAGCTTGATGGCCAACCGCTCACTCATGGGTATATCGCACTGCAGAGCGAGAGCCATCCGATCCAATTCCGCCGTGTTCTGATTAGGCGGTTAAACGGAACCTGATCTAGTTAACGCGAACGGTCAGCTTCGGTGGAGTCGGAGGGGCGGTCACGGCACGTGTTAAAGCTATTTCAGTTGTTTTCGGCTCCTTCAGCAATCCACGTCTTAATCACCTCAAGCTCCTCCGTGGTCAGAGGCTCTCCTTCCTGT
>DUBS01000054.1:0-103211 GCA_012960225.1 Gemmatimonadota bacterium | reverse complement strand
AGGAGTAACATCCTCGGAGAAGCTGACATCAGCTTCTGTATGAGAGGATTGGGTTTCACCCCGAGCCACGAGGGTGAGCGGCAGATCTGTTCGTGCAAGCATGAGTCCCAGAGGCACTGCTAGCACTCCCATGACTTCAAATCGAGTCCAAATCACTGAGATCGTCCTTTCTTATGAGAGAAACCTCATTGTTGTTCGTCATTATAAGGGTCTTATTGATCACTCATGGGAGGCTTGATTGGTCAACGTCCTTGTGGCGGGCCATCGGGATGTAGTTGACAATCGGGAGGCTGTTGCCGAGACCAATCGAGCGACATGATTCGCCAACCTTCCTGAGTGTGGAGCAGGGTAACAACATCTATACCACAGTGACTGAATTCTCCACCGGTGTAGAAATCGTAGGGGGTCCAGACAGTCGCGATCGGTCCGCTTACCATAACTTGCGAATCGAACATACGCTCGACCATTGTAGATCCACTGGAGACGATCCGATCTCTTAATCCTTCAACGGTCGAAGTGGATGAGGTAACTGTGCCATCCTCCTCGATGTTGTTGGACCTCATTGTCACATCTGGCATCATGACTTCAGATAACTTATCTGCATCTCCGCCAAGCGCATCGAAAACTCCCTGGACCGTCGCGAGAATCTCGGCACGCTGTACATCGGTTGCAGCAAACGCACTAAGATCATTGGAGGGCACCAGATCGACAGATGATTCATCATCATTGTTGGCAGGTTGACATGCACCGATGGCGCTAAGGAGCATCAGCATGATAGAAATGCGGGACGGTATCGTAGCAGTTGATAAGAAACATGGAGAACAGTGCCGGCGCATCTTTTGGCCTCTTAATCCAAGTGGATACTGAGTGAGTCTAGGTAGAGCCAGAGCAGTGCAAAAGACAAGGCCCCTAACTATGAATGACACTGCCGCTATCAGTGCCTTAGGTGGCCTGGTACTGTGAGCTCCTATAGAATCACCATTCCTCTATACGACAAGCATTCTTCGGATTCCAAAATGAATATAAAGCTCAAGAAGTTTTCCAGCGAAATAACACTTCTTTCTTTCCCTCTGCTGATGATTGCCTGCGGCCCAGGTGAGGTGGCACAAGAATCTGAAGCGGATTTGGTCACTCGCGCACGAGGTATCCATGAGCGGGTTATTACACTCGACACTCATGACGATATCAGTGCCAGTAATTTCACAGTTGATCGGAATTATACGATGGACCTGGGAAACCAGGTGAATCTGCCGAAGATGGAAGAAGGTGGGCTGGATGTAGCGTTTTTCATCGCATTTGTTGGGCAGGGCGAGCTCACAGAAGAGGGTTATGCCAGAGCCCATGCTCAGGCGATTGAAAAATTTGATGCGGTTCACCGATTGACCGAGGAGATTGCTCCTGATCGTATCGAGCTTGCCTTGACCTCGGATGACGTACGCCGGATTGCGGCTTCGGGTAAGAAGGTAGCGATGATCGGAATAGAGAATGCTTACCAAGTTGGGATAGACCTCTCGAACATCGCCGATTTCCAGGCACGGGGTGGGCGATACATGTCTTTGGCCCATAACGGTCACAGCCAATTCTCAGACTCGAATACAGGAGAAAGAGATGGCGTGTGGCTACACAACGGGCTAAGTGACCTGGGACGCGAAGCAATTGCCGAGATGAACCGGGTGGGGATCATGATTGACATCTCTCACCCATCAAGAGATGCAATCATGCAGATGTTCGAGGTGACCCGCGCTCCGGTCATCGCGTCTCATTCATCAGCACGAGCGCTTAATGACGTGAGCCGTAATCTCGATGATGAACAACTGATGGCGCTCAAAGAAAACGGCGGTGTTGTGCAGACTGTTGCTTTCAGCAGTTACATCAATGCCGAGAAAAACAACGCCAACCGACAAGCGGTACAGGCACTTGAAGCAAGTATCGCCGAGGAGATGGACTTTGAGATACTTGGGGGCCGAGGGGGCCGAGGTGCGCTGCAGGGCTTAAGCGACGAAGCAAGGACTGCCTACTCCGCAAGGATGGAGGAACTTCGTAGCAGAGTTGCTTCCAGAGTGGATGCAGAGATTACCAGCATAGCACCTCCTGTAGCTGTAGCCGATTTCGTAGATCACATTGATTATCTGGTAAACTTGATCGGTTTGGAGCATGTCGGGATCAGTTCAGATTTCGACGGTGGTGGAGGAGTTGAAGGATGGAATGACGCATCCGAAACATTCAACGTGACACTTGAGTTGGTTCGTAGGGGCTACACGGAAGAGGAGGTTGGAATGCTTTGGAGTGGGAATCTGCTCAGGGTCCTAGATGAGGTCCAAGCCATCGCCGCGGAGATCCAGGCGGAGGGCTGATACCTAGCTAACTGGGGCTTGAAGGGATTACCGGTTGACGCAAATCCTAGAACGGATGTGGTAATTACCGACGGACCGGCAGCACTTGTTTTCTGCCTGTTCCAAAGGGGTAGTTACGAGTCATGAGCTCCAAGTAGAATTCACCAGACTCGAGCCGTTGACGCTCATCTGTGTCCAGGGTGAGCATGCCTTGGGCAGGTGCAACACTTGGCCCTGATAGGCGTCGCTCAATATAGGGCCGGCCCTCCTCATCGTTGGTACTGAGGACGAGAGCGAAGACGTCATTGGCTCTGACACCTGACACACGAATCTTGTACGCAAGTGAGCCAGTTAGCGGGTTGTATGTAAAATGCACCCTCGCTCTGGCGCGTACGGTGGATCCTGAAGCGCCCCCAGCTATTGTTCGCACGGTAAAGGTTATGGGTCTTGCGGCCCTACCACTCAATAGAGGTGGAGCGCTCACCGGTGCGCGCCTGTGGTTTGTTGCTTGTTCATATGCGTACCCCAGGGCAACCAAGCGAGCGTCGTCGAGACTGCGCCCTAATAGCTCAAGTCCGATAGGCAGTCCTCCTCCTGTCCATCCGGCTGGTATGCTCAGTGCGGGAAGTCCTGTGTTTGCACTCAGTGAACAGTTGGAGCCCCTCTGAGGTTGACCAATAATTGAGGGTGGCTCTCGCATAGTTGGATAGATCAGCGCGTCGACTTGATTTTCTTCGATCACTGACACGACGGCGTTTCTGAGTGGCTCTCTCTTAGCCAGGGCTGTCGCATAAGCATCCGTATCTCTGCTTTCCGGAGCGTTCCTCCTTCGCATCCCAGGGGTAAGAGCCTCATGGATCAATCCCAATTCAAGCATTTCTTCGAGTGAGCTCACCGGGGCATCGGGCACGGCTGCCAAATAGTCTATGAGGTCCCACTTGAATTCATGACCGATCACACCTGAACCTGAGATAAGATTCTGAAGATTTGGGATCTCAATCGTGATCGTATCAGCACCTAACTCAACCATTTTTGCGATTGCTTGGCGGACTATATTTGCCGCTGGTGCCTCTACACCCCCTTCACCGAAATATGACTCAAGGATCCCGATGCGTGCGCTGGAAAGAGCGCTTGGGTCTAGAGCGCTGACGAAACTCGGGAGTTCTCTTCCTTCCAGTATTGTTGTCGCAGGGTCTGCAGGATCAGCACCAATAGTCGCGTCGAGTGCAATCGCTAAATCTTCTATACTTCTAGCGAGTGGCCCTCCAACATCCTGGGTATGAGATAGAGGAACAATCCCGTCAATGCTTGAGAGCCCCTTCGTGGGTCGTAGGCCAACGAGGTTGTTCTGCGATGAAGGAATGCGAATCGAGCCGCATGTATCACTACCCCAACCGACTGCGGCAAAACTTGCAGCAATGGCAGTCCCAGTACCGCCACTTGAGCCGCCCGGATTCCTTCGTAGGTCGTAAGGGTTGAGGGTCTGTCCCCCAAGAGAGCCGATGGTTGTGATACCGCTTGCCAACTCATGCATGTTCGACTTTCCAAGAATAACTACTCCAGCCTCCCGAAGTTTCTGCACTTGCCGGGCATCATCAGGTGGAATGTTCGCAGCAAGTGCGAGTGTCCCAGCGCTCGTGGGTAAGTCGAACGTATCGTAGTTGTCCTTGAGAATGATCGGGATACCGTGTAGGGCTCCTCTCGGACCGGTTCTTGCACGCTCACGGTCAAGCATTTGAGCTTCAGCAACCGCATCCCAGTTTACCCAAATCATCGCGTTCAGGACTGGGCCAGCCTTGTCGTAAGCTCGAATCCGGGAGAGATACATTCTAGTAATCTCGGCGGACGTCACAGCCCCAGTCTCCATTGCTTCCTGAAGTTCAGGGATCGATGCTTCAGTGACCTCTATCTGGGCATTAGCTGGTGCCGGCAGTGAACAGAGCAAGGCAACAACGGTGATCAAGAGCTTCAAGATGCGCGGACCTTTCACGCACACTGCCCATAGTCTCATCAGGCACACGTTTTATCTCAACCCGACGGGAGCTTGAAGACATAAAGCGCATTACCTGTCCGTGGGTGTCTAATCTCTGGTGACACCCTCCGCGGGACATCTCTTGGGCTGCCTCCTCCTAAGCCTGTCGACACAGCCACATACTGCTCACCGTTTACGCTGTATGTGACCGGGAATCCTTGAACAGAGGTACCCAGTCTGGTTTCCCACAAAGTCCTACCGGTTCTGACGTCATATGCCCGGAAGTAGCGGTCAAGGTCACCAGCGAACACCAGTCCGCCTGCAGTCGGGAGCGCGGCAGTCAGGAAAGACGCACGCTGTTCGACGCTCCAAAGTTCCTCTAGGGTGTCGATGTCGTATGCAGCAAGCTTACCAAGATTTCCATTCGTACCGGGCATCTCTTCCCAGCTACGTGCTGCGCCTGTTCCACCAGAGCCAACTTCGAGAGCAATCTCTCGCCCGGAGATGTTCAGGCAGGTCTGACTTAGTGGGATGATGACTGCATTGGTTTCCGGACTGTACCCCATCGCTGGCCAGTTATGTCCCCCGGCTGTGCTCGGACATACCGAGACCAACTCGCCCACCTTCGCCTCCTGAATATCTTTTCGGTAGGTAACTACTCCCGTATTGGGATCGATGACATCGAAGGCATTCTGGTACACGGTCTCTTTGTACCCAAAAAACTCCCCGGACATACGGTCCAGCTTCCATAGGATACCGTGCTTTCCAATCGTGAAGAGAAGCTTCTCACCATTCCGATCAATTAGGACCTGTTCAAATGTCTCATCGAGATCAAGAGCTTCTCCTGGCACGTGCTGCCGATACCATACAATCCGACCATCTTCTGGGTCGATCGCAAGTGTAGAGTTCGTGTAAAGAGCAGCGTCTGCTGTAGTCATACCTCGGCTAGCTGGCACCCAAGGTTTTGCCTGCGCTGTTCCCCAGTAGATGAGATCTAAATCCGGATCGTAGCTACCCGTAATCCAGGCATCTCCACCACCACGTAGTTCGAATGGGATGCCCCCCCAGGTGTCGTCACCGAATTCACCTGGGCGGGCGATTGTGAAGGTCCTCCAGAGTTCCTCTCCAGTTGCCGCGTCGTGCGCCGTAATAAAGCACGACTCTTCGAAGAATCGCCCGCAACCGTTAATGCCGTTGATCACTTTTCCACGAGCTATGATTGGTCCCGCGACATTCGTGTAGCCCTGCTGGTAATCAGCTACCTGGGTCTCCCAAACCACCTCACCTGTTCTTGCATCCAGGGCGACTAGCCAAGCATCCTTGGTAGGGATGAAAATCTTATCATCGTAGATTGCTATCGAGCGGAGTTGGGAGAAGAATGCACGATACCCTTCTGGGAAAGTTCTTTGGTATTCCCAGAGCAACTCACCAGTTGCTGCATCGAGTGCCTGTATGGTGTTCATAGGGTTTGTGAGATACATAACCCCCCCACGAACGAGCGGCGTGGGTTGGTTGGCCCCCTCTTCCATCGCCCAAACCCAGGCCAGTCTCAGGTCAGTTACGTTTTCACGATTGACCTGATCAAGTGGGCTATATCCTTGGCTATCCAGAGTCCTCCGATACATCAGCCAATCCCCAGGGTCGGGGTCCGCCAACTCCTCATCAGTTACTGGACGGAAGTCCGTAACCTCATGGAATGTAGATGTACCACCACCCGAGGCACCGCCACTTCCACCGAATGCTGCCCCGAGCGGGGTCGCTGGGCCAGTACTTCGAGTCGGGGTGGCAGTGGGTGTCTCTTGTGGTCCCGTGGAGCCTTCCAGTGTGCCAGTTGCATCAGCTACGAGTTCCGCAGAGCCAGACGGGAATCCGTTTCTCTCCAGAAGATAAGCGACGATGTTTGCGTATACGGCTTGAGCGAGCGAGCCCTCCTCACCCGGTGGCATCGATATCACCATTTCCATGAGTTCTTCGACCGGTCTTCCTCCCCAGTAGCCAAGGAAGTTTTGTCCGGCGAGTTCGGGGGCCTCGAACGAACCTACAAGTGTTTGCAGGTGGCATTCAGCGCAGTGCTGTTCGTATGCGACGCTACCTGCTGTTGCTTGCTCTGCGGTGTACGTCACCTGTGCAGTTCCTTCCAGAACGAGCGCAGCAGTAAGCGAAATAGTTGCTATTGTCGAGCACGCTATGTACCGAGCCTTCATACTTTATAGCCTCCCCTCATATCATTACAGGCGCTGAATAGGGGGCACAGGCGACTGGTGCGCGAGTCCCCCTAGTTTCTGGTGTGGATACCGTATAGTTCACGGAGTTGGTCGATTCCTTCTGCTCTTCCGATAAGAGTGAGCCGATCCCCTTCGATTAGCTCTGTATCGCCACGGGGTATGATTAGCTCTCCGGAGCGTCTGATCATAGCGACTAGAGTGCCTTCTGGGTGAGGAAATTCCCGGATTAGCTTGCCAATCAATTCTTCCCCAGCCAACCCGTGCTCTAGCCGCATCGCGAACATCACCTCTTCGTGGAAGAGTGCTTCCTTAAGATCTTGTCCCGTTCGAGCTTCCAGCCACTCAGGTATAAAACCGTCATCTTCCGCGCGTTTCGTGATTCGGGTGAGGAGTCGAACGTGCTGTCCAGGATTGTCTTTAGGAGTAACGATGAAGAGGATCGCTCGGATCAAATCATCTGGGCTACGGCCTAGCTGAGCATCGGATGTGGTGTAAATCCGAAGGCCATGTTGTGCTCTCGCAAGCAGCATATGGGGTCTTTCCAAGCCGTTAATTCGTACATGTGTAATGGCTACCTCATGAGCGGAGGAAGTTATTTCTATGCTAGACTCCTCTAGGAACCCTGGGATTAGTTGGCTTGCCGAAACAGGAAGCTGGGTTGCGAGCTTTCGCGATGCTCGAGTGACTAATTCTTGAAAGGTGGCTTGGTGCAGGATTTCAATTACATACGCTTCGGTGACCACCTGATCGAAGGGATCAGAATCCCGAGTCTCTTGCTCTTTGATGATTTCGCGCAATTCCATATCCAGGCCCTCGTAACGTCTTTTTCCAAGACGCTCGAACACATGGAAGATCGCTCCCTCTCGGTCCACCCGGTGCCGAGCATAGTAGGTGTACCAGATAGCGCCGAATAAGATTAAACCGAATGTGAATAAGGTCGGCAGAAACCCCATGGTGACGATGAGCCAGAACGGAGCCAGAATCCCAAAGATCTGAACAGTGGGGTATAGTGGCGAAGTAAAGACGGGGTCATATGCCTCGATCCCGCTCTCCCTCATGACGATGACTGCCAAGCAGGCCAGAGCGAACAAGGTCAGCTGAAAAGCACTCGCGAGCTTCGCTATATTGGTCGGATCAAAGACCGTCACGGCAAAAAGGATCATTCCGACGGTGAAGATGATTCCAATGATCGGTGTCCCTCGACTTCCAATCCGGCTGAAGAGATCAGGAAGAATATTGTCTCTGCCCATCGCTAGCGGATAACGGGAAGCGCTGAGGATTCCAGCGTTGGCAACCGACGAAAAGGCAAGAAGCGCTGCAACAGTCATCGCGATGGCGCCCCACCGACCCACGAGCGCTTCTGCCACGGTAGCGATGGGAGTCAGGTCCCCGCCGTCTTTCGCCAAAGTTTCCACGCCCACGACGCCGACCATAATCGAGGTCCCTAATACGTATATGGCGACGATCGTACCGAATGCGAGAAACATACCTAGGGGTAAGTTCAATCCGGGATTCTTCACCTCTTCTGCTACACTGGCCACGTTTGTTAAACCCATATAGCTGACGATCACCAGTCCTGCGGTGCTTATAATTCCGGCACTTCCAGACTCAAAAAATCCATCGAATTCATTGACTTCCATTTGTAGAAACCCCACCCCACAGAACCAGAGGAGCAGGACCAAAAGCCCGCTCAGTAGCAGAACTTGAAACCCTCCACTCTTCTTCGCTCCGAAGACATTGACCACCCCGAAGCAAATCGCAAAAGCAGCAGCGATAGGGGCCATATCGAGGTTCGGCGCAAAAATCTGCAGGTACGCACCAACACCAACGAGCGCAAACGCTGACTTCAGAATGAGAGAGACCCAGGTTCCAAACCCGCCGATCGTCCCCATAAGAGGGCCCATACTCCGGTCGAGGAAATAGTAAATACCTCCGGCTCGGGGCATGGCGGTCGTGAGTTCGACCATACTAAGTAGACCCGGCACCAGGATTACCGCTCCTAGGAGGTAGGAAAGCGGCATTGCCGATCCAGCACCGGCCGCAGCCAGGCCAGGAAGTAGAAAGAAGCCAGAGCTAAGCGTTGCTCCCGTAGCAAGTGCGTACACATCCTTGAGCCCCAATTGCCTCTCGAGACGGACAGGCACAGCTACACGCTTCTGTTCCTGAGTCTTGCGGTGTTTCATGAAGCTGCGTCCGATGATAGGAGAAAGGGGATCATCCAGATTTGGGTTCAGAATAGGTGGTAACAGGGCTTATCGTGCGAGCCGAGATTCTCTCCACTCCTTTGTCCGTGTAATGGAATAGTGATCCGGGAATTAATGGAGGCTAATTACTCTTAGCCTTTATCGCTTTCCCGGGCCTAACGCCTTCAACGATTTCACCCTCATACACTACCGGGATTCCATTTACTAGAACGTATTCAATCCCATCAGAGACGAGTGATCCTTCCAGGTAGGTTGCGCGATCGATCACCGTTTCTGCATCAAAGACTGTTATATCAGCATCTGCTCCTACACGAATCCGTCCCTTTTTCTCCATCGCCGGTACAAACTCCTCAAGCCTCTGAGTTGGGCGGATCGTCATTCTCGCGAGAGCGTCCATTAGTCCCAGGGCTCCCTGCTCACGGACATAGCGGCCAAGAATTCTGGCGAATGTTCCCGCGCCCCGAGGATGTCCCGTGCCACCGTCGCTAGCGACGATCGTTAATGGACTGGTGACTGCAGCAAGTGTCATTTCTTCTGTGCGACCATGGATGATGACGGAACCACCCACTTCTCTATACTTACCAAAGGTCTCACGATTTAGGCGCTCTCCGGTTCTAACCCACTGGTGCCGTTCGAACCGCTCCTCATCCCAGCTTTCCCAATCGTCGAAGAGCGCAGACTGGATTCCGGTTTGTGAGGCTCCGTAAGGGTAAGCTTCTGTCGTTACATCTCGTCCTTCATCCTGAGCCATTTGGATCATCTCTAGAAACTCCAAGATGTCTCCGCCTCCGCTTGAGTTAGCATGCACAATGTGAAGGGATACTGCTGCATTGTTTGCAGCTGTCAGCGTAGAGTCGAGTCCCTCCAGGCCACCGCGCATGTGGATAAAAGCAGTTACTCCGAGATCAGCAGCTACACTGAACATACGTTCAATCTCAGCCATTGTTGCCCCGGGGGTGTAAGCAGTTCCGAACCCCACGCCTATAGCACCTTGAGCCAGTCCTTCACGAATAAGTTTCTCAGTCTCAGCGATCTGATCCGGTGAGGCTGGCTGCCTCGTGGTTATGCCTCCACTACCAAGAACGGAGTCTCCCATGGCTCTTGCTCGAACTCCGATATGGCCGATAGCAACCCCGTAGTTGACGAGTTGGCCACCTTCTCTCTCACTATACCAGGTTGCTGCGTTTGGAGTCCCAATCTCAAGTTCAAGCCCGGTAGTAACCCCATCTTGAGCTTGTAGGCGATACGCTCTTTCGCTTTGCCCATGTCGATGAAGGTCGACGAAACCGGGTGCGACAATCAATCCGGTAGCATCAATAACCTCGCTACCGTCCAGGGCGCCCCCTGAGATCGCACTTACTTGCCCTTCCCGTATCCCTACATTCAGTACGCTGTCTAAGCCAGATTCTGGGTCCATAACCCGTCCGCCCTGGATTACTGTATCGTAGTCCGCTCCACAGGAAGACATACTTGCTAAGAGCAAGATATTGACGGACCAGAAGAAGAAATAACGTCTGCCATAGACACAGAAAGGCGGCTGGTACATGGTCACTAGGCCTTTGTCGGAGGACTCAACGATTCATACGAGCTTAATTGATCGTCGTTTAATCACTCTCGCCACCATTCCGCCCCTGTATGCTGGCAGTATGTATTTACTATCCGCTTCGAACGCTCTTGTTTGGTTAAAGTCTGTGGCGCAGAACAGGTAGTTTAGGCCATTATTGAGGACTAAAGATTCTTGATCAGTAGGCATAAGAGATGGTGAAGTTTACGCTCAACGGTGAACCCCAGGAACTCAACGTTCCCAGCGCAAACCCCCTTCTTTGGGTTCTTCGGGAGTCACTGGAACTCACGGGCACGAAGTTCGGGTGCGGGATTGGACAGTGTGGAGCCTGTATGGTCCTCGTGAATGGCCAACCAACTAGATCATGTCAGATGCCGATTAGCGCTGCTGAAGGCTCTGAGGTTATCACGATAGAAGGACTTTCCGAGAAAGGTGCACACCCGGTCCAAGAAGCTTGGGTTGAGGAGCAAGTTCCCCAATGCGGGTACTGCCAATCGGGTCAGATTGTATCGGCTGTCGCGTTGTTGGCAGCGAATCCAAATCCCACCGATGAAGACATCGACGGAGCGATGTCGAGTAACATCTGCCGGTGCGGTACCTATCCCGCGATCAGACGGGCGATCCACAGGGCGGCAGGCATCCAAGAGCAGCCAGCTTCGACTGATGATGCCGGGGGCGAAGAGTGAATGATCAGCTTGGCGACCCGATAGAGGGCGGGGGCATCACAAAGAACCTATCCCGTCGGACTTTTGTAAAAATTGGTGTTTTGGCTGGTACGGGCCTCACTCTGGGAGTGTCATACCGGGTCATCAAAGGATCTGGGGCTCCGTCGACAGATGCCGCCTTTGCGCCTAGCGCGTTCCTGCGTATTGATGTGGACGGTTCGATCACTGTGATGGTCGCCAAGTCTGAGATGGGCCAAGGAGTTGCCACGGCGCTACCTCAATTAGTTGCCGAGGAACTGCATGTGCCTCTCTCTCAGGTCTCATTCGAGTTTGCGCCGGCCCACCCTGCTTACGGAACTGCGATGGGTGGCATGCAGTTGACCGGAGGAAGTACGAGTATACGGGATTCTTGGTGGCCGCTGCGTGAGGTGGGGGCGAAGGCGCGTTGGATGCTTCGTGAAGCCGCGGCTCAGGAGTGGGAAATCGCACCTGATAAAGTCCAGATGTACGAAGGCAGGGCCGTTCACCCGGATGGCTCCAAGCTTGCCTATGCTCAACTAGCTTCGGCTGCTGCGTTACTGGATGTACCCAAGGACGTGCCACTCAGGGATCCCTCTGAATTCAGGGTTATTGGCATGCCAGCACCTCGGCTAGACGTCCCTGCCAAGACGACGGGCGAGGCCATTTTCGGAATGGATGCTGGTCCTAGCGATACAAGAGTGGCTGTGGTTGCTCGCTCTCCAGTTTTCGGAGGTGTACTCCGTGCGTTTGACCCCACTGGCGCGCTTGAAGTGCATGGTGTTGATGAAGTCGTGGCATTACAGAGCGGAATCGCAGTGATTGCAGACGGATACGTAGCAGCCAAAGAGGGACGGGACTTGCTGAACGTTGAGTGGGAGGATGGGGAATGGAGTACTCTGGATGACGTAGAGATCTTAGATCGCCTTAAAGAAGCAGCTGGTCAGGATGGAGCCACGGTACGCGAAGAGGGCGACATCGATTCAGTTCTGAGCTCGGATAGAGAACAAATAAAGGCGGCATATACGCTGCCGTATCTTGCGCATGCAACGATGGAGCCGATGAACTGCACCGCGTGGGTGCGGAATGGCCAGTGCACTGTGTGGGCGCCCACACAGTTCCAGAATGCTCCAAGGCTTGTAGGTGGCGGGGCGCGCCAAGTGGCTGCCAAGGCTGCTGGAGTGAGCCCTGATAACACAGTGGTCCATACCACATTTCTGGGTGGAGGGTTTGGTCGTCGCGCCGAGCAAGATTTTGTTCGCGAAGCAGCGGAGTTGGCTGGTAAAGTTGATGGTCCAATCAAGGTCATCTGGACTCGCGAAGACGACATGCAACATGATTTTTATCGACCTGCGTCTTATCACGAATGTTCCGCAATACTAGGTGTGGATGGGATGCCTGAAGCTTGGCGTCATCGTATCGCAAGTCAGTCGATCTTGCAGCGGATGGTGCCAAGTTGGGTTCCCGAGTTTGCAACAAACTGGGCAGGAAATAGTGACCCCACATCCACTGAAGGTGCGCAAGATCAACCATACCATATTCCGAATATTCGGGTGACATATTCAAAAGTGGACTTACCTGTTCCAGTCGGTTTTTGGAGATCTGTGGGGCATACACAGAATGCTTTTGTGGTCGAATCTTTCATTGATGAGTTAGCTAATCTTGCCGGCCAGGATCCCTACGAGTATCGGAGAGACTTACTGAAGGAGCATCCTCGCCATAGAGCAGTTCTCGACGCGGTGGCGGAGGCTTCGGAATGGGCATCACCAACTCCTGGTGGTCGGGCACGCGGAATCGCGGTGGCAGAATCTTTTGGGTCATTCGTGGCTGAGGTCGCAGAGGTTTCTATTCAGAATGGCCAGCTGCGTGTGCATAAGGTGTGGTGTGCGATTGACTGTGGAATGGTCGTGAACCCATCGATCGTTAGGGCACAAATGGAAAGTGGCATCATCTACGGCCTCACTGCAGCTTTTTATGGCCGAATCAACATTCAGGGTGGTCGCATTGTGCAGAGCAACTTTCATGACTACCAAATGCTTAGGATGCGGGACGCTCCAGACGTCGAAGTGATACTGGTACCGAGCCAGGAAGCACCGGGCGGGGTGGGCGAACCCGGAACACCGCCGATAGCACCAGCAGTTACCAATGCACTATTCTCTCTGACAGGACAGAGGATCCGGGAACTTCCCATTCAACTAGTCTAGTTCTCCTAGCTGAAGGCCGGATCCGTCCCCATAATCACCGTCCCCGTTCAAGGCTAAGTTCTACAGGAGAAACAAAAATGACCCGAATACGCCAAATAGGTTTTGAATTGGCTGCGACCGCGGCTTTACTGGTCACCCTGGCCGGTCCCGTATTGGCTCAGAATCATGCACCGAATCCGTACCGCACCGTTGACGGCGTTTGGGGACAGCTGGAGCAGGGTAGGACTTGGGGTTCAACGAGCGCTGTATACATGGCTCCGGACGGTATGAACGTCTGGGTAGGTGAGCGGTGTGGAGCGAACCAGGGGGCCTGTATGCAACAACAGGACTGGGATCCAATAATGCTTTTTTCGCCTAACGGAGAGTTGATAAGAAGCTTCGGTGCGGGGATGATCGTTTGGCCGCATGGGCTGCACGTAGATTCGGAAGGTAATGTCTGGGTCGCTGATGCTGCTGGGGCGGGAGATAAAGGGCATCAGGTCCATAAGTTTAGCCCAATGGGCGAGCTGCTCATGAGTTTGGGTACAGCAGGTGTGGCCGGTGACGGGGAAGATACGTTC
This sequence comes from Gemmatimonadota bacterium, assembly GCA_012960225.1. Lineage (GTDB taxonomy): Bacteria > Gemmatimonadota > Gemmatimonadetes > Longimicrobiales > Gaopeijiaceae > UBA1142. The sequence continues at coordinate 89,466 of DUBS01000054.1, read as the reverse complement.
AACCAACCATCCGACATGCTTGTGGCTCCAGATGGGAGCATATTTGTGGTTGACGGTCATGGAGCCGGCAACAACAACCGTGTGGTCAAATTCGACAGCAGCGGCGACTACATCATGCAATGGGGTGAGACGGGTAAGGAGAACGGGGAGTTCCGGGATCCACATGCGCTTGCGATGGATTCACAGGGCCGGCTTTTTGTCGCAGACCGGGGAAACAGCCGAACTCAGATTTTTGACCAGAATGGGAACCACCTTATGACATGGACTCAGTTTGGTCGACCGAGCGGACTATATATTGACGGTAACGATGTTATGTATGCCGCTGACTCTGAGTCGAGCAACGCGGGTAGTATGTCGAATATGGGCTTCTCACGCGGGATCCGGATTGGGAGTGTCCATGATGGTCTAATTACTGCATTTATCCCGGACCCACAGTGGCTCTTGGGCGTTCGTGGAACGACCGCAGCAGAGGGAGTGACCGCTGATGCCCTAGGGAATGTGTACGGAGCTGAAGTTGGACCCAGGATGTTGAGGAAGCACGTCAGGGTCCGCTAAGAAGTAGCGACTAAATATTCGGAGGGGCTATCTATCTTACCTGGTGGATGGCCCCTTTTCTCATCATCACGACCCTGAATTGAGGTACAGCATATTTGGAGCCCCGGATCGTGCTGCCACTATATCGGGTAGCCCGTCTCCATTTACATCTCCGATGGCCAAGCCGTATACGGCACCCTCACTGTCCCCAACCCGGGTCACACTGAAAGATATGCCGTCTCCGCTATTTACTAATACAGCGGAGGGTGCCTCAACGGTGCCCAGAACAATGTCATTGTCACCATCTTGATCAAGGTCAGCAATTGCGATCGAGTAGACGAGGTCTGACGGGGTCCCGAGGGGGAGTGGGCCTTCGAAAACCAAATCTCCATGATTGACATAGAGCAAGGCTCCTCCCTCCTGGTCATTCCCGACGACGATGTCCAGTCTTCCATTTCCATTGACATCACCGAGTGCGATAGCCCGCGTTGCAGACTCAGCAGGCCCTAAGGGAACGTTTATCTCGAAGTTGCCCTTACCGTCATTGACGTAAACGAAACTTTGCCCCCCATCACGGTGAGGAACTACAAGATCGATGTGTCCGTCCCCTGTGAGGTCGCCTGCACCGATCGTAGTAGCTGACTGTGAAGAGAGTTCGGTGCATGTTGAAAAATATCCTTCACCATCATTGGGGCAGATGTAGTTAGCTGTTCCCCTCGGGGCTCCGCCTCGGTTGGCGACCACAATATCAGGTCGCCGGTCACCTGTTAGGTCTATGACGGTGACGTTACGTGTTGGCCAGGACGGATCACCGAAGGTTCCGGTCATCTCAAAATGTCCGGTGCCATCATTATGGTAAATGAGTTTTCCATCCGGCCTATCGTTACCTAAAACAAGATCCAAATCTCCATCAGCGTCTAGGTCAGCAAGAGCAGCGGTATACGTTCTATCCGCCTTATCACCAACGTTGTGACGCTCTATAAAACTGCCATTTCCATCATTCACAAGCACAATGTCCAACAGGGGCCAGTGGCGTCCTTTAGCTAAGACGATGTCGAGGTCGCCGTCTCCATCAAGGTCTCCGAGGCTCGCGTTAGCACTGGTTTCAGATGTGGTTTCCAGATAGACGGCATCCTGGAATGAAAGCTTGCTACCTTGTTGAAATCCGGGCGTTGAGTTACTGGAGCATGCAGATGACAATGCGAACAAAGCAGCCAAGGATAACAGACAGCGTTGGTCAGGCATGTGGCAGTGAGCCTTGTGGTTCAGTCTGGTGGGGATTCAGCCTCGTACTGCCCGCTTCACCAGATTCTCCATGAGCGGAATCTTGAAGTGGTTGTAGTTCAGTGGTTCGGCTTCCTGAACTGCTAGAGCACCTGCTTGGGCTGCGGTATTCTCGTTCCGAACCCGACCCCGAATCATCACTTCCACATTTTCCAGCCGCCGAGGAATGCATTGCACAGCCCCGCACACAATGCGGGCGTCATCGATCTGGTCAGCACTATTCTTGATTGCCGAGGCAACGCTTACAAGTGCGAAGTCCCAGCTGTTACGGTCCGTGACCTTCTCGAAGTAAAAATCAGCACCTGCCCATGTATTTGGGATACGGATCGCAGTGAGCAGATCACCTGCTTCAAGCACAGTCATGCGAGTGATATCGGCCGAGGGCTTCATGAAGAAGTCTTCAGCATTGACTATCCGCTCCCCTCCAGAATTGCGAATAACCATTTCCGCATCCAATGTGACAAGAGCCACAGCAGTGTCCGAGGGTGTCACCGCCACACAGCGGTTCACGCCGAAGAGTGCATGCTCCCGATTGAGTGCATCCGGGGCGCTAGCGTAGCAAGTGTTCCCACCTGCCCGGTAACAAGATACCCCGTAGCGGTAGTACCAGCAGCGGGCATCCTGACAGAGGTTTCCTCCTAGCGTTCCGGCGTTCCGAATCTGAGGGCTTGCCACCTTGCTAGCAGCTTCAGCTAGCAGTCCGAAGCGTTCTCGAATGATCGAGTTATGTTCGATCTCCGTGAGTGTTGTGAGCGCCCCGATCTCAACACCATTGGGGCCTTCAAGGATGCCGTTCAATCCTGTGAGACCCTGGAGGTCAATCACAGCTTCGGGGTGCTTACCGCGATTCTTGAACCAGTCTAGGCTATCGTAGCCACCCGCAAGAGCCCAGCCATCCTCCCCAAAGCGGTCGAGGAGCTCAAGAGCGCTCTCAATCTCTGTCGGCTGAAAGAGATCAAAGCCCGGGATCATGTCTTTCATCATGGGGCTTACTCCTCTACTGGGTGTTGACCTGGAGTGGCCGATGCGACTGGCTTCGGCCCATCGAGGCATTCACGATCATGTCTCGGACAACGGGTGTCCGATTGAAGTAATGGCCACCTAGCGCATCGGAGATCGCACATAGGAGTGCCGCTGCAGCACAGCCCATTGTCGGTTCGCCAATTCCCTTCGCTCCTACTGGATTCTGTGGATCTGGAATATCTACAGCGGCCCAGCTCATCTCCGCAGGCACGTCTACGTAGGATGGGGGCTTTGCTTGGTAGAAGCCTATACCTCCGGGCAGACCCCATTTTGGATCATAAATGTGACGTTCTGTACAGGCCATTCCAAAACCCATTACCGCACCACCTTTGATCTGGGTTGCGAGGCTTTGCGGGTGGAGGACTGTTCCGCAGTCTGCGACCCCGAGGTAGTCAAGGATCTCGATCCGACCAGTCTCGACGTCGATTTCGATCTCGATGAAGCCTGCAGCAAGTGCTGGCACAGTGCCGCGTCGCTCCAGGTTGTCACGGGCAACTCCGATGAGTCCAGTACCTACCAACCCTTCGACTGAACGCCGCGTCATAGGGTTGATGTCATCAGGTGCTTCATATCCGCTGTAAGCTCCTCCAGCCTTGATTGCTTGCTGCGCGGCTTGGGCGTAGGTCATATACCTCGATGGATTACTGCGCCTGAAGACCGTCTCATTAGCAACGTCGTAGTCATCCGCTTCACCACCGAGTTCAATTGCAGCGAGCTCCTTAAGTTTCTTCAATGCGTCCATTGCAGCTGCATAGTTTGTGCGAGTCATCGTGAATGATGTGTTGCTGCCAAATTGCCCATTGTTCCAGGGCAGGTGGTGGCTCGAGTTTCCTCGCACAAGCACTGTATTCTCCCATCGATGCTTGAGTACTTCAGCTGCAACACGCGATGTCGCTGCATAGGAATAGGTGCCGAGGTTACCAACGCCAGTGTGGACATGGAGCTTACCGTCCGGTGTGATTCGTACCAAGCCGTCAAAGCCGCTCGATCCAGCTGAGTGGAAAGCTTGGCCGACTCCAACTCCAATCACTTTGGACCCGGTGCGTTGACCACTGCGGGCACTCCTCTCTGTCCAGCCGAACTGGTCTGCGCCGATGTCCAAGGCTTCTCGTAGGTGCGCACTAGTTACTGGACCTTGGTTGGCTCCATAACGTGAGTCATTGTCAGGTGCATTGAGTCGTCGGATGGTGACCTGATCGACTCCCAATTGCCGAGCCGCCTTGTCGAGCAGAGGTTCGATTGCAGTTGCCATCTGGTTCTGGCCCGGGCCTCGCTGAGCACCGCGAGGCGGGGTGTTGGTTAAAACGGAGATGCCTCGGAAGCGCATCGCATGGGGAGTGTAGACGATTGATACTGCTCCAGCCGCACTTCCCATGTCTCCGAATCCGGAATTGGGACCGTTCTCCTGCACGAGGTACAGGTCAACAGCGGTCATTCGGCCATCTTCACGGAACCCAATCTTCAAGTGGCCCTGAAAGCCAGCCCGAGCCGAGCCGAGAAAATATTCTTCTGCGCGGCTGATGCGCATGAGGACAGGCCTCCCTGTCTTCTTCGACATATGCGCGGGAATCGCCATCGTTGGGTACGCGCCACCTTTTGAGCCGAATCCACCTCCGCAGTACTCCGCGATATACACTAGATCTTCGGGCTCGATACCAATGTAATTTGCCAACCCGGGCACGATGATTGCTTGGCTTTGGCTTGATCCGTGGACATAGCACTTCCCGTTCTGCCAGTATGCCATCGCAGTCCGGGGCTCCATCGAGTGATGCGAGTGGCTTGCCGTCACGAAGCTCTCGTCCAAGATAAGTGCTGCCTCTGCGAAACCTTGTTCTAGATCACCGTAAGACCATTCGGTAGTCGGTTCACCCATTGGTAGTTCACCTTCACCCGTCGCGATGAAGTCTTCGGGTTTCCATTTGATTTCCTTGACGCCTTCACGCGGTACGACGGTGTTGCCGTCCGTGCGCGCATTTGGGCCTCCGGGTTTGAGGCTTTCTAATGGATCTAGACAGAAGGGCAGTGGTTCGAGGTCGAGCTTGATTGCTTCGATCGCGTTTTGTGCAGTGGTCTCATCGACAGCAGCTACAGCAAGGATCGGCTCACCTACGAAATGGGGTTCATTTGTGAGGATGTTATTGGCCGGACCCGGCTGCTCAGGGACTTCATCTGCTGTCAGTATGGCGATGACGCCATCCATGCTGAGTGCTTCCGCCGTATCGATACCTCGTACACGAGCATGGGGCATCGGACTCTTGAGAAGTCGACAAAAGAGCATCCCGTCAGCCCGAAAATCTTCTGCGTACTTGGCCCTGCCGGTAACTTTTGCACGAATGTCGGGCGGGGTGAAATCTCTGCCGATCAGATCAGCCATTTTGTGACTCCTCCGCAGCACGCATCACGCCGTTTAAATAATGATCGTAGGCCCCACAACGGCAGAGATTTCCTGACATGGCGATACGGGCCTCCGACCGTGTGGGATTAGGATTTGCCTCAAGCAATGCGACTGCTGACATCACTTGCCCCGGCGTACAGAAGCCGCATTGAGGACCTAGTTCATCAATAAACGCTTGCTGAACCGGGTGCAGTTTGCCGTCCGGGCTTTCGAGCCCTTCGACGGTCGTGATTTCACGATCGCGTACCCGCTGGGTGAGCGTCGAGCAAGAGTAATGAGTTGTACCGCTGATGATCACAGTGCAGGCACCGCATTCGCCACGATCACACCCTAGCTTTGTTCCTGTGAGGCCAAGCTTATAGCGAAGGGTCATCGCCAGTGTCTCACCCGGCAGTACGTCGACCCGACGAGTTTGGCCGTTGATGTTGAGAGCGACCAGACGTTCCACTCCCTGTGCTGAAAGAAGATTAGGGCGCGTTAGTGCCGGACCGAAGTACACAGCTCCAGAAACAGTTACTCCGGAAGCAATGACTCCTTTTATGAAATTCCGCCGGGACCACTCGGGTTTCGTTTCGGACATGATGACGGCTGTGTCCGAGTGGCCGACAGCGGAAGAGAGAGCTCTTGCGGTTTGGACGGGTTCGAAGGCGTCTGTATCACTCACCTAACCTGACTCCTGCCTGGGAAACTCGCGCATGGTAAGGTAGAGCGGGCTAGCGGACAACTTGATTGATACCTCTATCACATTTGGCGAGAGCCATCGGATTGTGCTACGGTCGAAGAAGGAGAGAGGTTACCCAACTTGTGCGCTTGTTCGAGAAGGCCAATATGTGGCGCCTAGCATTACCGGAATCCAGTCAAAGAGGTGTGATAATGAGTACAGCGAGATGTGTTTGGCGTACCACGCTACTACTTGGCTTGTTCACGGGCTTGCACGTACCTGTTACGAATGCTTTATCGGCTCAAATGCTTGGCCTCTCCGAGGCGACGATTGAGGACATCAACGCTGCCTTTGACTCGGGAACTCTGACTTCTGAGCGCCTCGTCGAACTATATCTCGCTCGGATCCAGGCCTACGATCAGGAGGGTCCCCGTCTGAACGCTGTGCTCTGGTTAAATGACCAGGCTTTAGAGACTGCGAGAATTCTTGATGAGGAACGCAGGATGAGTGGACCGCGTTCCCCATTACACGGCATCCCCGTAGCACTTAAGGACAACATCGATACTGCTGACATGCCTACCACTGCAGGCTCACTGCTTTTGGCAGGGTCACTTCCACCGGATGACGCATTCATCGTCGAAAAACTAAGGAGTGCAGGCGCGATCATTCTAGCGAAGCTCAACATGAGCGAACTCGCCTCTGGCGTGACGATGAGTTCGGTCGGTGGATTCATCAGGAATCCTCATGATATAGAGCGGTCTCCGGCGGGCTCTTCTGGAGGGACAGGCGCAGCAATCGCGGCCGCTTTTGCGCAGTTGGGTATCGGCACTGACACAGGTGGGTCCGTTCGCGGACCAACTACAGCCAACGGTATAGCCGGACTCAAGCCAACACATGGTTTATTGAGTCGTGATGGTATCGTGCCGCTCGCCCTCTCTTTTGACATGGCAGGACCTATGGCGCGGCATGTGTACGATGTGGCAGCGATGCTGGGTGTTATGACTGGAATAGACCCAGATGACGTTGCGACGAGTAAGAGTTCCAATCGTTTTGAAACCGATTACACCCAATTCTTGGACGTGAGTGCACTCGGTGATGCAAGGATCGGAATTGCCCGAGAGTTTTTAGGTCAAGATACTGAGGTCGATTGGATCATTGAGGCTTCGCTCGATGCGATGCGAGCCAAAGGCGCAACTGTAGTGGACGTTCATTTCCCTCAATGGTTGCTTGATGTTAAGGGTGACTGGTATACGACGATCCGCTGGCGAGAGTTTCGCGCTCAGATCCCCGAGTACTTGGCTACAATTGGGCGCGAATATCCGAAGACTCTCAGTGAAATGGTAGAGCGTTCGATGAAGATTATGTCACTCACTCCAGAAGGCGGTACGCCAAACCCTACACGCTGGTCACTTCTGGTTCAGGAGGAGGAGAGTGGAACGCTCGATGACCATGAGTACATAGCAATGAAAAACTACGGGCTCCCGATGGCGCAGAGTATCGTGGCCGGGCTAATGGATGCCCAAGACCTTGATGTGATCGTATACCCGACTTCACCTACTCGTCCTTCTTTAGTAAACGGCGGCTCCGGCGGCGGCGTATCCGCTACGAATATTGCCAATCTCACTGGGTTTCCAGACCTGATTGTCCCAGCTGGGTTTACCAGTGATCAGCTTCCGGTTGGAATCTCATTTCTCGGACGACCGTTCAGTGAGCCCCGCTTACTTGGACTAGGGTATGCCTTTGAACAGGCTACCAAGGTTAGACGTAATCCCAGGACGACTCCACCACTTGCGGGCGCAGAGATCCGGAGATAGGCCACGCAAGTTGAATCTTCCTTGCGCCTAGTTGTTCAGTCCGAACTCAGCTCAGTGGCATCCAGATTATCCGCGCTTTGTAGCGCTGGCTTTGAAGAATGTATAGCAGAAGGTGCCCTTTGAGCTGAGTCCGGCTTCCCGCAGGTCTGCGATGCCTTTCTCCCACTCGACAGGAGACATCAGACCTTTAGCAAGCGCCTCAGTTCGGACACCCTCGACCATGGGCACAATGGTCTGAAGTACGAACTGATTTTGTACGTGCGGACGACTCTGGTCTGCATAGACCATACGTGGGGAGACTCGCACATCTTCGAAGCCCGCTGACTGAAGTAGCGGATATAGTCTTCGTCCGATTTCGGAATCGCATCCGAGTTCAGCTTGAACCTCGATGAGGCACTTCCACGCACGAATGGCCTCTGGGGTGTCTGGATGGAAGTAGCAGGACCCGTGATCTCCTTCTACGACGAGTAAGTCACCACCGGGGCGAAGAAGTGCCTTGAGGCTGGTCAGCGCAGCAAGAGGGTCAGGTAGGTGCTCGAGCAGATAGCTGACGAATAACACGTCAAAGCTTTCGGGTTTGAATGGAGCTTCAAACAGATCAGCGGTAAGCAGATGTACCCTCTGCAGTCCAGCTGCCCGAACACGCACTTTGGCCAACCCAACCGAATGCGGGATCTTGTCGAATGATACGAAATGACAATCTGAGAGTTGCTGAGCCATCTCAATCGTTTGCGCACCGACTCCACAGGCAGCCTCGAGGATCCTACTGTTTGGCGGGAACGCAGTGTCGTGGTGGATCAGATCCCGGACAGATTCAGCTTGGTCCATGAGTCGCTGGGCCTCTCGCTCGCCGTACCCATGCACATAAGGTGTCGACTCACCTAACTCCCCACTAGACACCTACCTGTTCGGTTCTAATATAGCTTGGATACGAGCTATCGAGTCATCGTAGTGGAGCGCAGTGGCGTTGAGGCTAGCCCCATTTCGTGCCTGCCGTTCCTGAAGCAACCCCTCTAGGAGTGAATTGAGGTGTGCCCGCACATAAGGAGCAACGTCAGTCTGTAGAGCCTCTTCATCATTCATTAGTTCGTCCATACGTCCTAGGTAGGCTCGCTGGAGATTCCGGCGGTATACATCTGTTTCGTCTCCACTAGACAATTCAGACCATACACCATTACGGAGATCGCTCATCATCTCACTCAGTGAGTACGCTGCCGACCCATCGAAAGCTTCTTGCTCTATGAGACGTTTCATGCGGTCCGTATTGAGGACTTGGTTTAGGGTGCTGACTTGCCTTTGTCGCACGGCATCCGGTGCTCCAGAGTCCTGGAATTGGTTGAGTATATCTGAGCGGAGCATCCAGGTAGGCGTAGCAAACACCTGATTATTCAGATAATCCATTGCCCTTTCCTGTTTCTCCTTCGGCACACGTTCGTATTGAACTCCTTCCTGGCCTTGGTGTTTTCGGGTGAGAACAACGCCTCCAATATTGGTGACTACGTGACCGGAGTAACGGTTCCACTGTCCTATGACGTTGGTGTAGAGCTCTTCAAGATCCGAAAAGTCTTCACCTGCTTGATATGTCCAGGCCTTCAGGTTGTCTACGATTCGTTTGAGGTTCGCAATACCAAGGTCAGACGCCCTCATGGCATCATCTCCGATAGCCTCTGTGAGTGCGGTTGGATCCGCCCCAGTCGGACTCGAGAATCGATATACAGGATCAGCGGTTTGTGTGACCACCATTTCCCGTAAACCCTCGCGTTCAGACAGTTCGTTTTCTCCCAGTATCGGCCTATATCCCCATTCGATCGCAAATTGATCGTAGGGGCCAATTGCAGGCATGAAGCACGTATCATCACCGGGCTGGGCCACATAATTGAAACGCGCATAATCCATGATTGATGGAGCAATACCCATCCGACACGGGAAACTGGTTCTGAGCGAGTCAACAGGATATGCAGCAGACGACTGCATGTTGTGCTGTAAGCCCAGTGTGTGCCCTACTTCATGCGAGGAAACGAAGCGGATGAGTTCGCCCATGACTTCGTCGCTAAACTCGACTCCTCGTGCATCAGGATTTGCAGCTGCAGTCTGAATGAAGAACCAATTTCTAAGCAGGTTCATTACGTTGTGGTACCACTGGATATCGCTCTCGAGGATCTCGCCTGTGCGAGGGTCGTGAACGTGTGGGCCTGAAGCATTTTGAACTGTTGATGCCAGGTAGCGGATCACTGAGTAACGGGCATCCTCTGCACTCCAATCCGGGTCCTCATCTGGTGTCGGCGCATCCCTCGCGATGATTGCGTTACTGAAGCCTGCTGCTTCAAAAGCAATCTGCCAATCTTCCAGGCCCTGCTTCAGGTACGGTCGCCACTTCATAGGTGTTGCCGGGTCAATATAGTAGATGATGGGCTCTACCGGATTGACGAGTTCTCCGCGAGCGAAGGCAGCTGGGTCACTGGGTTCTAGGCGCCAGCGTGTTATGAAACACCGTTCCGTAGCACCCTGTTCATCGAGCCCATAATCAATCTGGCTCGTACTGAAGAAGCCCACGCGCTCATCGCAGAGTCTGGGCTGCATCGGGTTGTCAGGTAGGGCGAGCATCGAATGATGCATCTCCATAGACAGCGTGTTTGTTGGATCATTGGAAGGAGGTTCAGAGGCTTCATACGTGAGTAGCCGGCGTACCTCAACATTTCGGGGATAAGCACTCGACCGGAGAACAAAAGTGCGGTCTGGGTCTACCCTTCGGACTCCATAGGTTTCACGCCTATTCTTCTGTAAGCCCAGCATCGGGACGTCGTCCGTAAAGAGATCAGTTACGTTGATTACCAGGGCGGAGGAGTCGTTCGAAAACGTCTCGATTTCGAACGTTTGGATCAGTGGCTCGAAGTTGGAACTGGCAACCGCACGCGCAATCGGTTCACCATCATCAGCATAGTTCTGGTGACTCACAAGCCGCAGAAATACGCGCTTGTTCGTACGGTCCCAGCGTACGACGGATGTATTGACCTTAGATCCACCATAGCCTGAGCCGTCTGCAGACTTAGCAATCCGTGTCAATAGAAGCATCTCTCGGCCGAGCTCATTGAGCGGGATTTCGTAGTATAGGTCGTCACCGATCATATGTGTGGTGAAGAGCCCCGTACTTGTTACAGCTTCACTAGTTATGACATCTGAGTAGGACTTGTCGTCCCCTGGGCCCTCTTCCTGTTCCTCTTCCTGTTGAATTAAGGACGCCTCGAGATGTGTGTGGGCTACAGCGAAGACGAAGGCAAGCAGAATCAGTGGAGTGAGGAGTCGCTGTTTCATGATGTGATCTCAGGCTCAGGGAAGACGTATGGGGGTGATCAACATCCAATGCGCATACTGAAACGGTCAAGCCGCCACGTAGAGGATTCGCGAGTTGTGACGAACTCGACATATCATGCCGTCATGGATGACATTCTTACACAACCTCTATCACGGCTAGCAGAAGCCATGAGGTACCGGATGATCTCTGCTGCGGAGCTGGCCGAGATCACGGTGAGTCGGCACAAGAAGCACGGAGATCACCTGAACGCCTACAAATCTCTCGATCTTGAAGGAGCCATCCGATTGGCTCAAGGGGCCGATGAACTCCTGGCTCGTGGAGTTGCCCCAGGACCTTTTCATGGAATCCCCATTTCGGCCAAGGACCTCTATGGCGTGAAAGGGTTTCCGACGTTTGCGGGAACAGCGCGGCAGTTGCCGGATGTGTGGTCAAGTGATGCCTGGCTGGTTGCCCAACTTCGTGCTCAAGGGGCGATCATCATTGGCAAAACACACACAGTCGAATTCGCCTTTGGGGCCGTCGGTATCAATCCGCACTGGGGGACACCGCGGAATCCCTGGGATGAGAAAGTTCATCGGATACCAGGAGGTTCTTCGTGTGGCGCGGGGGTGAGCCTATGGGAAGGGTCCGCTTTCTTGGCTCTTGGGTCTGATACAGGAGGCTCTATACGGATACCTGCAGCAATGACTGGGACCGTTGGACATAAGCTGACCTGGGGTCGCTGGCCAGTTGATGGAGTCGTGCCACTAAGCAGTACAATGGATAGCGTCGGGGGCCTGACTCGGTCTGTCGAAGACGCAGCATATTTTTTTGGTGCTGTAGATCCGGCTTGGGGGGATCCAGAAGCCTTTCTGGCGCATATCACCACAACTAAGCTCTCATCCCTACGGATTGCTTTACCTAGTTGCTCGATTTGGGATGATTGTCCGGACGACATCAGTGCCCAGATCCATATGGCGCTCGACGAACTGGAAGTGGTTGGTCTACAACGTACTGATGTAGACGGCTCCCTTTTAGATGAAGCCTTCGATCATTACATGCGCAGTGGTATCGCCGGTACAGAGTGTAGGGCCTTTCTTGAGCAGGAGCTTCCGGAGTGGTTGGATATTATTCATCCGACTATAGGACATCGACTTGAAACTGCAGATCCTCTTTCTGATCAAGCTTATATCTTCGCTGTGGAAGAGCACCATCGGCTGATGTCTGTGGCGGACCGGCTCTTCGAGGAAGGGTCTTTGCTGGTACTTCCAGCCACAATTATTACACCTCCGCCCGTAGCTCAGTTAGAGGACATGAGTGCGTACCTGCAGACCAATATTACCGCGCTCCGTCCGACTTGCTGTGTGAACATGCTCGGCCTCTGCGCAGTGACTATCCCGGTAGGACTCGACGACGAGGGGATGCCAGTTGGTCTTCAACTAGTAGGGGCTGCTGGAGCGGACGAGGCCTTGCTTGCTGCAGCACTGGCTATCGAAAGAGCTCTGGGGACTGCTCGAGAAAGGTTGGGAACACCGGCTTGTGCCTAGCGTCTTGGCCTGTGTCCGCGAAGATTGTTTCCCCGCTGAAGCCTAAGAGGAGATCACCGGCTCAATGACGACAACCAAGCGTACAGACTTCCTAATACTCTCCGAGGATCTTGATTCAGTAGATTCGGAACAGATCGAACGAGTTCGATATCATGAAGACCGGATTGGGTGGCACGAAGCTGCACAGGGTGTGAGGGCCTAGTGGAGAGCGCGACTGCAAGGCAAGAAAACGAGCTACTGACTAAGGTCTCGGAGGCGGTTCATGAGCGGGTCGTAGGGCAAGGCCATGCTGTTGAGGGGCTTCTTGTCGGGCTACTGACCGGAGGGCATGTGTTGCTTGAGGGTCTGCCAGGACTCGCTAAGACACTTATGGTTCGCACGCTAGCTGAAGCAATTCAAACTGGATTTCGCAGAATCCAATTCACCCCTGACCTGTTGCCAACCGATATTGTCGGTACTCCAGTTTTTGATCAGGGAACTGGAGAGTTTAGGGTGCACAAGGGCCCGATCTTCTCAAATATCATTCTGGCTGACGAGATCAACCGTGCACCCCCGAAGGTGCAGGCTGCCTTGCTAGAAGCAATGGAAGAGCAGCAGGTCACAATCGCTGGAGAGACATACTCGCTGGACTCCCCGTTCATGGTGCTAGCGACCCAGAACCCGGTCGAACTGCACGGAACATATCCGCTAGCTGAGGCACAGCTTGATCGTTTTGCTTTGAAGCTTGATATCAGCTACCCGTCCCGAGATGAAGAAAAAATGATTGTTCGCCGTGTTGCGAGCACAGATTCTCGGCCGATCGAAGCCGTTGCCACAGTCGAGCAGATTTCAGCTGCTCGCGCTGAGGTTGCTGCAGTCCACCTAGATGAAAAAGTCCTCGACTATGTTGTGGAACTCGCTTTCGCTACCAGGGAACCAGGGGTCTATGGATTAGAAGATCTCGAGGACTTGATCGATTTTGGTACGTCTCCGCGTGCGACGATCTTTCTAACCCGGACAGCCCGCGCCCGCGCGTACCTGAGAGGCAGAGATTTTGTGCTTCCGGATGATGTTAAAGCGATGGCGCCGCTTGTTCTGAGGCACCGGCTGCGGACCACGTATGAAGCAGACGCCCGAGGCATCGACACTAAGGAGATTATGCGGCGGGTGCTCGGGGCTGTTCCGACCCCCTGAAGGCTGTGGACGGCGAGCGAGTATTTTCCAAAGAGGTAACTGCGTGGTTGCGGCATATCGAGTTACGTACCCGTGGACTGGTCGAGTCGTTGTTCAGCGGAGAGTACCGATCAGTTTTTAAGGGACGCGGCATGGAGTTCTCAGATGTTCGGGAATACCAGCCGGGTGACGATGTACGGGCGATCGACTGGAATGTTACCGCTCGGCGCGGTCATCTTTTTGTCAAAGAGCACGTTGAAGAACGGGAACTCAGTGTTCTTGTGATTGTTGATTGCTCAGCATCCAAGGATTTTGGAACAGGGCTTAAGCCGAATATGGTGATCGCGTCTGAGGTCGCAGGGATCCTTGCACTAGCGGCTACGGACAACAACGATCGCGTTGGTCTGCTCATTGTGACTGATCGTGTGGAACTCTACATACCCCCGGATAGTGGGCGCAGCCACACGATGCGCTTGGTATTAGATCTCCTCTCGTTTCGTCCTTCTGGGAAAGGCACAAAGCTCTCATGTGCGCTCGAGTATGCAGCCAGAGTTCTTCACCAAAGGACTGCAGTTTTCCTAGTTAGTGACTTTCTGTTAGACGACAAATCGGATTCCTCGTTCGCGGCAGACGCGAGGCGATTTAGTCGCGAGCATGACCTGATTCCGATTCGAATCACAGATCCTGGAGCAGCAACGTTGCCCAATGTTGGCCTGTTAGCGCTCGCTGATCCGGAGACTGGTATAAGGCGGGTCCTGAATACAAGCGACAAGCTCGTGCGCCAGGATTATGCAGAGAGCCGATCAGGGCAGAGGGCTGCGATCAGCAAGCTTTTCCGCCAGCTCCAGACGGATGTAGTTGAGGTTACGTCGACGGAAGACTATGTCCTGCCATTGATCAGGTTCTTTCGTCGCCGAGAGCGAGTCACATGATGAAGAGAATGCATCTTGCTTTGGCGATATCCTGGGTGCTGGTGGCTGGGACAACAACGGTATCGCTCACAGCCCAAACATCGTTGGAAGCAACCGGCTCACTTTCAGCAGACACCGTAGGTCAGGGTGATGTCTTTGAGCTATACGTTGAAATCGGGGTACCCTCGGGCAGCGTGGTGTATTTTCCTGACACAGTACCTAGTGCGTTCGGCCTGGAGAGCTTCAGGGCGGTTGACTGGGAGTCAGAAGCGTTCGGTGATGGGGGAATACTGACGCTCATCTATCCACTGATCGCCTTTCAAATCGGGTTGGTGCCTGTACCTGGCTTGGATGTGTTCATTGGTCCAGCGACAGGGACAGAGGGTCCATCCTTCCACACTGGGTCAGTGATCGGGGAATGGAATGGCGTTGCTGCCGATTCTAGACTTACGGAGCTAGAGCGGGTTCCTGTTGCCAGACAAGCTGTCTGGATCGCATCACCCATTCAGCTAGGAGACATCAGTGCCGGCCTAGAACCAAGGTTGCCTTCTGATGTATTGGGAGCGAACTGGGACTGGCTTTCCCTTGTCTTGATTGTATCGCTGTCGACCGTGCTTCTCGTAGCCATGACCCCGATGGTGAGGAAATTGCTTACAGATCGGGCCAGCAAGGAAACATCGCCCGATGCTTCCCTTGGTCCAGATCCCTCTTTGGTCCGGTGGCAAGCTGCCCTAGACGAGCTTGATCGAATTTTCAGTCTGGGTTTGCACCTAAACCAGGAAGTGGAGGAATTCTACGGTCGTAGTAGCCGAGCAGTGCGCACTTATGTCGAAGGTCTGGATGTGGCTTGGGGGCCGAGTTTCACGAGTTCGGAGTTGATGTTGCAACTCGGTAGGGGGGTTAACGGATCCTCTCTCAATCTTTATGGGTCGATGGATGTGGCGGAAGTTGTGAAATTTGGTCGCCTCCGGCCGGATGTGGACTCCGCAGAAAGTGACTGGCGGGCGCTGAGGAATTGGGTCGAAAAGTCTAGGAGTAGAGAACCATGAGTTTCGAGTTCGGACAGCCGGGCTTCTTGGTTCTTCTAAGCTTATTGCCTGTGTGGTGGTGGTGGGTACGACCCAAAGGTCTAGCTGGACTGCTCATAGCTCGTGGGGAACCCGTTGAAGCACTCGCACTCCGTGGCTGGAGAGCTCGCACGTTGGAAACCTTGCCCAGTGCGATGCGGTTAACCGCACTCGGATTCCTGATCTTAGCGCTTTGTCAGCCACGTATTGTCCGGATCCTGGAGGAGCCACTCACTGAGGGGGTAGGAGTCGCATTCGCGATCGATCTATCGACTTCGATGTGGGCGGAAGACATGGCGGAGCGTACAACTAGACTGCAAGCCGCAAAGGCTACCGTTCTTCGTTTTCTTGAAAATCGTGAAGATGATGTCGGCTTGGTGTCTTTTGCTGGTGAATCTTTGATCAGGTTGCCTCTGACCCACGACACGTACGTAGTCGAGATGGCTGTGGACGAGATGGAGGTTGGTCTGCTAACTGACGGTACTGATGTTGCCGGGGCGATTGCTGCCGGGGCTGGGCTCCTCAGGGATGCCCCTCACACATCTAAGGTTCTCATCCTTGTAACGGATGGTGCTCATAACAAAGCTGGAATCGTCCCAGCAGTTGCAGCTCGAGCAGCAGCAGCATTCGATGTGAAAGTTTACCCGATTGCGATCGGTGATGGACAGGGTCCACGCGCGGCTGTGGATGAAATGGAAACTGTCCTGACACAGACTGCTCGAATTACGGGTGGTCGTTACTTCCGGGCCACAGATGTGGAGGCACTGGAAGCTATCTACGATGAAATCGACAGACTTGAGGTAGCATCGGAAGTCATCACGGAACGCGAAGAATCGGTCCCCCTCGGGCTATGGCTTATGATAGGGTCAATGGCGTTTGTGGCAGGAGCAAACACGCTTCGTGGCTCACGTTGGGGTGTATTACCGTGACCTTCTCTCATCCTGCACTTTTGGCGTTGGCTCCGATCATCGTATTGGTGTTGGGGTCAGCTCTTACCGCCCAATGGCGTAGATACCGGAGGCTTGAAGAGGCTTTTGGCGGAAGAAACGCGGCTAGAAGGCTGACTTCGATCGACCTTCACAGGTTTCCCCAGAGTCGGCTATGGTGCCTCATTGGAGTAAGCCTAGCGTTGACCATAGCGGCCGCGGGTCCGCACATCGACTTTGGCCCGACACTGGATCCTGAGCAGCCGGTGGATCTTGTGGTTGCAGTAGATGTTTCCCTTTCAATGACCGGGAATGACGTTGCTCCGAGCCGGTTGGACCGTGCCAAGGAAGTCGTCAATGCAGTCACTGAGTCTTTGACGCAAGAGCGAATAGGACTCGCCATTTTCGCGGACTGGCCGTATACCGTGCTTCCGATGACAGATGACCCCGAACTCGTGCGATTTTTTACGGCATCGCTCGCTCCGGACCTGATCGAAGAGCGTGACCAGGGCACTTCACTATCCCTGGTGATCAAGCACGCGACGGAGATACTTAATGCGCGCCATAGGCCGGAAGCTCAACAAGCAATTCTTTTGATCACTGACGGGGAGGGTCATGAAGACCCGGCCTTGATTCTAGATTCAGTTGCAGTTGCCACGGAGACGGGGATTCGTATTTGGACGGCGGGCATAGGTACCAGTGCGGGCTCGCGTCTTATGACCACAGGAGAGGATCCCGTTCTGGTTCTTGGGGATGATGGTGAACCTGTCGTATCACGGTTGAATGAAGATTTGCTCCGCAGCATCGCGATCGCAGGAGGTGGTAGCTATCACGATGTTCGTGGGGCGGCAGGGCTTCGTACCCTGCAAGCTCGCTTTCGGAGAGCAGAGAGTGCCTCAGCTCTAGGTGGTGAACCTGTAGGAGTGGCACTCTGGATTCTCTTGTTGGCAGTGCCCCTTCTCTTCCTGGAAGGAAAGATGGATTCAGGTGGAGTCATAGAATCTCCCCGCCTCAATGAGCCACGAACTTGAATAGCTCCAAGATGGATTTTGTGTTCGGAAACTCATGGCTACGCGTGACAGTGATATCTCTGACCCTTGCCGGTCTTATCTTCACATGGGCAAATGAGCGCAAGAGTGTAGAGCGCGCCAATCGACTCCATCGGCGTGGAGATTTTCCAAAAGCTGCAGCGGTATATCAGAGTAGAATAGACTTGGATTCTCTGCGCCCAGGCCTCCGATACAATCTCGGTACGAGCTTGCTTGAACTTGGAAGTGCTGGAGCTGAAGAGGAATTAGCTCTTGGTGTGGAGAGTAATGACGATGAAGTCACGAAGCTCGCGCTCTATAACCTAGGTGTGTCACGCCTTCTCCGGGCTGTTTCAGCTGAGCATGTTGACTCGATGAGGGTCCATGCTCGTGCATCGGTTCAAGCCAATCGCAACACACTCCGCTTAAGTCCTGATCAAGCTAACGCTAAATGGAACCTCTCCATGGCTCAGCGACTGCTGGATTCCATCGACGCTGCGAATAGACGAGCCGGCAGGGCGACAGCTGAAGGCCCTGCAGATCCAGACGAACTCGTACCCGCAGAAAATATGCTTGAAGGGGAAGAGGAAGACCCAAGACAGGGGTTCGCACCACTGGAAGGAGATGAGGAAAGCCTAGCTGAATTGAGTGAGGAAGCCCCTCTCCCGTTTGCTGAAGCCGCTGAAATTCTTGGAGCAACGAGGCTTGACGGGGCTGCGATCATGCGGAAACTGCTCGCTCTTGAGAGTAGGACTAGGTGGGGCAGGCAACTCGGCAGGGTGGGACCAAAGCGTTAGGCCAGCTGACTCTAGTGAAGTCGGAACCTTGCTCCTATGAGCATCCGCATAGCGACATCGAAGAGCTTGCTGTACTTAACTATCAGCGCTCAGTTAAGAGAAGGGACCCTCGCCAGAAGGTCCTTTAGGGGCAAGGGTGCCCACTGCCTTGGGAGGACGTTGATGAACGCCACGCGGACGAACCATTTCTTCTTGTTGTTCTTGGGAGCGTCGCTCCTCGGGACACCGCTCTCGGCTCAGAAGATCCCACGGCTCGACTCCTACGACGGGGTTGTTGTCCGGATCCTGCAGAGCAACAACGCCGGCAACGTCCAGCACATCATCGACCCGTTGACGAACGAGGTCGTAGGCGTCATCGAGGGCTGTCCTAGGCCGCACAATCTCTTCGCCCACCCGGAGGGGCTCTACTACTACTGCACGAGCGAGATGGAGAATACGCTCGACGTCTATGACACCCGCTCGTTGCAGCTCGTCGAGCAGCTCCCGCTCACAGCTCGGCCGAACAAGGCGGCGATCAACAAGAAGCATCGCAAGATCTACGTCGGGATTGCCGCCGCGCCCTTCGTCGACGTGTTCAGCCTGGACACACACGAGAAGCTCGGGAGCATTCCTGTCACGACGGGAATCCACAACGTGTACGTGAGCCCGGATGGGAACTGGGTCCTCGCGGGACTAAATGCGCGTAGCGTGAACTCGATCGAGGTCATCGACCCGAACATCGACGAGGTCGTCCGGACGCTCTCGCTCGTCGACGACCAAGGCGAGCACCACACCGTGCGGCCGATGGCGTTGCTGGCGGGGGACGACGGCTCGACCGACAAGTTGTTCGCCCACGGCGCCGGCGTGAACGGTATCTGGGTGCTCGACTGGGAGACGGGTGAGAAAGAGCGGATGCTCTTCCCGCCACCGCTCCCGGCGTGGCAGCGCAACGCAGACGGAAACCAAGGAGCGCCGATGCACGGCCTCGAGGTGCTCCCCGACCGCTCTGCCGTGTGGGCCTCGAGCCGACTCGACAGCCGCATCTACGGCTGGTCGCTCCCTGACTATGAGTTCCTCGGCGGGATCGAGGTCGGGCCAACCGCGAACTGGATGACGTCGACGCCCGACAGCAAGTACATGTACGTCGCGGTGTCCGGGTCCGACTACACGATCGCGATCGATCTCCAGACCCATGAGATCGTCGCCAAGATGCAGACCGGCGCAAGGCCCGCCCGGATCGACGTCGCAATCCTTCCGCCCGACCGAGTGAACGACGGCGGGAGCGGCAGCCGATGAGCAGAGACAACGGCCGGATCGACCGCACCATGCGCCTCGCCGCCCTCGCGCTCGTGGCGGGGGTGGGCGTCTTCGCCACTGTTGGCCTCACGCCCCCCCTCGACGACGTGCCCGCGTCGGCAGCGACGGTGGACCGCTCGGCCGCGGTCGTCGCGGACTTCGACTACTACCGCCAAAACATCGAGCCGATGTTCGCGCGACCCCGTGGCTACCCGAACGCGGGTGGAAGCCCCGCGTGCGTTATGTGCCACAGCTGGCAGACGGGCCTGCGATTCGCGCTCGCGGACATGACGGAGACGCCTGACGGCTGGACGTGGACCGCCGGCCAATCCCAGGCCAACTATGACGTCGTGACGAAGCTCGTGAACGCTTCGAACCCAACGAGCAGCAGGCTCCTGACGAAACCACTGGCGCAGCAGGCCGGTGGCGAGGGCCACTCGGGCGGTAGCTACTGGGAGTCGACGAGCGACCCGGAGTATCAGGTCGTGCTCCAGTGGATCGAGATGCTCCCGGCCGAGTATTTCACGCCGCCCCCGGAGCCTGAGCTCGACTTCGAGTTCTACCGCACGTGCGTCCAGGACATGATTCAGAGCCCGAAGTACGGGCAGCTTTCCTGCTCGGCCTGCCACGCCGGCGGTGCGATCGGCTTCGCGCCGCATCCCGCCAACGGCACCTCCTGGACGGAGCAGGAGGCGCGCCGGGGCTTCGAGGTCGTGAAGCGCCTGATCGTACCTGGGAATCCGATTCAGAGCCGGTGGTTGCTCAAGCCGCTCCACCTGGACGGAGGCGGGTCGTACACGCACAATGGGCCCCGCAGATGGCTGTCGAGGGACGATCCCGAGTGGCAGATGCTCGCGGCATGGGTGAGGGGAGAGCGCACAGGTAGCGACTGCTCGATGTAGGGCCTGGACCGAGGGGGGACATCGCGACTGCCCTGAAGCGTAGACAGTCCCTTCGCCGCAACGGAGCGGCCGGGCTCGTAGCCAGCGAGTAGCCTATTCACGTCCTGGCGTTCCGAAAGCTCGATCGTGTACTCGCCAGTAGTGGGGCCGGAATCACCGGCTAGAGTCGAGACCCGGATCACGATGAGAGTCGGCGAATCGATGTCCGGCACCGTGAACTCCAGCGAGTCCTCGAGGGCAGAGCCCGCACCGACCAGGGGGAGCATGTCGAAGTAGTCGTCGTAGAAGTAGATGTTCAGATCCGCGGCTAACTGACGCGATCGAACGACGACACGCGCCTGTGCTCCCGGAACGGCCGAGTACCGGTAGTCGTCATAGGCCCGACCATTCTGGGTCCGATCACCCGGACCCAGGGCGCCCAAAAGGGTCTGGCCCGGCACGATGGGTTCCTGGGCCATGCCCACAGCAGGCGTCATCAGCATGAGGATGGCTAAGGTCCGTACCATTCAGCCTCCAGCGAAGGTCATGAGATAAGAAGCGCTGTCACCCAGCGGCCCAATTGATTCAGAACCCGGGGGCGGGCGCAAGCAGAGCGACGGAGTCGGGTCGACCGATTCTGCGCTCGTGGGCGCCAGCTAGCGAATGATATGGACATTGTCTCTTGCCGCATTCGCCTGAATGACCCGAACTGTCTTAGCTGTCACCGGGGCAGTTACAAAAATTGCCAATAGCAATAACGGGAGTATCCCGGAAGATCCGATGCGCATCATATAACCTCCGCTGCAGAATACCCGACTAGGGTAAGCTCTTAGGCACTGAGAACACCAAGGATCAGTAGACGCAATGCACCCATTGCCCGTGGTGTTCTGGTGATGCACCCTCTTGGATCTGAAGCCTTTCAGGAACAAAGAGGACTCATGTATCGCACTGTACATAGCATGGCCGTTGCCCTAGCGACCTCGGTCACACTTCTCACCTTGTTTGGATGTGCAGTATCGGGAGGGGGCACATCAGGCTCTGACCGAGAGGTGCCGTTTGATGTACTGATCTCAGGTGCACGTGTCATAGATGGAACCGGGAATCCTTGGTTTCGAGCTGACGTAGGTATTCGTGGTGATGTGATTGCAGAAATCGGCTCACTAAGCGATAGGGATGCTATTCGTACGATCGAAGCCAGGGATCGCATAGTAAGCCCTGGTTTCATCGACATGATGGGTCAGTCCAGCCTCGTGCTGATCACGGACCCACCAAGTGCGGAGAGCAAACTACGCCAAGGAATCACGACGTACTTATCCGGTGAAGGAGGGTCTCCTGCACCCCAGAGTGCCGAGACACAGAGTTCACCCCTGATCATCGAAGGTGATACGGTCCGCTGGAACACGTACGCAGAGTATTTCGCAATCATGGAACGATTCGGGGTTCCGATAAATGTGGTCCATGATGTTGGTCTAACGCAGGTCAGGCGCGTGGTACTTGGGGAGGGAGACATTCAGCCGACAGCTATTCAGCTTGAGGAGATGAAGGCGCTGGTTCGCCAGGCAATGGAAGATGGTGCCGTCGGAACGTCTACGTCGTTGATATATCCGCCCGCTGTGTATGCTCGCACAGAGGAACTCATTGAACTAACGAGGGTCGCTGGAGAGTATGGCGGCGTGTACTTCACTCACATGAGGAACGAAAGTCACGCAGTTCTCGAGGCAATCCGAGAGGCGATCACGATCGGGGAAGGTGCTGGGGTTCCTGTACATATTTATCATCTGAAGGCTGCTGGTCAGGACAATTGGCCTCTTATGAATGATGCCTTGGCTTTAATCGACTCTGCCCGTGCAGAAGGTGTAGACATCACCGCGGACATATACCCGTACATCCGTAATGGCATTGGTCTCGGTTCATTCCTGCACCCTCGGCACTATGCGGAGGGTACCAGTACATTCCTGGCTACGCTCTCTGATACCGAGCTACGCAGTCGATTAAGGGAGGAGGTTGAGACCACTTCAGATTGGGAGAATTGGTATCGCCACGTTGGTATGGACTGGAACAACGTGCTGATCGTTGCGACTTCAGACTCGGTTGATCCGAACGTGATTAATCGCTCAATCACTGGTGCTGCGGAGATACTCGGTACTGACCCTTGGAACGCTTTTTTTGACCTCGTGCAGGCTGGGGGTGTTAGTGTGAATCCCAAGAGCATGAACGAAGAGCAGAAGTGGCAGGCTCTCCGTGCAGATTTTGTCATGATTGACACTGATGCTTCGCCGGTGAACCCTGCGACAACTGCGAGTTCTCACCCGCGGGCCTTTGGAGCTTTCCCCCGAGTGATTGCCAAGTATGTCCGCGAAGACGGTGCCCTAACACTCGAGGATGCGGTACGTCGAATGAGTTCATTGGCCGCACACCGGCTTGGCCTCTACAGTCGTGGAGTTGTGGCCCCCGGCATGATTGCTGATCTCGTGGTATTCGATGAAGAAGAACTGAGGGATGAAGCAGATTTCGGGACCGATGCAATGCGATACGCCCTGGGTGTCGATTACCTGCTTGTGAATGGGACTCTGGTCATAGATGATGGCCAGATGATGGACTCACGGCCGGGTAGACTGCTGAAACGTGCAGGAAGCCGTTAAAGGAGAAAATAGCCTGAGCCCTCAACCCTTAGAGGTCCCAGGCTATACACTCAAGAAACCGGGCTCTTCTGTCGCTCCGTATATTTCGAGTTAGCCACCCGGATGTAGATGGAAGCTCAAGCGTGTGTTCTCCCACTCGAGCACGATATCTCCCATCGTATTCGCTTCATTCGGTTCGTAGCGGAATTGCATTGTCTCGACCATCTCGTCCATCGGTTCAGGAGTCACCGTGAAACTGCCGATTTCGGTTTCGCGGACTTCAGGCCTGATTGGGATGCCCCAGCGCTCATAGTTTGGATTCACGAAGAACGTCCATTCTTCTTCACCTGGCTCGGCGTAAATAGAGTATGCGCCAGCTTCTAGCGAGACGCCTCCAATTGACGCGGGCCCGGTAAGATGTAGTGCCGTCGCTTCATCCGCCCCGACTCGCCAAGCTCTGCCAAATGGCACGAGCTCGCCCATAATCTCTCTCTCTCTCGCTGATGGCGCACCGTAACAGAGCACCCCTTGGCCGTTCTCGAAGGTTACCGGGGTTACAGAGCGGGCGCTGACACGGGCTTCAACTTCTTCTGGAGAATCTCTGAGCCAGCATTCGTTCATAGTTAGATCGGCAACTTCCATTGCTTCTGGAGCATCCTCTGTTTCGGCATTCCCAGTGCAAGCTAGGACCCCTACGGAGACTCCGATCAGGAGTAGACCGGCAAATCGCTGGTGATGCATAATCTCATTCCTCTCTTGTAGAGCAGATGTGGGAACCTGGCTCGAACGCCTTGGTTCCACTTCTTAATCCTCAATAAACTCAAAGCTAAAACTCGTTGTCTTGTCTCTAATTGCGCAATCTTTATGTGTTGATCTCAAGTTTTGGCGTCGTCAGGCTACAGAGCTCAGCGTATCCACGAAGCGGTCGATTTCGGCGGTAGTATTATAGAAGTGTGTTGAGATCCGGATCGTGTTGTGTCCGGCACGTTGATGTTCATCAATCAGTTGTTGCTACGAAGCAAAGCGGCCCCACCCTAAATGGGTGGGGCCAGCCAAGTAATTCAAAATTGAAGCGGCGTCTTGTGCCGCTCGGGAGTGGTTACTGTCCGATTCGCCGTCTATCTGCAGGCCATGGAGCACCCATATCCATACCCTTGGTCGCAACTTCACCCATGCCCATGTAATTGAACTTTTGAATTCGCTTACCCTCGTAGGTCTCAGTCGTGTAAATGTTACCCTCGGAGTCGACTGCTATTGAGTGCACTGCGAACCAAGTTCCTGGTTGGCGACCACCGTCACCGAAGCTGTACTCAATTTCGAGCGTTTCGCGATTCATGACGTAGACCTTCATGTTCTGGCCATCGGCCACGTACATCCAGGTCTGCTCGTCGTCAGGTGAAAAGTCGATGTCCCAAGTGGCACCTTGAGACAACGTATGTGGGGCAATGACAACTTCATTAACGAATGTTCCATCCCTCTGGAATACAGAAATGCGATTGGACGGACGGTCACATACATAGAGCAGCCCGTCGTTCGATAGTTCTGCACAATGGACTGGGGTACGGAACTGCTGTGGCGGGGTCTCACCCGGCTGATAGCCCGGAGTGCGATCGTCCGAAGGCTCGTTACCATATGCGCCCCAGAAGCGCTTCATTTCCCCAGTGGTGCCATCGATGACCGCTACACGACGATTGAGGTAGCCGTCCGCGACATAAATCTCATTCTCTTCCGGGTCGGCGAAGACTTTAGCGACTCGTCCGAAGTTCACTTCACTGAGGCTGCTGTTCTGTGCGCCGGATTCACCAAACTGGTTAAGAAAGTCACCGTCTCTGGAAAACTTCAGAATCTGGCGATCCGGTCCACCGTTACCACCGATCCATACATTATCCATGTGGTCAACGGTGATCCCGTGATTCGACACTGGCCATACATACTCACCTGTGTCCGTAGGTCCGCCCCAAGAGTCCACGAGATTCCCGTCCGAGTCAAAATGAAGGACTGGTGGCGCGGGGCTACAGCATTCGCTCAAAGGAGGATCTTGAGCTGATCCGAGCTCTGTTCGCCCAGCGAACTGGTCAGGTGTATTTCGGTGTACCAGCCAGACATCATCCCGCGAGTCAACATCGACCCCGATTGTGGCACCCTGGATCCAGTGGTTCGGAAGCGGTTTTGGCCAAAATGGATCGACTTGGAACATCGGGGCCATCGTTGCTCCGTCCTGGCTTGCAGCCATGTCATCGAGCGCATTGGCTGAGCAAGCTATGACGGTGATGGCCACCACCAACCCGATTCCAAAGGTCAGGTGACGCTTATGCATAGTCCTTCTCCCTGATCATGTAGTACAAGGCCTCGTTCGACCCGGACGAATAGGCTACGCGTTAGAAGCGATTCGGGCAATTGCTTAGAGACCCGGTAAAGAGGACAAGGATACACAGATAAAGGGGTCCCGTTCCTTGTAACGTTGGTTAGGATTCCCCTAGTTTCTCATAATGTTCATGGGTTACCGTCGCTCAGCGGCGCTTCTAGTCGGGCTCACTCTTCTCTTGCCCACGTGGTCTGGAGAGGCACATGAGATTCCGGCTGATGTGACTGTTCAGGTATTTGTGAAGCCTGACGCCGAGACACTGCGGATGATTGTGCGAGTCCCGCTGATCTCGATGCGAGATTACGATTTCCCGGCGCGCGAACCGGGATATCTAATTATCTCAGAGGCTGAACCGCTTATCCAGGAAGCGGCAGTAGAGTGGATCGCTAATTACGTCGAAATGTACGAGGGCAATGAACTTCTTGCCCATCCTGTAGTAGCAGGAGCCCGGATCGCGATACCGGGTGATCGTGCGTTTAGGAGCTACGATGATGCTATAGAGAATGCATTATCAGCGCCCCTACCAGATAACATTGATTTGCCACCCCAGCAGGCGATGCTCGATGTGGTGTTGGAGTGGACAATCACGTCAGAGGAGTCTGATTTCTCAATCGACCCTCGGTTTGCGCAACTCGGTATTCGCACAGTCACTGTCCTCCGTTTCTTGCCCGCAGGAGGTACAGAACGAGCTTTCCAGTACTCGGGTAACCCTGGCCTGGTGCGCCTTGATCCTCGTTGGCATCAAGCTGCTTGGCGTTTCGTTGTGCTTGGCTTTGATCACATCCTCGATGGGATAGATCATCTCCTATTTCTTTTTTGTCTTGTTGTGCCATTTCGGAGCTTTAGGGCACTCGTGCCGATCATCACGTCGTTTACGGCGGGGCACTCTATAACGTTGATCGCAGCTGCGCTCGGACTTACACCCCAGGCTCTCTGGTTCCCCCCGCTGATCGAGACGCTGATCGCTCTTTCGATCGTCTATATGGCATTCGAGAATATCTTGGGAGCAAAACTCAAGAACCGTTGGATGATCGCTTTTTCTTTCGGGTTGGTACACGGTTTTGGTTTCTCTTTTGCACTCTCCGAAGTACTCCAATTTGGTGGATCCCACCTACTGACCTCTCTCGTATCATTCAACGTAGGTGTCGAATTCGGACAACTGTTCGTTCTCGCGCTTACCGTGCCGTTGCTCGAATTCCTGTTCCGCAAAGTCCTTCCGGAGGTTGGTGGGATCGTTGTGCTGTCTGCGCTTCTTGCTCATACGGGTTGGCATTGGATGACTGAAAGAGGAGGTCAGCTGATCCAGTATGACTTTAGAGCGCCGATCGTGGGCGCTGGCTTCACAGCGACTGCTCTACGGTGGTTAATGCTTGTGTTAATAATCTTCGGAACGGGCTGGTTGCTCAGGCTGGGATTCGAACGGCTTACGGCAGATGCTGCACCGAGAGAAGAGATTTGAGGCTTGGAGTTTCTTCGCTCAGCATGAGGCCTGTAACAGAGGGCAGGGGGCTGAGACACCTGATGTTCTATATCAGAATCACAGAATTTCTGAATGAGCTGCACAGAAGGTCCGCTTCCGATGAGTTTCCACCACATCTATATTCCACTTCTACCGCTGAATAGGAGAAGATATGGCGGTGACAGAAAAGGACATTCGGAACGCACTCAAGACTGTCAAAGATCCTGAACTGGGACTCGACCTTGTTGTTCTGGGTCTGGTTTACGAGATCGAGGTCGGGGACGATGACGCGAAGATAACCATATCGCTTACGTCACCGTTTTGCCCAGTCGCTGGTCAGATCGTTGATGACGCGAAGGCTGCGATAGAAGGGGTGGAAGGTGTGGAATCGGCGGAAGTGGAGTTGACGTTTGATCCTCCATGGACTCCAGAGCGGATAAACCCGCTAATCCGGTCGTCTCTCGGGCTATAAGGAGAACGATTGGGCCGCTGTTAGGTCTTGCTTTAGTGACAACACTTATTACACTATTTCGGTGATCGGTATAAAAGTGTCATAAAGGTAGGCTCCGATGGCGTTGTCCAACGAGGACGAACTCAAGCAGAAGATCCAAGACGGCTACATTATCGAGTCCCGAGAGGAGATGACCGAGGGATATCGCAAGGCCCTGATTGTGCAGTTGACGGTGCAAGCGGACACAGAGCTCATGAGTGCCCCAGCGTACTGGATGGCAGCCCGGCATGCGCCGTCAACTAATACCCAGGTAAGCGCTCACGCGATTATCCAAGACGAACTCGCTCACGCGAATATCGCGTATCGTCTCCTCGAAGACATTGGCGAATCGAAAGAACAACTGGTGTACGGTCGCCAGCCCCACGAATTCAAGCATCCCTACGGCTTTGATCAGCCACTAGACAACTGGGCGGACTTAGTAGTAGCGAACGGCTTCTTCGACCGTGCAGGCATAACCTTGTTATCGGATGTCTATCAGAACACATCCTATGGTCCGCTCAAGAGGGCACTTGTGAAGGTGGATATGGAAGAAACGTTTCATCTACGACACGGGGAGGTCTGGATGCGACGGTTGGCCAAGGCAGGAGGTGAGGCTAAGGAGGTCGTACAGTGTTCGGTGGACTGGATGTTCCCTATGACGATCGAGTGGTTCGGACTACCAGATGACCTAAAACGCCACTCAGGCCAATTGGACTACAAACTGAAGGGTCTTTCGAATGACGAGTTGAGACAGGTTTGGATGTCCTCCACAGTCCCGCTTTGTGAGGAACTTGGACTTAACGTGCCTGCACATTTCGACAGCGAGACCGAAGAGTATGTGCTCGATTACCCGTTTCCGTGCGAATACGATGCCGCTGATAAGCGCTGGGTATATGAGGACGGTGAGAGCACATGGGACGCGGTATTCAAACGATGGAAGGGCCGTGGCCCGATGAACGAAATCTATGTGGAGTCAATTCAGCGTTCGCGAAGAGATGTGGGAGGATGGCTAGCAGAGAAGCGCCAGGCGTAGTAAGGGGATGACAATGCCAACTGTACCTACCACGGATCGCGGCCTCGATATAGGGTTTCCCGGTCGAATCTCTACTCACAAGAGTGGAGGGCGTGATCTATGGACAGGGCCCCTGAAGGAGCTGCCCGCTGACCGTATGGAAGCCACATGGGCGGCACTCGATGAGGTTCTAGACCCTGAGTTACCTATATCGCTGGTAGAACTCGGCCTCATCTATGATGTTGAGTTGATCGATAAGATTGCGATAGTACAGGTGACGTTTACGTCTACAGCGTGCCCGTGCATCGAATTTATTCGAGAAGACCTGACAGATCGACTTGAGATCGAACCATGGATCAAGAAAGTCGAAATCGTCGAAGTTTGGGATCCTCCATGGACTACAAAGAGGGTCACGCCCGCGGGAAGAGCGAAGCTTGGTCAGTTAGGTGTGGGGGCCTAGCCCGTATGATTGAAAGAGTCTACGACGTATTCGCTCGGAAGCATCGCGGTGACCAGCTAGCACACATCGGTTATGTGGATGCTTTGGACGACGAAATGGCACGTGTTTATGCATGGAAGACCTATGACGAAGAAAATTGGTTTGAAATGTGCGTCATTCGACGCAGCAACATCATTCCAGTAAACCGTCAGGACGGTCCCTTCTCTGGATCAAGAGGGGAAGGTGAATGAAAGAGCTACTAGAGATCCAGGGGCTTGATGGGACGGGGATCAGCGCTCTCCGTCGTCTCATCCTAACACTTGCGGATAGTAAGCGGATGATGGGTATCCGTTACTCTGATTGGTTGCTAGGAGCTCCTTCGATAGAAGCTGGAATCGCTGTTTCTTCTATGGCTCAAGATGAGTGGGGTCACGCTCGCCTCTTATATGCCATGCTCAAGGACGTGGGCCTCGAGCCACTGAAAATCGAGCATGAAAGGCCAGCTGAAGAGTACACGTCGGTGGGTGCATTAGACGGGACCTTTGAGCATTGGGCAGGCATTGTTGCGGCTATGACGGTAGTAGATGAAGCTATCTCCGTAGCACTACTTGGGTTCAGTCGTGGGAGATACGAAGCCGCACGGACTAGAGTTCCCAAGATGCTGGCTGAGGAGGAATTTCACGCTAGCCTGGCGAAGGCTTGGTATAGACGTATCGCAGAGTCAAGCAGTAAGGCTAGAAGCCTGCTGCGTGACTCCACAAAAGGATTGTTGCCACCGGTTTTGGCATGGCTTGGCGCAGATGATGAGGCTGCCAAGGCTATGGTAACAGCAGGGGTGACCGAGTCCAGCAAGTCTATGACTGAGACTTATCGTGATCGATTGCGTGATCTAGCTGCCTTAGTAGAGGTCAATATTGACCAGGTGCAGCCGGACAGTGGTTGGGATAAGGATCGAGCGCGTGGACCTGGTTGCCCAGATGAGGATGCTGTCGAACGCGTAAGAGGTGATCGCAACCGGGCGCTCTTAGTCGAGTGAAGGATAAGGACACGGGCTGCAGGGATGGAGTAGCTAAGAATATCGATCAGAAATCTTCCTTTAACCCTGATGCTCGGAGAAGCGAGGCTCCTTCGCTGCTTCCTGTTAGTCCTAGCTGTCCTTTTTGCCTAGGGAGTGCCACAGAGATCATGAACGCCTTTGGGGGCAATGCGTCAGTCAGTAGCTACTGGTGCCGTGACTGTCGCAGCCCATTCGAGGTCATGAAGTGGACGAGGTAAGCTGAATGAGGTTCTTAACGGTGCCCATGCTAAGAATCGATCAGCTCAATCGCATCGAGGAAGTCCTTCACCGGATTCACGATAGCGATGGCGCGCTTACTGAGCGCTACCGACAGAGAATCGCTTGTTTCTCTTCCAATGAGGCGTCTTGAGGCCACCTCCCCGAGCCGATGATCTGATTCGGTTGCGGCCTGATGGTATTCGGCATACCGGTTGATCACACGCCGCTCGAACGTTGGCAGTTGGGACCCTGGTGTCCCATGCTCCATCATATCTTCAAAGATTGCTTGGTGGAGGGTATCTAGACCTACTCGGATCCTCTCGTCTGGCACTCGACCTAAGAATGCCATCTGAACCCCACGCGTATATGCCCACATAAAGAAGATGAGTGCCTCTTCACTTGTGCGACCAGAACACTTTTCATCTTCAGAAAAAACATTAATCTCAGGCAGGAGGAACTCCGTGTCTTCTATGGTGAAGAAGTCGGAGAAGCTCTCCCAGACGAGCCGGGCAAGGCTGTCGCCTAACTCGTTGGCTGTCATAGTTTGAGGCGTATAGAAGTCCTGTGCCTCATCGATAAACGTGCTCAGCACGCTAGCTCCTGGTTATTCTGATTTTGAGGTGCCCTCAATTCGGGCCTCAAACCCTTGAGTGTCAAGGCTTTTGATTAGGTGGACTAAAAGGACAGATGACGATACTACCAATCTTAGGGCTTTCCGGCCCTCAGCGATCTACCCTGATGCGGGCCATGATCATTGTACTAATGGTGTCGACCGGTTGCGCTACTGGAGCTCCAGAAGTCCCAATACCAAGGCCTATCATTATCCACTCTGGCGCTCGCTTGCGCGTCGAACAAGAGCGGGCAGAAGAAATCCACGAATGGGTTATGCGAGAGGAGAGCAATATTGTAGAGGACCCCACATTCATGGTCGAAAGCCAGTCAACACCAGAGGAAGTATACGTGTGGGAGCGTCTTGAGATTGAAGGGGACACTGTCCGGACACCTGTCTATGGAGGAGCAGATGACACTATGCTCGTGCATCAGATCTACGCGCACCTCCATCTAATGGTCGAGATGGGCCGACAAGAGGAATGGCTTCCGGAAGCTCCTGCGGCTGTAGAATACGACCTTGAGCGCGCTATTCTCTCACGAGCAGCTGATGCGTGGCTCCTTGGTCGGACGGCTTTCGATACATCTCCCTACGGCCCCCTCGACGAATTAGTATACGCCAAGGAAGCCGGATACTTAGATGCATTCATCTTCACGGCTAGGCCGGATGAGTTTGCCATGGCGCGTACCAAATGGGCTCGGGAAAACCCTGGTGAGGATGAAGGCTATCGAGATTGGTTCTTGAATACCTTTAACCGTGAGCCACCGGGACTCCGGACCAGATAAAATCCTGAGCGATGCTAGGTCGGAACAACCTCCCAACGAAGCTCGACTGGCCCACCGTCATCTAGTTCTTCGATCTGGAGGTCTACCCTACCTGTTCGCGATAGCCGATCATTGCTTGGCTTACCTCCAAAGACTGCGAAACCGATCGCTCGTATCCGACAGACTTGACCCTGGGGTCCCGTGGCCAGCATTTCCTGCTTCCGAAGCGACTTAATCGGGGGAGCTTCACCCGACTGTAGCCTCAATCGTAGAATACGACCCGAATGTGGCGCATCCATAGCGTCCAACACTCGGAATACAAGACCGTCGCCGGTAGTGGCTTCTAGGGTCCTACTAGTTTCTCCAGTCATGGAAGGAAGGTTATCCGTATGACCTCGCGGGCGGAAGATGGTGGCAGAAGTGAACTGGAAATGAGCCCAGAGGAGATGATGGCATCTGCTCTAAGGGCTGCTGAATTGGTAATCGAACGTGTCCAGAATCTACCTGACAAACCTGCGTGGCGTGGTGGGTCTAGGTCTGAACTGGAAGCGATTATGCGCGAGGAACCTCCGGAGGAAGGTCGGCCGTCACACGAGGTAATCGAACGTGCGGCTCATGAGATTCTTCCTATCGCAGGGCGAGTAGACCACCCGCGTTTTTTCGCTTTTGTGCCCTCTTCTCCAACCTGGCCAGGAGTCTTGGCTGACTTCATGGCTGCTGGGCATAACATCTTTCAAGGAACGTGGTTGGGAGCGAGCGGACCAAGTATGCTTGAAGTCGTAGTGATAGATTGGTTCCGAAGTTGGATAGGATATCCAGAGACTGCTGGAGGTCTTTTCACGAGCGGAGGCTCGGCTGCAAGTCTCGATGGCTTCGTGGTAGCACGTGAAGCTGCTGGAGCTCCAATGCAGCCATCTGTGTATATGAGCGACCAAAGCCATACAGCGTTGATCCGCGCTGCGACGATCGTCGGTGTACGTCCGGAGTCTGTTAGGATGGTCCCAACGGATGAACATTTTCGCCTCGATATGAATGAGCTTCATGGGATGATCATAGAGGATCGAGAATCCGGTCTCACGCCAATTGCCATTTGCGGAAATGCTGGGGCAACTAACACTGGAGCCATCGACCCTCTGGACGAGATTGCGGACTATTGTGAGTCAGAGGACATATGGTTCCATGTTGATGCCGCATATGGAGGGTTTGCAATACTGACAGACCGCGGAGCAGAGCTTCTCAAAGGGTTGGAGCGTGCAGATTCAATCGCAATGGACGCGCACAAGTGGTTATTTCAGCCTTTTGAATGCGGGTGTTTGATGGTAAAAGATATCCGAAAATTGGAGGGAGCTTTCTCGGTCCAGCCCGAATACCTTCAAGACACCCAGTGGGGCAGAGATCACCCAAATTTTGGCGATCGGGGCCTTCAACTGAGTCGCTCATTTCGTGCCTTAAAGGTGTGGATGTCGGTGCAGACCTTTGGTATGGCTGCTTTTAGGCGCTCTATTGGGCAAGGCATTGAGCTTGCTGAGCAGGCTGAGGCTTACATCCGTGAATCTGATGTCTTACAGATTGCGAATCCAGCTTCCCTAGGTGTTGTCTGCTTTCGAGTTAATTCCCGCACCAGTGAGCTCAATGATGAGCAACTAGAAGAAATCAATGAAGCTGTGCAGACTCGAGTGATTGAAGAGGCGGTAGCGATGATGTCCTCGACTCGACTTCGTGGATTGTATTCCTTGAGGCTTTGTATTTTGAATCACACAACGACGTGGGAGGACGTCCGGTTTACCTTGGCAGCGATCGAGAATTTCGGACGAGAAACCATCAGCTCTTGAGGTCCTTCAAGGACGGTCCAGCACTTTCAAGCGGTTTGATATTAGCTGGGGTGTTGTTGGCCCTGAGTATGCAGTTGTCTCTCTACCTTCTCACTGAGATCCGATTAGCAGACTCAATCACGCTGGCCTTGTTACTGGTGGGCATGCCGACTTTGGCGATTGCACAGATCCCACTTATCCAGGAAGCGCTACTAGAGCGATTGCCTGCATACTGGAGTTCCATTGGAACACTGTGCGCTTTGGCTGTGATCATTTGTCTTGTGGGAATGCGTAGCGAGGGGCCTGTGGCAATCGGTCTCCAATGGATTTCGCTCGGCAACTTAGTGGCCTGGGGACTTGCACTTACGATAGCTGGTTTGGCGGTGAGCTTTGCCTTCCGCGGGGTTGGAGCTTCTCTCGGGCTCAAGGAGAGCAGGGTGCTTCGGGCGTTATTGCCTGAAACAGCAAAGGAGCGAGGAGTTTTTGCTCTCTTGTCCGTTGCCGCCGGATTTGGAGAAGAAGTCGCATACCGAGGTTATGCCATTCCCGTGTTAACCCCGATTACAGGGGTAGGAGGGGCAGTCTTAATCACGTCTCTCGTTTTTGGCGGAATGCATGCATATCAAGGCTTGTTCGGCATAGTCCGGACAATGACGATGGGTGTGATACTGGCTGGGGGGTTTCTCGTATCTGGGAGCGTACTTCCCTGCATTCTTGCACACACACTCATTGATATCATTGCCGGTATCGCTATCGGCCAACATCTGATGTTACCTGAAGAGTCTATGAGTGTAGAAGACATTACTTGGCCTAAACCCTAACCTCACGAGCCTTCTATCATGGATGTCGATCTTGCGCTATTGGCGGATGCAGCCACAATCGATGGTGCCGGAAAGTTGAATATTCTCGGCATCTTTGACCGACTCCACACACCTAACTTCCCTGCTCGGCATCCGAAGATGGCTTTGGTTCTCCGTTTCTCAGCTCCACTAACTGAGACTGGCCGGCACGAGATTGAGATTACACTCAAGGATCCGGTAGGTAGTGAATTGATGCGGCTTGATGGAGAGATGCAACTGGCCCCTGGCCCAGGAGCAACACTAGGTAGTATCCGAGTACCTCATGTATTGAATATGGATGGTTTGGTGTTCCCGAATCCGGGTACCTATACGTTTGATGTCCGGGTCGACGGAGCACATCACGTCTCGTTGCCTCTAGGAGTTCACGGCCCCGAAACAACAGCGGAAGCCTAACCAGGATACAGCGAGAGGTCTTACATCTGAGGGTTTTCCTGACATCAGGAAGCTTTGAAGGTATGAGCCAGGTCTGCCCGGAGGGTCCACCAAGATTCTCACTAGCTTACTTCCGGTGGATGTATGAGGAAGAGCTTCCCTGATTCGCCTTGCCACCCTCTCTGGGAGGTGAGAAGCTTCAGCCCGCGGAGCGGCGCTAACGTCGTTTGCCGCAGTTTCTGACAGAATTGCAGGGAGAATGAATGGCCACCGCGTCCAAGCGAGAACGAATTCTGCCGCGACTCCTTGAAGAGGAAATGCGTGAATCGTTTCTCGATTATTCGATGAGCGTAATTGTGCAGCGAGCATTGCCTGATGTGCGAGATGGTCTCAAGCCAGTTCATCGCCGGATTCTTTATGCGATGTATGAATTGAGCCTCCACCCTGACCGGCCCTATAAGAAGAGCGCAACGGTTGTCGGTGATGTCCTGGGCAAGTATCACCCGCACGGTGACTCCGCTGTCTATGATGCACTTGTGCGGATGGTCCAGGAATTTTCCATGAGGATGCCACTTATCGATGGTCAGGGGAACTTCGGTTCGATCGACGGTGATCCAGCTGCTGCCTACCGTTACACTGAAGCTCGATTAGAGTCTCTGGCCGTCGAATTGTTGGACGATATCCACAAGGATACCGTCGACTTCCAACCAAACTTCGATAATCAGTTGGAAGAACCTTTAGTCCTGCCTGCTAGGTACCCGAATCTCTTGGTCAATGGATCTTCAGGTATCGCAGTTGGGATGAGCACTAATGTGCCGCCTCATAATCTGGCTGAGATTGCTGCTGGCGTCCGGCAGCTAGTGGTTGATCCTGATTGCAGCGTGGACGACCTCATGCGCCATATTCCTGGACCTGATTTCCCTACAGGAGGCTTTATCGTCAGTCGTGAGGGGATCAGGGAGATGTACCACCAGGGTCGCGGTCGCGTCCTGATGCGTGCCCGTGTGGTCAAGGAAGGACTACGAGGTGGCAGAGAGCAGTTAGTGGTAACCGAACTGCCTTACGCGGTTTCCAAGACGAAAGTGATCGAGCAGATCGCCAAGTTGGCCAAGGCTGGTCGGGCGCAGGATGTCTCTGATATCCGTGATGAGACCGACCGTGATGGAATACGGCTCGTTATTGAACTCAAGCGGGGGGCAAAGGCCGAGACAGTATTGAAGATGCTTTACAAGCGCACGAGCCTCCAAATGACGTTTGGCGGACACCTTCTGGCACTCGATCAGGGCCAGCCGCAGGAGTTCGACCTCAAGGAACTCATCGAGCGCTTTCGAGACCACCGTGTGGAGGTGATTCAACGCCGATCCCGACACGAACTGGAAAAAGCTGAAGCGGAGCGTCACATCTCTGAAGGTCTCTTGGCTGCTCTGGAAAATATAGACAAGATCATCAAGATCATTCGAGCATCGAATAATCGTCAGGAAGCGTCTGAGAAACTGCAGGACTCATTCGGGTTCAGTGACATCCAGGCTGCGGCGATTCTGGATATGAGGCTTTCGAGACTCACGGCACTAGAACGCACACACCTGGAGAATCGTTTGGCGGAGCTGGAGTCAGTGATCTTCGAGCTCAAACAGGTGTTGGGCTCAGAGGAGCTGCAACTCAAAACGATGCTTGATGAGCTGGGTGATGTTGTGAAGAAGTACGGCAATAAGCGGCGCACGGTGATTATGGATAACGAGAAACAGGAGGTTGATGAGCCACCAATTGAAGACCAACTCGTTGATGAGGACGTTGTCATAACACTGTCACATGAAGGCTTCATCAAGCGTATGCCGATGCATCTTTATAGGCGCCGTGTAGGATCTGGAAAGGCACTTGCAGGGATGGAACGCTATGAGGATGACTACCTAGAGCGTGTCTTTGTTGCTCGTACCCAGGGATGGATTCTGACATTTACTGAAAACGGGCAAGGTTACTTTCTGCCTGTCTTTGATGTGCCTGAGAGTGCTCGGGCATCTCGAGGACAGTCGGTTTACTCACTACTGGAGGGCGCGGAGCGTAAGGATCGAATTGTTGCAATGATTCCGATTGATGACCTCAGCGTTGCCGATCGTCACCTCGTATTCCTATCAAAGTTGGGTTTGGTCAAGAGAACATCGATTTCAGAGTTTTCCCGACCACGAGTAGGAGGGGTGAAGGCTGCAGGGCTGAAGAAGGACGACACGATCTTGGATGTCGCTTTGTCGGATGGAACTGCAGAGGTGATGTTGTTATCCCGGTCTGGTCGGGCGATCCGGTTCCCAGAAGATGAAATCAGCATAGTTGGCCGGACCGCACAGGGTGTCAAAGGAATGACACTTAATGATGATGAGGTAGTCGGGATGCTCCTGATCCGTCGGGATTCAACAGTTCTAACCGTGAACGAAGATGGGATCGGAAAACGCACCGAAGTATCTGAATTTCCGTTACAAAAGAGGGGTGGCTTGGGGACCTTGGCTATTCCGAGCGGGGACGAAGGCTCACCAATTATATCAGTGTTGGAAGTAATGGACGCTGACGAAGTCATGGTTGTCACGGCCGGAGGACAAGTGAGTCGTGCGGCCGCAGATTCTGTCCCGGTCCAGGGTCGCAGGACCCAAGGGAAAGCGATTGTTACAGTCACTTCTGGCGACAGAGTGGTAGAAGTCACCAGAGCTGAGGGACGCGGTGGAGGTCCCGCTCGTGATCTGACTGGGGTGGATGCGGAAGGGCAACTGAATTTGCTGGATCTGGACTAACTAGGTTATCAGGAGCTGGGCAATGTTCATTACCGCGACTAGTCATAGGCCACGTTGATGAAATTCTTAGTCCTTGGAGCAGGGGCGCAGGGTTCGGCCTGTGCTTTTGAGCTTCTGCAACGGCCGGAAGTCGATCGAGTTGTTCTCGCTGATCTAGACGTGAATAAACCTCGGCCCTTTCTCAAACATTTCCTGGGTGGGGCTCTGGAGCTCTTGACCTTGGATGCTACTGATGAGGTGGCAGTGCGGAGTGCGGTGGAGAGTGTTGATGGTGTCGCGAGTGCTCTGCCCTACTACTTCAATTTAGACATGAGCCGCTTGGCAATCGAATCCAAGGCAAATTTTTGTGACCTAGGTGGTAATACGGAAATAGTTGATCAGCAGAGGAAGATGACAGTCGAGGCACAAGAGCGGGATGTATCAGTGGTTCCGGACTGTGGGTTAGCACCCGGCATGGTGAACATCCTAGCACAGGGTGGAATCGATGCCTTGGATGAAACCGAATCAGTCAAAATCTACGTTGGTGGGTTGCCCCAGGTCCCAGAACCACCTCTTAACTATCAACTCGTGTACTCACTGGAAGGTGTACTCGATTATTACACAACACCGGTATTGGTACTAGAAGGTGGTGAAGTCATTGATAAGGAGCCACTTACTGGAGTGGAGACTGTGACTTTCGAAGCATTGGGTGAACTCGAAGCTTTTCTCACGGCCGGTGGGATATCGCGTATGCCCTATCGTTACCGTGGCCTGATTCCATCGATGTCCTACAAGACGCTCCGCTATCCTGGTCACTGTGAGCTCATGAAATCGATGAAGAACCTTGGTCTTATGGACTTGGATCCAGTTGAGATTGGTGGGGCATCTGTTGTTCCTCGAGATCTTCTGATCAAGGTCCTAGATACGAAACTACGCAAGCCGTCAGGTGAGGATGTGGTTGTTATGCGGGTGGTCATAGACGGGGCTATAGGCGGGGTGCCGAGGACGGTGACATACGAGATGGTCGACTACTACGATCGGGATCAAGAGATCACTGCGATGATGCGAACCACGGGCTACTCACTTGGCGCAACAGCGTACATGCAAGCAGCGGGATTAATACCGAAAGGTGTGCACACCCCGTCTGAATGTGTTCCTACCGAAATGTATATCCAGCAACTTGCCAATCGTGGAATCATGATCGAGCGCTCGGAAAACTAAAGTTCGGGATCGCGAGCCCGTGACCTCAATTTGGCTAACTATTCTCAGCGCCGCTGACCGAGCACTACCCTTAGGCTAACTCGCTCTTCCCCTCTCTCAACCACGATCACGACCTCATCCCCGGGCTCCTTAGCCTGGAGCGCGTACGTATAAGCATAGATATCGCCGATAGCTGTACCATCGAATTCGACTACTACATCTCCAGCTCGTAATCCTCCCTGATCTGCTGGGCTTCCTTCGCGTACTCCGGTCAGGCGGAGGCCATGATCGTGAGGCGTCATATCTGGGATTGAACCAAGATAAGCCGACCCATATCCACTACTACTTGAGGATGAAGGGGATGAGTTTTGGTTCGGCGCAGGCTGCTGGATGGGTGTGAGAGTGACTGAATTACTCCCCCCATCTGCTAGCCGTTTCACGATGCCAGCGGTGAGTGCTACAACTCGCGTGACTCCGCTCGAGTTAATCAATTGCCAGTCGTCAGAAGGGCGGTGGTAATCCTCATGGGTACCGGTGAAGAGGTGAAGGACTGGGATTCCTTCGCCATAAAACGACGAATGATCTGACGGTCCGTAACCGTCTGGTGCCTTTGAAAGATCAAGTGGTTGATCCAACCTGACGTTTGCTTCATCAACGACTTGATCCCACTCCTGGGCGGTACCGAATCCAAAGATAGTGAGCGCGTCACCGTCCATCCGACCGACCATGTCTAGATTCAACATTCCGACGGACTTGGAGAGGTCGACTGTCGGGTCCCTAACGAAGTGCCCCGATCCCCATAGGCCCTTCTCCTCGCCTGTGAATGCTATGAAGAGTGTACTGCGGTCGAGTGGTTCCCCAGTGAGAATCGCGCGAGCGATCTCGATCAAGGCACTGCTACCACTCGCATTATCGTCAGCACCGTTGTGAACCTCACGTGAGTCAGGTGCGAGTGACCCCTCACCACCAAAGCCGAGATGGTCATAGTGTGCGCCGACGATTACGACCTCATCTCTGAGCGTGGGGTGAGTGCCAGGTACCAGAGCGACGACATTTCGTGCTTCTGCAATTGTGGTATGGACCTCCGTATGCAGGCGAGCAACAGATTGATGATTGGCTCCAACTCGCATGGAGTTGGCTAACCCAGCCTGTACGACTGCTACCGGAATACCAAGCACTGCACGTATTTCGTCATCGGGGCGCCGAGGGCTCCACCCTTCAGGTAGGAGCACGATGATGCCTGCAGCATCACGGCCCTCTGCGAAGATCGCCTTGAAATGAGGATCAGCACGTATGGACTCTCCATGCGGTGCGTCAGGGTCCCCCCACTCGACCACAACGATCTTGCCGTTGAGATCCAAGTGCGCATAAGGGTCCTCGTTGCCGTTAGCTCGAAGTAGCCCATATCCACCATAAACCAAGGGTGCCTCAAGTTCTTGAGTCGCCGAGAATCCAAGGGGCACCCAGTCGCTCTCAAGGATGTAGCGTTGGCCAGCGACTTCTAGAATGTTATCCGCGCCAAGGGTTGCGCCTTTTCGAATAGGAAAGGGTTGAAAGAAAGTGTTGGCCTCTCCGGCAGGTTCTAGGCCGATGTAGCTGAATTGGGCAGCGATGTATTCAGCAGCGCAGCGGGCTCCGGCGGTGCCCACCTCCCGACCCTCAAGACGATCATCTGCGAGGAAACGGATATGTGTTATGGCATCGAGGCCGGGCTGTAGGGCAGGACAAGTCGTTTGCTGAGCATGGACAGGAACTGCTATTAGCAGCAAATATATAAAGACTGTGCTCAGCTGTATTATGAGATATGACATTCCTGATTTGAGTGAAAGGTACTTCTTGTGAAACATCATTATCGTGTCTCGTTTGCTATACTTTGTTTGATCGGTGGTGGATGTGCCGTAGAAGAAGATGCTGGAGCTACTGGCAGTCTAGCAATGGAAGGCGAGGTACAACTGCGTAATGTTCGGCAACTCACTTCAGGTGGAGAGAATGCCGAGGCATACTGGGCTTTTGACGGCTCACAGTTGATTTATCAAGCACGTAAGCCAGATGCGGAGTGTGACCAGATTTATGTACTCGATCCGGAAAGCCTTGAAACACGTCTGGTCAGCACAGGTGATGGCCGCACTACCTGCTCCTATTTCTACCCTTCCGGAAACGAGATTCTGTACTCCTCCACCCACCATCACAATGCGGCTTGCCCTGAGAACCCCGATTTTTCGATGGGCTATGTGTGGCCGGTGTACGATACATACGATGTTTTTGCTTCCAACCTGGATGGATCCAATCTCCGGCAATTGACGACCGAAGACGGTTATGACGCTGAAGCGACGTTCTCCCCGATCGGTGATCGCATTGTATTTACGAGTGCGCGAGACGGTGACTTAGAACTGTACTCGATGGCTCCGGATGGCTCCGATTTGCTACGACTCACGGATCGCCCCGGTTATGACGGTGGGGCATTTTATTCACCTGACGGATCCAAGATTATCTGGCGGGCATACTATCCGGAGGAAGGACCGGAGCTAGAGGATTATAGGCGCCTACTTTCTCAAGGCCTTCTGAGGCCGGGTGAGTTGGAGATCTATATTATGGATGCTGATGGGTCTAACCAGGAGCAAGTGACACACCTTGGAGGTGCCAACTTTGCACCTTATTGGCATCCATCAGGCGAGAAGATTCTGTTCAGTTCGAATCACCATGATCCTGACGGTAGAGATTTTGAAATCTACATGATCAACATAGATGGGGGTGAGCTTACCAGGATCACGTACGCGGAAGGGTTTGATGGCTTCCCTGTTTTTAGCCCAGACGGACGATACCTCGTGTTCGGTTCGAACCGGAACAATGGGGGTACGAGTGATACGAATGTCTTTATCGCAGAATGGATAGAGACTCCCTAGGGTTCTATCTGGAGGGTCTCAAGGGGGGCACAGTTCGAGGAGCTCAGAAATTATCCGATAAGTGAGCCCCCATACAGGTTCCTCTTCTACCATGTAGCATGAAAAGTCCTGTTTGCGACCATCAGGCATGGGGATTTCCACATATGAGTTGGAGTCGCGTCCGCGCAATTCATCGAGAGAAACCCAGAAGACCTGATTGATCTCAGGACTGGCAACGGCGGCCTGAGTATGTCTTCCGACTCCAAAAACGAAGGGAGTGATAGTGAGTTTGGGTAAGCGGACTGAGGTGGGCTTCAGTGCCTTAAGTTGACCGAGGTGTTGGGCGCCTTGGTCTAACTCGAGTGCAGTCTCCTCCATCGTCTCCCTTATCGCAGTGTGCTTAAGGTCGATATCTTTCGGATCTCGACGTCCTCCGGGTAGTGCCATGTGGCCAGACCAAGGGTCACGATCAAAATAAGCACGCTTGATCAAAAGCAAATCCAAACCCTCTGCGCTACGAAGTACTACCGAAACTGCGGCCTGAAACTGAGCACCTGGCATAACTGGGGAGATGTTTTCTTTACTCGAGCAAAGAGACAGAGTTTTAGCGAGTGCTTTGAATCGAGAGTCAGTTTCTTGGGTATGAGAGAATATCACAGGATGTCAGGTCGTGGATTAGGGCGGATTATATCTTAGCGGTAACGCTCAAACCCCTATCCGCTCAGCTCCCCATATTTGTTTATGGAGCTGAAGTTGGAATCTTACGGGTAGTTCATCCTCCAAGATCCAAGAAGCCAAGGCTTCTAGGTCTATTTGTTCCCATACCGGAGATATCAGGAGCGCTCGAAGTGAACCATTCTCAAGGCGTTCATCTAGTCCCTGGTCTCGAATGGTTTGGCGGGCCCATTCGTAGTCACTTCGATCATGAACTACGAACTTGATCTCATCACGTTCGGTAAGGTGGTCTAGGTTACTCCACAGGTTGCGCTCTGACTCTCCAGACCCGGGGCATTTTAGGTCCATGATCTTGTGTGCTCGCGGATCAAGTGCACTTACGTCGAATGCACCTGATGTTTCAACGAGCACTGTATATTCTTGCTCGATTAGTAGCTGGATGAGTTTAAATGCTCCGGGGTGAGTTAATGGTTCGCCACCCGTTACTTCCACGATCCTGGCAGGGTATGACATAACAGACTCGAGAATCTCTCCAAAACCCATCAGCTTACCGCCGCTAAACGCGTACGCAGTATCACACCAGACACATCGTAGTGGACATCCTGTCAGGCGTACGAAAGTGCAAGGTGTTCCAACCCAGGTTGACTCTCCCTGAATTGAGTAAAAGATCTCGGTGATTCTCAGAAAGGATGTGCTCATGCTAGGAGCCTTCCTCAGTTCTGAGTTCTGACTGGCGGATGATGGCTTTCTCCAGCTGATCTTTCACCTCGTATAGCGTAAGCGATTCAAGGGCCTGTATTGCCTGAGGTGCGGAGCGTGCTTCCACAAGGATAGAGGTTTCCACATGCCCGACGATACCAACTCCCGTTTCTGCCCATCTTGGGAAGACCAAGTAACCACTGTATGGTGCACGTAGGTTGCCTGTCTGCTCTACTTCTATAGACACGGTGTAAGGATGTTTGTCCGATCCTTCAAACGCTGGTGGCCGGCTGTGTAGGCGGAGGTAGCCGCCTAAGGTTGAGTCGTCTGGGTTCTTGGCCCTTTTGGTCTCGAGTTGGTGGTCAGGATCTTGATGAGGCATAGTATGGGGAGACCGGAAGCAATGCTGGCGGTGGCGGCTGCAGGCTCGTATCGAAGCTAGACGAGTGGGACCTGGGTGGCCACTGATTCTCTTCGGTTGTGACGAAGATAATGGTTCTCTAGACTTTCTTACGGCCTCTGAGGGTTGCATTCATCGCGCGAGTCTTCTTTGACGGAGATCTTGCCAAACAAGGTTTTGCGTCATGGCACGAAAGATGCGAGCAGCACTGTTTTCTGACTACGGCGGGCCAGAGGTAATTGAGATCACGGATGTACCGATCCCGGAACCGGGCCCAGGAGAGGTGCGTATCAAGGTGAAAGCTGCTTCCATGAATCATCTCGATCTATGGGTCCGCCGAGGCCTTCCGATCGAGACGCCCATGCCACATATAGGTGGCTCAGATGTGGCCGGAATTGTCGATGCGACTGGGCCGGGTGCCAAAGATGTGCCAATCGGTCTCCGGGTTGTTGTCGACCCATCCATCTCCTACAGGTGGTATGAAGGGCCCGGGCGTGGTGAATCATTCGAGCCGTCCCCATTTCAAATCATCGGTGAGCACACTCAGGGAGGGTTTGCTGAATATACGGTTGTTCCCGCAGAGAACCTTCTCGAGATCCCTGAACATGTGTCCTTTGAGAGAGCTGCTGCGGCAGGGTTGGTATTCGTCACCGCTTGGCGAGCTCTGTTGACTCGGGGCCAGCTGCAGGCAGGAGAGCGGGTTCTAATTACAGGAACATCGGGAGGTGTAGGCACCGCCGCCGTGCAAGTCGCTTCTAGAGCGGGAGCAAAGGTTTATGCAGTTACGAGTGGGTCACAGAACGTAGCCCGCGCAACAGACCTAGGAGCTCATGTGGTTTACGATCGTGAAAAAGTGGACTTCGCACGTGAAGTGTGGCGTGATACCGACAAGGCGTGCGTCGATATTGTGTTTGATACCGTTGGGGAGAATGTTTGGCAGCAATGCGTGCGATCTCTGGGAATAAGGGGTCGGTTGGTCACGTCTGGTGCTACTACCGGATCCAGAGGAATTACTGAGATCCGC
Organism: Gemmatimonadota bacterium; assembly: GCA_012960225.1. GTDB lineage: Bacteria > Gemmatimonadota > Gemmatimonadetes > Longimicrobiales > Gaopeijiaceae > UBA1142. Next base: position 45,164 of record DUBS01000054.1, on the reverse strand, counting down.
TTACTATTCTGGAAACAGCTGACGATCATGGGGAGTACCATGGGAACTCCGGCAGAATTCCGGCGGGTGATGCGTCTGGTGTTCGAAGGGAGTTTCGATCCGGTTATCCATCAGATCCTGCCACTCGACCAAGCTCGTACAGCACATGAAATACTTGAATCTGGTCACGTTTTTGGCAAAGTCGTCTTGGTGCCCTGATGGAGATTAGGGATGCTCAACGAAAGGTGGATGAGTGGATTTCACAGTTTGAGGAGGGTTATTGGCCGCCTCTGACCAATCTTGCACGATTGATTGAAGAGGTTGGAGAGCTGGCGCGTGAGCTCAATCACCGTTTCGGTTCCAAGGTCAAGAAACCTGAAGAGCCCAAAAAGGAACTAGCGCTTGAACTTGCGGATATCCTGTTCGTTCTGATCGTTATTGCCAACGAACAAGGGATTGACCTTGATGAGGCGTTGCAGAGTGTGCTTGCAAAATATCAGGAACGTGATAGTGAGCGTTGGGCTCCGACGACATCAAGTAAGAATCAGTAGCTCGCCAGAGCTTCAATACAGTGGTCGATTTCCTCCTTAATATTGTAGAAGTGGGGACTTATCCGGACGAAGCCTGGCCGGTGGTCAACAATGACCCCCTTCTTCGCCAGATGTGCGACAGCACTGATTGGGTCCTCGTGAGGAATCATGATAATAGCAGATCGGTGCTCAAGTTCTGGCAGTGCGATCGTGAATCCTGAATCATGAGCTTTATTGATGAGGTGGTTCGTTAGCTCGCTGTTTAGATTGATAATCTGATCGATGCCGACCGCATCCAGGATCTCCTGGCCACCGAGTGCGGTGTGGACAGTTGGTAATGCCGGCGTACCCAACTCAAACCTCCGAGCGTCCGGACGGTACTCGAACCCACTGGGGTTGAAATCGAACTGTTGGGTGGTCGCAAACCAGGAGGTGATTCTCGGCTTTAGTTGGGTGATGAGCTCGCTCTTAACGTATAGGTAAGCGAGTCCTGGCCCGCCACACAGCCATTTAAGTGGGCCTGCCGTATAGAAATCTACATCAGTGTCAGTCAATTTGAGGGGCACTTGGCCAGCCCCTTGATATCCATCGATGATGCAGTATGCGCCAGCATTATGGGCGATCTGAGCGAGCGTGCTGATGTCCTGTACGTAACCCGTGGAAAAAAAGACGTGGCTTGTAGCTATGAAGAGCGTTCTTTCATCAACTGCCGCCTCGAATTGTTCAGGATCAACACGGATGCCGTCCGGGCTTTCAAGGATCACCAGTTCAATTTCTGGCTTTACCACCCATTGGTACGGAAGAGTCGGAAAATCCAGCTCGGTACAGATGACTTTGTTTCGTGACCCTGTCGGAACACTCTCTCCCACCATCGCTAGTGCTGCTGAGGTTGATGGCAGACAGGCTACCTCTGCAGCGCTAGAGCCCCAGAAATCGGCAACGAGAATACGTAGATCTTCGATCCGGCTCAGCCAGTGTTGATACCAAGCCGAGGCGCCCATATCGTGCCAGAGTTCCAGATACTCGTCTAAATATCGTTCGGAACGTTTTGAGAGTGCCCCCAGAGAACAGGAGTTGAGATACGTGCGTCTCGCGAGTATAGGGAATTCCGCACGGACGGAACTGAGATCGAACGCAGAGGGATCGCTAGTCACTGCAATGGTCCGGATTGAGGAGCGGCGACAGTACACTGCCATAGGAAGATGTCGCCAGATGGGGTTTCTATCAGGCTGTGATCGTAGCAAGCTACATCCATGACATCAATTTTGCTTGCACTCCCATGGGCCGGAATCATTGCTTTCCTCTTATTGATTGTTAAGCCTGTGAGGCAGTTCACCAATTTCGAACTAGTCTAAGAAGCCGTGAGGCGAGAATCCTCCAAATCGATGCTTGTCGAGGAACTTAAGGCCCAAGCTAAGTCTCTCGGGTTCTCACGAGTCGGTATTGCAGCCGTGAACCCAAGTACCCATATCGATTTCTATCAGTCTTGGATTGATGCAGGCATGCAGGGTGAGATGGAGTACCTCGCTCGCGAAGAGTCTGTCAGGCGGCGCGGTGATGTTGAACAGACACTTCCAGGTGCGCGTTCTGTGATTGTCGTTACACATGACTATCTCACAGAGGGCTTAGGATCCTCACCGGATGATCCTGCGATGGCTATTGTTGCAAGATATGCACGCGGGGATGATTACCATGATATCATCAAGAGCAAACTCTTGGAATTACTCAAATGGCTCACCAAGCGCGTCCCGGAGAGAGTGGAGGGCAGGGTTTATGTTGATACCGGCCCAATTCTCGAGCGAGACTTGGCTCAGAGAGCAGGGCTAGGTTGGTTCGGGAAGAATACGATGCTGATCGACCCAACTACCGGTTCATTCTTCTTTCTCGGACTGCTCCTGATCGACCTCGAGCTTTCAGCGGACTCACCATTTCTCGACGATCGTTGTGGGACGTGTCGTTCATGTCTTGATGCTTGTCCAACAGGTGCGCTCCTGGGACGCGATGCCAAGGGTGCTCCTGTGATGGACGCCCGCCGCTGCATCTCCTATCTCACGATCGAGCTTCGCTCGGCAATTCCAGTGGAATTCAGGAGTGCTATCGGTAATCGGATTTATGGGTGTGATATCTGCCAGGAAGTATGTCCGTGGAATGAGCGCTTTGCCGAGGCAACCGGAGCGCCAGCATACCGAGCCAGTCAGGATCTAGACGGCCCATCATTACTTGGTTTGGCTGAAATTCTTCTTTCTACAGATGAGCTTGGCTTCCGTAAGACATTCAAGAAGTCGGCTATAAAGCGCGCGAAACGCTCTGGTTTGCTCCGTAATATTTGCATTGCACTCGGCAACTGGGGTGCTCCGGCAGCAGTGACGACACTGTTACGCGCTCTCTCAGATATGGAACCACTCGTTAGGGGTCATGCTGCCTGGGCACTAGGACAAATCGGGTCAAGTTCAGCACGATCCGCTTTATCTGAGAAGCTGACTAGTGAAGAGGATGCTTGGGTGAGGACCGAAATTTCTGCAGCAATCGAGACCCAGGGTTCTTCCAGTCTTTGAGAAACGGTTTGGACATGTATAGGCTTCCGCACCAGTCGTAGGGAAACTAGTTTGCCGCTCTATGAAAGCTCACCGATGGTTTTGGGTCACATCCGCACTCTTACTGGGATGTGCTACTGATGCACCAGATTCATCCAGCTACGAAGCTGTAGCCGATGTTCAGGAGCTTATGCTCACAGTGCTGGAGCCTGCGGCTGAGGCATACTGGGATGCAGTTGGTTGGATCATAGATGAGACCGGTGAGCATGAGATAGCGCCAGCTAATCCAGAAGAATGGGAAGCCGTGCGTAATGCAGCTTTCGTAATAGCGGAGTCTGGTAATCTGCTGATGATGGATGGCAGAGCATTAGATCAGACCAGTTGGATCGCTATGTCAAAGGCAATGGTCCAAGTCGGGAGAACGGCAATAGGGGCGGCCGAGGCAAGAGATAAGAATGCCGTCTTCGATGCGGGTGCAGAAGTGTACTACGTTTGCACGGCTTGCCATGCAGCCTATGCGTTAGGCACACTGCGTCCGAGCGACGAACGGACTAACTGACGGTTTCAGCTTGATCGAGCGCTTTCTTGAATGGCTCGGGGCTACGCCGTGGAGTCGCCCGTTGCTGGAATCTTTCTATGTATGGCCGTTGCTCGAGTCGATTCACGTCCTTGCGATCGCTTTATTCGTGGGCACGGCAATAATGATGGACCTACGGCTTGTTGGTTGTGCTTTCAGAAGAGTCCCTGCTTCGGCTTTTACTGGCCGGCTTCTGCCATGGACCAGGGCAGGCTTTGTGGTGTCGCTCGTAACAGGCCTTCTGGTATTCTACTCCAACCCATTACGCTATTACCACAACGTGTTTTTCCGCATCAAAGTGCTGGCATTGATACTTGCGGGTCTCAACGTTTGGCTCTTTCACTCGCGAATCCATCGTCGAGTGTCACAGTGGGATCTAGATCCGGTGCCACCCCGTGCCGCTCGGGTGGCGGGTATGGTCTCCATCTTTGCGTGGGCGCTGGTAGTTGTTACTGGGCGAATGATCGCCTACAACTGGTTTGACTGTGACCTTCAGCCGCAGCCCGGCTTCGTGAATTGGGCAGCTGGATGTGTGGTTGAAGTAGGGGGTGGGTGATTTGATACCCCAGTTAACCGTGCGGTTGTACCGAATGCTGATTTCATCAGGGAACGGATAAGGTGCTCCTCCCATTTTTTGAATGGTGCGAGTCCACCGTAATCGCTAGTACAATCCAGAATTCACTCTGGCTCTTTCCTGTTATCGAAGCCGTACACCTACTGGGACTGTGCTTACTGGGCGGTAGCATCTTGCTCGTGGATCTCAGACTGATGGGTGTTGGGCTAACTCGCCAGACTATTTCTGAGCTCAATACTCAAGTACGACCCTGGCTGATAGGAGCCGTTACCGTGATGATTGTGACAGGTGTGTCGCTCTTCCTGTCGGAAGCGATCAAGTGCTACTACAACCAAGCGTTCTGGGTGAAGATTACGACGCTACCACTGGCACTCTCATTCACTTTCCTGGTCCGTGATCGGGTCGCCAGGGCAGACAGCAAGGTGGCCTATATAAACGCTGCTACAGGAGTTACCTCGGTAGTCCTTTGGTTCATTGTTGCAGCAGCCGGTCGCTGGATTGGGTACTCCTAGCACCCCCCCCCCGCATCCCACAGAAAGTCGTGATTAGCACCTTCCCTGTTGCTGCCGGGTAGCGAGCATCTCAGCCTCGTAAGGTGCCCCGGTACCTGACGACCCCAAAAAAATCTTGGTACCATCCGTGAATGTCACATCACGCCCATTGGCTCGCGCAAGCGAGTGATCTTTGGTTTGATAACCATCCACGATGATTTCGGTTCCTGGGGTCAGACAGTCTCGCCGGAGTCCACGACGAAGAAGCGTGTTGGGGGTACCGCCCTCCACCATCCACACTTCATTCGTCCCGTCTTCCTTGGTGATTTCCAAGTGAATCCATGCATGCGGATTGACCCACTCAAGCCTCACTACTGGTCCCTGTAAGCGAATTGGGGCATCTCTATCGAATTCAGCTCCAAACGCGTGGTGAGCCATCAGCGGCACGACTGTAACCACGGTGGCTAACCCAATCAGTGCTAGTATTGTTTGATTCTTTCGCATCGGTTTTTACCTCTCGGGTGTCTGACGGCCGCCTTCGCGCCGCTCCTGCGCGCGTGCTCCGCTCAACACATTGAAGAGTGCGTAATTTCCCTCATGGCAAGCGTACTCATAGACAAGACCAGGAAGTCTGGTGAACGGCACTTCTCCGCTCCAGGTATCTGTCCAAGTTTCCGGGTCGTCCACCGTGAACTCATAATTCAGAGTGTATTCGTCAGCGCGCGTAAAACGCTCAGTTATCTTGAGGTTGTCAGTAGCTCCGGATAGCTGCCCTCGGTTGAGCTGCGTCGGACTGAAGTTGGTCGTTTCAACTACCAGCGTGTCACCTTCCCAGTGTCCCCAAGAGTCCCCAAACCAGGGTTTCACGTGTTTCGGTAATGGCTTGGGTGTGCCCATCCGGATGATCCTCGTGTCATGCACCATTTCGGTCATGATCATGATGTGATCAGGGGTTTGTACGATCGTGTAGTTATTGTTGTAGAAGTAATTCGGGAGCATTGGTGGCCCCGCATTAGATCCGAACGAAACGATACACCGTTCAGCGAGAGGTCTGTTCTCAGGATTGTCATACTGGCCAAACTGCCTACGAAATTGTGAGGCTTCAGCCATCCGTTGTCGTGATGCATCAGTTCGCGACGGGTAGCGACCATCCGACGGATCGACGATAAGGGAGGTCCTTGGTTCTCCGTTGAACACAGCAACCCGATCACCCGCATCGATCCAAAAGTAGTTATATCCCCCAACACCGCCGGCTGCTCCGGTTGATCCATCACCGCCAACTGGTGGTGCCACTCGATCCGGGTCACTCGGTTGATTCAAGGCTTCAGTTCGAGCTGCCCGTCCTCCTTCGAGCCTTGTCGCCTCTTCTAGGCTGTACGCAGCGTCCTGGTCCCGGCGTCGTTGAATTGGGGTAATCGTTGCATTCGTCCAATCGCCCTGCAGGTCGGGTCGCCCATCAGCGGTGCGGGGCATAACCCATTGTCCAGTCGCTCGTGCCTGCACTTGTGCCGTTACTTGCGAAAACAACCCAGAGTTCGGGATCATCAATAAGGCAGCCGAGATCAATGTCGTGTAACGCATATTCATCTTCGCTCCTCAGATCCGATCGGGTTCTTCCGGAGTTGGCCGTACATAAGTTCCTCGACAAACTCCACGCACTTGAATTGTCCCAGCCTTGCATCTTCGTTGACATGTCGATAGAGGGGCATACGGATCATCCAGGGACGAGAGAACGTTTCTGGGTCCTCGATCGTAGCTTCATAAAGGATGTGGTGAGGGCTTGTCATCGTGTAGCGTTCAACCACGGTCATGGAGGCGCTGTGGTGATTGCCAGCTCGATCAAACCATGTTTGGTCATTGAAGCCAGTTCCTTCGGCTACGAAGGTATCACCCTCCCAGTGTCCGACGGATTGACCCATCCAAGAATCAACCTGAGCAGGTCCAGGGTTCTCCATATAGATGTTACGTAGGGCTCCGGCGTACTCGTATGTGATGAAAAAGTGACTCGAGCTCTGAAAAATCTGGAACGGGAATGGCATATACGTCGCCCTTGGGACACCGGGCAAGTAACACTTAATCTCGGGGTCTCTTTCGCTCCAGTTCTCTTGATTTTCGATTTGCTTGGCTCGCGCTTCAGGCAAGTAGGGGATCTCACCACCTACCACAACTCCTACCCCAGACGGTACAGATCCGACAGCACCGAACGCTAGAACGGGTTTGGCGGGAACGGGCACTACTGGTCCTGCTTGCATTTGCAGTGCCGCGCGGGCGGCATGTGGCTCAATGTCCCAGTGAGCATTGCCGAGCGCTTGCCAGATCCCATTCATATCAGGTTTCCCGTCCTGGGTCCTGGGAATCTCAGCTGTCTGGGCATCGGCGGATACTACCGCCACAGCCGTGCAGGCCAAAATACCGAATGTGGTCCGACGTAGTGTCCTGACCAGTTTCAAGATAAAGTTCGACATCTAAAGAGCCTCCGTCCGGTTTCCTTCGGACTACCACAGCCGAATGTGTGACACACTGTAAGATCTTGCTAGATCTTACTTAAACTACTGTTGTTAAAACGCGAATCTTCTCTGCCTTAGTTGTCTGGGACTCCAAATACAAGTAAAAGGTTGCCTGGTATCTGACCGAACTGTCCATATCCACTATTTACGAAGACAAGACCATTCGCAATGACTGGCCCGGGCCCATCGATAGAGCCACCTTTTCCACGAATGCCATTGCTTGTTTCGAATTCCTGAACTGTATCAAAATCCCATAACATTTGTCCGTCGCTCGTAGAATAAGCACGGATGTGGCCGTCCAGCCCCCCGGCGAATACCGCGCCAGGAATAACGGTCGGTGCAGCCGAGTTGGCTGGATAGCAACCCTGACGTTCCTCACACGTATCACGTGGGGCAGGGGCAGACCATACAATTTCTCCCGTCATTAAGTCTAGGGCATATAGACCAGGGGCAGCCTCTTGGTCGGGGTGAACATCAACTACAACTGCATCACGATCTGCGTTGGCGGCGTATGCGAAATGTCCATCCGAGGCCATGCCCCAGTGGATACCCCCTAGGGCGCTACCTTTACCTACGCGAGTGGACCACAGAACGTCACCGTCAGCATCCGGATTAAGAGCCCAAACCATTCCAGATTTCTGACCAACAACCAAGATGTCACGCCCATCTTCTCTAGTAACCAAGATGGGGGCCATCCCAAAGTCGAGATCTGGACCCGGAGGCGCGGGACAGTTTTGGCGATTCAGGAAGCCGGTACACGCCATTGTGAAGGCGTCCGATTCAGTACCCTGGAAAGACCACGCGATTTCACCTGTCGCCATTTCTATCGCGATGATTGCATCACTTGTAGCTGTAGTCGGCCGCGTATAGTTCTCTCCTGTGCCCACGTAAACTCTTCCACGCGATAGATCAATCGTCGGGCTTGACCATACCGGCGCTCCGGAAGGGGCCCAGAGCTGGGTTCCCAGGGCATTTAATCCTGCCTCTTCGGGGTAGCCGGGAATTACTCTGTGATACCAGAGTAGTTCTCCAGTTCTTTTATCAAGGGCCGCGACTGCTCCAGACGAAGTACAACATTCGTAGGACGGATCACCTCCCATGACGACCTCCATCGATGAGATCGGGATGAAGAGGCGGTTCCCGTAGAGTGTTGGGCTCCCAGTGTTATTGGATTCGGGGTGCCACCCTACGCGCTCCTTCCAGACTACTATTCCAGCATCTATATCGAGTGCGTAGGCATTCGTTCGAAAATCCACGAAGTAAGCCAGTGGGCGTCCATTATCATCTGTATCAACCAGGATAGCACCGCGGATTCCCGCATCGGCCTCAAATATCCATCTGACACATCCGGTGTTGGTATCGACCGCGTAGACCACACCAAACTGATCTCCAAATAGAGCTAGTTCCCCGACAATGGTGGGCTTGGTACGAACTTCGCTTGCATCTGGAAAAGCGAATGCCCAGAGGAGTTCTAGGCTCGGTATCTCCGAGACGGTAAGACCAGCACGGTCATCAGGTTGGAATCCTGTTCCCTCGATATTACCGCCAAAACCCATCCAGGATACCGATTCAGCTTCAAACACTTGAGTGCTCTGTTCGGAACAAAAGGCGGTTTCTGGTAGTGTGGTCTCGGAGTACGTCCTGCTAGTAAGGGCTTCTGCCACCATAATTCTTTGATCACGACTTAAGGTTGCGCCTTCCGACTGCATGACTCCATCCTCCAAGGCCGATACAATTGCCCTGGGAGACAGAGAAGAGAGGGAAAATACACTTGGTGTTCGGCCACTTTGAGCGGAACTGTGACACTCGGCGCATGATTCTCCGAAAATCACCTCACCCTCCGATTGCTGGGCGCACCCAGCTTGTGCTGTGGTAACAAGGCCCAGCAACAAGACGGCTAAGACGAAAATCCTGCTGATGTTATGCATTGACTTGGTTTCTCATATCAGAGGTACGCAAGCACATTGCCTCTAACTACCATGAATACCTTGGCGAGATGTGTCTTCGCCAGCTCTCGTCTTTATGACTATGACTTTTATCTCAGTCTTGTTGAGATCAGTGGCGGTGATCATGTCGCCCTTGATGAAAGACTACATGGATCAGCGAGCCTGCCACGAATGCCTGATACAATTCCAATCCCTGGCCCTGCCATTCTCCCAAGAACTCTATTCCAGCCACATACCCTAAGGCAGTCGCGACAGGTACGCTGACTACCGCAGCCGCGGCTGCAAGTTCGCCATGCCGTGGGCAAATAAGCCACCAGATCACGAGGCCTACTGGAATTCGATGCAAAGTCACTGCGGCTACGAACGGTACACCGAGGATATCACTACCTGGGGTAAAGGCGACACCCTCAAGGACAGCGTGTAAGACTAGGCCTGAAAGGCTAAGTAAAATGGCAAAGTTATCGGTCTGTGGTGCCAGAGCGTTCGATGCTCGTTCAAGAATGGTGGGTATGAGGACCCCGGAACCAATGATGAGTGGCGGCAATAGGCTTTGCTCGGTCCAGGTATAGGGCAGAATTTGCCATAATACGAGGAGCGGAACTGCCACATAGACAAAGCCATCAACGATACGTACGGCCGCTGCTCGACTGTGGAGGACATGGTAAAGTGCTGCTCCCATTACGGGCGCAACCAGCGCAGCTCCTAGGTACAGCATCTATTCGTTAGCGGTAAGCCAGGTCTCTAGCGGATACCTACTATCCCTCGCACTGAGTCAATGAGCTTGGGTGAATCCCAGCCAATACCATGGCGGAATACGATCTTAGTACTGTGTAAATTTCCTAGCTCTTCCAAGTCACCTTCTATTACCACTAGATCAGCTAGTTTTCCTGGCTCTACCGTACCAACGTCGTCAAGTACACCCAGGACCTTGGCTCCGTTTCCACTCATGATCTGAACAACTTCTGGTACGGAGAATCCAGCTTCGAGGAGTAGTTCGTAATTCCGCTGATCACCTAGCCCTGGTGGGGCGGCACCGTATCCTGTTGGGTCCACACCGGCTGCCAAGGTCCCTCCTGCTTGCACAAACGCTCGTTCGTACTCCATTGCCTTGGCAAACGTTTCTGGATCGATTGCGCCTTGTCCCGCTCGTCGGGCAATAGCGATTTCTCGCACCTCCTCAGCGATCTCAGGCGCGAGCACTTGATATACACGCTCATCGATCGGCGGACGGCCAGAGACTGAGATCTCGTATACCACGAGTGTTGAAGTCATTGCGACATCATTCTGGATCATGTCCTGGAAGGTCGCCTGAACATCTGAGCCGTTCACATCGAGATCTGCATAGGTGTTTCGGAAACCGGGCGGGCATTCGTCTGGAACCTTGTTAGGAGCGTACTCGCTGTTAGCGAATAATCCGTGTTCGAGATTATCGATTCCAAGTGCGACCGCTTCCCGATAACCTACTGAGCACAGGTGTGCAGTGACTTTCACCCCGTGACGGTGTGCCTCTTCTATGGCTGCCCCAAGTTCAGCTCGTGAGATCCAGGTATATGCTTTGAACCAGCTAACCCCCTCCTCCGCCCAATAGCGCACGACCCGGCGCGCTTGTTCTGGTCCCTGGAGGCGCGTCATAGTTTGTGATCCTTGCTCACCCGTGAGGTAGGGGCCGGTCGCGAATATTGTTGGCCCGATCGCTCGACCGGCCTCGATCTCCCGTTTGAGGTTCAGCTCTTCGTACGGGGCCCTGGCACCAGTGGTACGAATTGTTGTAACTCCAGATGCGAGGTAAAGCCTCGATCCTGAAAATGACAGCTGTGCAGCACGACCCTGCCCGCCTGTGTAATAACTGTGATTATGTAGTCCAATTAATCCAGGAATAACCGTGTGTCCGGCAAGATCTACGAGGTTGGCACCGGTGGGAACCGATATATCTGAACCGACAGCTGTGATTCGGTCGCCTTCAATGAGGATCGTTTGTCCGGTGCGTGCTGGAGCACCTGTACCATCTATTACCTTCGCGTTGGTGAGTGCGATGACTGGCCCACCAATGGCGATGAACTCCTGGAACGGTTGTGCGCCTACCGGAAGTACTCCGATCAATAGGGCAGCAGTACATGTTAATGAAGTGGCTACGGCTTTCATCTCAGTTTCCTTCGACGTCGATAACGAATTTCATACCGGACTCCAGATGCTCCGCAATGTGGCAGTGCACCATCCAACGTCCGGGGTTAGAGAGCTCAAGGAGGATGTCTGTAGATGACCCTGCCGGCAACAGCACAGTGTCCTTCCAAACTAGATTATTATTGGCCACTCCGTTCTGCTCAAGGATCAGGAACCGTTGCCCATGGATATGCAGCGGATGCTGCATAGAGTGAAAAGCTCCACGATCATTATGGATCCTAATCTTCACTACGTCACCGACCTGAAAGGTCCAATTAACTTCCATGTTTTCGTCGTCTGTGCTGGTATCCCGTAGGATCCATTCCACTTCAGCGCCAGTGGTTGCCCAATTCATCACCGGCATGGTTCCGGTCCATTCCACAGGGTTGAAGTAGACCCAGTCATACAGCATTGATTGCTCTATCGCTGGGGGAAGGCTATCGACCTCAAGCGTCAACACTAGCTCGTGATCGACAGGGCGGTCGAAATGGCTGCGATACCGGTCAATGTCGGTGATGACATCTAGGTTTGTGCGGAGTGTTTCGAATGCTTGATGATGATCAACTGCGGTTCGGGATTCGGACACCGTGATTGTCCCCAGAATACTGATTTCCTCCAAGAACACACCCATCCTGTGATTGATGCCTTGAACATGGTTTGTGAGTTCGTATGAGCCTGCTTTGTCGAAAAATACTTCAACTACGTAGCGTTCTGCTGGAGCTAGGACGATGCTTTCGACAATGACTTCATGTTCGAACTTTCCCACATCGGAGCCTACAACCTTGATGGGAACGACATTGGCATCCAGTTCCGTTCGCGGACGGAAAGAAATATTGAAAGTTCTTGTATTTGAGGCGTTCGTGAAGTGAAATCGGACGACCTCTCCAGCGTCGGTCTCTAGGCTGTACTCCGGTTCGCCATTCGTGATAAAGAAGTTCCCAAACCGACCCATCAACATGTAGTTGGATGATTCGAGCCCAAATGGAGTTATGCCGTCTTCTGTGAGTACAAGATCGTCGAGCATCACGATTTCTTCGCGGTTTACAGGGCTGTAGTAGTCAGTTGAGATAGGCGCGACCAGTATGTTCCCTGCAAGTCCGAGCTCTTGTTGCAGATCTTCCCGGTGGTGGGGATGATACCAATAGGTTCCTGCGTCCTTGAAATAGATTTGGTAACGGAATGTCTGCCCAGGTTGTACCGCCTCTTGGGTCAATCCAGGGACACCGTCATAACGGTTGTCGAGGCGCACTCCGTGCCAATGAACTGCTGTGGGCAATGATGTTTCATTCGTGAAGTTCACGAAGATCGTCACACCCTTTTTTACCTTGATAAGCGGCCCAGGGTGTTGATTATTAAAGGCTAGCATCGTGAGTTCATGTCCTTGAATCTCACGTCGCACAAAGCCCGCGAAGAGATCGAGCGTGCCTCCGTCAGGAAGCTCAACAACTTCGGAGGGCACGGCACGGGGGATATCAGCAGTGTTTGTGGGAAGGAGAGGTGATGATCGTGGACGAGTCGCCATGACCCCAGGAAGCATAGGCACTCCCTCATACATTGGGGGCAAATTCCAGACATTTTCAGTTGGATTCGTTTCCACTGGGGCCACCTCTGCTGAAGGGGCGAGTGCCATAAGATCATGTGCCCCCATGCGACTCGAGGGTGAACGCCCTCGCAAGACCAGAGGACCGCTTCGCTGATCTACTTCCAGTGATGCTTCTGCGGTAACAAACACCATGAATTTATTGAATGAAACTTCTCCCAGATTATTCTCACCGTCTGATACCGGGCCGAGCTTGATGACCGGATCTAATTCAAGAGGGGTCGCCCACGCGATGTAGGCTTGATAAGGGCCAAGAGTAGAGGGGTCAGGCAATCCACTGATCCATGATCTGAGCTGGTGTCGGTGATGGCCTTGAGGAGTCACAGTGACCCCGAATGGGGACCATGGTCGGGTTAGCTCAATAACGCCAACCGCGTCTCTACCACTCGCAGTGGAGAAGAGATCGATACATAACAGGTCTGAGGCAGGACGATCTGGCCGGCTTCTGGTTCGTGAGGGGCTCTCATCAATTGGCCTCAGCAAGGGTCCTGACCCGGTTACCTGGGGACGGTCTACACACAAAGGTGATACGCCAGGGATTTGTCCTACGGTCGCTACAGGAGCGGCCATCGCTAGCAGCAGGGCTATAAAAGTCCGGCGTTGTAGATTGAGCATATACGCAAGATGGTGTGTTCTGTAACCAGCAGCGAGAAGGGCGGGGAACGCCAGGGTCATTCAGGGGAATCACTTGAAGAGAAGAAGCAGTAATTATTTCCGACAATAGGCAATAGCAAGGTTGAAATGAGAGGGCAGGAGACAAGATGACTATTAAGCGTGTCGAAACAGTAAGAAATTACGCGGTAACTTTTATGCTGCTCATTTCGGTCAGCTGCACTGTAGCTGACCTACCCAAGAGTGCCACCGTAACCGTTGAAGTAACTGCACCGGACCACCTTTCCTTGGTTGTCTCGACTCGCTTCCGGACAATCGATGACACTAGAGTCTTCGGTAATGCAGATACGATCCAAATTACCGAAGACTACACTCAGATTTATGCACTAAATGAAGAAGCTCGTATTTCGGCTACACTCATTAACAATGGTGACTTACCGGAGGTAGTGAGGCTTGCAGTCTCTGTCGACGGGACTGTCCAATTTGACCGTAGTGGGACCTTGGGGCCCGGAGAGTCTTTACCTTTCGAATACCAATGGGTGATCAGACGTCCTTAATACCTATTTGCAATCCCAAACCCATACTCTGGTTCAGGTTCTAGAACGGTCCTGAAATAGGTTGGTTTTAGCGTTGACGCACTCTCCGTTCGAGGTAAAATTTAGTCTCGCCTAAATTTACTGGTATATTAGTCGTGGTGCCCGCTCCCTTATGGTTGATCCACTCTTTGCTCTTACGGTTTTTGCCGGCTCGGTGACGGTCCTGATGGTCATGTTCTGGCCTCGGGGAGGTATCTACGCTCGTCTGTCACAGAGTTTCCGCTTGACGAAACAGGTGCAACTTGAGGATGCACTGAAGCATTTTTATATGTGGGAACAGGCTGGTAGGACGCCGACGCTGGAGAGTCTCGCGGGTCGGCTAACAATCTCCACTGATGATGCAGCTAAACTTGTAACTCGACTAACCGAATCAGATTTTGTCCACCCAGGAAGAGAAGGCCTGACTCTCACCAAGCCTGGGCGAGAATCTGCTCTGCGACTGGTCCGGACACACCGTTTGTGGGAACGGTACCTCGCAGATCGGACAGGGGTGCCTGCAGTAGAGTGGCATGACGAAGCCGAAGTAATGGAGCACAGTCTTTCAGCTGAGCAGGCTGATGCCTTATCCGCTCGGCTCGGCCACCCACGTTGGGATCCTCATGGCGACCCTATTCCGACAGCTAGTGGTGAATTGCCAGACGTCGAACAACTGAGCCTGGGGCTAGCCCCCCTGGGAATGGCATTGGAGGTCATCCATCTCGAGGATGAACCTCGGGAGATCTTCAATGGGTTACTCAATCGCGGCTTAGTACTCGGTGGTCGGGTCGAGGCAATAGAGCGAGATAACCGACAAGTTCGGGTTCTAGTGGATGGAAGTGAGTATCGGATTAATATGGTGGAAGCACAAAACGTTACGGTGCGGGTTCTACCCGAAGGTCAGCACACAGGCAGCCGGCCCGTAACTTTGGCTGATCTGGATCTTGGAGAAACAGCACGAGTCATTGATATCTCTCCTGCGTGCCGGGGTAGTGAGCGAAGGCGTCTTCTCGACCTTGGGGTAGTTAGGGGCACAGAGATCAGGGTAGATATGGAGAGCGCAGCCGGAGATCCAGTTGCGTATCTGATTCGTGGGGCGCTCATCGCTCTGCGCAGAAGCCAAGCTGCATGGATCAGAATCGAAAGAACAGAATCTCTCGTTGAGGTGGCCGGTTGATGCCAGCTTTTACAGCCGACCCTTGTATCTCCTGTGCGCAGCATCGCGCAAAGAGTCTTGTCCGTTTGGGGATAAGCACTGACAAGTGGGATTACCTGATCGCCCTCGCAGGAAATCCTAACGTCGGCAAGAGTACAGTCTTCAATGAGCTTACGGGTCTCCGGCAGCACACTGGCAACTGGCCGGGAAAAACTGTGGTGCGAGCTGAGGGTGCGTTTGTTCATGAGGGTAAGCGAGCCAAGGTTGTCGACCTACCTGGTACGTACTCACTAGTAGCCGGTAGTGCAGACGAGGAAGTAGCGCGGGACTTTGTTTTGTTTGGTCGGCCAGATGTGACTGTTGTGGTTGTGGACGCGACTAGGCTCGAGCGGAACCTGAACCTGGTGTTGCAGATTCTGGAAATCACTGACCGAGTTGTTGTTTTCCTCAACTTAGTGGATGAGGCTCGCCGACACGGTATTGCTGTGGACCCAGTGAAGCTTGAGGGGGAGTTGGGGGTGCCTGTTGTGCAGGGTATCGCCCGAGAGGGGGTTGGGATTGATAATCTTCTCTCTGCTGCCCATGCAGTCGCGCTGAGAACAGATGCTGTGGCTGCCGACCGGGTTGAGGAGCACACAGCTGAAATCGAAGCTGCCCTGGATCAGTTGGTTCCAGTGATTCACGATGCATTTCCGGATATCCCGAATGCGCGATGGGTGGCCCTTAGACTCCTAAATGCTGACGAGGCCGTCGAGGGGGCTGTTCATTCGGGTGAGTTAGGGCAACTGGTTCATGATGAGTCAGGTGCATTAGTCGAAATTGCTGCAGCGGAAGTACGTCAGCGGGTACTAAAGAAGGCGATAAGCCTGAGGTGGAGTCTCCCCTCGAATTTCCAAGATGTCGTAACACACCGTGCTTACGAAGTTGCTGAACAGATAGCAGCTCGGGTCCAGGTTAGAGGACTCAAGAAGGTGGGTATCGCTTTCGACCGAAAGATGGACGAGTGGCTCACAAGTCGGGTTTTTGGTTTCCCTCTCATGCTGCTCATTCTAGCGGTAGTGTTTTGGATCACTATCGAAGGTGCCAATGTCCCGTCTTCCATTTTAGCAACAGTACTAATTGATAACGGGCACAGTGCCCTGAAAGCTCTCGCGCTCGGTATTGGGATACCGTGGTGGCTTGATGGCTTGTTGCTGGACGGAGTGTATCTCGCTACGGCCTGGGTGATAGCTGTCATGTTGCCACCAATGGCGATTTTCTTCCCTCTTTTTACCCTGCTTGAAGATTTTGGTTATCTGCCCAGGGTAGCGTTTAATCTCGATTCTCTCTTTCGTAAGGCTGGAGCGCACGGCAAACAGGCTCTGACGATGTGTATGGGATTCGGCTGTAACGCAGCCGGTGTAGTGGCTACCCGCGTTATTGATTCTCCTCGGGAGCGCCTAGTTGCGATCATTACGAATAATTTCTCTCTATGTAATGGCCGCTGGCCAACCCAGATTCTGATCGCGACAATCTTTGTTGGTGCCTTGGCGCCGTCACAATTGGGGGGCTTAATCAGTGCTGGTGCCGTTGTGGGTATCGCGCTCCTAGGGATCGTCATGATGTTTCTTTCGTCTTGGATCTTGTCTCGGACTGTGCTTCGTGGGGAAGCAACGAGTTTCAGTCTGGAGCTACCGCCCTACCGTCCTCCACAGGTTTGGCGAACACTCTATACCTCGATTATCGATCGGACACTGATTGTGCTCTGGCGGGCGGTTATTTTCGCGATTCCGGCTGGTGCATTGATTTGGTTGATTTCGAACATCAGCCTCAATGGTGTGAGCCTGGCACACCATGCAGTGGACTGGCTTGATCCGGCTGGGCTTCTCCTCGGAATGAATGGAGTAATCCTAGTGGCTTACGTGCTAGCAATTCCAGCCAACGAAATTGTGATTCCAACGGTTCTGATGCTGACGGCCTTGACTGGTGGGTTTGCTATGGGAGAAGGGGCTGGTGTCATGTTTGAGCTCGACAGTGTAGGTGCCACAGGTGACCTATTGAGAGCAGGTGGATGGACGCTATTGACTGGGGTCAACTTGATGCTCTTCAGCCTTCTACATAACCCTTGTTCTACAACGATCTATACGATTTATAAGGAGACCCGTAGCACAAGATGGACCGCGGTCGCCACACTAATGCCACTGGCGATGGGGTTGACTGTGTGCTTTCTAGTTGCGCAGGTATGGAGGCTTGCGGCGGGTTGAGCTGACCATCGCTACCCAACAATAAGCTTTTTTTCAGGGGATCTCGATGTTTGATTTAAGTGCATTGCTTCAGGTGGCCACATCAGTGATTGCGACATGGGCGCCAAAACTAGCTGGTGCGGCTGCGGTTCTGGCTATTGGCTGGTTTTTCGCTGGATGGGCGAAGCGTTTTTCAGTCAAAGCCCTGCAGGCGTCTGCGCTGGACGATATTCTGGTTCCGTTTATTGCTGGAATGGTCTATGTGACTACAATCGCGCTTGTCGCAATTGCAGCGGTTGGCGTACTCGGTGTGAATACTACTTCGTTCGTGGCGGTGCTTGGGGCGGTCGGTCTGGCCATCGCGCTAGCATTCCAGGACACTTTTTCGAACTTCGCGGCGGGAGTGATGCTTCTGACCTTCCGGCCTTTCAACGTTGGGGATGCAGTCGAGGTCGGCGGTAGTATCGGTACCGTTCGAGAGGTGGGGATTTTCACCTGTCTTCTCACGACAGGTGATAACGTCCATATCCGAGTTCCCAACTCGAGGATCTTCGGCCAGACGATCGTCAATTATTCCGGAAGTGATACGAGACGCGTTGATCTTGTTGTAGGTGTGAGTTATGACGACGACCTGAGTGTGGCGGTCAAGATCTGTAAAGAATTGTTAGCATTAGACGAAAGGGTGCTTGACGAGCCCGAATCCGTTGTCGCGGTTCACGAACTTGCTGCTTCATCCGTTAATCTTGTAGTCAGACCATGGGTGAGCACCCAAGATTATTGGTCAGTTCGGTGGGATTTAACTCGAGCTCTGAAGGAAAAACTCGAGGAGTCTGGTTGCTCACTACCTTATCCACAGAGTGATGTGCATCTGCATCAGCCAATTATATCGGATTAAGCCTTTTACACTGAGGAATGATAGATGGATCTCTCAAATCCAGTAGAACATGGAGATGTAGAAATCACTGGGGTGACTGTTAACGAAGACAGCACCACGATGAATTTTGAAGGAACAGTCGGTAAGTATGGAAAAATATTTGTTACGCACACGCTCTATGCTTTAGAAGGTGATAAGTCGCGAGGGAGTTTAGAGGGTAATGCACGGGCTATCTTAGAAGATGGGACATTATTGTGGAGTCCATTGACTGGCACGTTTAGGCGTGAGGGGTCGACCGCAAGATTCTTTTTTCTCGATTGTGTAAATAATGGTGACCAGAATTTTGTGGTTTGGGACGTGGATCTTCTGGAAAAAACAGGCAAGGTAAGGGTTTATTCCCTGCTTTAGGTGTCATTTCATTATGGGGCCAAGTCCGAGATCTGTTCCCTCCTGTTGGCCCGGGACGTTGGTACCAGACGTTGCGCTTAAGGGCACCTTGGTTGAGATTCAATCTCATTCTCAATCTCATCCTCTTTAGTTATAGAGGTTAGGAGCGAGTCGCGAGTGGGTTTGACGGCGCCAAAATCGATATCGGGCTTACCACAAGAAGAAGCGGAGAGCGAGTTGCGTCTCGGTGACATCCCGTTGAGCCAGACGGTCGAATTAGTTCGCATCGATTTGCCTGCCGAACAAGCAGAGCCTCTGCTCGAACGAGGTGTGCTACCTGGCTGCCGGATTTGTCCAGTGCGATCATCACCTGCAGGGGACCCGATAGTATCGGTGGACGGATCGCTATTGGCACTTCGGCGCGAGACGGCAAACTGTCTCTGTGTGCGTCTTCTAAGCGACGTCTCCTAAGAGATCTAATAAGTCACGAATCCCTTGCGTGACCTTAGTGCTACGACGGAAGGCACCACTCCTACTAGATCTCAGGCTGAAAATGAAGTCCGCCTTCCCCTGATTGCCCTGATTGGTCCACCGAATTCGGGGAAAACCACACTCTTTAACCGCCTGACCGGGCTTCGGCAGAAGGTGGCCAACTACCCGGGTGTCACCGTAGAAAAATACGTGGGCCAAGTCCAGTGTAACCGCGAACGAACCGTTGAGCTTGTTGACCTTCCAGGCGTTCATGGCTTTTCCGCCCGAACGCTCGACGAGCGAGTGACCAGGGATGTGCTAGAAGGCCACGCTGAAGATCTTCCGGCCCCCGATGCAGTAGTATTGATCGTTGACTGTACGCGGCTTGAGAGCCAACTCATGCTAGTTGAGCCAGTACTGAAGCTCGAGATTCCGACCCTGTTAGTGCTCAATATGTGGGATGAGCTAGAAGAACGTGGTGGAAACTTGAACGAGATGGAATTAGCCGACCTGCTGGGCGTTGAGGTCGTCAAGACCAATGCGCGCGTGGGGTTAGGGGTTGAGCGGATTAAAGAGTTTCTCTTAGGAGTCGAGATCCGCGAACGAGGTCTACCCCCTCCTGTGCGTGTGCTCAGTAATGTACCACGTGGTGTTCCATTGCCCATGATCGACGCATTTACCGCCCGCCGCAGGCGTTTAGATAAGGTAGTGGACCGGGCCAGCTTTGTTTCGCCTGCCCCTGCGCGATTGACCGCCGCGCTCGATGCAGTTTTCCTGCATCGGATCTGGGGGCCACTCGTCTTCTTGACAGTCGTGATTGTTGTTTTTCAGTCGATCTTCACATGGGCAGTGCCACTGATGGATGGAGTAGAACTCTTGATCACGAGTTCAGGGGAGTGGTTAGCTAGCAAGCTCGCTGATGGATGGTTTCGGTCTCTGCTAATCGATGGCGTGTGGGCTGGAGTCGGTTCCGTCGTGGTTTTCCTTCCCCAGATTCTTATCCTTTTTCTCTTTCTTGGTATCCTGGAAGATTCCGGTTACATGGCGAGGGCGGCCGTTATCGCAGACCGAATCATGTATAGAGTCGGTCTGCAAGGGAGAGCGTTTCTTCCCCTTCTCTCTGGCTATGCATGTGCGATTCCAGCGATCTTGGCGGCTCGAACCGTAGAGGATGAGCGAGATCGCCTCGCCACGATTTTCATCACACCTTTTATGACGTGCTCAGCGCGTCTTCCTATATATGCTTTACTGATCGCTGCGTTTATCCCGGAGGGCCGCTTATTAGGACCGTTCCTGGGTTATCGGGCGGCAGTGCTGCTTGGGCTTTACGGTCTCGGTATCGTGGCGGCGGTAGTCACCGCATTTCTCCTAAAAAGAACGCTTCTTCGGGCCCAGCCCGGATCGTTCGTGATGGACCTCCCATCCTACCGGTTGCCTTCGGTTAGATCCATTGGCCTCCGTTTACTCGACCGAAGCAAGATATTTCTGAGGAGAGCTGGCAGGATCATATTTGCTGTCGCAATTGTACTCTGGGTGCTGACTCAATTTCCGAGGACTGATGCCGGCCCACCCCTTATCGAAGACAGCGCACTGGGACGAATTGGTCAGGTTATAGAACCTGCTATTGAGCCACTTGGCTTCGATTGGCGGATCGGTGTCGGGCTGGTCACATCACTGGCGGCTCGTGAAGTAATTGTGGGAACGCTCGGGACCATTTACGGGGTTGAAGATGCGACTGATGACTCGATCACACTCCAGGAAACACTACGGCGTGATCTAACACTCCCAGCTGCAATTGGGCTTCTGGTATTCTTCGCGTTTGCCCTCCAATGCATGTCTACAGTTGCTGTTATGCGTCGGGAGACCGGAGGCTGGAAGTGGCCAATACTCCAGTTCTCTTACATGCTTTTCTTGGCATATTCCGGGGCATTTATCGCGGTGCGGCTCTTCTAGCAGGATTTAATGGATCTTGATTTGGGAATTGGTATGCGCGACTGAAATGATGCCCCGCCCTATGGGCAGGGCATCGCCATCCAGGTCATGGCCCGCGAGGGCTCAGCTCAGTTACCTGAGTCGAGAATATTACTCGCCTCACGAGTGATTTCATCCAGTTCAGCCCTAAGTACCTCGTGACGTGCAATCGCATCACGGCCGATCTTCATGTCAACTCGCGAGGTCATCCCCTGTAGGTAGGTAATATGATCCCTGAGTCCCGGACTGCTGTAACGGATCGGTGCTGTAATGAGCTTTTCTGCAATTGGGGCTATACGACGCTGTAGGTTGCTGTCATCGCTATCCTGGGCGGCTCGTACTCGCTCAATCAATGCGTCCACCTCTGCCACCATTGCGTTCATTATCTTGTTGTGCTCGTACTGCTCACGGAGGTCCGCGACCGTGACGCCTCCTGCTTCTACACGTGGGTCAATGAGGACGTTGAATCTCTGAGTTTGAGATTCTCCTCCGACGCCCATTCGCACCTGATATTGCCCAGGCGGTACGGGTAAGCCTTCGGTGTCTCGAACATTCCAGACCACACGATTGAATCCTGCGCTAGTCGTTACTGAGGGCGCAGGTGTACCTCCACCGCGTCGCCCAAAGCCTCCACCACCACGACCACCACCACCCCTTGGGGGTTGGGCACTGTTATAAGAGTTCACGATAACCCCTGCTCGATCAAGGATATCCAGGGTGACCGTGCCCGAAGCAGGTGTGGGCAGATAGTAGTCAATATTCGGGCCAAGCAGATGGGCTGCTGTCGAAGTCCGATATCCATCCTTCGGCGCGAAGAGGTGACTTTCAGTGACCGTCACCTCTGGCGTGATCTGATGCAGTGCCGAAACATTGTCGAGAATCCAGATTGCGCGACCCTGAGTAGCGATCACCAAGTCCTTGTTCTTCACTTGGATGTCATTGATTGGGAGGTTGCCGATATTTAAATGGAACGGTTGCCAGTTGCCTCCATTATTGAACGAGATGAAGAGGCCGAACTCCGTACCAGCATAGAGTAATCCCTCACGGTTCGGATCTTCCCGCACGACCCTCGTCGGCCAGTCTGCTGGGATCCCGTTATCACCAGTTGTAAGGCGGGACCAAGTCTGACCGTAGTCATCGGTCCGATAGATATAGGGTGAGTAGTCGCCGAGTAAATACCGGTATACCGCGTAGTATGCTGAGCCTTGCCGGTGTGGTGAAACGTCGATCCATGCCACGCGGCCACCCTCCGGAAGGTCGGGTGGTGTAATGTCCTGCCAACTATCTCCGTCGTCTTGCGTGATGTGGAACGGACCATCATTGGCTCCAGTCCATATGACACCTGCTTGATGAGGTGATTCTTGGATTGCGTAAAGCGTGCTATAGAATTCCTCACCCGTGACATCCCTTGTGATAGGTTCGCCACTAGCACCCTGAGCATGCGGCGGAAAAGCCGTCAGGTCCGGGGACATTGTTTCCCATGTGACGCCCATGTCACGTGAGCGGTGCAGGTGCTGCGATCCGTAGTAGATGACGCTGGGATCGTGCGGCGATAGCTCCATTGGGGATACACGCTGAAAACGAAGGATCAGGTCACGGCTAGCGTTACCGTAGAGAGATTGTGCCCCTACCCAGTACGGCTTGGACTGACCTGTTTCTCGATCCTGAACTACAAACTGACCCTTGCAAGAACCATAGACGATGTTGGGGTACGTCGGATGTGGGACGACTGGGCCGGTCTCACAGCCCGGGCCGGACCACCAATCGACGTTCCTTTCCCCTCCTTCTGCAACGCTCGAGAGAATGTGTGTGCCGTCGTCCTGTTGAGCTGCGTACAGCCGATACGGGAATCGGTCATCAAGATGGATGCCGTAGATTTCTGAAGTCGGTTGGTTGTACTGCGTAGACCAGGTCTGGCCTCCATCGTAGGAAACGTTTGCACCACCATCGTTTGCCTGGACCATCGTATTACCATCATTCGGGCTGACCCATATGTCATGATTATCACCATGTGGCGTGGGCATCCTGGTCACCGTCCGTCCCCCGTCAGTCGATCTCCAGAAGCCTTCCGCGCCAGTGTATACGACGTCGGCATTTGTAGGATCAGTTCCGAGTGTTGTGTAGTAGAAGGGCCGTTGGATCATGGCGCCCTCATCATTTACCAGCATCCAATTCTGGCCTGCGTCATCAGAGCGATACAATCCTCCTCCGGGCTTAGCCTCCACGAGGGCGTAGATACGATCTGGATTCGCGTCTGTCACTCCCATGTTTGCTTTACCGATCAATTCGTTGGGGAGGCCGTCCGAGATGTGGTCAAAACTTTCTCCGCCATCGGTGCTCTTGTAGAAGCCACCTTCATATGAGCCGCTGATGATAGTCCAAGGCTTACGCTCAATACGGTTCATCCAGGCATATACCACACTTGGATTTCCAGGCTGAATTTCTACGTCCATTGCACCAGTGCTGTCCGAAACGAAGAGCGTGTTGCGCCAGGTTTGGCCCCCATCAGTCGTTTTGTAGATACCCCGTTCGGTGCTTGGCTTGAATGCATCACCGTTCGCGGCAACCCAGACCGTGTTCGGATCAGTAGGATGAATCTTCAGGGCGCCTATTTGCCCTACGTTGTAGAGTCCAGCGAATGACCATGTCCCACCCCCGTCCGTGGTTTTGTACACTCCCCGTCCGGTGGAAACGTTGCTACGCAACCCATCCGAGCCAGTGCCGAAGTAGATGACATCCGGGTCGGAGTCAGCTACTGCAATTGCGCCGCTTGACCCTACTGGAACCTGGCCATCGGTAATTGGCTCCCAGCTTTCACCTCCGTCCATGGTCCGCCACAAACCGCCTGAAGCGACACCCATGTAGAAGGTCTGAGGCTGGGATGGTACCCCAGTTACAGCGGTCACGCGTCCGCCCTGCAGTGGCCCCACCTGTCGGTACCGCATCCCCTCAAAGAAGGATGGATTCACTTCGCTCATCATTGGCGCACTCTGCGATAATACAGATGCTGGTGTTAAGAGAAGCACCATGCCCGCCAAGGTCGCACCAGCTCTTTTATACATATCTCCGCTCCAAAGGGACGGTTGGTAATTGGTGAGGTTCGCGTCGACTCCATACAGAATCCGTCGTAGCAGATTCATTGTGACGGTGGGTGGTGATCCCGGCAAGGAGGAACTTGGGATGTGCGTGCCCCCCCCACAAATCCGTGCAGCCATTTTCTTTTCCTGGCTTTTTGGTTTTCTGACGAACGTCTCAATCCTGGGGCTAAATAAGACTGGTGCCTTGGACAAGATCGTGAGCTAATACCTGATCAAGTTCACTGATCAAACACTCTGCGTCGCTCTC
Organism: Gemmatimonadota bacterium; assembly: GCA_012960225.1. GTDB lineage: Bacteria > Gemmatimonadota > Gemmatimonadetes > Longimicrobiales > Gaopeijiaceae > UBA1142. Next base: position 20,656 of record DUBS01000054.1, on the reverse strand, counting down.
TGAGAACGACATTGGGGGCTTGATCTTGATAACGTTGTGACCCGGACCGTCAGAGCTCAGAAGGATACCTCGTTTCTTCAGGTGCTCCACAACGTACTGGGTGATCTCTGGAGCAGGTTCGAGCGTTTCACCGCTTTCGACGAACTCAACTCCCAAGAATAAACCGCGACCTCGAACATCACCAATACAGCTGTGAGACCGCATCAGTGTATCAAGTCCAGTCTTCAGGACTGTTCCGACTCTCGCTGCATGGTCCTGAAGCTTTTCATCCTCCAGGACATCTAGAACTGCAAGAGCAATTTCAGCTGACACGGGATTCCCACCGAAAGAACTAAAGAACTCCATCCCGTTGTCGAAGGCCTCAGCGATCTCTGGGGTCGTGACTACAGCGCCAATTGGGTGGCCATTTCCCATCGGTTTACCCAGTGTGACAATGTCGGGGACAGCTCCTTGGGTTTCGAACCCCCACATGTGACTGCCCAATCGACCGAAGCCAACTTGAACTTCATCCGCTATACATAAAGCTCCGGCAGCCCGGGCGTGCTCATAAGCGGCGGTGAGATAGCCTTGTGGCGGCTCTATCTGTCCAGCACAGGATAAGAGACTCTCAGAAAGGAAGGCTGCAGGGTGGTGTCCTTCCGAGTCTAGTCGTCGGAAGGCTTCACCGACGTCTGCTGCATACAGAGTTGCTCGTGATGGGTCATCACGGCGATAGCGTCCCCGGAACTCATCTGGTACCAATGCTGTTCGAGTCCATGGTGGGGGGGCATGTCCCCCGCTGCCCGTGAACTTGTAGTGACTGACATCAATGAGTCCTGGGGTGTTGCCGTGATGGCCGCCCTCGAGCACGGTGATACCTGTGCCGCCGGTATAGGTGCGGGCCATGTGCAGAGCCAGTTCATTCGCCTCGCTGCCTGAGTTAATGAACAGGCAGACGGATAGCGGTTCAGGAAAAAGCTTAGATAGCCGCTCTGCGTACTCTATAATAGCGCCGTGTAAGTACCTTGAATTGGTATTTAGAACGCCCATCTGTCTTTGGCCGGCCCCAACCACGTGCGGGTGTTCATGTCCTACATGGGCAACGTTGTTTACGCAGTCCAGGTAGCTTCGGCCTAGAACATCGAATAGGTAGGACCCTTTGCCACGCACGATGTGGATTGGTGTCTCGTAAGAGAGGCTGAGATTAGGCGCGAGAACCTGTCTGCGACGTTCGAAGAGCCCCCTGGGTTCCATGTATGTGGTTTTTGAGGGCAGGTTTAAGATCAGGTTTGGGTCAGGACAAAATGATGTCCACACATTGCTGTCCCGGGGCAGTGCCACGCCGGGAAAGTTCCCTTCACCTCCCATTAAATCTGTGATGATCTGGAAATGTAGGTGTGGGGGCCAATCCCCGTTTTCAGGATAGGTTCCAATCCGAGCGATGGGCTGTCCGGCATCGATGGAATCGCCTGTCTTGAGGTTCTCCACAGATGCTCTCTCTAAGTGTCCGTAAAGAGTCCAGAACAACCCTGAGGGTGCACTGTGTTCAAGGATCACAGTTGGCCCATAGTCCAAGCGATTTTGGTTTTCTCTTACAGTATGTACCCGACCGGCTAGAGGAGCATGGATCGCCGTACCAGGTTCCTGAAAGAGGTCGATTCCAAGATGAATCGTGCGCCTTTCACGAGGATCCCCTAGTCGACCTTCAAACGCATCAGCAAGATAAAATCCACGGGGCTCCATGAAGCGTCCTATGCCCAGCGTCAGGCCATCAGATCGCATTTTCTGAGACACTCGATTGGTAAAATTTTCGGTGTCATCCGCATCCCTGCCGATAAGGTCGGGACTCGAGATGCTTAGATCCAGGATTCCCAAGGAATTTGGGTCTTCGGGTAGGGTCACCACATCTTCGAAACTCTGGCTGTCAAGCCATGTTCGGAGCTGAGCACTCTGGGAACATGCCTCCAGACCGCAGGCTTGTCTGAGGGTTCCAGTACTAATCTGCCGCGGAATGTCTGCGAGCAATGAAAGTGTTTTCCATGCGCCAGGTTCTGAAATCAGGTGATATGGGTCTGTATCTCCGTGGTTTCTTCGTAGCGAGGCTATGCAGACACTCTGTCCTAATCTTGCACAAACGAGCGTCATCAAAACATTTATTTCAATGTCTAGAAGTGGCTGGACGGCATAGTAGCCTCGGGTGATCTCCGAGGCGGCTAAGAGTGGGTCGGTGGTCCCGATAATGCCGTAAGCGATCGCGATTGCCAGATCGAAAACTCGCGGGGCGGAGTGAGCATCTCCCAGGTCGATAATCCCGCTGATGCATGTTTGCCCATTCTTGTTGAGGGAGACGAGAACGTTGTGGTCGTTTACGTCCCCGTGGATGATCTGTGAGCCAAGACCTAGAAAATCTCTCTCGTTATCTAGGAAGTCCTCGAGCGTTAATTTGATGAGCGCCCGCTGTGGGCTGCCCAGCACACTCAGGCTTTTTTCCATGATATTTCCTGCTTGGCCGAGTGCCCACTCAAAGTTGATTCTGGGTGGAGGGTGATCAGGGTAAGCTCCCAGTACACTTCCAAGTTCCGCCATCCGTTCACCGAGATTCCTCAGGAGCGCATCTGAGCGTGGGTTGATTTCCGCCAGTAGGGTTCCAGGTAGGAACTCAAGGATCCGTAGTCGGTAGAGGTGTCCCTGTTGATTCTCGTGGGTTACTAGCCTGGTACCAGAAATTGTCGGAATAACAGTTGGAATCAGGCCATTTGTGTCGTTACTGAGCCGAGTGATCATCTCGGTTTCGAACTCTAGAATCTCTTGGGCCTCATCAAGTGAACTAACTTTGACTACGTGCTTCTGGCCCCCTGGAGATTCGAGGAGAAAGTTTTGGTCCCGGTCCCCTGGAAGAGCACTAAGGGTTCCCTCAAGTCCATAATACTCCTGTACTGATTCGGTTACCTCGCTCTCACTGAGTTCGGGGGGTTTTTGGAGATACGTCATGTCTATGGCAATGCGACGTCAGGGTTAGTACCAGGCTATAGATACCATATTGAATAGATTCTCTGGGCGCAGAAGATGCTGGAGACCGTGGCCGACATCAATGATCGTTGACCTGTTGTCGGCTCTGGCCAACGTCGATGACGGGTGACGGTACTTGAATACGACGGATGGGTGTTCTTACTACAAAGAGAGCGTTGGTAGGGTCAATTACCGCCTGGGCGACCCCTTGCCAAGGCCCTGTAATATTCTTCAACTAGTTCACGATAGCCGTCGGGAACCTCATCAGACCCACCTAGGGTAGTACTACGCTCAGCCGAACCTTCAACTTCGCGGCGCAGACCGAATTCGAGCCGTTTGAGTTGATCGAGAATTTCTTGCTGGAGCTGCGCGACTTGCGAGGGGTCTGCATAGATCCCTTCACGCTGAAACTGCTCCATAGCATCAAGTACCGCTCGGAGTTCCTGTGCAGGCCGCCCTACCTCTCTGAGTTGCTCGCGAAGTGCTCGAACCTGATTCCCCCTTTGGCCAAATTCCCGCTGTAGTTGCCGGATCTCCTCTGGGTTCAATGGGCGTGGGTTTCCACGTGTAGGCGCACCAGCTTCAGAGTAACGCCCGCCGCCACCAATCGCTTCAGACCGGTCTCCTTGCTGCCCCTGTTGTCCTTGCTGCCCCTGTTGTCCTTGCTGCCCCTGTTGTCCTTGCTGCCCCTGTTGTCCTTGCTGCCCCTGTTCACTGAGGCGCCTCTCCATCGCTTCCATACCACGTACCAGTTCACGGGCTTCTTCGAGCGCTTCTTCAAGTGGGTTGCGCTCTCTTTGACTGGCCGCACCTGCTGCTCGTTCAAGTTCATCACGCAGAGCTTGGAGGTCGGCTTCGATGGTCAGTTCAAGCGTAACAGCCGACTGGGGATCCCATTGCTCAATCGTACCTCTAGAGTACTGAAGTTTCTCTTTTAACTTGGACTCCCGGATGTGGTTAGCTCCATCTTGCAGTGCTCTCGCGGCCTCTGGGTTATCAGCACTGCTGCTTGCTGCGGAACGATCAAGTTCCCGTTCCAATTCTGAAACAGCGTCTGTCATCTGATCTTTACGTTCTCTGAGCTGTTCAATTACTCTCGATCTTTCGGCTCCAGACGTAGGGAGCTCTCGGACCTGCCGCTGAACGTCACGTTGCTGTTCTTGAAGTTTTTCAACCTGATTAATCGCAGTTTGGGCGTCACGCCGAGCGCGGTCTGAACGAGCCTCTTCAAGTTGCCTTCGCGTCTCCTCAAGTCTGCGCAGCGCTGTCTGTGCTTCAGTGGTTGAAGTGCTGCCAGCCTGAGAGGCTGACTGGCGCATTGCTTCGGCAGCCTGCTGAAGTTGCCGGGCTGTTTCTTCAAGCTGCTGGTCGTTGTTTTCTCTTGCGAGTCGGAGTAGTTCCCTTGCAGCCTCTTCAGTTTGCTCCGCTAATTCTCGTTGTGCAGTCCCTCCACCGGAGGGTGCTCCCTGAGGGGAGGCCTGGGCACGGCGCCTCTGGCGCTCAGCCTGTTGTTCTTGTCGCTGTGATAGCTCCTTCAGCTTTTCAAGCAGTTCATCAAGCTCATTGTCAGCTTGGCGTTGAGCACCTCGCTGGACGGTCTCATACTGGTTTTTCAGCTTATCAAGTTCGAGTTCAAATAGGTCGGCAAGATCTTCTGCGGCCGCTTGGCTACCACCACCACCACCCGGTTGCTGCTGCTGTTGGGTAACGTAGCGCTCGTAGGTTTCCTCAGCTTGCTGCACATATCGTAAAGCAATTTGTTCGTCTGGGATTGCTTCACGTAATTCTTCCGTATCGAGGTCCTCCTGAGCATTCGTCATCGCTTCAACTGCTTTTGGGAGGATCGAAGAAACATCACGGAACCCAGGATCTGAGCGGGTCAGCCCTCGGTTCTGCATTCGCTCCAGTAGTGTGCCAACCTGTTCCTTGAGACGACCCTGTGAGAGTGAAACGCTGACCACGTTCTCGCTAAACTCTTCTGGGTCGTAGCTGTCTCTTTGGCGAATGAGATTAAAGGTTGCAGAAATGATTTGCCGCTGCAGCTCAGAGAGCGCTGTTTCGGGTGTTTCGCCACCACCACCACCTTGTTGCTGTCCGCCACTTTCCTCTCCCTGCCGGTAGGCCCGTTCCAGAGGGCGTACGTTAAGGAAGAACATGTCACTGGCTACCGCTCGGGTGCCTGAGATAGTTCGGTTGTCACGCACGAGAGCGTAATAGGCGATCAAGTCTCCTGGCTCGAGTTCCCACTCTTCTAGGAAGAGCGTATGGCCGGTGGACACCTCTGGTAGCGGTGCTCCAGATCCCTGAAATAGCGGGACTGTATCCTCTTTTTCCCCATTTACAGAATAGACGATCCGTACGTCACCAATCCCATAATCATCATTTGCACTGACTTCCAGATAAACCTCTTCGATTGGCGAAGCCGCGACATCTCGACCCGGCTTAGAGAAGTGTACAGAAGGCTCTTGATCCGTAAGGAGGTCAATCCTGTATTCGGGGGAAGCCGGAACTAAATCACCATTCTCCCGGGCAAGCTGGATCGAATAAAAACCTTGCTCATTAACTGTAAGGCGGGCGAGGAAGGTGCCGTCCTCTTCCAAGCTGAGATTCTGTGCTGTTTCTCCGTCTAGGAGAAATTGCCCACCCGAAGTGACCATCGTTGGATGGATGCGGACCTCTACCAGTGTCCCTGGCAGCGCTGCTATATCTCCACCATCCTCTCGGGTACGTGGTTCGAGTCCGGTATACCTGGGGAAGTAGTACGTCAAATCAAGTTGATCGACGTACGGAAGATCTGCTACATCGATTGAAAATGTTTCAGAACGAACCCCTGCAGCTTCAACAAAGTACTCGGTCGGATCGTCAACTCCGAGCAACAGCGCTTCAAAATCTCCCGATTCAGCCAACAGCATGGTGATCCGCTGAAAAGTTTGGTCCGGGCCTTTGCGTGTGAAGATCGACACATCACTCGACTCAAATCCCCCAAGCGTTGCGGTCACCAACTGGTCAGATCCTCGGGCGATGGTTGTATCACCAGGTTGGATATTGACCTCGTAAGGGTTCACTGCCGCTGCCGCCCTGGTCGGGAGAAGCAGGGCCGCCAGTCCAAGCCTCAAGTGGCTCGGACCGAGCAGCACCAATGAGAGGCCAAGTACTGCGATACCAGTGATGATCCCAGTTAGCCTATAAAGGGCACCCTGTTCAACACGTCTTCCGCCCTTGATCTTCCGGGCTCTGGTGAGCGCATTCTGCACCAGGTGATCTCCCAATGCTGGTGAAAAGGCTTCCTTGGGGGCCTCGAGCGCAGTGACGACTGAATGTTCGAGTGATGGTTCGTGTTCCTCAAAGTACAGCCCAACCTGCTCATCACTCACCCGGCGAAATAGATGGCGTAGGATGAACCAATAAGTGGTCGCTACTAGTGTGCCCCAGGTGAGTATTCGAAGCCAGATTACAGAGGGGACCGAAAACCGCATCTGCTCAAGGCTGAGCGCAGATACTAAGAGTATCGCTCCCGTGATTGCAGCGATCCAAGTTAGGCCACGGAGAAAAATTCGGGTTCTCCAGCGCCGGCGTACACTCCTGACGACCGTCAAGATTTTGCCCTGTGCCATCCGTCTGTCGGAGTCCCTCATTCACCTCTCCTTAGTCGTCTTGGCTCAACCTAGGGGCCGATAAGCTATACCACCACAGGATAACTGTCTCTCTTTGTTACGACTCGGCCCTTAGAGAGCTGTGGCTAGGTTGTCGTCAGCGTTGCAGCTGCAGTTCGACGGGATACCCAGTTCGACATGAGTGTCTCTGCCGCCAGTAAGCCGAATGCTGCAATGAGTATCCACCTCCAGAGGGCTTGTCTCCGTTCTTGATCTTCCATTTGGAGTGCAGTCGCTTGGACGAATCCCGCCGCCGCGTCAGGGTTTGGCTCAGACGATGTTACTTGAGCCACTAGTTCCTCTGGATCCAGAGTAGTGAGATCGGACTCTTCCAATTCAACATTGACTGCGACTACGAACGGGCGTTCGGGACTTGAGCGAGGTGGTCGAATGGTATAGAAACCGCTCTCATCTAGTGCTAGATATCTAGGTCCGTCATCGGAGGAGAGATCGATCGATTGCCCCGAAGGCGTAAGAGCAACCTGGTCTCTATCGTCTGAAAGTTCTGCTGATTCCGCTGAAACCAGGCCTGCACTCGCTAGTGCCGCAGGGTCACCAAGGTCGAGGACTTGTCCAGTCGTGAACCAGGGAAGTGCTTCGGTGCGCCCACCGATGTACTCAGACACTCGATGGATGAATGGCAAATAAACCGGTTGGAGGGCCAGGTCATTCCAGAAAGAGTCCAATGTTGATGTCCAAACAAGCACTGTACCGAGCCCGTACGTTTGTTCAGCGAAGGCTACGGATCCGTCATCAAATCGAGCAAGGACGCTCGCCGAGTCGGAGAGTACGAAGTTACGAGTGCGGAAAAAACGTGCACCAGTGAAGTCGCCACTCCGAGGGCCCGAAAAAGGCTCAAAAACTGGATGCCCATACTCAAGATGTCCAAGCCGTCCCCCGCGTCCCTGGAGACGATCCTGGGGCTCACCGGCGGCACCCGGAAGAAGATCCTGTGCCGACGCCGGCCAGCCTGCTTTTTCACCTAAAACAACGAGAAGTCCACCACCTGCCTGGACGAAATTCCTTAAGCGTTCTGCCGATGCCCCATCGATCCTGGCGTCGTTGATAATTACGGCATCGGTGCCATCTAAATCTTCTGCCCGGACATTGTTGGTTCTTCGATGGGTCAAGCGGAACCTACCATCGTCCGAGATCTCCAATGCTCGTCGCAGGTAAAGGCTTGCGTCCGTGCTTCCACCGCTTCCATCGATTACGAGCAGGGACAGGGCTGTCCCAGGTGAAACAACAAAGTTCATCACGTCGTCAGCAGTGAGTTCGTCAGTAGGAATGCGAATTGAGCCGCGAGTGTGAGGCTGTGAAACTGTAAATGGCTGGAACGCGACTGACGCGGCTCCATTGGCCTCGAGTGTTACGGTTCGGGTCTGAATTTCTTGCCCGTCTAACTCAAGGCTGACATCTACCTCACGGGCATCTAACCCTCCATTACGGGCTATGCGGGCAGTAGGTGTGATCCGTTCACGTCCTGAAACTGCCTGGCGGATCAAGTCAACATCTGTCACTTGGATGTTGTCCGGAGGATCTTCAGAAAGCTTGATTGAGATGACCTTGGCGCCAGCTGGTAAATACACACCTTCATCGCCGGCCCATCCTATGCGTTGAAAGTCTGAAAGCAGATAAACTTCACCCACAGGCAGCTCTGATTCTTCCAGCACTGTTTGGGCGACTTTGAGGGCAGGTCCGAAGCTGGTTGATGACGAGCTGATACTGAGGGTGTCTAATGCTGTGTTGAGCCGAAGGCGATCCCCAGTCGAGCGGGCAACCACCCGAGCTCCTTGCCCAAAAACGACTAGGCTTGCCCGGTCCAATGGTCCGAGGTCAGCGAAGATCTCGCGAGCTTCGTCGAGCGCTCGAGTGAATTGGTCACCGATCTCCATGCTATACGACTGGTCGAGCAGAACAACGATCTCTCGTGGTCCTGAGGCAGCTCCTAGGCTCAAATCACTCCGATCAAGGAAAGGGCGTGCAAATGCTAGTGCGAGAAGTGCAAGGGCAAGCGAGCGCAGGGCGAGGAGTAGCCAGTGTTGAATGCGTCGTCGTCGCTGTTCCTGGAAAGGAATCCTTTCAAGGAACATCAGTGAAGGAAATGTGACTACATTCCGGCGTTGCCGGCGTGTCAGGTGCACAAGGATAGGTACTACGATACCGGCTAAGCCAAGCAGAAACAGCGGTACGAGGAAGGCTAGGCTCATCGCTTACGAGTCCAGCGTTCACGAGCCAAGAGGTACTGGAAAAGTGCCAGATCGAGTGGCTTGGAAGTATCTAATAGCACGTAATCGATCCGGTTCTCAGTTAACCGGCGTTGCACCGATTCCACATGCTCGGCCACAAGGCGTTTATAGTCGTCCCGCAGCCGGTTTGGTATCACTGGAATTTGTTCGCGCGTCTCAAGGTCTTCAAAGTTAGATGAGTCTTCGAATGGAAAGCTCAATTCAGCAGGGTCGAGTACGTGAAAGACAATCACGTCATGCCCACGGGCACGGAGTAGGCTGATTGAGCTGAAGATCTCCTCGGGATGCTCGTACAAGTCGGATACGATGACGACGATGCCCTTACGGCCAAGTAGTTCGGTGATCTTGAGTAGAGGTTTCCTGAGACTGCCAGCTCGGCCTGCGCTTGCTCGATCGAGTAAGTGCAGGATTGTGTCCAAGTGTTTCATCGACGGGGGCACGTATTCGACTATGTCGTGGTCGAAGGTCACGAGACCGACACGGTCTCTCTGTCTATTGGAGAAAAACGTGAGACATGCTGCCAAATACCTCGCATAATCGAGCTTCGAGACTTCATGGCTCCCGTAGCTCATCGATGCAGAGACATCGAGTAGGACGCTGAAATTAGAGTTTGTATCGGCTTCAAAAAGCTTGATGTAGTGCCGGTCAGATCGGCCGAATAGCTTCCAGTCGATGCGTCGAATATCGTCACCGGGCATGTATTGGCGGTGTTCCGCAAATTCCAGGCTGAAGCCCAGATACGGTGAGCGATGGAGGCCAGTCAAGAAGCCATCCACTACCGTTTTGGCCAAGAGTTCCAGGTTACTGATCCGCGCTAAGACCGCTGGATCAAGAAACTGTGCTCCTGAGTGAGATCCGCGCGCAACTGCCACTTGCTACATCCCTGAGGACGGCAAGGGCACAGCATCTAACAGTTTGTCCACAATTTCCGCGGAGGTGCGCCCCTCCGATTCAGCATGGAAGTTCTTCAGCACGCGGTGGCGGAGCACCGGGTGAGCTAACGCCCGTATGTCCTCAAAAGAGACGTGATAGCGTCCCTGTGTGATTGCTCTCGCCTTTGATCCAAGCACTAAGTACTGCGCTGCACGAACCGACGCGCCGTACGCGATCCATTCGTTGATGAAGTCAAGGGATTCTCCCTTAGCACCCGGACGGCTGGCTCTAGTCAATGCTACCGCATACTTGAGGACGGATTCTGATACAGGAACCCGTCTCACGAGCTCCTGAAAGGCTACCAGGTCGGGACCGGTCACCGTACGACTGAACTCTGGCTTCAATATGCCAGTCGTTGTCCTCACAACTTCTAGTTCTTCGTCTTCCGCCATGTGCTCTATGATGATCTGGAACATGAACCGATCGAGTTGAGCCTCAGGAAGGGGATAGGTTCCCTCGAGTTCAATCGGATTCTGGGTAGCGAAAACGTGGAAGGGTTCCTTGAGGTCGTATGTGCGTCCCTGCACTGTCACTCGGTGCTCTTGCATCGCTTCGAGTAGCGCAGCTTGGGTCTTAGGCGGTGTGCGGTTGATCTCATCCGCAAGGACGATATTCGCAAACACCGGCCCTGCTGAGAAAACCATCTCTCGTCGGCCTGTATCGGCTTGTTCTTGGATGATGTCTGTGCCGGTGATATCGGATGGCATCAAATCTGGAGTAAACTGGATCCGTGAGAAATCAAGATCGACAACCTGAGCGATCGTATGGATCAATAATGTCTTGGCGAGACCTGGCACGCCGACCAAAAGACTATTCCCACCAACGAAGAGTGTAAGCAGGACTTCCTCGATTACGTCCTCCTGACCGATGATGAGCTTTCGAAGCTCACTCAAGATTTGCTCCCGTCCGTTTTTCATGCGTTCGGCGAGTGCTATGTCGTCTGCGTTATCGAGGGCAACCGTTCCGATGGCTTTGTCCGCCAAAGCTGTCTCCAGTTCAAATGGGGCTCACGAGGCCCCGATTAGTCGTTCAGCAAGCAGTTCCGCGCAATAGTAGTCCGATCATTAGTGCGTGTGTCCATACACGATATAGTTGACTCCAAGCTTGTAAGCTTCATTGGACAAGTCGATCGGATAGTATCCCTGATCCGAGTATTCCCAGTACTCTGCGATGTCATTATTGAAGTTAAAGACCACCATCAGTCGCTGTGTTGGGTCGTTGTCTTCAAATATCCCATACCATTGCGGGTTTCGTGGTCCGTAGGGTGGGATCACCTTCAGTGGTTCGATCTGGAAGAATGAATCGAAGACGCGGTGATCGTGTTCGAGTGGGGTGAGTGCAAGACCCGGCAACGCCCGTTCCATATGGTAAGCGAAGTTTGCCCATTCGTTACCGCGCTCATTGCGAGTGTCATCCACTATCAAGAATCCACCCTTTAACAAGTACGCGCCAAGGCCTGCGACTTCTTCTTCAGTTGGATTCCAGCTACCAACTTCAACGATGTACGCGATTGGATATTTGAAGATTTCGGGGTCATTCAGGCGGAGGATGTTAGAGCCCTCAGTTTGGGAATCGACGAACGTTGTCTCTTGGATGATGTTCAGAAAGTTCCGTTCAGCCCTGGGATAGTCGTGCGCCCAAGCAGGCTCACGTCTCCGGGAGAACCCTGAAGACCCTCGCCCGACATCGTATTGCACTCTGAAGAAGTGATACTTGCCGTCGTAGGGTGAATTGGTGTCACTGTAGGACTGCGGATTCCCGATTGAGAGTTCCGGTGTTCTACTTCTGCCTCGCTCGCTCGCAATCCAACCAACCCCAGCTCCTGTGAAGAGCAGGGTCACTAGCAATCTGGTGCCCTTACCAATCATGATTCCCCCGGTAAGCCAGATCGCAGAATGAGCAGAAGTTCAAGAGCAGCATCAAAGTTAGGAGCGATTTCGAGTGCCTGAAGCACGGCGCTGCGAGCGCCGATTAGGTCGCCTGCCTCCTGGTAAGCAATCGCCAGTGCAAAGAGTGCTTGGGCCTTGTCCGTTGGATTCAGAGCGACGACGGCGGCCCTTTCACGCGACGCCCGAGGATAGTTGCCTACTTCTGCGTGGAGTGTTGCTAGTCGCTGGTGAAGTTCTATTTCATACGGCCATACTAGTACTGCTTTATCGAGCGCATCTGCTGCCTCTTTAGGGCGGTCCAGTTGTTCCAGCACATCCGCGTGCATCGTATAGGCATCATAGTTCGATTCCGATCTCTGGATGAGTTGTGACAGAGCTTGCTCTGCGCCAGTAAGATCACCGACTCCGTTGTAGGCTTGGGCCAGATACCAATACGGACTGTCCGGCCCTCCATAGTTCGGGAAAATCTTGCGTGCGGCCTCCAAGTGGGGTTGAGCGTCGGTATATCGTTCTTCTCCAACGAGTGCTGCGCCGAGCCTGAGTCTCGCGATGAAATCACCGGGGTGCAGGTTGGCCCAATCTTCGAGTGCGGTGACATCCGAGCCGGATAGAGGGGCCTCTCCTATTTCTTCCAGCCCGCTCAACGGAGTGCGGAATCGATCCTCTAGGTATTCCTCGAATTCCTGGTCGAAATCCTCGGGATCTATGCTGAGCAAAGATGCAAAGAGTTCCGCTGTAGTTTCACCACGTTTGTATCCTTCCAGCATTTCTCTGATGGCAGCGAAGCCGTAACGATCCTCAATGACCTCAAAGACTAGAGACGACTGGTAGTAGGAGAAGATGACCTGCTGCGGATAATCAGGTCGCATGAATCCATCATTAAGCTCACTGACTTTCTTGAGGTTTCCGTTTGCTAACGCCCTCAGGAACGGAATTGTGACCTGATGACCCCACCCCTGTCGGGCTTTTCGTTGTTCATGAACTGCGAGCCCTTCGGAAAACCATCTGGGTACGCGATTATTGGAGATTGCGAGGTGAAAGGTGTGGGAGAGTTCGTGCCAGAAAACCGATGCCCAGTTGTAATCCCCTCGCTCTCGTGCACCAGGCGAGTCCATCACCAAAACACGTCCGAAGCTTACACCAAGAGCACCCAGACCGGCTTCTCCAAGGGTTCGAACTGAGAAGTCCGCATGGCTCGGGAATAGTTCGGCGCGCACAGGCAGTAGGGGTTCGCCGCCGTAACGACGAGCGAGGCTCTCATAAGCTTCCTCAGCAATGGGAGCCAGGTACGTTGCTAGTAGGTCGGATTCAGTTCCATGAAGAAAAAGCTCAAAGTGATCAGTTTTATGGATTTCAAAACGCTCAAAGGTATCGAGTAAATCGAGATTATTCTTAAACCAAGGGTTGTAGGGGTCCCCTTCGAAAGCCCGCATTAGGTGAGTCCTGCCTTGCTCTATGTCTCCTAGACGAAGTTCGTTCATTCCTAGGAGTCCCCACGCGGTCCAAGAGTATGGATCAAGTTCGACCGCTGCCTCAGCCCTAGTCACTGCGTCACCATACCGGCGTGTCTGCACGGCTAATTCGGCCAACTTGGCGTCGAGCCCAGAGTACCTTGGGTTCAGTGTCAGCACTCGTGTTCGGATTTCTTGGAATTTTTCAAGATCACCCCTAAGCAGGTGTGTACCAGCCAAAGCTGTGAGTGCAACGAGCGAGTTTGGATTAACAGCCAATGCCACTTCCGCCTGCTCATAGGCATCCCGGTACCTCTCGCGCGTGAGATGTTGGTTCGCCAGTAGCGCGCGAGCCTCCAGATGATTCGAATTAATTTCGAGTAGTTGTCCAAGGACTCTTCCCGCATCTGACGTGCCATCAAATTCCAGCGCTTTCGCCAGACCCAGAAGTGCTCCCGGATGTCTCGGGTTTACTCCTAATACTTTCTCGAACTCACTTTGCGCATCGGTGCTCGAGTATGTCTCTAGAAAGAGTTCTCCAGCTCTAACCCTTGGTTCGTGCCAATTGGGAGCGATGCTTGCCGCCTCGTCAAAAGCGCGCAGCGCATCTTGGAACAGGTCGGGGTTAGTTCGGCCCAGGTAGCGCACAGCACGCCCTACCGCTACGAGTTCGGTAGCGCTAAGCCGTCCGTCAGAGGCGTTATAGATGTCGATGAAACGATCGAAGCGAGTCATCGCCTCATCGATCTTGCCCTGAGAGAAAAGTAGCTCTGCTAGATTGACCTCGGCCGTGAGGGCAGCTCCTGCATTCGTATCGATGGATTCTTGAAAGGCTGTGGCCGCCTCTTCAAGTTTTCCTCGAATCACTAGGATTTCTCCTAGCGTGTTTGCGAATGCACCTGGGGCGGGAGCTTCACGTGCGAGAAGCTCGGAAGCATCGTACTCCCCGGTGGAGAGTAGGGCCCGAATCAAGTCACGTCTTACGTCATAAGAGGATGGGTCATTTTCGAGTATGGTACGGAACGCGCGGGCTGCATCTTCATATTGCCCGGCTTGCAGTAACTCGCGTGCTTGGGCGGTCGTTTGGGCTTGGAGAGAGCTGGCCGTTAGGACACTAACGAGTACAAGCACCGGGTAGCGGATCATAACCCGTCACCCTCTTTGGCTCTGATTTCCCTATTGTTGAGAGCTAGCTCAACAAGGAGTTCTTCCATAGCAGCCATATATGCTTCTTCCTGCATGGCATCACGGAGAGCCCTGAGTCCGGTAATGCGGGCTTGGATCTGACTGCGTTCTTCGTAAAGTCTCACGAGTTCAGGGTTCTGGGTAAGCTCTTCCTCCGTTACGGAGATACCACCCAGTTGGAACCTTGCTGCGAGCGAGCCGTCAGGCTCGTTCAAGCCGGCTTCTTCGCTTCCTGTGCCATCCCCATTGTCATCCAGTACAGCATGTTCTGTAAGGATCTCGTTCTCATCTTCATAGAACCGGATAACCTCTTCACGGGCGTACTGATAGGCTTCTAGTAATGAGACTCTTTCGTCCTTATCCAGATCGGCACTCTCGCCTGTGATCGCCTCAACGAAGAACTGTGCAAACTCTGTCGCATTCCGCTCGCGTTGGGTACGGGTAGCTGTAATGATGATCCGGTTAGAGCCGGATAGGGGTTCGAGGAAGCCACCGCTAGCGCTGCCGGTATGCACCAGTGCTAGGGTCTGCGATGGAAATCCTGCTAGCGCCATCTGCAAGTCGCTCGGTGCCAGGTCGGGGCCAGTGACGTTAAACCGAGCCTCAGCTTGGTCAGAAGTTCCGTGTCCAATGAGAATGAGAAGAAGTCGATCCGAAGGTCCTGCTTGCTGGGCAATCGTAGTTAGGTGGCTCAGAACGTTGGCCCGTGTCGACTTATCAGTGACAAAGTCAGGAGCTGATTCTGGTCTCTCGCCGAGATAAGTGACATGCTCTGCGAGCATACCGTGTTTCGTAGTAAAAGCCTCTTTTAGAGCGACGGCTTGGGCATGGAACCGATCTCGGTAGTTGGCATTGCCACCGAGTCCGACCACGATCAAGGCATGAGTCCGCTCCTGGGCACTTGCCTGCTCAAAAGATGTGCCAGAAAGGCATATGAATGCTAAGACCGAGCCAAAAAGGGCTAGTGAAGCCTGCGGTCTAATCAAATCAGTCCCCGAATTCTTCGAAAGCCCCACTCGGCGCCCATGAACATCAATAGGAGGAGAAACAGAAACGGCATATCCCAAAGGTCTAGCTCTTCGATCAACGTGACTCCGGCGCCCGTCACACGAATATCTTCCGGAAGACTCGAAACATCGTCGGGAGTATAGAACTGACCTCCGGTCTCATCAGCGATCCGGCGCAGCGTCTGCGTACGCCTCGACGCACTGAAGTATTCCTTGTCACTCGGGGCCGTATAGAGATAGGTCTTATCCGAGCCGAGAGTCTCTCCATTTCTTTCAGCCGTTACTTCAATTTCATACTCACCTTCTTCTAGCGGGCGAAACTCTACCGAGTATTCACCATCCCTTTGGACTGTCCAACTAACAGGGAGGTCCTCCACTATGCCTGTGGGACTCGTGATTCGCGCTGTCACAGTTGCGTTGTTGACCTCGATATAGCTCGAGTCACCTACGTTCGTCACAAGCTGAACGTTTTCTCCTGGTTCTACCTGTTCCCGGTCTGTTACTGCTTCTACGGCTTCTGGAACACCATCGACAAGCCACCTGATCATCTGTTGCCAGAAAATTTCATGACTCTGATCTTCGAGCGGGACATCGGCGTGCATTTGCCAGAGCCAAGAATCCTGTATGGTAAGGGCAATAGATTTGCCACGACCGTATCGTTGGAACGCGAGCACGATCTGTTCAAGAGCAAGCTGCTCCCCTGAACCAGACAAGAGTGTTGTAGCACCAGGACGGACCTGGGAGATTGGATTGACGGTGGTGACTGTGGGAAGCGAATCCCATCGTTCACGCACCTGGTCCTGCTCTACTCCGAGAAGCACCGCGGGATGTGTTAGTCCAGCGGGTGTTGGAGTCACCTCTACTTCCGCGAAGAATCCCTGAGGGTCATCTGCGGGGGAGGTAAGAACCACCGGCATCACTTCCTCCACCGAGGTACCCTGCCAACCTCCCTCTGCGAAAGCTCCATGACCGCCGAGTAATAATAATCCCCCACCTCTCTCGGAGACGAAGTCCGCGATCATTTGTAATTGGTCATGCGTGAAGAAAGATGCTTCAACACTCCCAAGGATTAGTGCCCGATAGCGGTACAGCTCTTCACGACTAGTGGGAAAACCGAACTCCAGCTCACTGCCATCGTCTACATCCAATCGCAGAAACTTGCTTTCCGCAGTCCGCTGCAGGACTACGAGCTGGATGTTTTCATCTTCCGCCACTGCACGCCTCATGAACTTTACTTCGAAGCGAGGTTCTCCTTCGAAATAGAGGACTTTTTCACGTTCTCCTCTAACCTCGACTTGCACCGAGCGAGCGTTGTTTCGATTCACCCGTTCCCCTGGTTGAGGGGGAATACGGAAGCTCACGCGTCGAGGACCTACTCCCTCCAACTCGAAATCAATTCTGGCTACAACCGGCTCTCCATCTGGCCCAAGCTCAACCGTTTCTTCTGCGATAATCTGAAGTTCGTCCTCAACGATCAGGGGAACTGTGCTGCCTTCGAATCCCGTCTGGGTAATTACCACATCAACGGTCAACGAAGATCCTTCTAGCACAGCCCTTGGCATCTCGATCCGTCCGAGCTCGATATCGGGGGTGATGCTCTCTTCTCCCACCCCGATTGTGAAAACCGGAACACCTGCGGCCTGCAGGGGCACCAACGATTCAGCTAAGGGTTGGTTGTCATTGTCGGCCCCATCTGTAATCATGACCAGTCCCGACAGCGGCACACCTGAAAGTTCTTCTCTCGCAACATCGAGCGCCCGAGCGAGATTCGTGTGTGTGCCCTCGTAGGCTAGTTCCGACGGACTATCGATTCGGCCAGCGACATCAGAGAAACGAAAGAAGCGAAGGGCAAAACGATCTGAGAGTTGCTCAAGGAGTTCACTCTCATCGGAAGCGAACTCTTCATTAATGAAAGAGTTTCGCGACTCGCCGTTCTCATCTGCGAGCAACATGCTTTGTGAATCGTCTATTAGGATTCCAACAAAATTCTGTTGTGGGACCACAGTCGACAAAATCAGTGATGGTTGGAGAAGGCAAACGATGATGACTGCAAGTAGCAGAACCCGAAGTCCTGCCATCACGCCGCGGTCGGTGACCGTGCTTTTCCCTCGGGCAATCGTGTAGCTGGCGACAGTAGCTGCGCCTAGGAGCCCGGCAATAATAAGCCATAGGCGCACCGACATCGGTGCTCCAAATGTGAAATCACCCTGTTCGAAAAAGAGCGGGGGATATTTGAACAGGAACTCGAAGATGCGTTCCATCTGTTTCGCCTCAGTGACTCATCGCGTAGACGATCATGTTTGCTCCCATTTCGTACGCGTATGTCGAATATTCCAGAGGGTAGCGCGGATCCTCAGCCCACTCCCAAGCATCACCGAGATCAGTGTTGAAGTTGATGATGACGACAAGACGTCCAGCCTCATCATAGATGCCCCTAACATAGGGGACACAGCCATAGCATTCGGCCGGGTACATGGCGCGCCCAATGGCGGGTACCTGTTTCACTTCCTCAATGTCGTAGTAAGCCGAGTAGATGGGGTGATCAAGCGTGATGTCGACAATCGGGTGGTCAGGGTAAACCCGGCGGATATTGTACTCGAAGACATCCCATTCGCGCTGGCCCCAGAAGTCGTCCACGATCAAAAATCCCCCAGCATCCAGATAATTTCTGAGCCCCTCAACCTCCGGGTTGGTCATATCCATACCGCCGACTTCTACTGCGTAGACTATTGGAAAACGCCGGAGTATTGGGTCGTCGAGCCTGATAGCGTTGTCCCAATCGTAAGCGTTAAGCCGGACTAGGCGCTTCAGTACGACCAAAAACTGCTGGTCACCCTTGGGATAGTCGGTTGCCCATGATTGCCCCCAGCCGCGGCGACCCCAGCCTGAATAAATGGCACGGGTCCAGTAGAAGGGATAACGACCAGGTATTTCATTTGGATCCATGCGAGGGCCACGAGGGTCCACAAACGAGGGGCGGCTCACCCTTGGCGGGGCTTGCTGGTTCATGAATTCCGCACCTGGTGGAGTAAGGTACTCAGTTTCTTCCACTGAATCGGGTGTGCACCCTGTGTTGAGTATGGTGAAGAGTGCCAATGCTGATAGAGCGAGATGGAGAAGTGAGCGACTCATTAGTTGCTTTGTTTAGGTCCTCGAGAGGGGCAGGATCGCTAGCTAATCTTTTATGGTGGGGGAAACTCTGGCTGCTTCTTTGCCCTCCTGTGCTTTGCCCGAGCGCGTTGACGATGTTGTGCGGACTTTTCCCCTCTGGGGCCGAACTCAGCTGCGGCTGAGTCTGTGCCCGAGCAGTGACGTAAGACTCTCCACGCCCCAGCGCAAACGGGAGGGGGTGTGGCAGGACGGATTCAATTTGTTATCAGCGTTCAAGATGCAGGTATTGTGCATGAGGAAGTAAGTCGGGAAAGTCGACGTATTGAGGCGTAGGTTGAGTGATCTTCTCATGTCAAGAATCCTGATTCTTTAAAGTTCAGAGACGATGTCTGTCGGATCTTGTGAGTGGATCAAGGTTATTGTGATCGACATACTTGGTTTCATAAAAGAAATCGACTCCGTTGCAGGTTATCGTTTCTGACTTCAACTTGCCGTGTGGGCCCCAAAGGGCCTGCTCTTTTGGTTCTCGTATTCCCAGAGGATGACCATGCGGTTTTCATCAGCCTTATTAGCACTTTTCATCTCGACTCCGCTTGTCGCTCAAGATGGCACACGAGAAATCACAGCGGATGACTACAGACGAGCAGAGCGTTTCCTCTCGCAAAACACCAGTGCCCTGGTCTTTGGTGCATCGGTGAGCCCACAATGGCTTGAGGATGGTCGATTTTGGTACAGATCAACGGGGCCTGGGGGGACGGAATTCGTGATTGTTGACCCTTCAGAACTGACTCGTGAGAGGGCCTTTGATCACGAACGCATTGCCACCGTGCTCAACACAGTGTCGGGAGGGGCTTTTGAGTCTTCAAGATTACCTTTGGCTGGCCTGACACTTGAGGGTGGTGCACTTATGGCTACGGTCGGCCCGCCTGGCCGCTTCGGGTGCAACCTGACGGAATATTCTTGTGAATCTGTTTCAGGTACTGCTAGCCCTGCGGTTTCACGACTAGAGGTGATTTCTCCAGATGCTCGAAATGCAGCGTTCATCCGTGATCACAATCTTTGGGTTCGGGATCTCGGTACTGGAGACGAGTCGGCATTAACGACTAATGGAGCAGAAGATTTCGGGTACGGTACGAACAACGCTGGGTGGACACGTAGCGACCGTCCAATCTTGAAATGGTCTCCGGATTCAAGGAAGATCGCAACGTTCCGGCATGACGCGCGTGGTGTGGGAATGATGTATCTCGTGAATACACAGGTGGGGCATCCGCAGCTTGAGGCATGGCGTTATCCGCTCCCTGGAGACTCAGTGATTTTTCGGATCACTAGAGTGGTTTTGGACCTCGATCGTCCGGCAGGCGACCGAGTAGTCAGTCTAGCGATGCCTCCAGATCAGCATCGGTCCACCTGCAGTGACCATATCGCCTGTGGGGGCACCTTTGGAGATGTCGAGTGGAGCGCAGATAGCGAGCATATCGTATTTGTTTCGAGTACCCGCGACCACAAAAGTGCTGCTGTCCGCATCGCCGATGCGTCCACGGGTGCCGTGACCGAGCTTTTTGAGGAGGTAGAAGAGACATTTTACGAGTCGAACGGTTGGGACTTTTTGTCCTCATCGAACGAAATTTTATGGTTCAGCCAAAGAGATGACTGGGGACATCTCTACTTATACGATGCTGGAACTGGAGCCCTCAAAAGGCAGGTCACCCAGGGAGCCTGGAATGTTCAACAGATCCTGGAGATCGATGAGCCCGCTCGCACTATCACTTTTCTTGGTACTGCGCGAGAGCCAGGAGACCCTTATTTCCAATACCTCTATAGGGTTAGGCTCGATGGTGGTGATGTAGAGCTACTGACACCGGATAGTGCGAATCACAGTGTATCGCTTTCTCCGGATGGAAAATATGTGGTCGACACGTACTCAACACCGGTTGTTCCTCCGGTTACCGTCCTTCGTGATAGAGAAGACGGACGTCGTATCCTGGCTATTGAAGAAGCGGATATTTCCCGTCTTCAGGAATCAGGGTGGCAACCACCGATGCCGTTCAATGTGAAAGCACGAGATGGAGATACGGACCTCTACGGGTTGCTTTTCCGGCCGATGAATTTCGATTCAGATCGCTCATACCCGATCGTGAATTATCTGTATCCTGGACCACAGGGTGGGAGCGCGGGGAGCAGGAGTTTCCG
>DUBS01000053.1 GCA_012960225.1 Gemmatimonadota bacterium | reverse complement strand
GTCAAGGCGGTATACGGCGCCGGCGAGAGAAAGCACATAGACAGTTCCATTGTCGGTTCGAGCGAACGAAGCCGGTGAAGCGATAGTCACGCCTAGGTTCTCAACGTTCCATTCGCCCATATCGGTGGGACGTAGAGTTCTGATCTCTCCATCACAAAAATCACTGAACAAGTATGTTCCATCAAGCTTAGGAAGACGATCACCTCGCACAACCACTCCACCGATCACAGCACATCTCGTATCGACGCCTTCATTGATGTGCAGGTATTCATGAACCGGTGGGAAATCGCCCGTAAGGTTTGGGCCACGGAACTGGGCAGAACCCTCCATGGCTGGCCAGCCGAAGTCAATTCCGGATTCAATCATTGCTGAAGGCACGTGGTTGATTTCCTCAACGTGCCAATGTCCGACATCTGCTATCCAGAGATCTCCTGTAGCTGGATCAATATCGAAACGCCATGGATTTCTCAATCCATAAGCAAGAATCTCAGGACGGATACCGATGCCGCTGTGTTCGATAAAGGGATTGTCTGCAGGAATCGAGTAGGGCGCGACGGAATTTGGTGTTGGAGTGATTCGAACCAAACTTCCCAATAACGAGCTCCCGTTTCGAGCAAGCCCATCGTGCCCGGGGGATTGGAGTCGTCGCGGGTCGGACTGATCGACCGCTTCGGTTACACCATCGCCGAGTCCAATGAGGAGGCGCCCAACGGGGTCAACCAACAGGTGGCCGCCATAGTGAGTCTTGAATGGCTGTTCAATCAAAAGAAGTTCGCGCTGGGTATCGGGGACAGGTCGACCGTCGCTTAGGTGGAAAGAAACAACCCTGAGGTGCGATTCATCGCTCGTGTACGAGACATAAAGATCTTCGCCAGTTCGCGAGATGGCCAGCCCGGCTAACCCACCTTCACCCTTGACAGTGACCTGGTCTGAAATATCAAGGACCTGCTCGGTAGAGAGAAACGAGCCGTCTGGCGCAGTCGTGATCCTGTGGAATCGCCCGGCTCGCTCTGCAAGTAGAAGATCGCCGGTGCCGGGCTGGGCTACTAGTGCGATCGGGTTCCTAAACCGACCGACTTCAACCAGAAGCACGGTATTGGTCGCACGGATCAGGACTCCCGAAATCAGCAGAAAGAGAGTGACGGTACTAGCGACCACAGCGGCCCCTGAGAACAGGTGCGCAATATGTCTACGCAAAACAACTCCACGGAAATCCGACATTTCCAAGACGCGAGAAAGTCGGTGACATCTCATCTCGTTCAGATGTATCACAAAGTATCCGCTCGCATTTGGGACTGGCCTTCAACTTGACGCCGCAAAAGGTGGCACAGTAAAGAGATGGTAACCGTAACGTAAGTGAATACTGTCAACAGTCCTATCGTCAGTCCCACTGTAGAATTAATTTCATTCAGAATAATTGCAATCAGACTGGTTACACTTACTCCCAAGAATATCAATAGTGTCGAGAAAGACTCACGAGGCATCACCACGGAGAGCAGGCTGCTGATGCTGGATGGTGTTATATTACTGTTGTAAAATATACGTATCATTGTCGAGAAAAGTGTCGTCACAATATTTATCAGTGGGACTAGGCACAGAAGTAGCGGGATTAGAGCGCTCACGAGAGCAAATGAGACTGATGTACTTACCTGTTGCGGATAGAGCATCAGGGCGATATATGCGATTACGAAGCCATCCAGGAGGGCGCCCCCAGCTCCGAGATGCGGTCGTGCTGAATACCGAGGTTGCACGAGGAGACCAAGGTTGGAGCCAACTAGACCAATCGCACACGTCGCCAATCGTGGCTGCAGATTTATCATTGCGAGGGCGAAGAGGCCTAGTCCAATAATAATAGCTATTCCTGCAGCGAGTCGTTCGGAGGTGTCAAGTTGCTTGAACGCAGTCGGAACAATGACAAACCACAGAACAGTTAGAACAAGAGTGGCGGCAGTTGGCAGTTGTTCTTGGAGTGCTATCCCGTCACCGATAGACCAGATAACAACACCGCCAGAAACAAGAGCACCTATATGCCACGTCGGCAACATCGAAAATAGATCATGAACGAGGCCAATCAGCAGAAGTGAGCTGGCAACCACCAGAACTACGTTGAGGTGTTTCCCCCCCAGCACAAACGGGCTAAGCAACGAGCTGAGTGGTACAGCGAGCAGGAATGAAATAAGAATAGCTATTGACGAGATGAGTCTCGTATCGAGGGCCAAGGATTGAGGCCGTGTTTGCGTCTTGGTGCGAATGCGTTCCCAGTAATGAGCGCTTCTTGTTATGCCTGCAGACAAGAGAGAACAACCAACCAGAACGACAAGGTATGTCCACCAGCTTCCGGTCATGATCTGCACGCAACTGAATCAACGTTGCGAGTTGAAAATGTCTCGAAAAGAAGGCCAATGGGAGACCGATTATGCATTGTTCGAGAGCTGGACTCGAGCGGGTGACGGTACTCTGAGGTTCCTCGCTGCTCCCGCACAGAAGACCTCTGGAGACCGTTTGTGTTCATGCGCGTACGTGCCGATCGTAGGTCAGGGTTGCTTCCCGAAGCTGCAGGTCGAAATTGCCGCAGTACCAGACAGGTCGTACTCCTGGTGGCGGCGGTGGGTGACTGCAAAGTGGCTTCTCTATAGCGAGACGGGAAATCGAACTCAGAACTATGCGAGGTCAGGAAACGTTACCTTTGGGGGTCGGTGTTCCGGAGACAGGGGTGTTTTTCGGATCTTTCGAAATGCGCGATGAGGACAGGTGACTGAAGGATGGTTGGCTCAAGACGGTGGGTTGTCGGATGAGGCGCCTACCCTTCGGCGCCCTTCTAGCGGCGGCGTCGCTGACTACCGCCCCGTTTTCTGCGTTTCTCTATGGGACCCGAGAATATGTAGGAGTTGGGGACATCTGGCGCTACCCAGTGGTGGCGGTCTGTGCCGTCGTCGCCACAGGAGTTGGTGTCTCCGCAATCTTCGGAAGATCTGCAGGAACGCGAATGGGCCTCGTTCTTGGATGGGTGGTGTTCGCCCTGTTTTGGTACCGCGACGTCGGGGCGGTGATGGACCGTCAGTTGGCGTTCACGGCTATCCCAGGGGAGTTGGCCTGGGTGCTTGTCTTAATTGCAGGGGTAATGGTCATCCACCTATTTGCGGGTGTCTCGACGTTCTTGAGAGCTGGTCTCCTGTTCAGCCTGACGATGGCCGGTCTCCCACTAATCCAGTACGGATTTGTTTCACTCACTGCCGAAACCGGATCAACCGAACGTTTTGATGCCGTTAGTGCGGAAGCTTGGCAATCACGACCAGATATCTACTACCTAATCCTTGATGGGCTCGGTCGAGCCGACGTACTAGAAGAAATCTACGAAATTGATCTCACAGAGTTCATCGACGGACTAGATCATGAGGGCTTCGTTGTTGCCGATCGAGCGCTGAGCGCACATCCGATGACTTGGCTGTCTGTTCCTGCGGTTCTGGACCAGGAGTACCAGGCATACCCTGGTTCTCTGGGCCGTCCGGCAACACACTTTCGTACAAACCGAATCATGAGTGGCGACAGTCGGACCCACGACGAGTTAGCCGGCCAGGGATACAGGTTTGTGACGGCCACTGAGGGTAGTGGCCCCTTTTGCGATCTCGAACTCTCACCTATTCGGGACCTTGCCAAATGCCTGGTGCAGGGAAACTCGATGAACGCTGCTATTCGAGTACAGCTTGCGTGGATGACTCCGTTCTACGGCCTAGCCAATCGCGGCCTACTCCCGGCAGGTGTTATTGGATGGTTGGAGGCTGAAGACCTGCGTTGGACCGACGAGAAGAGACAGGGAGGAACGTTTCTAGTCGGAGACGTCCTGGAGGCGGTCAAGTCGGTCAGACGTGAGCATGGGCGGGTTCCAATATTTGTTCTTGCACACATGATGCATCCCCATCCTCCGTACTTGCTCGACTCGGAATGTCGACCGAGCTCTCACGCTGGCTTCCGAGCATCTGTTGATGCTTGGGACGACCTCGTGGGTCTTCGGATGGGGGTTGATTGCACTCGGAAGCAGATCCTTCAGTTGATTGACAGCATTAGCCAAGATGCGATCATCGTCTTGCAGTCTGATCACGGTCCGGGCCGTGGAGAGCTTCTTGGGAGTGATTCAGTTGCCGAGATACCGATAGAGGATCTTTGGACAAGATCAAGTGTTTTCAGCGCGGTCAGATTGCCTGAAAAGTGTAGAGATCAGGTATCGGACACCTATGCCGGAGTCAATACATTCATAGTGGTATTCAATTGCCTTGCGGGAACCCAAAGAAGATTGGAACCTCAATATTCGTATTGGGCCTGGTACGCCGACCGAAATGTAGTCGACGTCACCAGCCGATTACGACAATATGAGGTGGAACGGGTACGAAGTTAGTGTGTCGTGTCGTAGCCATTGTTTCGTCGACCAAAGAGACTTGGCAAACATTCATACAAAATCGTGATTCGTAGGGTGATTTTGTCTACTGTGGCGAAGGAGCGTCTTGAAGCGCAGTACGGTAGCCACGCGTCCGTAAATGTCGGACGGTAGATAGGGTCACGCATGTGGCTCCTGTAACTGCCTACCTCGATGGCGGCACTATTTCGCTAATAGTCGCAGCTATAGCTGGAGGCGTTGCAGGGGTGGGTACTTATGCCCATGCCATTCTGCGTACTGTGAAGAAATGGATCCGGAGGGATAGAGCTCATCCAGGTCGGCCAGTGTAGATCGCACATATGAGTGCGGATGCAAAAGAAGATTACCAATTTCATATCCAAATGTCTCTCACTATTCTACATGGCTAACGATAGATAAACATTGAGAATAGAACGCATGACCTTACGAGCCGGTATGGCGGAATGTATTCACGACCGCCTAATGCGCTGGTGTAAACTGATATCGCTTAAGGACCATTGAGATACTTTGAACTTAGATAAATCTCGTCTGGTGGCGAACTGCTCTGCGATTGGAGCCGTAGTTTCCTACTGGGCCTTGTACATCTAGAGGTCAGAAATGATGAAACACACAAAACCAAACGTTTACGTGGGAATGAGCGCCGATCTAATCCATCCCGGGCATTTGTCCGTGATCGAGATGGCACGAGATCTGGGTGAAGTGACTATCGGCTTGTTGACGGACGAGGCTATTGCCAGCTATAAACGACTTCCGTATATGAATTATGAACAACGGAAAATAGTTATTGAAAATATTAAGGGAGTTAGTAACGTCATCCCACAGAATACCCTTGACTATGTGCCTAATCTCTTGGAACTCCAACCGGACTATGTCGTACATGGGGATGATTGGAAGACTGGCGTACAGCGATCTGTCCGGGACCGAGTAATTGAGGTGTTGCGTGAGTGGGGTGGCGAACTTATTGAACCCAAATATACGGAGGGAATATCATCCACCAGGCTCAATGCTGCTATGCGAGAGATAGGGACCACCCCAGAGATCAGGATGCAACGGTTTCGGCGACTCCTGGCAAGTAGCCCCATAATCCGCGTGCTAGAGGTACACAACGGCCTCACATCTCTGATCGTAGAAAATGCGAATTTCCAGAAAGGCGAGACATTCGTAGAGTTTGATGCGATGTGGGTTAGCAGTTTGACTGACTCTGTCGCAAAAGGAAAGCCAGATAATGGACTTGTAGACTTAACCTCTCGCGTGAGAACAATAGAAGAGGCATTGGAAGGGACTACAAAGCCACTCATCTTTGATGGTGATTCGGGCGGTCTCGCTGAACATTTCGTGTTTACTGTACGTACCTTGGAACGACTGGGCGTAGCGGCGATAGTTATCGAAGATAAAGAGGGGCTTAAACGTAACTCGCTGTATGGGACAGACGTACCCCAGACACAGGCCGATCCGGAAGCGTTTGCACGAAAGATCACGGCGGGCAAAAAGGCGCAAATCACTAATGATTTCGCGGTCATAGCACGAATCGAATCATTGATATTGAAAGCGGGGTTAGCGGATGCCTTAGCTCGAGCGCAGATCTATATCGATGCTGGCGCAGACGCAATCATGATTCACAGTAGCGAAGAAGCACCCGACGAGATCTTGGAATTCTGCCGGGCATATGCAACAATTGATAATCGAGTCCCCTTAGTGGTAGCGCCTACTACATACAATGAAATCACAGAAGAGGAGTTGGCAGAAGCGGGAGTGCAGGTAGTTATCTATGCCAATCATTTGTTGCGCAGCTCGTACCCCGGCATGGTGAAGGTGGCAGAGAGCATATTGGAACACGGAAGAGCGAAGGAATCAGAGCAGTTCTGTATGCCGATTAGCGAATGTCTTTCACTTATCTCGCCGACAGGTCTCTAAGTGGTAGACCCGGCGGCCTTTTACGAGTCAGCAAAGGGCTGTGGTGTAGGTCTGTTTGCTGGGGTGCCGGATTCTCTGCTTAAGGAGTTCTGTGCATACCTTAGTCAATGTGCAGGTCCAGATGAGCATGTAGTGGTTGCTAATGAGGGCGCTGGTATTGCTCTGGCTAGTGGGCACTACCTATCGTCTTCGGGTATAGCTCTTGTCTATATGCAGAACTCTGGGCTTGGTAATGCTGTAAACCCGTTGCTCTCTCTAACGTGCAGAGACGTTTACGCGATTCCGTTAATAATGCTGATTGGATGGCGTGGCGAAACGGGGACCAACGATGAACCGCAGCACTTGGCGCAAGGTCGGCTGACACTACCTTTGCTTGAAACACTCGGGATTCCGCAGAGATTGCTACCGCGTGATACGACAGGGGCTGTGGAGTGTCTTGAGGAATCTGTTTCGACGGCGAAATCACTATCGGCTCCGGTTGCGATAGTGGTTCGGCGAGACACGTTTGTCGGAACTTCTGATTATGCGGTTGTGTCAAATGGTTACGAGATGTCCCGTGAAGAGGCCATTTCGTTAATTGTTGAGAACCTGGACGATCGAGACGCCCTAGTTTCTACTACGGGAAAGGTTTCTCGAGAACTTTATGAATGTCGTCGACTTCGTAGTGGGGTTGGATCAGAACAAGACTTTCTGGCGGTTGGGTCAATGGGTCATGCTTCGCAAATTGCGTTGGGGGTTGCTCTGGCACAACCAGAACGGCGTGTTTACTGTCTCGATGGAGATGGGGCCCTAATCATGCACCTGGGTTCACTTGCCATTATCGGGAGCCGAGCTCCACGCAACTTTGTACATGTGGTTTTGAATAATGGTTGTCACGAGTCAGTTGGAGGGCAGCCAACAGCTGGGTTCGACATAGATGTTCCCCAGATTGCTAAAGCTTGTGGTTATCGCACCACAATCTCGGCCACGTCTTTACCAGAGCTTCGCACCTTTTTGAAACGTATGAGCAATGAAGAGGGACCATGTTTATTGGAGGTGCGTGTATCAAGCCATTCTCGCAAAGAGCTTGGGCGACCGGAACCTAGTTTGTTGGAGAATCGGAATCGGTTTATGAAGTTTCTTCAACAATGAAGAGAGATCAATATTTTGGCCCTGGAGTGATTCACAGATTAGCTGAGATAGTGGAGGCTAAACACTCCAAGAGGATCTTGTTAGTCACTGGACAACGATCCTATGAGGAATCGGGTGCGGCCAAAATAATCGAGCGGATACTGGGCTCGTATCTGACAGCGAGGTATTCGCCGACCGCAAGCATTCCGGATCTCAACGACGTCGAAGCTGGTATCACCGCCTATAAGGAAGTTGCGCCAGATCTAATAATTGCGGTTGGTGGAGGCAGCATCATTGATCTCGCAAAGCTGATACGGGTCTGCAGTTCGCATGAAGCCGCTCCAGCTGATGTGGCATCGGGTAGCGCAAAAGTTGTTACGCGAGGTCTCCCCCTGGTTGCGATACCAACGACTGCTGGAAGCGGCAGCGAGGCGACACATTTTGCAGTGGTTTATGTAGACAAGAAAAAGTATTCAGTCGCACATGAATATGTCATGCCCGATATCGCTATTGTTGACCCGACTCTGACCTACAGCATGTCTCCACGCCAGACTGCAATTTGTGGTCTGGATGCGTTGTCGCAATCAATGGAATCAATCTGGAGTGTCAACTCCTCTGCCGATTCGATGCGGTCGGCGTCGGAAGCGATCGAGTTGGTGTTGTCAAACCTTTCTTTAGCCGTATCCTCGCCATCGGCATCTCCCCGGGAGGCGATGAGCCGGGCGGCAAATCTCGCTGGCCAGTCCATCAATATTACGAAAACAACCGCCCCTCACGCGCTTTCCTACATGTTGACGATGAGTCACTCGATACCACACGGGCACGCTGTCGCTCTCACGCTTGGAAGTTTCCTCGAGTTCAATTCTGCTGTTTCGGCAAGGGACATCAATGACCCCCGGGGCGTGGATCACGTGCACGATGTGATTGGAGGAATCTGTGGGTTGATGGGGGTGGGTACTGCTGTAGAAGGGCGCCAGGTCCTCCAACACTTGATGGAGACAATCGGGCTCGATACGTGTCTTCGATCATATGGCATTGAGACGGCGACGGATTGTGAACGTATTGTCGAACATGTAAATGTAGAACGCCTGTCAAATAATCCGCGAAAAATCAGCAGACCGCAGATGGCTCAGATACTGTTAGATCTCATCTAGCAACTATCTAGTTGAATGTTGAGAAATAATATTCTGAAGTTGCGTTGCCGCGGTGGCAATAGCATTCCCTGGGTTAAAGACAATGGAGTTTCTTAAAGATAGCAGTCGTGGTTGCCATTTAATCTGATCGTTGAACAGAGTAGTTACAACGTTAGGAACTGTCTCAATCTGATCAAGAGTTATTAGTGCTCCCAGGTTCTCTCGCACGGCGTCCTCGTAGCAATCGAGCCCTAGAAGATGGTAAACATCATTATGTGCTTTCGGTGGCGTGTCGATGAATACTGTCGGTCTGAGAAACGCTAATGAGAATTCATGTGCTGCGCCAGACCAGTCACTCAACACAATGTCTGATTCAATTAGTGACTTGCTCGACTCAAACGAATTGTCCAGGGAGAAATTCGGATTGTTGCCAAAGCGGCTCTGGTAATCATGAGTGAGGCTAGCGTTATGACGCACAGACATCGGATGAAAGCGTAATACCACTTCAATATTATGAGTTAATAGATCATGAATGATCTTATCGAGGTCGAACTCCAAGAGAGAAGATGGTCCCCAGGTTGGCGCTATGAGCACTCTTGGGAGATCTCGGTTAACGTTTACCGTGTCTTTAGTTTCTGCCAACAGCGTGTCAAGTCTACAATACCCAGTGCTGTAAAGCATCTGAGCTCGACTGGGACGAAGTTTTGCAACCGTTTGTAATTCAATTAGGTGATTTGGAGATGCACAGAAAATAGAGTCGTACGCGGTGAAAGCATTTTGTCGATACGCGCGGTGTGTGCTGAGAAGCGAATGAAATATATAGACATAGTGAACGTCATTGACAGAACGTTTTAGGTGATAGGTGTCGAGATCAGTCATTGTCGTGACTAAAACACATGGCGGAAGCCGCAAGAAAAGGGTTGCGGCGGCGACTGTTCGGCCTACGAAGAGACCGTCGTGGTTGCTGATTACGGGATCCTTCGGATCGGCGGTTAAGCGCAGTACTAGATACCCAATCTCTTCTAGGTGGTTGGCAAGGGGTCCAATGTGAAGCCAGTCAGAACTATCCTCCGCGAAGAAGAGGACAGATCGTTCGACGGATGCAGCCGCACGTACTCTGGTCAGGATCGATGGCGTGCGTCGAAGCGCCCGGAGAGGTGAGAGATGTGCCATTGGTCTCCTGGTGAGATCTCAGATATCGAAAATGGTTTATCGACTCGTGAAAATGTACCTAAGACCTGCAGTTGAGAGGCTATTTGTCATGTTGTGTAGTGGCTTGTTCCTAATGCTCATGCAATGGGGCGTCGACCGACGGTTACCTCAATGTTGAATGTGAAGTACAAGGTAGATGTGTCCAAGAACGAAGTAGGGATCGTACCGCGTGAGGGCATGGCAAAAAACTTAACTGGGCTCGTGGGAAGTCTGGCTCTGGCAATCTCACTATTTGGGATCAGTAGCTGTGCTTCCGGCGATGGAGAACTTCAGGATACGTTCATGTCCTACTGTCAATTCGGCGGCAGAATCGAAGTAGATAGCGTTGCGGAGGACACGGACTGGTTCCCTGCTAGTCGTTCAACCTGCAAAATTGCGCTCCGATGCATAGAGGAGCGACTACCACGGGACCAGTTTGAATACGAAAACTCATTTTATGACCTAGTCGGAGAGTTCTCGGATCCTATGGCCAAGATCATCGTTGGATGCGTAGAGAGCGGGGACGACCTGGGGGGCTAGAAGAGGACGTCGTAGTTCTCGCGTGAGTTCCGGACCCTCTTGCCAAGGAGACGGGGGATGACCCGCGCAGTGGTACGGGCAGTACAATAAACGCGCTCCACCATGTTCACCTGGTCTGTGTCGTATGGCCGGAGTAGGCCTGTTCGCTTGGGCCAACAAAGCTGTGAATCCAGATAGGGCCACCTGCCGAACCATCCATCCCAGAGGTAAATCACGTGAGGCTAGAAGGTTCAAAGTTGGTGGCTGTCGGTGGTGCAGGCCTGATTGGCTCACATACGGTCGACTCGTTGCTCAAGGAAGGTGTTAACGAAATCGTTGTTTTTGACAACCTTGTACGGGGGTCTCTGGAGAACCTCGCACAGGCGATGAATGACCCTCGGGTAGTGCTGGTTGAGGGTGATCTCGCTGATTCGTCCGCTCTCAGAGATGCATTTGCTGGAGCTGACGGAGTGTTTCACTTTGCGGCCTTGTGGCTACGCCATTGCTATGAGCACCCGCGTGAGGGCTTTGATGTCAATATCGCAGGGATGTTTAATGTTCTTGAGGCGTGCCGAGATGCTGAAGTTGACCGTTTGGTGTTCTCGTCTTCCGCATCGGTCTACGGGGACGCAATTGAGAGGCCGATGTCCGAGACACACCCCTTCAATAACTCTACGTTTTATGGTGCCTCAAAGATTGCGGGAGAGGCCATGGCGACCGCCTTCTACCACCGGTATGGATTGGAGTACGTCGGGTTGCGTTACTTCAACGTGTATGGCCCGCGCCAAGACTACGAAGGTGCCTACGTCGCAGTGATCATGAAGATGCTTGACCGACTCGACCAAGGAATTGGCCCCACGGTCTATGGAGATGGGACACAAGCCTACGATTTTGTGCACGTTGAGGATTGCGCAACGGCGAACGTATTTGCCATGAAAGCTGACACCACAGACCGCCTTTACAACGTCTGTACGGGAAAACAGACCTCACTTAATGACCTAGCCAGCTACCTGATTGGTCTTTCGGGACACGACGTTGAGATTGATTACCAACCTGAGGAGATTTCACACGTAATAGACCGTATAGGCGACCCCTCGCTTGCCGAGCAGGATTTGGGGTTTGTAGCCCATACGGACCTGATGGATGGCCTGAAGGGCCTGATCAACTGGCGAAATGAGCACCGCGCTATGGGAAACGCAGTGAGGTGAGTGAGATTGAGTTCGTTGACCTAGCTGCTCAGCGACGTGCTCTTGACGGCCGAATCGAAATGGCAATCTCGACAGTGGTTGATCACGGTGCCTACGTCATGGGACCAGAGGTCGAGGAACTCGAACAGTTGTTGGCGTTCGCAGGTGGACGCAGGCATTGTGTGACTTGTGCCTCGGGCACGGACGCCCTCCAGTTGGCTCTCATGGTTCTCGGAGTTGGCCCCGGCGATCGGGTAGTTGTACCGGATTTCACGTTCGCCGCTACAGCAGAAGCGGTCTGTCTGGTTGGCGCCGAACCTGTCTTTGCTGATGTCGATTCAGACACCTACAACCTTGATCCAAGCTCGTTTCCAGGTGGTCAGATTGTTATTAAAAGACACCATT
>DUBS01000052.1:5361-66598 GCA_012960225.1 Gemmatimonadota bacterium | reverse complement strand
AACCGCCGCCACCACCACTACTTCGTCCGCCACCACTTCGTCCACCGAATCCGCTGGCGCTGCCCTCTACGATGAGGCCATCGGACTGCAAACCGAGTGGGTTAATTGCGAATGCGTATGCTTGCCGGCGGTCATCGAAGGTATCCAGGATGATTCGGACCCAATCATCGTTATAGGTTACACGGTCACGTTCACCGAAGCGTGCCAAGATCTCATCCGGATCACTATCGTACGCCCGAATACCGAAATAGATGGCCTCGTCCGTGTAAAATACCCGGATCTCTGTGGGTTCTGATGGCTCGACCCCTTCAACGGGAACGTATTGAGTAAAGCCTCCAAGAATTGCAGCTGTGCTCCATGCTTGCTCATCCAAAAGCCCGTCGACGTTAATTCCCGGATCAACTAGCTTCGGCGGGCTGACCTCGAGCTCACCCATACGTCCGTTGTAGCGTATTGAGTCAGGTTCGGTCCCCAGGGTGGCCAGGAGGAAGAGCTCGGTTAGCATATGAGGCATTGCCTGTGCGAGAACGCAGCTCAATTGGGTGTTTGAGTAAACATCTAAAGACCCGCTTAAGCACTAAGGGCACGTTGTTCAGCGCAGAGGCTAGCACAAGCAGTTGAGCAGATGAAGGCTTTGTGAATCACGTTCTGACTTGTTGGGCGCCAGAGGCGCTAGCAGCGTTGTGAAACGAAGCCTAATCTGAAGCCTGCCAGGTGACTGGCATTCGTAACACACGTATTAGGAGCATCCGATGAAGCAAGGCCTTCTATGGAGTTTTCTTGTAATCACTTTGACAGGATTTTCGCTGGGTGCGCAGGAGCGCCCTGACTTATTCGGGAGCATGCGAGCGAGAGAGATTGGGCCAGCCGGGATGAGTGGCCGTGTATCCGACGTCGAAGTCGTGTTAGCCGACCGTAATATCATCTATGTAGGAGGTGCAACGGGTGGTCTATTTCGATCTGAAAACGGCGGTATCAGTTGGACTCCCGTCTTTGATGATCAAGATGTTCTCGGTATTGGGGCTATTGCCGTATTCCAGCCGAACCCCGATATCGTTTGGGTCGGCACGGGCGAGGGGAATCCACGAAATAGTGCTGGAGTCGGACGGGGCCTCTTCAAATCAATAGACGGAGGTCACACGTGGCGACTGATGGGACTTCGCCAGTCCGAAAGGATCCACAGAATCATCACGCACCCCACTGATCCAGAGATCGTATATGTAGGAGTAATGGGACCCGCCTGGTCGGATGGGCAGGAACGCGGCCTTTACCGCACGCTTGATGGGGGAAGGACGTGGGATCGGATTCTCTGGCAAAACCCTCGTAGTGGGATCGCAGATGTGGTCATGGATCCTTCTAATCCGGATAAGCTCTTTGCTGCGATGTGGGAGTTCCGGAGAGATCCCTGGTTCCTCACGTCCGGAGGTCAGGGTTCAGGACTATTCGTGACCTACAACGGTGGAGACTCGTGGGAAGAGCTAACATCGGAAGATGGTTTACCAGAGGGTCAGCTGGGAAGGATTGGATTGGCGATAGCGCAGTCCGATCAGAACGTAGTCTATGCACTAGTAGAGGCTGAGAGATCCGCACTCATACGGTCTGAGGATGGTGGACGAAACTGGGTAACAATTTCTGATAATCCAGGGATTAACCCGCGTCCGTTCTATTACGCTGACATCCGTGTGGACCCTAAGAACGAAAATCGCATCTACCGCTTACACGGATCCATTGATGTTAGCCAGGACCAAGGACGGAATTGGGAGACCGTAGTTCCCAGTCAGATCATTCATGGGGATGTCCATGAGCTTTGGATTGATCCGGAGAACCCGCAAAACATGATTCTTGGTGAAGATGGAGGAATTGCGTTCACTGCAGACCGCGGGGATACCTGGCGTTTTGTAGAGAATCTTCCTTTGGCTCAGTTCTACCATATATCAGTTGATAACGCCCTCCCATTTAATATCTACGGTGGATTACAGGATAATGGTTCATGGTATGGCCCCAGCACTGTTTGGGAGAATAAAGGCATACTGAATGCACATTGGTTCCGGGTCGGGGGAGGAGACGGATTCAGCGTGATGCCTGACTTTTCAGATCCAGATCACTTTGGGTATTCCATGTCCCAAGGTGGCAACCTCCAGCATTTTGATAAGGTGACTGGGGCCCGGCGTAGTATTCGGCCAGTCCATCCGGATGGGGATGAACTCAGATTCAATTGGAATGCAGGATTGACTTCGGATCCCTTCCAGACTGAAAAAATTTACCTTGGGAGCCAATACCTACATCAGAGCACAGATCAGGGAAGAAGTTGGCAGATCATATCCCCGGATCTGACGACTGATGATCCAGTAAAGCAACGACACTCCGAGAGCGGGGGATTAACGATCGATGCATCAGGTGCGGAAACACACACCACGATCATCTCAATTGGTCCCAGTGCCTTAGAAAAAGGCCTCATTTGGGTCGGTACAGATGATGGAAATGTGCAGATTACTCAAGATGGGGGTAACAGTTGGGAGAACGTACGAGACAGCATCGGGGGATTACCGCACGGTATCTGGATCTCTGACATACAGTCCTCTAAACACCAACCTGGCAGGGCCTATCTCGTTGCTGAAGATCATCGGCGAGGTGATTGGACTCCCCATGTATATGTCACTGAAGATTATGGGCTGACGTGGAGATCCCTTGCGTCGGAGAACATTGATGGATTCGTGCATGCGATTGAAGAAGACCCAGAAAATCCAAACCTACTTTTCCTCGGTACTGAATTCGGACTCAGAATAAGCCTTGACCGTGGTGATAGTTGGATGAGGTACACATCTGGTGTGCCGTCTGTACCAATTAGGGATCTGATTGTGCATCCGCGGGATGGTGATCTTGTCTTGGGTACACATGGACGCTCCTTGATCGTGCTTGATGATATCCGTCCGCTTCGTGAGCTTGCCTCAGACTCGACAATCCAAGACGCGATGGTGCATATGTTTTCGCCACCACCGGCGTACGATGTGAACATCGCGGAAGCGATAGGCTACCGCTCTACTGGTCATGCGATGCAGCAGGCTGAGACGCGACCAAATGGTGCTCTCATTAGTTTCTGGTCGGTAGAGGGCGGCCAAGGGCAGGTAACGGTGACTAATGAATCCATGGATACCGTCTATTCACAAGTTGTTTCCGCCAACCCCGGAGTGACTCGATTCTCTTGGGATCTTAGACCAGGAGGAGATGCTGACTTGATGCGCTTTCCTGAACAAATGAGCGTTTTCCCGGGCACATATTCTGTCACGGTATCAATTGGTGATGTTTGGTCTTCATCGAACTTGGAGGTAAGTGGGGACCCGAGGAATCCAAGAGATGTGGAGGACCTTGTCGCCAAGAGGGAAGCGTTAGTCATGATGGTTGAGATAACACGGAGCGTAGATAAGGCCAGGGAGGAGTTGGAGCGACTAATGCTTGGAGTCGAAAATGTGTTGGAGACGCTTGATGAGAGTGAGGACGATTTAAGGCAAGAGGGGCAGGGGCTTTGGGACGCGTTACACACGCTTGATGAGCGTCTATTTACCGGTCCTGAATGTCAGGGGTCTTGCGGTGGTGATGTCGTAGCCGATGTAATTGCCCAACCAATTGGTAGAATCACAGGTGAAGATGGAGCTCCATCTGAGAATACCCGAACCATGATTGATCAGGCAGTAGCAGCAGCCGAGACCATAAAATCAGAACTTACTGCTATCATTGAGGGTAGCGTGGCTACTTATAAGGCGGCCTTGATCTCAGCTGGGTATACACCTATCGGGGGTGCACTATGAAGCTCCACTCACTTGTTTTGAAGGCCTGTCTATTCACTCTTTGTGCTTGCCTGGCTCCTCCCGCTCCGGCCGATTCACAAGAGTCAATAAAACTCTTCATCTCTGTCGATCTAGAGGGGATTGGGGGCGTTGGATCGCCATTAATGACGAGTAGTGGTGGTAAGGATTATGGGACTTCTAGACAATATATGACCCAGGAAGTCAACGCGGTCGTGGCAGCCATTTTCGAACGCATTCCAAGTGCTGATATCCTCGTGAATGATTCTCACGGCGATCATCAGAATGTGCTACACGGAGAGCTTGATCCTAGGATTAGCTACATCCAGGGATCTATTAAGCCGCTTGGAATGGTACAGGGGCTCGACTCTTCCTTCGATGGCGCAATTTTCATTGGATATCATGCTAAGGCGGGTGATCCAGATGGGTTTCTTGCTCACACCGGGAGTGGCTCAGTCAAAGGTTTATGGCTAAACGATGTGGAGGTAGGCGAAGGTGGAATGAACGCGGCATTTGCCGGCAGCCTTGGAGTGCCCGTGATCCTCGTCTCAGGAGATTCAGCCGCGGCAGCTGAATTGGGCCAACTCCTCGGATCTGAAACAGTGACCACAAAGACGGCAGAAACTCCTTCGTCAGCTCGCCTCCGACACCCCGATGTGGTCAGGACTATGTTACGCGAGATGACAGGAGTCGCGCTTGATCGACTTAGCAGTAACGGGTTCAGCCCCCTAGAACTTGGGTCTCCCGTTGAAATCAAAATGCGCTTCACGTCAACGACTCATGTGGATGTACTCCAATCGATCCCTGGAATGTCAAAGGTTGATGGCTACACGGTCAGATATATGGCCCGTAGTATGGATGAAGCATACCGATTGATCCGACTGATGTACCGGTTCGTGAGCGCTTGAACGCCACAGCTAATAGGACAGTTGCGTGATGCGCAAAGCCCTACTCTGGGCTTCAACGAATCCCTTTCTGGCCGAACGCCTTCCGAGAATGGGTTTCGTCAAGCAAGCTACCAGTCGGTTTATGCCTGGCGAGAGCTTGGAAGAAGTTCTCACAGAGGCCGATGAGCTAGCGACAAAGGGCATAGGAACTCTTGTTACTCTGCTTGGTGAAAACCTTAACTCAATTGATCAGGCTGACGTTGTGCTGGATGAGTATCTCGATGTATTACGGGATGCGAGTGAAGCCGGGCTTGATCTTGAAATATCGGTAAAGCTCACACAGCTGGGTCTGGACTTCGGGCCAGAGGTCGCGCAAGAAAAACTGAGGCGACTGGCCGCATCTACTCCGTTTCTTGTGTGGATCGACATGGAAAGTTCTGACTACGTCGATGTGACACTGGAGGTGTTTAGGAACGTGATGCTTACGAACACCAACGTGGGCTTATGTCTACAATCATACCTTCGGCGGACTGAGAATGACCTCGAAAGTCTTCTTCCATTGGATCCGTCTATTCGGCTGGTAAAGGGCGCGTACCAGGAACCCAAAGAAGTTGCATATCCTCACAAGCGTGAGGTTGATGAGCACTACTTCAAACTTTCCAGGATTCTTCTCGAGGCACGACTTAATGGTGGTATGGCGAGGCCTGTGATTGCTACTCACGACACTCGGATGATTGAATCTGTGAATCGTATGGCAGCTGAATTGGGTGTCGGGAAAGACGATTACGAATTTGCGATGCTTTACGGCATTGAACGCCGCGAGCAATATAGATTAGCCAACTCAGGGCACGTGGTTCGAGTGCTGATTAGTTATGGCTCGTCTTGGTTCCCTTGGTATATGCGACGTCTAGCTGAGCGACCCGCAAATGTATGGTTTGTGGCCAAGCAACTCTTTCGCTCGTGAACCTGAAAAGGGAAAACTTGGGAACGGGGATCATTCACAGTGATGTAGATAGAGATCCCCGCCGATGGACTATGCTGGCCGTCGTCTCGTTTGGAATGTTGCTATCGCTGACATCCTGGATGACCGCAACTGCAGTCGGTCCAGAGCTACAACTCAAGTGGTCACTTTCGTCGAGCCAACTGGGTTGGCTCACAACGATTGTTCAACTTGGGTTTGTCTTAGGAACGGCCTTGGGGGCGATACTTAACTTGGCGGATGTCCTTCCATCGAGGGGATATTTCGCGCTATCCGCGTTCTTGGCAGCAGCGTCGAATGCCGTTCTTCTTACGGCGGATGGGTTTAATGAAGCCCTGCCAGCGCGTTTTCTCACAGGATTCTTTCTCGCTGGAGTTTATCCTCCGGGCATGAAGATGGTCTCGACTTGGTTCCAGTCGGCTAGAGGCTTAGCCATTGGCACTGTGGTAGGAGCTCTGACGGTAGGTAAGGCTACACCATATTTGCTCAAGGCGGTCGGAGGTACTGACACAATCTCCGTAATCGCTGGTGGATCGATTGCCGGACTTTTTGCGACCCTCCTGGTTGCTACTGCCTACCGAGACGGTCCATATCCCTTTCCTAGCCGGGCGTTTGAATGGAGTCGGGTCGGAAAGCTTTTGAGGCATAAAGAGACCATGCTCGCGACCGGAGGCTATCTAGGACACATGTGGGAGCTCTACGCCATGTGGACCTGGATTTCTGCGTTCCTATTTGCTGCAGCGGCCGGAGTGGTGTCGGATACGATTATAGATCTAGTCGTATTTGGTACGATCGCGGCGGGGGCCTTGGGGTGCGTCTGGGGTGGTATAGCAGCGGATCGTATTGGGCGGCATCGCGTTGTCAATCTGGCGATGGCCATAAGTGGGGGGTGCTGCTTGAGTGCGGGTGTTCTGTTTCATGCCCCCTTTGCCTTCCTGGTTGGCCTCACCTGGGTTTGGGGCTTCTTTGTGGTTGCAGACTCTGCCCAATTTAGCGCACTAGTTACCGAGGTTGCCCCTCAGGACTCAGTAGGAACTGCCTTGATGTTGCAAACCTCGCTAGGCTTCCTAGTGACCATGGTCACGATCCAGGCTGTGCCCGCAATAGTGGGTGCATTCGGTTGGCAGTGGGCATTTGCTTTTCTGGCAGCGGGTCCAGTATGTGGGATCTGTAGCATTCTTCTCCTAGAGCGCAGCCAACGTGTATATTGCGTTCAGGAGCCCATGGGCAATTAGGAGGATTGGATGAGAAAGAAGCTTGCTGTTCTTGTTCTGGTTACCATGGTAGCGGTTGGGGCTACGGCAGCTAGCACATCAAACCTTGATACGATCCACTTCGGGTTGGCAAAATCTATACCAGAGGCTGACTCAAGTGTGCCTTCACCTGAGGCCGTTCAACTCTGGTTCACGCAAATTCCACAGGATAATTCCGTGGGAATGCGATTGATTAATCCCGCAGGTGATCTACTGGAGACCGGCCCGATTATGCAGGACAATGAGGACCAAAAGCGCTACAGCGTGCAAGTAAAAGACAAACTCACAGCTGGTACATACATGATCGCATGGCGTGGGATCGGTGACGACGGGCACGTGGTTAGGAATGAATTTTCATTCACTGTTGACGCTCACTAAGTCACAGGGGTGACCCCCCTTCTTGATATCCTCACAGGATGGCTGCTCTTCGGAGGCCTAGTCACCTGCTGGGGGGCGATCACAGGCCGCTGGCTTCTCGTTCCTCCCCATGATATAGGGAGATCGATATCTGAGTCACACGCTGAGGTGTCGCTAGGTGTGGCTATGAGACTTGGGCGGATGGGCGGTGTCACTCTTCCGGTGGCATTAAGCCTAGTCTTCTTGAGGCAGCTCCAAGAGTTTCGAGACCCGTTCGCTTCCTGGGCGGAGGACGCCCAACTTTTGGCACTGGGAACTAACTGGGGAACAACATGGATTTTCGGGTTTGCCGCTTCGCTGCTGGTCATGGTGACCTTCCTGTCGCTGAAGTGGACTAGGCAGGCCGGGTGGGTCATAGCTGCCTTATTAACGCTAGCCTTGAGTGTATTTCCTGCACTGACGGGTCATGCAAACGGAACAGAGGGACTCCGATGGATAAGTATCCCCGGAGATCTGATGCATGTGAGTGCTGCAGGGGTTTGGATTGGTGGACTAACGTTGGTGCTCCTCTCAGAACACTCGTGGAGAAAACAGACTCAATCACCCGATTATACATTATTGCCGGAGCTCGTCCCCGTGTTCTCACGTATAGCATTACCTGCCGTGGTAGTCTTGTTGCTGACGGGGACATTGGCAGCGTGGATGCACCTTCCTTCGCTCAGCGCGCTAATCACGACTTCGTATGGTAAGACTTTGATCGTGAAACTCGCCCTCGTTTTTGTCGTGCTATTAATCGGGTTCCTGAATTGGCGACGTATCACACCTCGTCTTTCGGATGTACATGGACCCCTAGCGATGAGGAAGAGTGCAGCGCTCGAAATACTTTTCGCCCACGCAGTGCTTTTGGCGACTGCTGTCCTTACCCGGACTTCACCAATGGATCATTAGGAGGTTCCGCTAACCATGCTCCACTTAGCCATAGGGATCGGACTGGTACTTGGGCTCGTTCTAGGGCTACTGGCTGCTGTTACAGAATCAGATTTCCTCATGGTAGTTGCGGTTGGATCTGCACCGCTCGGAACAGCGTTCATGAGTGCGATCAAGATGGTCATTATCCCGCTCGTGATGGCGGTGATTTTCAGTGGAGTTGCTAAGCTCGGGGACCCTAGGAAACTTGGGCGTCTGGGGGGACTTAGTGTGGGGTTCATGTGGATAACTGTTGTCCCAGCGATCTTACTTGGGATGGCGGTGTCTTGGCTTGGGATTCAATTCACCCCCGATTTGGTAGCACCTCTTGCTACGAACCAAGAAGCACCCGAGTTGCCTGGGCTTGTCGATTTCGTGCTGGGATTGATCCCGGAGAACCCATTCGCGGCTGCTAGCAACGGTCAACTTCTCCCTTTGATTGTATTCACAGCACTATTTGGTGCAGCGGCAGGGACATTAGGAGAAGAATCCCGGAGAACTCTTCTGGGCTTTTCTGATGCGGTTAGTGACGCATTGATCAAGCTGGTTTGGTGGATCCTTTGGACCGCACCAATAGGTGTTTTCGGACTCGTTGCACCAGTTACCGCTCAACTCGGTTGGGGCTTGATCCAGAGCCTCGCTGTTTTCGTCTTGAGTGTGCTTGTTGGGCTCGCGATCTATCTGGGCCTGATGTACCTGGCTCCGCTCAGTGTTATCGCCGGTATTGGACCGAAAAGGTTTTTTTCGGGGACGTTTGGTGCTGCGTCCATCGTGTTCTCAACCACAAGTACCGTAACCGCTCTTCCGGTAACACTAGAAGAATCCAAGAAAAACCTTGATGTGTCGGAGCATGTTGCTGATCTGGTGATACCTCTTGGTGCTTCGATGTACCGACCTGGAAGCGCACTTTTCCAGGGCGCTGCGATCGTCTTTCTCGCGGACCTTTACAACGTACCTTTTCCGGTAACGGCCGTGGGGGGCGCGCTACTGGCTACATTTCTCGCGGCGCTTACCGTCGCTCCTGTGCCATCTTCGGGAGTAATGACCCTGGCTCCTGCACTCGACGCAGTGGGGATACCACTTTCTGGGTTGGCCATTTTGCTTGGAATTGATCGTATCCCAGACATGTTCCGCAGCACTACAAACCTTTTGGGTCAGGTCACCGCTGCTAAGCTCGTTGATCAGTGGGTGGGCGATTCAACTGATGTGCTCCCAGAACAAAACACATCATAAAGGCCCGGCCGAGACTACTGGGAATCAGGGTCCTGGCTACCGGTGAGATCGTCTTAGCTTCCAGACGCCTACCGTCAGGACTGGTATCACATATATGACGATGAAACCCCATGTGAGCGTGCCATAACCCCGAGCGATAAGGTCAATGAGCCCGAACTGGCTCACAAAAGTTGCTATCGTGAGTAGCCCGACAGCGACAGCGGGTCTAACCCACGAAGGCAGCTCTTTGTTCTCGTCGGCCCTGAGTCCTGAAATGCGCTCATTAAAGGCATGGATTAACCCAGCCCCGGTTTCTACAAGAGTTCCAAACAAAATTACCTGGAAGACAACTTGGAACCCTCGAGAGCCCAAGATCTCTAATAGGTTATTCGCGGGTACGACAGCCTCCATTATTTCCGGATATTGACCAACGGTGGCCAGAAAGAACAACAGTCCAGGAACCATCACGAGGGGCCCAGTCAGAGCACCCGCGATGAAAGTTTCTCTCCTCGTTTGGTGCAGGCGCAGTGTCGCGAGTACGAATGGAGCCGTCAGGTTGTATCCCGCGTATGATACTCCAGCGACTAGCCAGCTAGTTCCTATCGGCTCAGCAGTAAGATTTTCTGAGATCAAGGATCCAAAGCTTTTAAGGCACCACAAAAAGAACACAAGGTAGAGGCCATAGAGAAGTATGGACCAAGCGGAGAAGAAACGTTCAATAGATTTGTTGCCGCCGAAAACCAATCCTCCGACGGCCAACATTACGATGCCCACCCCAATCCAATAATCCAATCCAAACGTTTCTTCGACTATCGAACCTGCCGCCGCCGCTGCTACCGCAAGAATGATTAGTAGAAGTCCTAGATAGCACCCCTCGAAAATCCGCCATCCAGGTCCTAAGAGTTTCTGAAAAAAGTGCCGATAGTCAAAGGCACCCCATACACGGGCGAGTTCGAACGTCACCATTGAAACTATGCTGAAGATCGCTGTGGCTACTCCGATAGCGAGTAATCCGCCCAGAGGCCCCCCGGACTTCACAAGGAAGAACTCTACGAGCTCTCTACCAGTGCCGTAGCCTCCTCCAATTACAATAGATTGGCAGATCAAGCCAGGAAGCAAATAGCGACGGAATATCGATTTATTCATAGGCGCGATGATAGGGCATGGAATGAGTTGGCCGCAAATGGCCTCAACCAACTCATTTGAGGGCTAGGAACGAAGCACTACTTCCTAAGAGTTTTGTGACAGCAGTGCGCTTAATTGAATGAGGTCTGCATTTCCACCGGTGAGGATGACTACAACAGGAGCGTTTGGTTCTAGGCGTATCTTATTGGTAAGGAGGGCTGCAAGGCCAGCAGCTCCAGAGGGCTCCACTACAAGCTTCATGCGTTCCAACAGTGCCTTCATGGCATAAACAATTTCGTCGTCAGTAACGAGTACCACTCCCCGGGCGTGCGTCGCCAAAAGCTCATAGTTGAGTTTCCCAGCCATAGGCGGAGCCAAACCATCTGCGATGGTATTTATCGAATCGAGTTGGATAGGCTTACCACTCTCCAGGCTCCGGTGCATGCTCGGTGCACCCTCTGGCTCTACACCCCACACTGAAATGTCCGGGTTTAGGACTGCCATGGCAGCAGCGATGCCTGAGGAGAGCCCGCCACCTCCTACTGGGACAATCACGGAACTGACCTTTTTTAGTTGTTCGACGATCTCTAGGGCGCAAGTTCCATGTCCTGCGACGACCTCCTCGTCATCGAATGGATGTAGAAATG
Organism: Gemmatimonadota bacterium; assembly: GCA_012960225.1. Lineage (GTDB taxonomy): Bacteria > Gemmatimonadota > Gemmatimonadetes > Longimicrobiales > Gaopeijiaceae > UBA1142. Next base: position 55,369 of record DUBS01000052.1, on the reverse strand, counting down.
TAAGTCCTCGATCGTTCGAAACCTCCAGGACTTTTGCGAACGCTGCCTTAGCATCCCCGTGGAGTATGACTTCCGCCCCGTAGCTCTTACTTGCGGCTACCTTAATCGGCGAGGCGTTCTCTGGCATCACTACAACGCACGGGATTTCAACACTAGCTGCCGCCCAAGCTACTGCCTGGGCGTGATTGCCCGCCGAGATCGTTGCGACACCCTTGGCTCGCTCTTCTTGCGTTAGTTGGCTGACCTTATGGAGTGCACCACGGACCTTGAAGGAGCCTGTCTTCTGTAGATTCTCACACTTGAAGTAAACCGGTACACCGATCCACTTTGAGAGGGACCTAGATCCCATGAGTGGCGTTTTATGCACAGCATGCCTGATGCGGGCTCTCGCCTCTGCAAAACGGTCCAATGGGAATTGCTGGGTGGTCATGATGGGCGGATCATGTAGCTAGCTTCTCCCCCTGGCTACCCCGTTGATGAAACGTCTGTGCTGCTCTAGCTTCGCGTTTTGACCTCATCGAGTAAAACACGGAGGAGCTCTTTGTCCCCCCTCCCAGATCAATCCGTAAGTTTGCGTTGTCAGTTCTGTGAAAAGTTGAACCGGGTCGAAGTGTTCGGTAGTGGGCACCAGACACGGTGTAATAACTGCACAAAGCCAATACTGCTCGATCGACCGGTCAATGTCTCCCAAGATGATTTTGACGAGACCGTACTTGCGGCCTCAGTCCCAGTGTTGGTGGACTTCTATGCTAATTGGTGCGCGCCGTGCAAGATGGTCGCTCCACTGGTGGACGAACTTGCTCGGGAGCAGAGTGGGCGTATGCTCGTTGTGAAGATTGATACGGACCGTGCGGCTAACATTTCCGAACGATATTCAATCCGTAGTATCCCTACCTTAGTTCTTTTCAAGGAAGGCAAAGAGATTGATCGAAGCATGGGATTTGAGCCCGAACGCGTTCGGGCTCTCGTAGAGGAGGCAGTGGCTTGAGTAAGAGAGTGCGGCACCAAAAGATCTTAGACATTCTTCAGCACCATCGTGTTACTAACCAAGAAGGGCTCAAGGAACTTCTGCGTGTAGACGGCACTGATGTAACACAAGCAACATTGTCTAGGGATATGCGAGAACTGAGGCTAGTAAAGGTGACCGGAGCGGATGGGATTCCCCATTATTCTTCACCAGATGAGTGGGAGAATACTCCCACCCTAGCTTCTCTGCTCCCGACCTTGTTTCAATCAGCCGAAGGGGTAGGGCATCTGTTGGTCGTGAAGACGCTAAAGGGTGGTGCTCAGACGGTTGCAGCGGGCATGGATTGGGAGGAGTGGCCAGAGGTCTTAGGCACGCTAGCAGGGGACGATACGATATTGGTAGTCCTAAGGGACCCAGCGGTCGCAATCGTAGTTCAAGAGCGAATCGAAGAAATGGCAGGCCACTAAGGTTGACCTAATGCATAGTATATGCATATTTATGCTCCTACTTCGCTACTTTCTTGTAATCCAAACAACCAACTCACATACTGAGACTAGAGCTATAACTTAGAGCTCTGGGCCCTCTCCTATTCGACCAGAAAGTATTCCAAATGATGGGATTGTGGCCTTTGAATCAAAAAGGCTAAGATGCTATGAAGGTTGTGGTGGGCTACTCCGGCGGTCTCGATACGTCAGTAATCGTTCCCTGGCTAAAAGAGAATTATAATGCGGAAGTAGTATGCATGAGCGGTCACGTGGGGCAGCGTGAAGGTTTACGCGGGTTAGAGGAAAGGGCGCTAGCAAGAGGCGCGGTTGAGTTCTACGGAGAAGATCTGAGGCACGAGTTTGTAGAAGACTTCGTATGGCCAACCTTAAAGATCGGGGCTGTCTACGGTCGCAATTATCTGCTGGGTACAGCTATGGCCCGGCCAATTCTAGGAAAACGACAGGTAGAGATTGCAAGGGCAGTTGCAGCGGATGCACTTGCACACGGTTGTACCGGAAAGGGAAATGATCAGGTGCGATTCGAGCTCACATATGCCGCACTTGCTCCTGATCTTAAGGTAGTGGCACCCTGGCGTGAATGGGACCTAAAGTCACGCGAAGATGCTGTCCAATACGCTCGGGCTCGGAACATCCAGCTTGAAGGAATTGATGAAGAAAAACTTTACTCTAGGGATGAGAACCTTTGGCACATTTCCCATGAGGGCGGTCCGCTAGAAGATCCGGGATACGAGCCGGAGGAGTCGATGTTTCTTTGGACAGTTACTCCAGAACTGGCTCCAGATAAGCCTGAGGGGGTCGAAATATCCTTCGAGGCTGGCGTACCTGTTGCGGTAAATGGGAAAACAATGGGTGCCGTTGAGCTCCTTGAAGAGTGTAACGATATAGCGGCCCGCAATGGTGTTGGACGGGCTGATTTGGTTGAAAATCGTTTGGTCGGTATGAAATCCCGCGGAGTTTATGAGACGCCTGGTGGAACACTACTCTACAAGGCAATTGGGGATCTCGAATCAATCACCATCGATCGTGAAGCCGAGAGCTTGAAGGATCAGATGGCTGATCGATGGGCGAATATGGTTTATGAGGGGCGTTGGTGGACTACGGAAAGAGAAGCCCTTCAGGCTATGTCTGACGTATTGTCGAAAAACGTCACTGGATCTGTAAAGTTGAAGCTTTTCAAGGGCTCGTGTGTGGTAACAGCTCGTACGAGTCCGGTCTCACTTTACGATGAAGATCTGGCCAGCTTTGGAGGGTCCACAAAGTATGACCAGTCAGACGCATCCGGCTTCATACGTCTATTCGGACTGCCAACTCGAGCTGCTGCGAGACAGAAGAGAGAAACTCACGAGCTGGACCAGGAAATTTCCCAGTTGATCTCAGAGTTTGCGGATACTGAAGGACTCTAAGAAAGTCTAAGGGCTCCTAAGATCCGAATGGACCCTCCAGATAGATGCCTTTCTGAGGATTAGATAATGAGCGACGAGCCCAAACAGACAGATCCTGTAAAAAGCCCTGAGGCACATGGATCACTATGGGGTGCGAGGTTCGATAGTGTAATGGCACCCGAGATGGTTGAGTTGAATCAAAGTCTAGCCGTCGATAGTTGTTTGTGGAGGGAAGATATACGTGGTAGTAAGGCCTGGGCTCGAGCACTTGGACGTGCGGGAGTTTTGACTCAGATCGAGTTGGACTCAGTGATCAATGGGCTTCAGGGAGTTACGCTTCGCATTGAAACAGAGGGACTTGGGCAAGCTCAGGAAGAAGATATCCATTCGGTAGTAGAGCGTATGCTTGTAGAGGAAGTCGGGTCTCTAGGTGGGAAGCTTCACACCGGTCGTTCCCGTAACGACCAATCTGCGACGGGAGTGAGGCTTTTTGGAATGAGGGCTTGTGATCAAATTCGAGAGGAAGTGCTTAGCTTGATCCGAGCATTGCAAGGTCTCGCGCTTCGCGGGCTGCATCTTCCCATGCCAGGATATACGCATCTACAGCAGGCCCAGCCGATCCGTGCGGCACAGTGGGCTCTAAGCCACGTATTTGCTTTCCTCCGGGATATTGATCGTATCAACGCAGCCAGAGGCGCTGCAGCGGTCCTCCCACTGGGTTCCGGTGCCATTGCAGGTTGCCCATTCGCTGTTGATCGGGAAGCGCTGAAAGATGAATTGGGATTTCAACGAGTAAGCCCTAATTCAGTTGATGCTGTAGCAGATCGGGATTGGATCTGTGACCTCCTATACGCGGGCGCAATGATTGGCGTTCACATGTCCAGGCTCTCTGAGGACTTAGTTCTTTTTTCTAGTTCGGGGTTCGGGTTTGTGCGCCTATCTGATGGATTTAGTACAGGATCAAGTCTCATGCCGCAAAAACGAAACCCTGACGTCGCCGAGCTTGCTCGGGGCAAATCAGGGCGACTCCACGGGAATCTCGTAACCCTCCTGACTCTGCTTAAGGGGCTCCCTACCGGGTATAATAGGGATTTACAGGAGGACAAGGAGGCTCTCTTTGATACATGCAACACACTAGGTATCACAGTTCCTGCACTTGCGGGTGGGATCAGAACAGCTGACTTCGTGGCGGAGAACCTAGAGAGCGCTATAGACACTCAGCTTTTTGCTACAGACCTAGCAGATTATCTGGTGAAAAAGGGTATTCCATTCCGTGAAACACATGGAGTCGTTGGGCGGTTGGTCCGCCTCGCGGAGGAGAAGGGGCTCTCGCTCAGTGAACTTTCGATTGATGCTCTGCAGAATGAACATGAAGTTTTTGAGAAAGATGTAGTCGAAGTGTTCGATTGGGAGAGATCTGCAGAGGTTCGCGATACGATCGGCGGAACATCTCTAAGAGCAGTCCAAGAGCAGCTTGAAGAGGTAAGCGCCCGACTCTCAGGGATAGAGACAGCAACAGAATAGAATTTGGGCCACGTCACTGATCTATTTTATTCGATCACTCAAGCGGCTAATGAGCCAACTGGAATGCTTTCGTGTGCTCCTGTAGATTCGTGCATTCCGTGTCATCCAACTTAGGCTTAAGCTTCGCCTAAGCCACACTAGAGATACAAACAGGATGGAAGCTTCAACAGCGGAACACCTGAAGCGCCAGGCAGCCGCTAGCGCCCTAGGACATGTCCAGAACGGGATGGTGCTAGGATTGGGGACAGGTAGTACCGTGGCACACTTTCTTGAGCTGCTCGGAAACCGATTGCTGACCAGTGAACTGAAGGATGTGGTCGGAATCCCTACCTCAAACCGCACTACCGATGAAGCTAACAAGGCTGGTATTCGTCTGATTGAGTTGGGTGATAGTAGCCGGATTGATCTCACAGTTGATGGTGCCGATGAAGTATCTCCAGACCTGGACCTGATAAAGGGGATGGGCGGGGCACTGCTCAGGGAAAAGATGGTCGCTCAGTCCTCAGACCGAGTTCTAATCATTGCAGACGAAAGCAAGGTTGTTGACTGGCTAGGCACCCTATCTCCACTTCCGCTCGAGGTTGTTGATTGGGGAATCCGGGGTCATGTACAGTTCATTAGGGATTGGGGGGGGAAGGCATCTGTTCGTATGACCAATAATGGAGAAGCCTTTAAGAGCGATAACGGTAACCTGATGCTTGACTGCCGGTTTTCGGGTGGTATCAAAGAACCTGCTCAACTTGAAGCTGAACTACAGGCGAGAGCAGGCGTAGTCGAGAGTGGACTCTTCCTGAAGGTTGCAGATCTTGTGATTCTGGGCACGGACTCGGGACCAAGAGAGGTCGATCGAAAGCCATGAAAATCGCTCCCTCGATACTGTCTTGTGATTTCTCCCGTCTTGGTGAAGAGATTGGCGCAGTAAACGAGGGTGGGGCCGATTGGATTCATGTGGATGTAATGGATGGGCACTTCGTTCCGAACATCACGATTGGTCCTGTGATCACAAGGGGGGCCCGCTGCTCAACAGACCTGCCTCTGGATGTGCATCTAATGATCGAGACTCCTGAGCGATACCTCCAGTCATTCGCTGAAGCAGGTGCGACGCTCATGACTGTTCACGCTGAAGTGTGTCCGGACCTGATTGCTACGGTCGGCCAGATACATTCATTAGGAGTGAAGGCGGGTGTCGCTCTTAACCCTGAGACCAACCTTGAGGAAATAGACGATGTCTTAGGAGAATTAGACCTTCTGGTGATTATGTCCGTTAATCCTGGTTTTGGTGGCCAGGCGTATATACCGGGTAGCACGGAAAAAGTCGCCGAAGCGCGGAGAGTCTTGGACCGATACGGCAGTCCAGCGGAGTTAGAGGTTGACGGTGGAGTTGACGCTAATAATGCCGCAGATCTGCAGTCTGCCGGAGCTAGTGTTCTAGTAGCAGGTTCAGCAATTTACGGTCACGCTGAAGGCCCGGGAGCAGGAGTCAGAATGATCCGTGAGGCGTTGCTTTCCTAACATCTTGAGTCGGCCAGGTGATAGGTACCGCATTAGTTGACAAACCTTGAGGGGCTTCCATCACTTCTCGAGCCAGATCCTAAGAATTCGACCATTCAGGCCGGGATTGGATCCTGATTAGCAATTCGGATACGTGCTAATCGGATTCCGGTAGGATCTCTCCATCGGGGCCAAGCCTTGGATAGGGTTTTCCGTCCCGGCGCCTTGCCGCAGCCAATGAAGGCCAGGACCATTCGAAAAGATGTTGCTCGAACTCGTTACAATCCAGACGGCTCCTTTCGTACATCCCCGCAGCCTGTCTTTGCCTGAAAGCTTCGAATAAGAGGAGTGATGTTGCCACAGAAACATTAAGAGATTTCACCATCCCGGTCATGGGAATTCTTACGCAGAGGTCTGCTATCTCTAATCCGGCTTCAGAGACACCGTGTAACTCCGCACCGACTAGGATGGCTGTTGGGCCTGTGTAGTCCACCTCACGGAAGTCGACCGAACCTTCTGAAGGATGAGCTGCGATTAGACTGTATCCCTCCTTCTTCAGACTTCTAGTTGCATCTTCGACGGTTTCATGCCGGTGCACTTGGACCCACTTCATGGTGCCAGCCGACGTTCCATGGTGGAGTACCAATCCCTCTTTGGGGGGGACGACATGAGCCCTAAGAACACCGACTGCATCACAGTTTCTTAAGATTGCAGAAAAATTATGTGACTTATTGACCCGGTCCATTAGGATGGTCAGATCTGGCTGTCGACGCTCTAAAACTGCACGAAGTCGATGGAATCGTTCTGGGTGCATAGAGATATATTCTCTGCTCTAGACCTTTTGATCCATCCCTGATAGTGCACAGGTCCAAATTTTAAGCCATAGATGTGATCGGAATACGATTAAAAATGGGGTCCAGTTTCGTCCATCGGAACCAGAGCAATTAGGTCTAGCCGCAGCGGCCTTGACGTTAGAGTTTACTGCTTCCGGATCCACTTTCTTTTAAAGGCACCCGACCTATGCCTGAAACATCGAATGTCACTCGTCGAGACTTGCTCATTCGAGGCGGCAGTGCAGCGGCCGGGTTGGCGCTTTTTCCTTCCGATGTAGCGGACCGAATCCTACGCATCAGTTCTCAGGAGGCGGTGATACCATGGATCGATGGCCCGCAACCAGGCGGCCAAGCGAACACGCTGGACTGGCAGGGACTCACATCGTGGGTTACCCCCACGGAGGACCTGTTTCGGGTATCGCACTACAACACTCCGGAGATTGACGAAAATGATTGGACCTTAGAGATCGGCGGCTTAGTCAATCGCCCAAGAAGTTTCACGCTGGAGGAGATCAAGGCTCTTCCCAAAGAAGACGTAGCCTTTGCACTGGAGTGTGGCGGGAACAGGGGCTTCCCAACTTTTGTCGGAGCAGTCCACAATGCCCGTTGGCGTGGGATATCACTTCGCAGAGTACTTGTTCAAGCAGGCATTCAAGAGGGTGGAATCGAGGTGGTGTTCTTCGGCACGGATGAAGGTGTAGAAGAAATTCGAGGGAATGAAGTCACCCAGAGTTTTGCCCGAAGTATGTCCGTAGAAGACGCAATGGATCCAAGACTTCTTCTATGCTATGAGGTTAATGGGGAACCGTTACCGAAAGATCATGGGTTCCCTCTTCGGCTTGTCGCACCCGGATGGTATGGGGTCGCGAATGTGAAGTGGCTAAAAAGGATTGAAGTTCGTAATACGAGATTTATGGGCCGATTCATGGCACAGGATTATGTGACACTAAGAGGGGAGGAAAAGGGGGGAGAGACAGTTTGGACACAGAACTCGGTGAGTCATGGGCGCGTGAATTCGATCGCCGCAAAGGTTACAAGCGATGGTAGTCGCTATCGGATTCATGGGGCTGCTTGGGGTGCTGATATCAACCGAGTAGAGGTGCGGGTAGATGATGGGTCATGGCGGCCTGCTACATTGGGAGAAGGACGCAATGATCCCTATTCGTGGACCTTCTGGCACCTAGACTGGGCCGCTGAATCAGGAGAGCACAGCATCACCTCAAGGGCCACTGACGCGGAAGGGAATGTTCAGCCGGCACTTGCTGATCCTGAGATAGCCCTGAAGAGGACGTATTGGGAGAGTAATGGGCAGTTCACGAGAAGTATCCTGATCGACTGAAGCAGGCCGAGAGCCTCATCTGCTTTGACCGCATTTCAGTCAGGAATTCCACGGTTGGTGTCTGTGCTGCCGGGGTGGTGAAATTGGTAAACACAGGGGACTTAAAATCCCCCGGGCTCACGCCCTTCTGGGTTCAAGTCCCAGCCTCGGCATTTCTGATTGGCTATTGATGAGTCAGTTACTATCGGAACTATCCACCTCCATACCTGAATAGACGTGACAAATCCTCAGTTCCTACTACTCCAGATCCGAAATCCGGGGGACCCCATGGCTGCGCAGGAAGTTCGTTGTTTCGCACGCAGCCTACCGTGTACTCCATCCCGTATCGAGGTTTTCGACCTACTTTCTGGTGCGCCTTCAAAATCAGCCCTTAAGAGAGCTGACGTGGTACTCCTCGGCGGAAGTGGGGAACATTCCGTAGTAAGGGGCGGCCCATGGCTCTCAAGAGCCCTCGATACCATCGCGGAGTTGTATGTAAAAAGTCGCCCGACTTTCGCATCTTGCTGGGGATTTCAGGCCATGGCTCAGGCCCTCGGGGGCACGGTCGTGACTGACCGTGATCGAGCAGAAGTTGGTACAGCCTGGGTTGAGCTTACTCACGAAGGGGAGGCTGACCCAGTGTTTGGTCCGTTAGGAAAGAGATTCAGGGTTCCTATAGGGCACGAGGATGTTGTTACTGAGATACCAGAAGGTGCGAGGTTGTTGGCTTCTAGTGACTTGGTCGAGAATCAGGCCTTTGTCTTTGCGGGTAAGCCGATCTACGCTACTCAATTCCACCCAGAGTTGAATAGAGCAGATCTGGTTGCACGACTGACCAAGTATACAGAGTATCTCCCCCTTACTGGTCATAAATCTATTAAAGAATTCGAAGACAATACTCCGGAAACCCCGGAGTCCGAATCGATCTTGTCCCGTTTTCTAGAAGAGGTATTGGGAGATTGAATAAGCTCTTTAGGAAGAGAGGCCAGATGACCTTTCGTTACATCGTCCCTGTAGCTTCTATCTTCCTACTGACAGCTTTTCAAGTGAGAGTGTGGGGTGGAGGAGGATGGCGACCAAATCCGATTCGTGAGGGATTACCCACGGCAGAGAATGGAGTGAGGGATCGGGGGTTTACGTTCTGTCGGCTCTTATATCAAAGTGTACGTCAGGAAGCCCAAGGCCATGGATGGAACACAGACTATCCAGGGTCAGACCATAACTTTGTTACCAGGCTCGCAGAACTAACCACAGCGAAGCCTGCCCGATGGGAGGACGGTCAGCCAGGATTCGCTGTCGTTCGGGCTACTCAGGAAGAGCTATACGAGTGCCCGTTCATATTCATGTCGGATGTCGGTACAGTTGGATTTAGCGAGCTAGAAGTCGTACGTCTGCGAGACTATTTGACGAAAGGTGGATTCATCTGGGTCGATGATTTTTGGGGTGACTGGGCCTGGCAACATTGGGTGGGGGAAATTACGCGGGTACTCCCAGAGTATCCGATCGTAGATATCGATTCTGAGCATATGATGATGCACGCCCTCTACGAGGTGGAGGATGTACCTCAAATCCCCTCCATACAGTGGTGGCGGAGAAATGGGCGTCGTGGTACTTCAGAGCGAGGACGAGAGAGCGAGACTCCACACCTTAGGGCAATCTTTGACTCCGAAGGACGCCCACTCGTCGTAATGACTCACAACACAGACATTGCAGACGGATGGGAGCGTGAAGGGGAGGATTACGATTTCTTCTACGAATTTTCTCCGGAAGCATACGCCCTGGGGATCAACGTTATCCTATACTCGCTTAGCCACTAAGCAGGAGTTGGATTCGGGGTTCTCAGCTGATATTGCTTCCGTGAGATCTAGCTATCGTTCTCCGACGCTTCCCCAGCCAACCAAGTACGCGGTAGATCAGTAGTACGCTCAAGCAGAAGGCGAGCAGCAGCGGAAGGCGCACATCAGCTTTCACGAGCCAGTAGTAGTGAATTACCCCAAGGGTAGCGGCCAAGTAGATGCCTCGATGGATTCTAGTCCAACGAATCCCCAGACGACGCATCCAACCCTTTGTTGAAGTGAGCGCCAATGGGATGAGTATGATGAAAGCGGAGAACCCGACTGTGATGTAAGGCCTCTCAATGATGTCTTCGACCATCCATCTCCAATTGAAGACCTGATCAAAAACAAACCAGATATTGAAATGGATGAGAGCATAGAAGAACGAAAATAGTCCAAGAGGGCGACGGAGTCTGATAGCTCCATTCCATCCGGTTATCCGACGTAAGGGAGTGATCGAAAGTGTCACAAGGAGCAAGACAAGCGTGGTCATGCCCGTGATGTGAGTCAGGCTCTCGATTGGATTGGGTCCTAACCAGCCGAAAATTAGTCCAGCTACGAGCCAGGAACCTGGACTGAGGGCTGCGACCCAAATCAGCATTTTGCACACCAAAATCCGGTGCTTTTGGATCATGGTGTTCGAACCGGGGCTTGAGTGAGGGTTACTTCCAGCGGTGAAGGTCCATCCCTGCATAAAGCCGAGAAACTTCTTCGCCATAGCCATTGAACATCAGGGTTTCGTGACTCTTAAATAGTGATGGCAACCGCCGCTCTCGGGCCTGGCTCCACCTCGGGTGAGATACCTCCGGATTCACATTTGAGTAGAAGCCATACTCAAAGGAGTTGGCCATCTTCCATGTATTCGTCGGCATCCGGTCTACAAATTCAATTTTCACGATCGATTTAATTCCCTTGAAACCGTACTTCCACGGTACGATAAGCCGGAGTGGTGCTCCGTTTTGATTGGGGAGCTCCGTGCCGTAGACTCCAGTCACAAGAGTTGTGAGTGGATGCATCGCCTCGTCTATCCGAAGCCCTTCGACATAGGGCCAAGGCAATACCCCTGTTTTTTGGTAAGGCATTTGTTCAGGTCGGTGAACTGTTTCAAAGCGAACAAATTTTGCGTTACCGGTCGGCTCTACCCTTTTGATCAGTTCAGCGAGAGGGAAGCCATACCACGGGATGACCATCGACCAGGCCTCAACACAACGAAGGCGGTAGATCCGATCCTCCATTGTAACCGGGGCCAGAATATCATCGAGTTCATAGTTACCCGGCTTGTTGACGTGCCCCTCAATTGAAACTGTCCAAGGCTCAGGTTCAAATTCACTCGAATTTCGCGAAGGATCCCTTTTGTCTGTCCCAAACTCGTAGAAATTGTTGTAGGTCGTAATGTCGCGGTAAGAATTGAGTTCCTCTCCAAGCTCTGATTTAAGATTTCGGAAGCGGGCGGGAATCTCCTGTGATTGGCCGGATACTTCATTACTCAAAGTAGTACCACCGAGTGCCAGCGTTGCTAAGCCGAGGCCAGCATCCCGAATAAACCGTCTACGCCCTGAGTAAATTTCCGGGGGTGTTATCTCCGACGATGAAATATCGGATGCTTTTTTCGACCGAATGATCATGAGTGGTCTCCCCGTAGCAGCTAACCCACTAAACAGTGCACTTGATTGATAAGATAAAGATGGGGCACGCTCACCCTCACGAAAAGCCAAAAATAATTATGGAGGGGGCACACCCCTCGGTCTACAGAAGTTCAGACAGCAGAAGCAAGCAGCTTGCTTTCTCACGTAATGTGTCTCCTCTACCTTTGCTGTCCCCTCGCTATACGACCTATACCCTAACCAAAGTTTCCGGAGTCGGGCATGCTTTCTTCAGCGGACTATTATCCACGCCTTGTCGCGCTACTAAGCACCTTAGTGGTTAGTAGCATCAGCGTTTCAGAAACACACGCTATGCAAAGCCTTGAGGATCTTCCGACAGGATTTTTCGAAAACTCAGATTTCCGCTATGTGGGCCCAGTAGGGAATCGGGTTAGCGCGGTGGTGGGTGAGCCTGGGAATCCAAATGTCTATTACTTTGGAGCAGCTTCGGGCGGAGTCTTCAAGAGTGAGGACGGGGGTCATTCATGGAGTCCACTTTTTGATGACCAAGAGGCTCAATCAATCGGGGCACTGGCAATCGCCCCTTCTGATCCGAATGTGGTTTGGGCTGGAACTGGTGAAGCGTTCATTAGATCAAATGTATCAATCGGGAATGGCGTATACCGCTCCACCGACGGAGGAGAACATTGGGCACATGTTGGACTGTCCGAGAGCGGACGCATTGGTCGTATTGTCGTACATCCTGAGGACCCCGACATCGCCTTTGTTGCAGCTGCTGGTCATATGTACGGACCCCAAGAGCAACGTGGGTTGTTCAAAACAATCGATGGAGGTGTGACTTGGGAGCGCACCCTCTTTTCAGGTGAAAACTCGGGGGCGATTGATGTCGTCATGAATCCGGCCAATCCGAGGATCATGTTCGCTGCCACATGGCAGATGCAGATCTGGACATGGGGCCGTAAGAGTGGAGGTGAGGAAAGTGGACTCTGGATGAGTCGAGACGGTGGCGATAACTGGGAGAGATTGGAAGGCAATGGTCTCCCAAGGGGAACTTTGGGCAAGATAGGACTAGGGATGTCCCCTGCAGATCCGGACCGTGTTTATGCTCTCATCGAGACAAATTCGAATCGCGAATACGAGCCCTTAGTGGATCACGAAGGTACGCTCTGGCGTTCGGATGATGGAGGTGGTTCTTGGCGAATGGTAAATGGTGACCATGCGCTCGCTCAGCGGCCCCTGTACTACAGCCGATTACATGCTGCTCCGGATGATGCTGATGAGGTTCATTTTATGTCTACCCAGCATACAAGATCACTTGATGGCGGGATCACCTTTAGCAGTGAGGGAGGAGGGGATAACCACGACATGTGGATTGACCCCTTGGCTCCTGATCGCATGATCGTTGGGAATGACCAGGGCGTGAAGATTTCAACGAACAGGGGTCGGACCTGGTATCGACCATTGCTCCCGATCGCGCAAATGTACCATGTCTATACGGATACTAAGGTGCCCTACAATCTCTTCGGGAATAGACAGGACGGACCCTCTACGATGGGACCTTCTAATACCCTATCTGGAGGTTCCATTCCCATCGGTGCTTGGGGCTCAATTGGCGGATGTGAATCGGGATTTGCGGTGCCGGACACAGTTACGAATGATGTGGTCTGGTCTGGTTGCTATGAAGGCATTCTTGATCGACATGAAATTTCGACTGGAATCACACGTACTGTAAGTGTATGGCCAGACAATCCAGAGGGTTGGCCTGCTAATCAGATAAGGTATCGGTTCCAGTGGACTTTCCCGGTACACATTTCGCCACACGACCACGAGATGGTTTACGCTGGTAGTCAGCACGTACATATGACTACTGATGGTGGGCAAAGCTGGAGCGTGATTAGTCCTGACCTGACTCGGAATGATACGACCAAGCAGCAGCAGACTGGTGGACTTACCACCGAAGACGTGAGCCCGGTTTACGCATCTGTGCTTTTCGCTATAGCAGAATCACCGATAGAGCGGGGGCTGATTTGGACCGGATCGAACGATGGGCTCGTACATCTGACTCGCGATGGTGGTAACACATGGGAAAACGTGACCCAGAACATTCCAGACCTGCCCCCTTGGGGAACTGTGAGCAACATAGAACCTTCCCGTTTCGACGCTGGAGCTGCCTATCTAACAGTCGACTTTCACCAGCTGGGCAACACTGATCCTTTTGTCTACAAGACCGAAGATTATGGACAGTCATGGCAGTCTCTAGCACGTGACATACCGCGAAGTGTATTCAGCTATGCTCATGTGGTCCGAGAGGATCCGACTCGCCCCGGCCTGCTATACTTGGGAACAGAAAATTCTGTTCTTGTGTCATTCAATGATGGGATATCTTGGCTCCCCCTCCAGGGCGATCTACCACATGCGCCTGCTTACTGGATGACAGTACAAACCCACTTCAATGACTTAGTTGTAGGAACGTACGGAAGGGGATTTTGGATTCTGGATGACATCACCCCTATTCAGCAGCTCACAGATCAAGTGTTAGCCAGTGACCTTCATCTCTTCCAGCCAAGACCTGCGTACAGGTTCCTACCGCGTGAAGGAAAAAATAGTCAGCCGGATGATCCTGCTGCTGGGGAAAATCCTACTTTTGGTGCGTCACTCAACTTTTATCTTGGCCAAGGCACTGAAAGCGGCGCCCAAGTAATCATAACCACTGAATCAGGTGAGCACGTCCGGACGCTATCTACTATAGGTACTGGCGGTCTAAACCGAGTGTTTTGGGACCTGCGCTATGAGTCGTCTAGCGCACCTCGTCTGCGGACGCGTCCACTGGAGCACAGCCACCGGGAAGTTGGCCCCTCAGGTTGGAGGCCTCCTCCTGATGGTGGAGTGGTCCGCCCACTTGCTGTCCCAGGACTTTACCGAGTAACCCTCGTACTTGCGGGGCACGAAGAGCAATCTGTGTGGCTTGAGGTACTCCAAGACCCTGAATCAAGTGCGAGCGCTTCAGATATGGAGGCCCAGCTTAACCTACAACTGGAATTGCGAGAATTAAGTGATTCGACCGGTGCAGTTATCGATCGCATCGAATGGACAAGGAAAAGCCTAGAAGACCTCAAGGACCGACTAGCTGGAGATCCTGGTAACAGTGACATTGTGAGCGCGGGAGAAATGTTGGACCAGCTCTTAATTGAGCTAGAGATGGGGTTATTTGACCTCCGTTTAACCGGTGGCTCAGCACGACAGGACAGCATCCGCTGGCCGCGTCAACTGTGGGCTAAACTTTCCAGCTTGAGTGGGTACTCATCTGGTTCGGATAATCGTCCTACCAATCAGATGTTAGAGATCCGTACTATCTACAGACAGCGTGTTACGGACAGTTTGCTGCGTTGGGCTGAAATTGCTGCATCTGACTTGGCAAGGTTCAATCAGGTCCTGGCTGAACAGGGCCTGCCACCGATTATCTCATAGCCTAAAGGAGAACTAGTTCTCCAGACCTACGAGGGTAGACCTCTCCTGGCGACCCCATCGACTATGTCGATGAACCGGTCTAACTCAGGAAGCGTCGTATAGACGCTCGGGCTAACCCGGAGACCTTGGAATTCAGAGTGATTGATCGCAACACTTATGATCCTATGGTCATTCCATAGGTAATCTCGGAGATCATTAGTTTCGACCCCCTCAATCTGCACACAAGCGATTCCGCAAGCGAAACCGGGCTTAAGACTTGTATGAAGTCGCACATTGTCATTCTTAAGAAGCTGTTCAGCCCAATAATTCCTGAGGTATATCAATCGCTCTTCTTTCCGCTTCGGTCCTAATCCCTGATGGAATGTGAGCGCTTCTCCTATAGCCAGGTAATTAGCTGCAGGGTGTGTCCCGATCTCTTCGAATTTCCGGATATCGGTATCCATCCGCTCAGGTGCTGCCATTAACGGCCATATATCCGGAATCTTCTCACGTCGTACATAAAGCAATCCAGTCCCGTGAGGTGCAAAGAGCCATTTATGAAGGCTAGTTGAATAGTTATCCACATCTAGCTCAGCCAGTGAAAAGTCAAAGTGAGCTAGTGCGTGTGCACCATCGATGATTAATGGGATACCGTGCTGCCGAGCCAGTGCATTCAACTCAGTGACCGGCAAAATTTGGCCGGTGAGGTTGATCATGTGACAGGCTAGGATTGCCCTTGTGCGAGGCGTGATCGCTTCCGCAAATAGCCGGACTATCTCCTTCGGATCTTCCGCGGGTACTGGGATTTGAATCTGATTGAGCACGATCCCTTCTCGTCGGACACGCTGCCTGAAGGTCGTAATCATGCGACCGTAATCCTGCGTTGTAGTTAGGACTTCGTCACCACGCCGCAGGTCAATTCCAAACTGCACTGCCTGCAAACTCTCAGAGGAGTTTCTAGTGAACGCGATTTCTTCTGAATCGACTCCCCATTGTCGTGCCATTCGGGCACGTACGCCTTCTCGCTGAGGTTCAAGCACCTGCCACATAGTGTACGTAGGTGCCAGGTTAGAGAAATCCAGGTGCCTCTTCATTGCATCCTGCACCAAGGATGGAGCAGGACTTACACCACCGTTATTGAGGTTGACCAAAGTGCGGTCGACCGTGAAAGCTTGAGCAACCTCAAACCAGAAGTCCTCATCAGCTGCTAGCGCCGAAGCGGTCCCGGGATGCTTGCGTAGGTTCTCCGCTATGTCGTGGGCCATTGCACGTAGCTCTACCGGTCGAATTGATAAGCCCAGAGCTGCTGCTGCTGGGACTGAGACCGTACCCAAAAAACTCCGACGGCTTTGCATAATTCCTCCGAGAACTTGATCAATTTACTTCACGATATTGTGAGGGATCGACTCTGTCCAACACTTCTTATCAGAAGAAGGAACTGCGCTGTCATAAAGAACTGCATCTCTAGTAGTTCTTTAGCGCCCCTGAACTAAGCCGGAACAATCAGGGCGATCTGCCATACAGATGGTTCGTGATAGGAAGTACTACCCTGAGCCAGCATTCATGAGAATTTGTCATCAACTTGTCCTGTTCATCTGTATCTGGCTTCCATTTGCTGGAGTAGCCCAAGATGTCCGAGACACGATCCAAGTCGATTCATCCATCGTTTCGACTGGATATGATCTGCCGGGTATAACTGTCCGAGTTGCCCGTCCTGTGCTCACAACAGGAGGGGCGAGTGCGGTGATCCTCGAACTCGACTCCCTGGGTGCCTTGCCAGCTCCTTCTATGGAAGAGGTGCTTCGGGCAATGCCTCTGATCGTGGTTCGGAAGAATAGTCGTGGCGAATCGCAACCAACACTCAGAGGTTCTGAAGAACGGCAAATTGGAGTATTCATCGATGGGATTCCTATTACCATTGGCTGGGATCACAGGAGTGACATGTCGATTGTCCCCATGACTGGGGCTCAAAGTATCAGGGTGGTGAGAGGTTCGTCGTCAGTCCTGCACGGACCTAATACGATTGGTGGAGTCATAGAGGTAGATATTGCTCGCGGGCCCTCGCGCCCTGGCCCAGAAGCACCGGTCTCCATCGCACTTTCACTGGAGGAGACCGGAGGGACAAGCTTGTCAGCTGCCACGGCAAGAAGGATTGAGATAGGGAATGCTCACCTTATGGTCAGGGCTGGGGCTGGGCACCGGGCCAATAAAGGGGTACTTCTGCCCTCAGCGGCTAGCGACGATACAGAGCTTCGTAGCGAGTACTTGGTAAACTTTGACGGCCTGAGGTTGAATAGTGACTCGCGTCGTTCAGACGGCTATCTCGCTGCTCGTTATATGAACGAAGGTGGTGGATGGGCAGCCTTGACCACCTCGGTCTATGACCTCGACCGAGGAGTGCCACCAGAAGCCCACCAGGATAGTCCTAGATTCTGGAGGTACCCTGAGCAGAACCGTGCTTTGATCGCCCTCTCAGGAGGAAGTGGGGAGCACGAGACAAACAGTGGCGTCAGAAGTTTCGAGTTGAACTTCGGACTCGACGCGGGTTCGAGTCAAATCGACCGATATGAAACGGAGTCTTTTAGCACGGTGAATGGAGGAGAGGAAGCCGATGATCGGACGATGACGCTTCGTGCAAAGGGAGGTCACACTCTAGGTACGCGTGGAGATTTGCGTTCGGCCTTCACTTTTTCCCAAGTGGGAAGGGATGAGGTCTTGAATGGAGGTAACGTTGCGAGCTACCGCCAGCGTCTATGGGGCTTGGGAATAGAATCAGAATGGAGAGTTGGTAATCGAGATGCGACTCGATTCTCTTTAGGAGTGGCCCTTGATGGGAGCGATACTCCCAAGAGTGGTGACAAGCCCCCATTGGACGGACTCAGTGATTTTGGGTTTCGGGCAGGCATCAGTTCGTTAATTCAAGACGGCCTTGTCTTACATGCTAATTTCAGTCGTAGATCCCGCTTCCCGTCGCTCAGAGAACTGTATTCGGAAGCATTAGGACGATTCGTGCCGAATCCAAACCTCAGAGCGGAAACCCTATTTGGTTCGGAGGCCGGGCTGACTCTCGGCACCAATGACTCGTCCATCCAAGTGGTGGGATTTTATCAACACCTAGAGAATGGAATTGTGCGGTCATCCGTCGTAGGAATCGATCGTATTCCGAGGTTCAAACGCATTAATCATGAACGAATCAAAAGTCTTGGGTTGGAGTTTCTCGCAGTTCGTACGATGGGCCTAGCAACACTCTCTGGAGATGTAACGATTCAGGACGTAACTGGTATTGGTCAGGATGGAGCACGCGTACAGTTGGAGTATGAGCCGATCATTGTTGGCCGAGTGGGATTGGAAACCCCTTTGGGAGATATTTTTCGTGCTTCAGGTAATCTGCGTGTTATGAGTAGCCAGATGTGCGAGAATCCAGAAAGACGTGGCCTCCAGAGATTGCCTGACAGCGGGATGCTTGACCTGCGATTACGCGGTTTCTTTAGGTTTCATTCAGGTTCAAGCTTGGCACGGGTAGAGGCAGGGGTAGGCCTGAGGAATGCTACTGACGCTTCTGTTTACGACCAATGCGGACTCCCGCAGCCGGGTCGTACCTTCCAGATTCAAATACGTTTGTGGTGAACACGATACCTTGAGCCCCTAAAATCTGATTCAATGATCCGGATTACCTTCTTAGGAACTGCGGCGTCCCGGCCTACAGTCGGACGTAATGTGAGTTCGATCGCGGTCCAGCGTGAGGGGGACCTATTTCTCTTTGACTGTGGTGAAGGAACACAGCGCCAAATGATGCGTTTCGGGACGGGCTTTTCGGTCAAATGGATATTCATTACACATCTCCATGCGGATCATTTTCTGGGAGTAACCGGGCTCTTACGAACTATGGCCCTTCAGGGTAGGACAGAACCGATTTCCCTCTTCGGTCCAGTGGGTTCGGAGCGAATTTTACGAGATGCAGTCCGGCTAGGAGTCGAGCGTGAGAAGTTCCCCGTGGAAATCAAGGGCGTACGGCCCGGAGAAGGATTGAAATGTGAGAGCTATCAGGTTCTAGCATTCCCGGTGAATCATGGAAATAACGCTGTGGGTTGGTGTTTAGTTGAGGATCAACGCCTAGGGCGATTTGATGTGGAGAAGGCGAGGCAATTCGGGATCCCAGAGGGCCCACTTTTCGGGAAAATGCACCGTGGAGAGGATGTTGAGATCAACGGGCGCGTCATACACGCTGACGATCTGGTGGGAGAATCTAGGCCCGGGCGCAGAGTTGTATATACTGGGGATACTCGCCCATGCGAGACGACATTAGAGTGCGCGAGAGGGGCCGACATCTTAATACATGAGGCTACATTCGGTGATGAGGAGCAGGACAGGGCCCGAGAGACATTCCACAGTACAGCGGCCGAAGCAGCACGTCTCGCCAAGGAATGTGATGTGCGCTCACTAATCCTCACTCACTTATCGGCAAGATATTCGGAAGATCCCGGGATATTAAAGAATGAGGCCAACGCAATTTTCCCTGGAGCTACGATTGCCCATGACGGCCTCAGTTTAGAGGTGGATTACGATAACAGCTCTCTAAGTGAGACAGATTCGTGATCGAACATTTAGAACCCTAATAAGCCGCTTTGGCAAACTGGGCGTGCGCCAGAGGTAAAGGAACAACTTCACGGTGACAATAAGACTCAAAAGGATTCTGATTCCGTGAAAGTCCACGTCCCAGGTGATAAATCAATCACCCAAAGAGTCCTGATCCTAGCTGCGCTTGCCTCGGGTGAAAGCCGTTTGAGAGGACTCCTACATGGTGGTGACGTCGAAGCGACTGCTCAAGCTCTCCGCCTGCTGGGCGTGGCACTTCCGAGGATCCCGTCAGATAGGAGTGAATTATGCATTACCGGGGTAGGGTCGGATGGTCTGAGATCGCCCTTGCAGGATCTGGATTTGGGTAATAGCGGAACAGGAGCCCGTCTTCTTCTCGGGGTCCTCGCTGGTAGTCAAATTGAAGCCACCTTGGTGGGTGACGTTTCCCTACAGTCTCGCCCAATGCGTAGAGTCTGCAACCCTCTCCGTGCGATGGGAGCACGGTTAGAACACTTATGCGAAGAGGGATGTATGCCTATCCGAGTTGATCGCTCTGGTCCACTTCGCTCGATCGATTGGATGAGCCCAGTACCTAGCGCGCAGGTAAAGAGTTCAATTCTCTTGGCTGGTCTCGTAGGGCGCACCAAAGTAATGGTTACAGAAGCGCGACAGTCTCGAGATCACACTGAGCGTCTATTCAGTGAGATAGGGGCTCCAATTTCGATTCGAAACATACCAAGTGGTCATCAACTAGAACTCAATAACCCCCCTGACATTGTTGCTCCCCTCGACTTTTCAGTTCCAGGGGATGTGTCCTCTGCCGCATTCGTTATCGCCTTCGCCGCCCTCGGGGGCGCTGGTGTCCCAGTCACCATAGATAACGTTAGCCTTAATCGCACTCGTACTGGATTCCTCGATGTGTTTTCCCGAATGGGAATTGATTTGACGATCGAGGAGACTGGCTCAGGGAATACTTGTGAGCCGAGAGGTTTAATAACAGCTAATCCCTCAGAGCTGCACTCTACTGTGGTGGACGCAGAAGAGGTCCCGGCTGTTATAGATGAACTTCCGATCATTGCCGTAATGGGTGCCTGTTCAGAGGGAAGAACAACTATCCGTGGTGCCGGTGAGCTTAGATTCAAAGAGTCAGATCGGATTCACTCGTTAGTGTATAACCTCCAGACACTGGGAGTGGAAGTTGTCGAACATGAGGACGGACTTGAAATCGAAGGAACAAGACGTCCATTGAAGGGACGAATCCGAGCATTCGGTGATCATCGGATCGCTATGGCATTCGGTGTACTCGCAAAGCTAAGGGGAGCTCATATTGAGATTGATGATCCAACACTCTCAGATATCAGCTTTCCAGGATTCTGGGAACTTCTTGATAAGCTCACCCAAGCCGCTTGAGTATGATAGCTGATTCCAGACACGAGGGACCGATTATTACGCTGGATGGTCCCGCCGGGTCTGGAAAATCTAGTACGGCGAAAGCTGTAGCCAAAAGATTGGACTTTCGTCATCTGGATTCGGGAGCTCTATACAGGGCATTAACCCTCGGACTTCTTAGATCTAGTGTAGTAGAGGCAGACTGGAAAAACCTCAGTGAGCAAGGATTCACCAACCTAGATATCGACCTGGAAACATCTGAAAATGGTTTCCAGGTCCTGATAGAAGGTGAGGCGGTAGATATCGAGCTTCGGACTCCTGGGGTTACGGATCGCGTTTCCTTTGTGGCCAGCTTACCAGCCTCCCGACAAAGCATCTTGGGATTACAAAGAAGAGCTGGGGAAGATGGACGGTTAGTTGCGGACGGCCGAGATATGGGGACCGTGGTTTTCCCTCATGCTGAGCTCAAGATCTACTTGATTGCTGACTTGGAGGAACGGGCGATGCGACGTTTAAGAGAAGTAGGGGAGGATTCCCCTGATGATCTTGGGCTTGCCCAGCAAGCAAGGACCCTTGATACACGG
Source organism: Gemmatimonadota bacterium (assembly GCA_012960225.1). Taxonomy (GTDB): domain Bacteria; phylum Gemmatimonadota; class Gemmatimonadetes; order Longimicrobiales; family Gaopeijiaceae; genus UBA1142. The sequence goes on along the minus strand of DUBS01000052.1, from coordinate 33,911 downwards.
GACCAATCGGATAGCCAGCGCGCAATTTCGCCACTCAAGAAGGCGCAAGGTGCTATCGAACTCGATACGACAGGTTTGGCGTTTGAGGAACAGGTACAGGCCATTGTAGATCTCGCACATCGGTTGACCCTGTTGTAGACAGAATCTAGCTTTTCTCCTTCCAATAACCCTTCAACCCGGGCTTGTCCTCCAAGCACCGGTTCCGTTGCCCTTCCATTCGTTCGGGTAACAATTGGAGTTGTGATGAGTGATATCCTAGAGCCTAAAGGCGACTCGGATCCACAGGACCTGGAAACAGGAGCCCAAGATTCGGCTGACGACGACCTAGATTCTGGTGAAGGAACTGTGGTCGACGCTATGACAGGTGAAGTGACAACGTTATCCGTCCAAGAAGCACAGGCGATGAATTCTGTTCACGAGCTTGTTGATGGGATTTCACCGGAACTCTTCAATGATCCATACGGAGAAGAAAAGCTCTCTACTTCGAAAGAAGACTTTGAGGTTCTCCTTGCTCACTTCAGTGCAGATTTCCAAGAATTCAAAGAAGGAGCGATCGTCAAGGCCGTTGTCCTCAAAGTGACCGATGCAGTGGTGATCTTAGAGTTCGGCTTTAAGAGTGAGGGGGCGGTTACTCTTGACGAATTCAAAGACCTTCCAGTTGAAGGGGAAGAGATCGAGGTCTTACTCGAAAGCCTTGAAGATGACGATGGTGCTGTCGTGTTGTCGAAGAAGAAGGCTGATTTCTTACGGGTCTGGGAGAAGATCCGTGAAGCGCATGACGAAGACCGTCCCGTAAAGGGAACTTTAGTGCGAAAGATCAAGGGTGGTGTCACTGTGGATCTCATGGGAGTGGATGCATTTCTTCCGGGATCACAGATTGCCCTGCGGAGGGTTCCGAATATCGAGGACCTCATAGGAGAGGTCTATAAATTCAAGATCATCAAACTGAATAAGCGTCGTCGAAACATCGTAGTTTCACGAAGAGTCATACTTGAGGGTGAGCGCGAGAAGAAGCGAGATACACTGGTCAAGGAACTCCTCATTGGTCAGGTCCGAGAGGGACAGGTCAAGAATATTACTGATTTCGGGGCCTTCATTGATCTTGGCGGACTCGACGGACTTCTCCATATCACTGACATGTCGTGGGGCCGTGTTGGGCATCCCTCCGAGGTCGTCGATATCGGGAAAAGTATCGATGTGAAAGTCCTAGATATCGATTGGGACCGAGAGCGAATCTCACTCGGACTTAAGCAATTACTTCCTTACCCATGGACGGACATTGGGAAGAAGTACCCCGTCGGTGCCCGTGTCCATGGGAAAGTGGTGTCCATAACGAATTACGGGGCCTTCATTGAGCTTGAGCGAGGGGTAGAAGGCCTGGTGCATATCTCGGAGATGTCATGGACTCGGAATATACGGCACCCTTCGAAGGTAGTTGAAATTAATGAATCTATCGAAGCAGTAGTCCTTCGGGTTGATCAAGAAGATGAGAAGATCTCTCTAGGAATGAAGCAGATTGAAGAAGATCCCTGGTTGGCGTTGCCTGCAAAATATCCTACCGGAACGAGTCTGGGTGGGACAGTAAGGAACCTCACTTCGTTCGGGGCCTTCATTGAGATCGAAAATGGGATCGATGGACTTGTCCATGTATCAGATATGAGCTGGACCAAAAGAGTTCAGCATCCTTCGGAGATCGTAGAAAAGGGTGCAAAAATCGATGTAATGGTGCTTGATGTGGACCCCGAAAACAAACGGATCTCCTTGGGGTTAAAACAACTCACAGATGATCCTTGGCCAACCCTTGTTGAACGTTTCGCACCTAACGCTGAAACATCCGGAGTAGTGGTTCGGATAGAAGAGGACGGCCTGACAGTTGATCTTGGAGATGATGTTGAAGGGTTCATCTCACTGAGCGATGCTGGCATAGATGAAGATGGAACCCTTGATGAATACTACGTGCCAGGTGACTCCGTGATCCTCCGGGTCACGCACTTAGATCTGGCTAATAAGAAAATTGAACTTGAAATCACTGAAACTCCGGACAAGAAGACTCCAGAAGAAATTGAGGAAGCTCGAGTCGCAGCTGACGCTTTAGCGGCAGAAAAGGCGGAGGCTGAGAGTGGACCTGAAGATGAACCAGTCGGTTATAGAGAACTGAAAAAGAAGCACAAAAAGGAGACTTCTTCCGATTCAGAAGATCTCATATCACCAGAAGAATCGCCAGAAGAAGACGAAGCTGCTGAGCCTGAGGCAGAAGAATCGCCAGAAGAAGACGAAGCTGCTGAGCCTGAGGCAGAAGAATCACCAGAAGAAGACGAAGCTGCTGAGCCTGAGGCAGAAGAATCGCCAGAAGAAGACGAAGCTGCTGAGCCTGAGGCAGAAGAATCGCCAGAAGAAGACGAAGCTGCTGAGCCTGAGGCAGAGATTGCCGAGGACTAGCGATGGGGTGTTTGCAGCAACAGAGGTGTAGGGTCTTGTTCCCGCTTTCTGCTGCGTTCGTATGACTGGGGGATTTTGGTTACAGAAGATTCTGATTACGTCGATCGGGCTAGCTCTCACTATCGTAATCTCCAGTGGTTGCCATCTGGTGGGCACCCCGGGTGGGCTTTCGGTGAATCTTCCTGCTGAAGATCAGGCTATTTCCGGTGGGAACGAAGTAGGAAGGTCTGAGCGTTTGGGAGAAATGCGGAAGCAAGATATCCCATCTAAAGACTCCATGGTCGCAGAGGAAGCACTGCAAGATACTTCTCAGGATGAGCTGATAATCCTTGAGCTTGCGATGCTACTTCCATTTGGGGGACCACCAGGACTCGCTGAATTTGCTCAACTGATAGCCGAAGGGGTTGAAGTCGCAGCAGTGGAAATGAGTGAAGCCCTATTAGACGTGCGAATCACCTCAGTAGATGACCAGGGTGACCCGGAACTCACTCGGGTCTTAGTTAGGGAACTTGAGGATTCAAGTATTCGAGGAGTGGTAGGATTTCTAGAAGATACTTCTCTTGAGATTGCTGGGAGTGCGCGTCAGATTGGGCTCCCACTTGTTTCACCCACTGCCCGAAGTGCCTCCCGTGCAGGAGAGGGGGTTTATTCTCTGGAGGGTCCAGATCCGGTAGCTGCTGCGGAAATGGCCAGGTACGCCTCTGAATATGGGTACATGCGGATTGCAGTATTGCACTCGCAAAGCTCGGAATCTGTTCAAGAGGCCGATGCATTCGTAGAGATGTCGCGAAGCCTAGGCCTGCCGATTGTTGGCCGTTACGCATATCAGGTAGGAGCAACTTTCTTTGGTGAAGAAATTATAGAGGCCCAGAATGCTTTGAGGGCTGCGGAGATTGCAGCACTCGGTCTCGAGGAAGACGATACTCTGCATGTAGAGATGCTTGAGCCTGTCGCACTTTTCTTACCTATCCCCACAGAGGATGTGGAGTTCATCGCACCCCAGATAGTTCACTACGGATTAGATACATTAGCCATAGATATACTCGGGACATCTGGATGGACTGACCCTCGGGTACTGGAGACAGTAGATCTTCGTCACACCACAGGAGTAGTTGCTACTTCCTCTGTAGGTCGTACGGAAAATACAAATACGTCTATACAATTCCGGAAAGCATACGAGAGGCATTTTCAGAGAAGTCTCATCAGTAGAGTTCCTGCTCTCGGTTATGATACTGCACTTCTACTTATCGAAGGTCTGAAGGGGGGCGCTGAATCTCCAGAAGAAATTAGAATAGCAATCGAAGGGTTACGTGAAATTGAGGGTGCGGCTGGTATTTATTCACTTGTGGATGGACGAATTATCCGGCGTACCGAGGTAGTTTATATCGATGAAGGCATTCTTCTACCTGTCGGCTGAAGCCTAAGAGTCTGATGTCAATATATGAGAAACTCAAAAGGCTCGAGGAACTGCGACGCAGATCCGAAGAAGGGGGTGGAGAAGAACGTCTCACTGCCCAACATGGAAAAGGTAAACTCTCCGCGCGTGAACGTCTGAATCTTCTACTAGATGAAGATTCGTTTATAGAATTAGATCGGTTTGTAACTCATCGATCTGTAGAATTCGGACTTGATCAGAAGAAGATCCTTGGGGATGGAGTCGTGACCGGTTACGGTACAATCCACGGGCGATTGGTATATGTGTTCAGCCAGGATTTTACAGTTTTTGGTGGCTCACTGTCTGAAGCTCATGCTGAGAAGATCGTGAAGATTCAGGACCTGGCTTTGCAGAACGGTGCCCCACTCATCGGATTAAATGATTCCGGAGGTGCACGTATACAAGAAGGTGTTGTAAGCCTCGGGGGATATGCTGACATCTTTCTAAGGAATACACTCGCCTCGGGGGTGATTCCCCAAATTAGTGTCGTCCTTGGCCCGTGCGCAGGTGGGGCGGTGTATTCACCTGCAATCACTGATTTCGTCTACATGGTTAAGGGGACCAGTTACATGTTTGTTACCGGTCCGAATGTCGTGAAGACCGTGATGCATGAGGATGTTGACATGGAAGGTTTGGGTGGGGCTGAAGTGCATGCTTCAGTATCTGGAGTTGCACACTTTGCATGTGAGAGTGAGCCTGAGTGCCTAGCATCGGTGCGTGAATTGATGGGTTATTTGCCTCAAAACAATACCGAGTTGCCACCGGTCCTAGAGTCTTCTGACTCCTTTAACCGCAGAGACGATAAGCTCTTAGCAATAGTACCTGACAACCCCAATCAACCCTACGATATGCGGGAAGTCATCAAGTGTGTGGTCGACGAGGGTGACTTATATGAAATCCATGCTCAATTCGCTCAGAATATCATTGTGGGCTTTGCGCGTCTGGGTGGAAGGACTGTAGGTATTGTAGCGAACCAGCCTGAATCTTCTGCAGGTGCACTTGATATTGATGCGTCGGACAAGGGTGCTCGATTCGTTCGGTTATGTGACGCCTTTAATATCCCCTTGGTCGTTTTCGAGGATGTCCCTGGTTTCCTGCCCGGAGTAGCCCAGGAACATGGAGGCATTATTCGTCATGGAGCCAAACTTCTATACGCCTTTGCAGAGGCAACCGTACCGAAACTGACGGTCATTACTCGCAAGGCCTACGGTGGGGCTTACGATGTGATGAATTCCAAACACATTCGTAGTGATATCAACCTAGCATGGCCTCAAGCTGAGATCGCCGTGATGGGGCCAAAGGGAGCGGTAGAGATTCTGTTCCGGCGGGAATTGGACGAGGCTGAGGATTCAGAAGCTGCTGAGGCCGCACAAATTGAAGAGTATCGAGAAACATTTGCTAATCCTTATATAGCGGCTGCCAGAGGCTATGTAGATGATGTGATAGACCCTCGTGAAACACGTGAGCGGCTGATTAGCGCCCTGGACATGTTACAGAACAAGCGTGATCACAATCCACCTAAGAAACACGGGAATATCCCATTATAGCCTGCCAGAGTGCTGAAGCAGTTCGGAGTGAGATAGAGTAAGTCATAGCCCCGTCCTATTGAGCTCGCACCTGATGACACTTCACTTGCAAATTTTGGTTTAAATGGCGTAACACATTGAACTTCTATCTCTTTCCGATTCAACAAATTCCTTGATTCACTCTCTTTTAGTAGCTAACCGCGGTGAAATCGCCGTGCGTATAATCAGATCCGCTCAGGAACGTGGGATCCGCACTATAGCTGTGTACTCCGATCCTGATCGATTGGCACCACATGTCCTAGCCGCTGATGAGGCATACCACATTGGTCCAGCCCCCTCTTCAGAGAGTTATCTAAGGGCAGAGCGCCTCATTGAGGTAGCTAAGGTCGCCGGAGTAGATGCGATTCATCCTGGTTACGGGTTCCTTGCCGAGCGTTCTTCCTTTGCAAAAGCGGTGGAAGATGGGGGTTTGATATTCGTTGGGCCTTCGTCTGAGGTCATTGAGGTGATGGGTGATAAGATCCAGGCAAGGCGCTACATGCAGGATGCCGGTATTCCTATAATTCCGGGGATTACTAAACCCCTATCGACTGTTGAAGCGGCCTTAGGCATCGCACAGGAAATAGGGTTTCCCGTGCTGGTTAAAGCTGCTGCTGGAGGTGGGGGGAAGGGGATGAGAACAGTTGAAAGGGCGGACCAATTTAATGCGGCCTTCGAGGCAGCCCAAAGAGAAGCATTTTCGGCTTTTGGAGACCGTACACTCTATCTAGAACGCGCGCTTAAGCGACCTCGCCATATCGAAGTTCAAATACTCGGAGATATGCAGGGCTCAGTTGTTCACCTGGGAGAACGCGAATGTTCGATCCAGCGTCGACATCAGAAACTTGTTGAAGAAGCACCAGCTATCGCCCTCTCCTCAGCGGAGCGAGAGTCCATAGGGCAAACTGCAGTGCAAGCGGCAACAGCTATCGGATATACCGGTGCAGGGACCGTCGAGTTTCTATATGAAGACGGGAACTATTACTTCCTCGAAATGAATACTCGAATCCAAGTAGAACATCCGGTAACTGAGCTAGTAACTGGTCTGGACCTTGTGGACTGGCAAATTCGTATTGCTTCCGGAGAAGCACTCAACTTCACCCAGGAGGACGTGCGGATATCAGGGCATGCAATCGAGTGTAGAATCACTGCAGAGGACCCGCAAATGGGACTTCTTCCTTCTACCGGAACCGTGACCCGCCTCGAGGTACCGACCGGAACCGGAGTTCGTTGGGATGGTGGGATAAGAGAAGGCTCTTACATCTCCGAACACTATGACCCCTTGCTTGGGAAGCTGATAGTGCACGCGAGCACGCGAGCTGCTGCGATACAACGCATGGCCAGAGCTCTTGATGAATTCTTATTACTTGGGGTTGAAAATTGTGCATCATTTCAACGAAGAGTTATGGATGAACCAGATTTTGTAGAGGGGCGTCTTTCAATTCGATACCTAGAAGAACATCCGGAGTTGCTCAATGACGCCCCAGTAGATCCAGAAGTAATTCGCTTGATCGCGATTGCTGGAGCGCTCCTTGAAGCAAAGGAAGACCAACGGACCCGTTTATCTAGAACCACACCTAAGATGTCACGTTGGCAGTCAGAAGGGATATTACGGGAGCCCCCTAGAGAATGACACTTAACGTCCCTGCTAGTGGACTCACAGACGTCACGATCCGAAGTCTAGCCTCGAATGGATCAGGAGTAGGCGAGCTACCTGACGGACGTATCATCTTCATACCGCGTACTGCGCCTGGAGACAAAGCTCGTGTCAAAGTAACCACACTAAAACGTCGATGGGCGAGAGGTCAGCTTGAGGAAATCCTGCACCCGACTGAGGAACGGAGCAATCCTCTTTGTTCACTTTATGACAAGTGTGGCGGATGCTCTCTCCAGCACATCCCGTACTCTGAACAATTGAAATGGAAGGGGAAGTTTGTGGTAGAAGCCCTGTCGAGGATTGGAGGGCTAGAAGTGGACAAGGTCCCGGTCACAGCCTCACCAGATCTATCACAGTACCGTAATAGGATGACGTTTACCCTCAGAAGACTTCGCGCTGGGAGAGTTGTGGCCGGCTTCCATGGGCTCGATCGACCTAGCCATGTCGTTGATGTGAAGGGTGAGTGCATCCTAGCTGAGCCAGAGATAACCTCTGCCTGGACATCTCTTAGAGACAACTGGGGAACCGGCGCCAGACGACTACCATTCGGAGGACATCTACGGCTAACCCTCCGAAACTCAAAATCAGGCATAGATCTACTCATTGAGGGTGGAACGAGTGCCTGGAGTCCTGAAGCTTTGATGAAACATTTACCGTCGGTATCCACTGTTTGGCATGAACCCTCAGATACAGGTGCTATAGAATTGGTCTATGGCAGAGTTCATGAAGACATATGGGTTGAGGAAGGACTCCTCTTAGTAGGCGATGTCTTCCTCCAGGTTAATCGAGCAGCTGCCCAGCTATTACAGGAACACGTGATAGCAACAGCTGGGTCACCAGATAGCGCAGTCGACGCATATTGTGGGGTCGGCTACTACGGCCGACAGCTCGCTAGTTCAGGTGCCACAGTTGTGGGGATTGATGTGAATGAAGCCGCCCTAACGTCTTACTGTGAGAAGAGGAGCGGTAATTACCGTACAGTTCAGGGCGCAGTTGAAGAACACTTATCAAACTTTCTGCCTGTAGACTTGTTGATTCTCAATCCTCCACGTAGCGGGCTAGAGAGCACAATTCCGCTTCAAATTCTAGATGCTCCCCCAGAAACGATAATCTACGTTAGCTGTGATCCAGCTACCCTTGCTCGTGACCTCAATCGACTGGGACCTGCCTATGCATTAATAGAGTATCAAGCATTTGACCTTTTCCCTCAGACTGCGCACATCGAAACCGTCGTGGTTCTGAGACGATCCGAGAATCAATGATTTACGAAGTCAAGGTGGAAGACTCGACTTTTGAAATCGAGATCACTAGTGACCTAGTGAGGATTAATGGAGAATCGGTTCTTGTGGATTTGGCCACACTTGAGAAGACAAACGATTACAGCCTAATCCTGGATGGAGTTTCCCAGTCTATCCACGCGATCAAACGGGGTAGGGGGGTCTGGGACATCCTATGCAACAAACGCAGGTTCTATGTGAATGTGCTTGACCGACTGGGTAGGGCTATCAAGGCAGTGGAACTGCAAGAAAGTGAGGTCCAACATCCTGAAGCAGTCATTGCACCCATGCCGGGTACGATCATCAGTGTAGAAGTTGAGGAGGGAGAGTCAGTTGAGGCAGGACAGGGGCTCGTAATCGTAGAAGCAATGAAGATGGAGAACGAGGTGAGGGCGCAGGCAGGCGGGTATGTTCAGATAATCCATGTGGCGAGTGGAGATGCAGTAGAAAAGGGCAAAATCTTGGTAGAGCTTGTGCCACTTGAAGAGGGGACGATCTGAGTAATGAACGGAAAGAGGAAAGATCAGCCAGTTTGCACCGACAGTGGTATTGAAGTAGAAACTGTTTACAATACAGCAAACACTGAAGAAACCCCTCCCCCTGGGACTTTTCCTTTCACCAGAGGGATCCATCCAGATATGTATAGGGAGCGTCTATGGACGATGCGGCAGTACGCGGGCTTCGGCACTCCTCAGCAAACGAATGAAAGATTCCACTACCTCCTAGAACGGGGGCAAACTGGACTCTCAGTCGCATTCGACCTGCCGACCCAGATGGGACATGATTCCGATGCTAAGATAGCAATAGGTGAGGTTGGACGGGTTGGGGTAGCCATAGATTCCCTTGAAGACATGAAAACCCTGTTTGAAGGGATACCTCTAGGTAAAGTATCCACTTCAATGACCATCAACTCTACTGCTGCGGTCTTGTTAGCCCTTTACGTTGCAGTTGCGGATGAGCAGGGTGTTGCCCGCGATCTACTTGGTGGCACACTACAAAATGATATTCTTAAGGAATACGTAGCGCGTGGAACATATATCTACCCAGTAGAGAATAGCCTCCGCCTAGTCACAGATATTATTGCCTTCTGCAAAGATGAACTTCCGAATTGGAACCCGATATCCATCTCGGGATACCATATTCGCGAAGCGGGTGCTACTGCTCCTCAAGAACTTGCGTTCACATTCGCTAATGGTCTGGAATACACAGCGCGTGCAGTCGAGGCCGGCCTTGATATCGAGGCTTTTGCTCCTCGTCTCTCGTTCTTTTTTGCAGCTCATAATGACCTTCTCGAGGAAGTAGCGAAGTTTCGGGCCGCCCGTCGCCTTTGGGCCTCACTTTTGAGGCGACATTACGAAGCGTCCGACAATTCGTGTCGCCTCCGATTCCATACTCAGACGGGTGGTTCCACGTTAAGTGCTCAGCAACCTCTCAATAATGTTGTTCGCGTAACGATACAAGCTCTTGCGGCTACACTCGGTGGTAGCCAGTCCCTTCACACAAACGGCTACGATGAGGCTCTTACTTTACCGACAAAGGAAGCGGCTAAACTGGCCCTTAGGACGCAACAGATCATTGCCTCTGAATCCGGTATAACAAGAACGGCTGATCCGCTTGGGGGTTCATATTACGTTGAAGCTTTGACTAACGAAATTGAACGTTTAGCCCTCAACTACCTGGAAACAATTGAAGAATTAGGGGGCGCGTCCAAAGCTATCGCGTACATGGTGGAAGAAATCCAAACTGCAGCATATAAAGTTCAGCTAGATGTAGAATCTGGGCGTAGAACAATCGTAGGAGTAAACGTACATACCGAAGAGGATGAGGTTCGACATATAGAGAAGCCCGACTACGAGATATTGGAGCAGGAACAGATCACTCGTCTCCGGTCACATAAGGAGCGAAGAAGAGATGTCGAGATCAGGGCTCAACTTGAAGATGTACGTTCAGCCGCCCGTGGAGATGAGAATCTTATGCCCCGACTCATTTCATCCGTGAAAGCTGGTGTAACGTTAGGCGAACTAAGTGATGCCTTCCGTTCAGAATGGGGTGCCTACCACGGGTAGGCACCCATGCCCCCCATAGTTAGCTTGATTGCCCATGCCAACCTACGATTACCGCTGCCCAAACGGGCATCAGTTTGAGGTTTTTCAAAGGATCTCCGCAGCCCCCGGAGCCAAGTGTCCAGATTGCGGTGAAGATTCAGAACGAATGATTTCAGGGGGGGCAGGCCTCATTTTTAAGGGAGAAGGCTTTTACATCACTGATTACCGATCTGAGGACTACAAAAAGAAGGCTTCCTCAGAGAGTGGTGGAGAGATCAATAAGTCAGATTCGGATTCGGGAGTGGAGAAGACATCTTCCTCAGATCTTAATAAGGAGGCCTCGAAGAAGAGGTCTAAATCTGAAACTGAAAGCTCTGGATCAAGATCATCTGGCTCCAAATCCGATAGCTGAACAGTGCTTCATGAACCCATAGGAATCGCTCTTAATGCGGCGATCAAAGAAATGGGATTGGATGAAGTCGAGATCAATCTTGAACGCCCACGCGACCCTAGCCACGGTGATGTTACGTGCAACATTGCCCTAACCCTATCCGGAAGACTTGATAAGCCTTCTCGCGATATTGCGGAAGAAATCGCTGCTCGGGTAAAGAAGGACAGAGCAGGGATTACATCAATTGAGGTTGCCGGCCCAGGATTTTTGAATTTCAGGCTATCTGCGGTTATGGCTACATCGCTCTTAGACGAGATCGTGGCCAGGAACGAAGCTTTCGGGAGAGAGAACACCCGCGAAGGCTCGCAAGTTATGGTCGAGTTCGTATCCGCCAATCCCACTGGGCCACTCCACCTTGGTCATGGCCGACAAGCTGCCCTGGGAGATGCGATCGCCTCTTTGCTGGAGTGGACAGGATGGCAGGTGCATCGAGAGTTCTATTACAACGATGCTGGAACACAAATAGACAAGCTCGTGGAGAGTGTAAGGGTCCGATATCTAGCTCTATTCGGTGGGCAGGGGGAGATACCAGAAGGAGGGTACCATGGTCAATACATCAATGAACTTGCTGAGTCACTAGCCGAGGAATTCGGGGATCAGTTTGTGATTGATGAATCGGAGAAAGCTACAGAGCAGATCCGTAATTTCTCAGTCCGATCCATTCGGGAGGAACAAGACCGTGATCTGAATGATTTTGGAGTCCATTTCGACGAGCACTATCTCGAATCTTCCTTACATCACACCGGCCGTGTGAAGTCAACGCTGGAAGCTCTAAGGGAAACAGGCTTAGTGTATGAACGCGCAGGCGCCACTTGGCTCAAAACGACAGAATTTGATGATCAAAAGGATCGCGTAATGGTCAGGAAAAATGGCCTCCCGACATACTTCCTTCCCGATATTGCATACCATATGCATAAGTGGACACGAGGGTACGAACGCGTGATCAATGTCCAGGGGTCGGACCACCATGGTACTGTTGATCGAGTAAGAAGCGGGCTACAGGCCCTAGGGCTGCCACAGGGGTACCCAGAATACGTACTGCACCAAATGGTTCGGGTCGTGAGAGAAGGAAGTGAAGTGAAATTCTCGAAACGAGCTGGCACCACCACCACCCTTCGGGAACTCTATACAGAAGTTGGCACTGATGTGACTAGGTACTTCTTCCAAATGAGGAAACCGGATGCTCAGATGGTCTTTGATTTAGATGCAGCACTCGACTACTCTGATAAGAATCCGATGTACAAAATCCAGTACGCCCATGCTCGGATGCACTCAATCTTCTCCAAGGCACAAATTATGCCTGAGGAGATTGAAGCAGGATCAGCTGATTTATCTCTGCTTACGGACAATCATGAGCGTCTGCTTATTAACCAACTCAGAGATTTCCCTAGTGTACTAGCCCGTGCAGCGGAGAATCGCACCCCACATATCGTGTGTGAGTACCTTGAACAGACCGCCGGCGTAGCAAATACCTGGTACCATGCCGGTAATCCAAGCCGGAATCCAAATCTCGCAGTACTCGTAGATGATTCCAAGATTCGGGGTGCGCGGCTTATCCTCGCTCGATCCTTGCAGATTGTGTTGCGTAATGGGCTTGCCATCCTAGGGATCACTGCACCTAAAAGAATGATGCAGGAGATAGCGAACGATGGCACGTGAAAGCTTTTCGCTTAACCGGATTATCTCGATATGTCGATCCTTGCAGTAGGTAGTGTTGCTCTAGACTCAGTAGATACTCCATTCGGTCATGCCGAACGAGTGATCGGTGGATCTGCGGTCTTCTTTTCAGCTTCCGCCTCACTCCTGAGCGATGTTAGCGTCGTGGGTGTGGTAGGAGATGATTATCCACTCGATCAGCTTGCATTTCTCAAGAATCGAGGTGTAGACCTCTCAGGAATTCAGAGAGAGCGTGGAGAAAGCTTCTCTTGGGTAGGAAAGTATCATTCAGACTTAAGTAACCGTGATACGATAGAGACACGCCTTGGAGTGTTCGAAGGATTCAACCCAAGAATCCCCGAAGAACTTCAGCAGTCAGAATATGTCTTCTTAGGAAACATAGACCCAACTCTACAGCACCAGGTATTAGACCAAGTCAATTCACCTACCTTGGTAGCTTGTGACACCATGAATTACTGGATTGAGGGCAAACGTGAATCCCTCATCGACCTCCTGGCCAGGGTGGACATCCTTATGCTGAACGATGAAGAGGCCCGTCAGCTCTCCGAGAAAACAAACCTGCTTCAAGCATCCCGATGGATCCAAGAAAGGGGACCTCAGGTGGTTGTAGTAAAAAAGGGCGAACACGGGGCTGCACTCTTCGCTGACGACTGGGTCTTCTTTGTACCAGGATTCCCTCTGGAACAGGTATTTGATCCGACCGGTGCGGGTGATGCTTTTGCAGGAGGACTTCTGGGATACATATCGCAAAAAAATTCCACCTCAGTTGCCAACCTTCGGCGAGCTATGGTATATGGGTCTGTGCTCGGTTCATTCGCGGTGGAGAAGTTCAGTATTGATGGCCTTAGGGACCTGACTGAATCAGACATTTTCGAGCGTGTGAGAAAACTTAGTGCTATGACAACTTTCGAGATTGATGAGGGAACAGAGCCTTTTGCCTGAGAGTGATATGAAGTATCGCGAAGCAGGAGTTGACTTGGATGCTGCTGAGCGTTCTGTGCAAAGCCTGGGAAAACTAGTTCAATCTACCGCGGACGAGTGGACGCTTTCAGAAATTGGGAGTTTTGGCGGGCTCTATCGGGTCCCCGGAGATGTGGTAGACCCCATCCTAGTATCAAGCGCCGATGGGGTAGGTACTAAAATTAAATTGGCTTTTATGACTGGGGTTCATGATACGATTGGCCGTGATATCGTGAACCACTGTGTGAACGACATACTCGTCCAAGGGGCACGGCCACTCTTCTTTCTTGACTATTTGGGACTAGGAAAACTTGAGGAAGCAGTAGTCTCAGAAGTGGTCCGAGGCGTAGCTGAAGCATGTAAGGAGAACAGTTGTGCTCTGCTTGGAGGCGAAACAGCAGAACTCCCTGATCTCTATTCGCCAGGTGAATATGATTTGGCGGGATTTATCGTAGGGATTGTGGGTAAGGACTCTCTCTTGGATGGATCTAGAATTAAGGAAGGCCACATCCTTGTCGGTTATGCTTCCTCCGGCTTGCACACGAATGGATACACCCTAGCAAGGCATATCATATTCGAAGTAATGGGCCTGTCGCATAGCAGTGAACTCCCCGGTTTAGGGAAAACTGTCGCGGAAGAATTGATGACAGTTCATCAAAGTTACCTACCGCTTCTTATCGAACCTCTGTCCCATAACTCAATCGAAGGGCTTGCTCATATCACTGGTGGTGGGATCCCTGGAAACCTTCAAAGAGTGCTACCTCAGGGGTTAGGAGCAGTAATTGATAGATCTTCCTGGGAGATACCTTCGGCCTTTCGCATCCTCCAAGAGGGTGGTGGTGTTTCAATCGAAGAGATGGATCGTGTTTTCAATATGGGCATCGGAATGATTGCCGTGGTAGACGAGACGCATACCTCATCACTGATTTCATCAGCTCGTGAGAAGGGGAGCGACGCTTGGGTGATTGGAGAAATCATAGAGGGGGGAGGAATCAAATACAGGTGAGCACTCGGGCGCTGGCATTGCTCATCTTGCTAGTCTTATCCTCACCATCGGCTGGCTCGTCACAACAAGTGCAACCTTTGGTCTCCGGATGTGTTGATGGCGCACCACAAATGCCACACGCATGTGTTGATGGCACCCTAGCTGCCCGTGGACTCCTCACAGACACAGGACTCCTGCTCGGTTTGGGTTCTGCTACACCTGGGAGCTGGGGGCCACTTAGGAGGAACACCCCGAGATTCGATGTGTCGTTCCGGGTAGCCGGATTAAGAGCCCATATTCCAGTCATCACCCACGAGCCTGTGACCGGACTGGCCAAAACGGAGTTTGTACTTGGGACAATCCAGGGGAATCTCATCGCAGGATTGTTTGAAGGTTTTCAAGTGAAACCTACTGTAGGTGGGCTCTTCTCTTTAGACCTGATGGCGCAAGGAAATTTGCTTTTCTTCCCAAAGGAAATAGGGCTTGATAGTAGAATGGGGGCATTCTCTTTGGGTATGCGCCTTGGACTAGTGCGTGAGACATTCACCCTTCCCGGAATTGCTCTCAGTATGTCCCGCAGGTTTATGGGTCCCCTGACCCTTGATTGGGAATCTGGCCACTACTCAACTAGTCTTGTGATAGAACCATCGATCTCTTCAGTACGCCTAACTATCGGCAAGAGTATGTCTTCGCTAGGGTTGATGGCCGGAGCTGGCTTAGATTTTCATAACTCTGAAGTCAAACTCAGCGTATTACCAAAGGGTAGCGACCCTACAGAGTTTAACGCCCCATTAGTTATTCACCGTCCGGTTCTATTCAGTGGTGTTTCTTTGAATCTACTAATCGTACAGCTGTCGACTGAAGTCGGTTGGGCGTTCGGACCTCCGATGCTAGAGGGGTACGCCCTAGGGCCTATTGATCCCACCCAGGGATCTGGCTTCTTAAGCCTAGCTGCCCGGCTGAGTGTCCGATGATTAATGTCAAGCGATGAATGAAGTACAGATTTCTGATCAAGCAGACCTCTCTCGAGAAGATCTGGCCTATCTTGACTGGGCACGTAAGATCGCCCGACGGGGGTGGGGTCGCGTACACCCCAATCCACTCGTTGGCTGTGTTCTTGTGCTGAATAATCAGGTTGTCGGCGAGGGATATCATAGGGAGTTCGGAGGACCCCACGCCGAGATTGTTGCCCTAGAAGCTGCTAGGAGTAAAGCAGAGGGGGCAACAGCTTATGTAAGCCTCGAGCCATGTAATCATGAAGGTAAAACGCCGCCATGTTCTCAGGCATTGCTCCAGGCTGGCGTATCTCGTGTCGTTTACGGTGCGGCTGAGCCAGGGATAGACGAGGGCGGTGGGAGGTATACATTGACCGGAGGGGGGATAGAAGTAATAGGCCCGGTATGGGACTCGATCATCGGACGAACAGAAAATCCGTCATTTTTCTATGCCGCGACTCATGAAACTCCCTACATAGCCCTAAAGCTAGCTTTAAGCATGGATGGCTATATCGGAACATCTGGTGCGATCCGCACCCAAATAACCTGCCCGGAAGCGGAACGAGAAGTCCATCGCTTGAGAACAGGCTTCGACGCAATTCTTATTGGAAATGGAACCCTTAAAGTGGACAACCCGCGCCTGACGGTACGAATGGCCCCGCGGGGGCGAAGCCAGGTCCGAAGGCTCGTTCTAGATGCCCGTGCCGAACTTCCCAGTGATGCTGTGATATTCGACGACCTAGAACTCAACCCTCTTCATATATTCACCCACGAGGATGCTCCTGAAAGAGAAATCACAAGGCTCGAATCGCTCGGAGGTCATGTCCATTCAGTCCCAAAATCCAATCAGGGTCTCGATCTTGAATCGATTTTAGGAGTTGTTCAGGAATTAGGAGTTCAATCAATCTTGTGTGAGGGTGGGGCCAAGCTAGCGAATAGCCTAATTCGAAAAGATTTAGTTCAACGCCTATACTTGTTTGTTGCCCCTAAAACACTTGGCTCAGAGGGTATTCCGGCATTCGGCGATAGCGGAGAAACATTGAAATGGGACGACTTCCTCCCAGCAATGCCTCCACAATTACACGGTAGGGATACTCTTATCGTGCTTGACCGGAAATCTGACTGATGTTCAATGGGATAGTAGAAGAAACGGGACAGATCACTGGAATCGAGGACCATCAAGAGATCCGACGTTTTTCTATAGAGGCCCCCGTACTCGCAAGCCAACTGCAACCGGGCGCGTCAGTGGCGGTAGACGGGACCTGTCTAACAGTAACTTCTGTGACATCCGAATACCTTGCCTTCGATGTTATTGGCCCGACACTTGAGCGAACGATCGCAGGAGCGTATGAGGTGGGGAAAAGGGTTAATCTAGAAAGAGCTGTTCAGGTAGGGGGGCGGATAGATGGTCATATTGTTCAAGGACATGTCGATAGTACGGGATACCTCGTTCAATCTGTTAAGGAAGGGGAATATCGGATGATGGAATTTTCCATCCATAAGGACGTCTATGCACTCACAATCTCGCAGGGATCGATCGCTATCAATGGCGTGAGCTTAACTATAGGCAAGCTACGGCAAGACTGCGTTTGTCAGATTGGTGTGATACCCTTCACCTTTCAGCATACAAACCTCGGTGATCTTGAACGTGGGGATCAAGTGAATGTCGAGGGAGATCTTATTGGGAAATACGTCAGCAAGATTCTCTCAAAACGAGGTGAGTGAGAGAGAGACAATGGACTTCGAAACAGTAGAGAAGGCTATAGCGGATATCCGAGAGGGACGGATGGTCATCGTAGCTGACGATGAAGACCGCGAGAATGAAGGAGATTTGGTGATGGCTGCGGCTAAAGTCACACCTGATCATGTGAACTTCATGACCAAACACGGCCGAGGGCTAATCTGCGTAGCATTAACCGATGAGAGAGCGGATGACCTTGATCTTCCGCTTATGACCCAACGCAACACTGATCCGCAAGAAACAGCCTTTACGATCTCAGTAGATGCTCACCGTCGTTTTGGTGTGACGACAGGAATCAGTGCTCAAGATAGAGCCAAGACAATCGAAATCCTTACAAGCCCAAACTCTGACCCTAGTGACCTGAGGCGTCCCGGCCACATCTTTCCACTCCGAGCAAAATCTGGAGGGGTTCTCCGGAGAGTTGGGCAAACAGAAGCTTCGGTGGACCTCGCTCGAATGGCAGAATTGCCTCCTGTTGGAGTAATCTGTGAGATCCTGAACGAAGATGGGACGATGGCGCGCCGGCTCGAGCTAGAAAAGTTCGCCATTGAACACGGACTCAGATTCATAACCGTGGCTCAGATGGTCGCATACCGGCTGACAAAAACGCGGATCATACAACGTATTGCTGAGGCCAAACTTCCAACGAAGTATGGAGAGTTCCACGTCATAGCATACGAAAGCATGCTTGATGGTCGTGAACACCTCGCAATTACAAGGGGGGATCCGAGCGGCAAGCCGGGTGTTTTGGTTCGAATGCACTCTGAATGTATGACGGGCGATGTGTTCGGCTCTATGAGATGTGACTGCGGTGAACAACTGATTGCTGCTATGCGACAGATCGATGCTGAAGGCCAGGGGGCAATCATCTATCTTAGACAGGAGGGCCGCGGGATTGGGCTGGGGAATAAGGTGAGGGCTTATGAGCTTCAGGATGAAGGGTTAGATACGGTCGAAGCTAATGAAAAGCTGGGCTTCAAACCCGACCTCAGGGATTATGGCATTGGGGCGCAAATCCTTCTGGACCTGAAGCTCCACTCGATTCGCCTCCTCACAAACAATCCACGGAAGATAGTAGGTTTGGATGGCTATGATATCGAGATCGCTGGTACTGAGGCATTGCAGGTAGAACCTAACCAACACAATGAACGATATCTCGAAACCAAACGCTCTAAGTTAGGTCACACCTTATGAGTAGTGATGGGGCACCAATCACTGTTTTCCCAAGCACATTTGACCCTACCAGCATCTCCATTGCGGTCATAGCTAGTCAATTCAATACGGACGTCACTGATCGCTTGGTCGCAGGAGCAATGGAGTGCTTTACAGGATACGGACTGAAGACGGAATCCATTGAGATCATACGTGTCCCAGGAGCATGGGAGTTACCACAGGCAGCATCGCTAGTGCTTGGGCTTGATCGTCATGATGCAATCGTAACCTTGGGGTGTGTGATTCGAGGTGAAACTCCTCATTTTGAGTACGTATGCTCCGCAGCAAATGACGGAGTCGCCGCTGTTGCCCGGGAAGCGTCAATCCCGATTCTGTTTGGCGTACTTACCACGGACAACCGGGAACAAGCGCTGGCGAGGGCCGGGAAGGGGTTAGGGAACAAGGGATATGAGGCGGCGGTAGCAGCTCTTCAGATGGTAAACCTCTATGCAAGGCTGGCTGGTAATTGAGTGAGAATGACAGGCCGACGTATGCTCGCCGAATCCGGATCGATCGAACACGAGCGCGAGCCTGGGTCCTCCAAATTCATTACAGGTGGGAGAGCTCAGGATGCGCTGGCAGCTTGATAGACGCTCTCAGTGACACAACTGCAACACGTCTTATTTCACAGACAAGAATGCCGTACATAAGAACGCTAGTAACGCTGATCGATAATCATCTTGAGGAGATAGATACTCATATTCGTTCGGCATTGGACAACTGGCATCTCGACCGTGTTTCGAGCATTGACAGGGGAGTCCTCCGGATTGCGGCGGTAGAGATTTCTTATCTGGACGAAGTTCCACCTAAAGTGTCTATCCAAGAGGCCATTCTCTTAGCGGAAGCCTACGGTGGAAGTGATTCACCCCGCTTTGTGAATGGCGTTCTCGATGCAGTCTTCAAGGACCAATCGAAAAACCAAACAATCCCACAAGACCTGACGGGCTAGCCAATGCGCATTCTGGTCGTGAATTGGCTCGACCGGGAAAACCCCTTAGCCGGGGGCGCTGAGGTCCATCTCCATGAAACCTTTAGCCGCATGGTCCAGCTAGGACATGAGGTGACGCTCCTAACATCGGGCTGGAGTGGGTGTGCTGCACGAGTAGATCTTGGTGGGATTAATGTTCACCGAACCGGTGCCCGTTATACCTTCTTGTTTGCCGCAGCTGCATACTA
This sequence comes from Gemmatimonadota bacterium, assembly GCA_012960225.1. Lineage (GTDB taxonomy): Bacteria > Gemmatimonadota > Gemmatimonadetes > Longimicrobiales > Gaopeijiaceae > UBA1142. The sequence continues at coordinate 14,296 of DUBS01000052.1, read as the reverse complement.
CCTACGTCACCTCTCTCATGAGTCATTTGACGTGGTAGTGGAGGACCTCAACAAGGTGCCCCTCTTCACACCTTGCTGGACTCGGTCAAACATTGTCTTACTTGTACATCACCTGTTTGGCTTGACTGCCTTTGAGGAAGCCGGGATCCCAATCGCATCAGCGACCTGGCTGCTAGAACGACCGATACCTTGGATCTTCTCTAACACTCCTACAATCGCTGTCTCTGAAAGTACCAAGGAGGATTTGGTGAAAAGAGGATTCCATTCTGAACAGATTAAGGTGATCCCAAACGGAATTGACCTCGACTGGTACAGCCCTCACCCCGACCATGCTCGTTCAGTAGATCCAACCGTCCTCTACTTAGGTCGACTCAAGAAGTACAAGCGTGTCGACCTACTTCTTCACGCAGTCGATAAGCTGGCACAGCAGGGTGTAGAAGTAACCCTCAAGATAGCAGGAATAGGTGATGACCGTAGGCGACTTGAATCTCTCTGTATCAAGCTAGGCATCACCAATCAGATAGACTTCATGGGATATGTTAGTGAAAAGAGGAAATTAGAACTCTTACGGACATGCTGGCTTCACGCTCTCACATCATCCAAAGAGGGTTGGGGTATTTCCTGTCTCGAAGCGAGCGCTTGTGGGACTCCAACCGTGGCCAGCGATTCACCAGGACTACGAGAATCTGTCGTATCTGGTGAGACTGGCCTACTGGTTCCGCATGGTGACCACCAAAGACTCACCCTGGCCATTGGTTCTCTGCTGTCAGACCATCAGGCCCGTGAGGAAATGGGGCGGCGTGCCCGGCGATTCGCGGAAAGATATTCCTGGGATAACTCTGCACGTGCGATGGAGGACTTCTTGACGAGGCTAGTTGCCCAATGAGTGCCTGGCTAGGTTTGCGCCAAGTGTCTGTGGCGAAATGGCATCGAATTCTTTGGGTGATTTTTTACTCTTAGGATTGGATATCACAGCCCTTTCAATGGCCTGGCCTTCACTGCCGGAAATCCGAGAGTTGATTCGCGGGATCAGAATGGAAGATGCTAGAGCTGCAGCTAAACAAGCTCTGTCAGCAGGGAATAGCGATGAGGTCATTCAATGCCTCGTGGATAAGATCGGTAACGCAGCGGACCTAAGGGTATTTCAGGGACGCCGGAACTTGTCCATCTCGTAATGATTAGGTAGGGTCTCCTTCGGTTAATCTCAGGACAATACAACTCATATCCAAAGGTTAAACACCCAGTTGGCACGCTCTCTATTTACTTCTGAATCAGTAACTGAAGGACATCCTGACAAAGTCGCGGATCAGATTTCTGACTCGGTGCTCGACCATCTCTTAGCATCAGATCCAAAATCACGTGTCGCTTGTGAGACACTCGTGACTACGGGGCTCGCACTGGTAGCGGGTGAAGTATCGACACAGTCGAAAATACACATTCCTGACGTCGTACGAGGTGCTCTATCTCGGATAGGCTATACCAATGCAGATTACGGGATCGATGCTCTTACCTGTTCCGTACTCACCAGTATTGATCAACAATCCAGCGACATTGCAATGGGTGTTGATACGGGTGGAGCAGGAGACCAGGGGATGATGTTTGGATACGCAACGAATGAAACACCGGAGCTAATGCCGGCACCAATCCAATACGCACACGCGATCACTAGACAGCTTGCCTATGTTCGAAAAACGGGAGAGATACCTTGGCTGAGACCCGATGGAAAATCTCAAGTAACTGTTGAGTATGAAGATGGACGACCACTGCGGATACACACAGTCGTAGTCTCAGCCCACCACAGTGAAGACGTCGGACATTCAGAAATCACGAACACTCTTATAGAGAGAGTCATTACGCCTGTCTTACCTGAGACTCTCGTTGATGATGACTGCATCTTCCACATTAACCCCACTGGCCGTTTTGTCACCGGAGGACCCCATGGTGATGCGGGTCTAACGGGGCGGAAGATCATCGTGGATACGTATGGTGGCTCAGGACGTCATGGGGGGGGAGCATTCTCGGGTAAGGATCCTACGAAAGTGGACCGATCAGCTGCCTACGCAGCTCGATGGGTCGCCAAGAATATCGTCGCAGCGGGTTTATCTACTCAATGTGAAATTCAATTGGCCTACGCGATCGGTGTAGCAGAACCCATTTCTATTCTCGTGACAGGTCTCCGGGATGCTCAAGTTTCTGAATACGAATTAGCCCGTGCAGTATCAGAGGTGTTTGATTTTACTCCGTCAGGGATTATCGACCGCCTCGGACTCAGGGCACCTATCTATACGTCGACTGCAGCATACGGTCACTTCGGTCGCACACCAGAAATAAGGGTTCCAGAAGCCGGTGGCAGCGAGACCCAATTCTTCCCTTGGGAGCTAACTGACCGAGTGGATGACTTGAAGAGCGCTTTGGGGGGGTAACACAAATGAGGTACCGACTAGGAACATTGGACTCAGGGGGGTCAGGAAGTCCTATTCTTTCGGATCTCTGAAGAACCCACGAACCACTTTGGAGTATTTGTGGGAGGCCAGTCGGTGTGTTATACGCTGTACAGATCTATTTGTGGGAGGAACTTCGATTGCTGGTTGAAGTTAAAGTTCAGAGCCTGTGGGTCGATGGGACTACAAATACTCCAGTTGTGATGCTCAAAGAACTTTCAGGCGAGCGAGTGCTCCCAATCTGGATCGGACCAGGGGAGGCTAGTGCTATCGCAACGGAACTCACAGCAATGGAGTTTGCACGCCCACTGACCCATGACCTCCTTTGTGCCGTGATGAAACAACTCGGCGGAACCCTGCAAAAAGTTGTGATCAGTCGGGTTGAAGACAGTACATACTATGCTGAACTCTTGGTTCTTAAGGATGGTGAGCTTATCTCGTTAGACGCACGCCCCTCTGACTCGATAGCAATCGCTCTGCGATCTGATACGCAAATTCTTGCTCACGAAGAGCTTCTTGGGATCGCTGGAGATCTTAGTACTGGAGATTGGAAATCAACTGAAACAAAACCCTTCTCGTCGTCGCCCCCCTTTATGGGCCCCGACGAACTTGAGGAGCATCTTCGGAGGCTTAACCCTGAGGATTTTGGGCGCTTTACTCCTTGATCACTGGCGGTATGCGGGCCGGTTCGCTCTAGCAAGCCTCCTTACCACAACAGGCCTTTTCACGAGCACAAGCGTTGCTCTCGCTCAAGGCGAGGAAGGCACCCTTCTTCAAGGTCAAGCCCTCCTTGGGAATGAGGTACTAAGAAGTGGAACAGTAGTCCTTCATCATCTCATTGATGGAACCCAGGGGGAGCTGGATTCTGTTCCTTTAGGAAAGGACGGAACCTTCAACTTGACTCTACCCAATCCACCTGATCCGGCCGTAAGAGATATCTATCTTGCTTCTATCAGGCATGATGGGGTTCTCTATTTCGGGGCTCCTTTAACTGAACCAGAACATCTAGATTCGATTTACAGCATCCAGACTTATGACACGGCTTTCGCTCCTTCTGGTGGAGCTGATCTTCCGATCGAAATTCGAAATATGTTTTTTGAATTCGATGGAGACAGGTGGCACATCACTGACCTTATCGAGGTGTATAATGAAACCGGTAGGACCTTGGTTTCAGAGGATCTAGGATTCGTCTGGGGCTACCCACTAATCCCTGGGGCCACTGATTTTGCATTAGGACAAGCGGAGATGTCTCCGGAAAACATAACCCTAGAAGCGGGCGAACTTCGTATTAGAACACCCCTGCCTCCAGGAGAGAGACTCTTTGTCGTAACGTACATGATCGATGAGCCCTTCGTATCAATTCCAATGCCGGGCCTAACTGCAGTCATGGAACTGCTGGTGCGGGAACCGGCACCTCCAATGACCGTGGAAGGCCTCGATTCTTTCCCGCGAATCGAGCTCGAACCTGGGACCACCTATCGTAGATATTCGGGGGACAATCTAGCAGACTTGAGTATCAATTTATCTGAAACTCAAATCCCATTTGAACTTCCAGTCGCTTGGATGAGTGTGATACTAGGACTAGTACTTGGGGGAGCCGGACTCTTCGTCTTGAAACGTGATGCCATCATAGGGAATACGCAAAAATCCATAATCGATCTGGGCGATCGGGAATCAACACTTCACCGGATTGCGCTTCTAGACGAAACCTTTAAGAGTCAAGAGGAACTGAGCGAGAGAGAGCATGAGGAATACTTCAGAGAGCGGGCGAAACTCGTACAGCGCATCATAGGAACTGACTAGGTGGCTTTCGTCACTACCGCGGCAGTGCTCCTACGATCACACGACTACGGCGATACGAGTAAAATCCTGAGGTTTTATACCAAAGATCACGGCCTGGTAAGTGCTATGGCGAAGGGTGTGCGTGGCCGAAGTGGGCGGGGGCATACGGCAATTGGGACATTCGCCACAGGTACTGTGAGTTTATACCTAAAAGACCATCGGGACCTCCAGACGATGAAGGACTTCTCCTGTACACGGATTCGAGAGGGGCTCGCCGCGGATGTCCTTCGCTTCTCAGGGGCTTCAGCTGTCGCTGAGCTCGTCCTTATGCATGCTGACCAAGGGTGTCGTCCAGACCTTTTTGAAGCAATTGAGTCTGGGCTAGACACCTTGGAATCTGCTGACTCCGCACAAGGACCAACGGCCGCCCTATCTGGTGTCTGGCGGATTACCCGAGTACTCGGGTTTGAACCTCAACTAGAGACCTGTATTCGATGTGAGCTTCAGTTTACGGGAGATGAAGTTGGGCGATTTGATTTTCCAGCTGGAGGGATAGCTTGCCTTGAGTGCAGCCAAAACGTGGATGGACCTCAAATTGGTCCAGGAGCCCGACTCCAAATTACGCAATTAGTTCAGGGCCGGCTCGGCGATACAATTGACCATCCCAAGAAACATCTGGCAGTACTCTCTCAGTTTCTGAGCTATCATGTCGTATCGAGGCCGTTGAAATCTCTGGAGTTCATACAGCGGCTCCTACCTGAAGATATTGAACAACAGTGAACCAATTGATCCTAGGTACTGCTGGACATATCGATCATGGGAAGACTGCCTTAGTACATGCCCTTACTGGAACCGATACGGACCGTCTGAAGGAAGAAAAGAACCGTGGTATTACAATCGAATTAGGATTCGCTGAATTATCTCTGGGTACCCAGCACTTGGGAGTCGTGGATGTACCCGGGCATGAGGCGTTCATCCGCTCGATGGTAGCGGGAGCTACAGGGATGGACCTGGTCCTCTTGATTATTGCGGCAGATGAAGGGGTTATGCCTCAAACTAGAGAGCATCTGAATATCCTCGAACTTCTTGGTGTTCAGGAATTGGTTGTCACACTCACAAAATCTGACCTGGTGGATGAGGATTGGCGTGAACTTGTTCGAAGTGATGTGGATGAGCTATTAGCAGATACCCCGTATGCTGGATCCCCTATGGTCTTCACATCCGCAATCAATGGAGAGGGGTTAGGTGCCCTCATGGAGAAACTTTCTGAAACAGTCCAACGCATCGGACAACGAGACAATGATGATCTTGCTCGCCTCCCCTTAGATCGAGTCTTCACAATTCAAGGCACCGGAACTGTCGTCACCGGAACACTATGGACTGGCACCCTGAAAAAGGGTGCTCATGTCCGAATTCTTCCGAACGAATTCGAGTCGCGGATACGTAAACTCCAAGTTCATGGGAATGACGTTGAAACAGCCAATGCTGGCAATCGGATCGCAGTGGCACTTAGTGGAGCGAGTTCAAGTAGGCAAACGGTCGCCCGAGGAACCACTCTAGTTTCAGATGCTAACTGGAAGAGTTCTTGGATGCTAACCGCGCATGTTCGGCTCATCCCAGGAACCAAATGGGCCCTTAAGCACAATCAGAGGGTTCGTGTCCATATCGGCACCTCAGAAGTGATGGCTCGTTGCTCCCTGCTGACGAAACAGGAGATTTCTTCAGGAACTCAAGGTTGGATACAACTCCGTCTTGAAGAGCCCGTAGTCGCCCGTGCCCGTGATAGAATCATCCTCCGAGCCTATTCACCAATGATTACAATCGGAGGGGGAGTCGTAGCGGAACCAAGGCCGGTTAAACGAAGAATTCTCGACAAATCCGTCCAGGCCGCACTTGAAAAGGTCCTTGAGGGTGAATCGCTCGTGGCTGTAGAAGCTCTACTCTCAATAGCGTCCTGGTACGGTATAGACACCAACGCTCTCCCAATCACTTCTGGACTACCACCTGGAGTTACTCGGGACGCGATTACCCAAGTGCTGGCGGGAGGGGGATTACAGACATCCGATCGGCTCTTCTCCAGAGAGATTGCTCTTGAAGCTGAAGGATTAATCCTATGCGCAGTTCATGATGGACATATCGAAAACCCACTCCGTAGTACGATCCCGCTACCTGTTCTCAGGTCTAGCCTACCTACCTGGGCTGCTCCTGAAATTGCAGATGTGGTTATCGGTAAGCTTACCAAAGAGGGGAGGATTGAAAGGCAAGGGAGTGGGGTTAGAAATCAGGGATACCAGCCACATCTATCACCACCACAGGAGCAGTTGGTCGCAGAACTCCGTGACATCTATACTACGATGGGGTTAGCAGCTCCTCTCGTAGGAGACTTACCTCCGCATCTAGCCGATTATCCAGATATCTGGGGATTGTTGAAATTCCTTGAAGAAAAAGAAGAGTTAGTTGTTATAGCGGATGGATATTACGTATTAAAGAATGAGTTTGAGGCCGCGGTCCAGCGTGTATGTAATCTCCTCGGGGGTCAAGCAAAATTGGGCCCCTCAGCATTCCGTGAAGCCCTACCGCTTAGCCGCAAACAACTAATTCCTATGCTTAACTGCCTTGATGGACTTGGCGTTACGATAAGGCACGATGGTGGAAGAGAAGTGCCACTTCCACAGACCTAACCTATCTCATGCCTAGTGATTTTCTAGAACTCTTTACCGGAGAGTTCACTCCTCTTTACCTAGCTCCACAGGCAGGTGTGAGTGAATCGCCATTCCGCAGACTGTGCCGTTCCTACGGAGCGGATGTTGTAGTAAGTGAATTTGTGAGTGCGACTGGGATAGTTATGGGATCTCCTCGCTCTCGCGAATACCTCCGCTTCGATTCTGAAGAACATCCGATTGGCATCCAGATTTTTGGAGCTGATCCGGGCATGATGGCAGACGCTGCTGCGTTCGTTGCAGAAACCTATGGACCGGATTTCATTGACATCAACTTTGGATGTCCAGTGAAGAAGGTGGTAAAACGTAATGGGGGATCAGGTTGCCTCCGTGACTTAGACCTAGTGGCTTCCATCATCCGAGCAGTGGACAGAGCAACTCCGCTCCCGATAACAGTGAAAATCAGGAGCGGCTTTAATGAAGAGTCTCGTGATCCAGTTGGCATAGCTCTTAAATGCCAAGATGCCGGAGCACGGGTGCTCTGTATTCACCCTCGAAGCCGAGCAGACATGTATAAGGGGAAAGCGCGATGGAGTGAGATTCGGGCGGTAGTTGAGGCACTAGATATCCCTGTCCTCGGAAATGGAGATATCTCTTGTGCCCAGGATGCTTATCGCATGAGGGACAAGACGGGATGCGCAGGAATTATGATTGCCCGTGGGTCCCATGGGGATCCGTGGATCTTTAGAGAAGCAAGGGCAGTGCTCGACGGAAAACCGGGTCCGCCGCCACCCGATCTAGCAGAACGCTTGAATATCTGTTTGGAGCACGCTGGAAATGCAATTGCTTTTGGGGGTGACCCCCAAAGAGCAATAATAGATTTCCGGAAGCATCTCGGCTGGTACACAAAGGGCCTTCCAGATGGCCGTGAACTCCGTACGAAGCTATTTCGAACGACAAGCCTCTCTGACGTTAAGACTCTCCTAGAGGACTATCTCCAAACTTATACGGGGGTGCATTCATAGGGTCCCTGTAGGGAGGTGGGTAGACTAATGGGTTTAATCGGGACTAAACTTCCCTGAGTAGATTTTTCATAGACCCATCCATAATTCAATAGGGGGCGTCACGGTTTCGACGTGTTTGGTGAACGTGGAGTTGCGTGCTGAGGTCTCGATCCTCATGAATCTTCGAGAACATTTTTAGCTGCCAACGATAATCTGGCGCTGGCTGCGTAAGCTTACTTACGTGCCCGTCTCTGTAACTGCCTGCCCGAGACAGGTTCAGAGGCGACGATAAGTCGGGCTGGTTCCCAGGCTCCGCCGTCGAGTCAGGGGATGAGACATTAGACGGCTGGCTAAGGGTTTGGTTGATCGCTGACCGCCCGAAGTGAGATTACCCAGCGATCTACGCACGTAGAAGCTTTGCAGGAGCCCTATGCGGACGGGGGTTCGACTCCCCCCGCCTCCATTCTCAGACCGGGTTAAAGAAATCTCCAGTATTTCATCAGTTACGGGAGGCTAGGCAACGTGCGCTTAAAGCTAGTAATCTTTGCCCTCACATTTTCTCCAATTATCATCCTGGACCTAGTCACAAAACGCTGGGCCCTCGAAGCGCTCTCATACAGTAGTAGTCAGCTATTCGGAGGACTGATCCCTCTTACTCTGGCTTTCAACAAAGGGGCCGCTTTCGGAATCAGTATAGGAGACGACTCACGCTGGTTTTTTGTGCCAGTGACAATAGTTGCTCTAGCTCTACTGGGTGGGCTACTCAAGCAAGCGAGTAAGAGTGACTTTCTCAAGATCTTCTCTATTTCACTAGTTATTTCAGGCGCCCTAGGTAACCTGTACGATCGGGTACGCTGGAGCAGGGGAGTAGTAGATTTCATTGGACCCATTGACCTCGGAAGATGGGATTTCCCGATTTTCAACGTTGCAGATATGGCGATTAGCTGTGGAGCGATCCTCCTAGCCATATCTTTTTGGATGGAAGAACAAGCTCAATCCAGGTCAAGAGCTTCAGAAGTAGTTGGACAACTGGACGAACTAGAGCCAT
>DUBS01000052.1:0-5351 GCA_012960225.1 Gemmatimonadota bacterium | reverse complement strand
GAGGAAGTAACCTAAGGGAGAGAAAGATCCTGTTCGTCAGCCGGCAAGAACAGGAGATACTCAATGCGTCGGCCTCGGACTTTCGTAACCTGGAGAATGCCCCCATCTACTTTGACAGTGTCACCCATCAAAGGAAGGCGATTAAGGCGTCCAAACACTAAGCCTCCAATCGTATCGTAACCCTCTTCCTCATCGGGCATCAGAGTAAAATCGAGTCTCGCGATGGCATCTCGCAATGACACCCCACCCCATACCCGAAGGGAACCATCTCCTGTTCTCTGAAAGGGAATGGGTTCGTCACTCTCATGTTCGTCCTGTATCTCTCCCACGATCTCTTCGATCAGATCTTCGAGGGTCACGAGTCCGGCTGTTCCTCCGAATTCGTCGACTACGATAGCCATCTTAACTCGCTCGGCCCTCATTTCTGGGATTAGATCCTCCACTGGCTTGGAAGCGGGGGCGAAGGGAACATTCCGGATCAGTTGATTTAGATCCTGGATACCAGAATGTGAGGCTCGCCAGACATCTCTAGCCACGAGAATTCCAATGATATTATCGACCGTCTCTTGGTAGACTGGAATCCTTAAGTGACCAGTTTCCAGCATGATATCCTGTACTTCTTCTATCGTGGCATTTAAGGGGATTGCAGTCATATCCATCCTCGGTGTCATCACCTCGCCCACCGAAACCTCATCTAGCCGGATAATCCGATTCATGACCTGCCATTCTTCTTCGTCAAGCGTCCCCTCACGTCGACCTATTTCTGTGAGAACCGCAAGTTCATCTCGACTAACTGTTGATTGTTCACCCTTAGGGGTGAGACTGCGCGAGATCCATCCTAAGGGCCACAGGACAGGCTTCATGACAAAGACCATTACCCGCAAAATGTGGGCAGCCGGCTTCGCCAGTCGCCTCCAGTGCCGTGCCCCGAAAGTCTTCGGAATAATTTCTGAAACAATAAGTACAGCTAACGTAAGCCCTATAGAGAAAACTGTAAGAAAGGGATCTCCGAACAACTCCTGAACCAAAGCCCCTGAAAGTGTCGCTCCTACCGTATGGGCAATAGTGTTTAACGTGAGAATTGCAGCGATAGGCTCGTCGACGTGTTCCCGAGCCTCTTCAAGCCATTTCCCGGCCCATTCCCCTTGCTCCTTAAGGAGGGCTATATAGGACTGACTCACAGAGAGGAACACAGCCTCAAGGATCGAGCATGCGAAAGAAGTCCCGAGGCTTAGCCCAAGGATCCAGGCGAGGGCTCCCATGATAACGATGATTATCGTGGCTAGTGGGTAGAGTGCACAAGCCTTTTGAATACGTGACCGCAGCGTCTTAGTCTATTACTGTGCCCAGCTAGAGACTCTTATCAATCCGTCAATTCATTCAACAAGGAGACAAGGGAATGGCAACATATACCTGCGAGGAGTGTGATATGAGCGTGAACATTACCTGCGCGGAGTGTGGACAAGAGTTGGCCCATGATGCGATCACTACAGGTGACGGGAGAGAAGTTGATGTATCGAGGTGCCCCGACGGTCACGGTATGATCAAATCGCCAATGTGTTGCGCCGAAGATATGACATGTGAGCTAGCCTGAAGCGGGTCAGATGAAACATTTCGGCTTGAATAATCCAGGCTAAATACTAAGCATGTTTTGTGGAGCTTTGCGATGATGAATATGTGGAAAGCCATGGTAGTGTTGACTATCACAGGATGTGCAGGGAGAAGCGGCGCCCCGCTAACTCCAGCTCTCGAAGGAACCGGAGCAGATGCTGTTTATTACATCTACGTCGGTGCAGAATCTGCAGACCTTCTCCACCGCATCCGATTTGGTCCAACCGGAATGGATCTTGACCAAACCACTCCAGTTGGTGAGATGGCGGTTGAGACGGAGGGACCTCATGGCCTGAACGTATCACCTGATGGGGAGCACCTGTACATGACAACTGCGCACGGTGTTCCCGATGGAAAATTATGGAAATTCCATGCGGGTCCGGATACCCTTGTGGCGCCTCCGATCTTGCTCGGCAACTTTCCAGCGACGCTAGACCTAACCCCAGATGGGCTCTACGCATTCATCGTAAACTTCAACCTCCACGGTGAGCATGTGCCGTCTACCGTATCAGTAGTTTACACGCCAGATCTTGTTGAGGTTGACCAGATACCAACGTGCACCATGCCACACGGTCTGCGGATGGCCAAGGATGGTCTGTTCGTCTACTCGAACTGCATGATGGATGATCAATTAGTCGAAATTGATACACGTACGTTTGAAGTGTCACGACGGTTCTCGGTAACTACAGGCTCAGAAGCAGCACTACTGGATTACCAAGTCGGGGAGATTGTGACTGGTGCAAACGGTATCACCAGGACACTGGAATCCTTTTCGGACAGGAAGGCTATGGAGCCCACGTGTTCACCGACTTGGGCCCAGCCAACCCCGGATGGGCACTCTATCTTCGTAGCATGCAACAAGAGTAACGAGATCCTAGTTATCGATCGAGATAACTGGACTCTTGAACGCAGAATTTCTGTGCCAGGAGGGCCTTATAATCTGGCAATTTCTGAAGATGGGAAAATTCTCATTGCATCCTTAAAGGGTGCTGGGAAAGTTCAGTTTTTTGAGGCTTCAACCGGGAAGAGCCTTGGACTCGTGACTTCTACTACAACTCTAACTCATGGAGTAGCAGTCACACCTGACTCTCGTTACGCGTTTGTGAGTATGGAAGGGAAAGGTGCAGATCCTGGCAAGGTAGACGCCTATGACCTCCAGGAATTCCAATTGGTGGCGTCCATAGAGGTTGGGCAACAGGCTGGGGGAATCATCTTCTGGAAGATGGAACCTATAAACTGAGCAGCGGATCCTAGATTGATTCCGAGATCTATATGCTACTTGTGATCGACAATTACGATTCATTCACATTCAACTTGGTCCAGTTCCTGGGTGACCTTGGCGCAGAGCCAACTGTGATCAGGAATGATGCAAAGAGTATTGAAGCTCTAATCAAGTTGAACCCCGAACGAGTGGTCGTTTCACCGGGCCCTCGAACACCTGCTGACGCGGGTATCTCCGTGGATGCTTTCAGAATCCTAGGGGCTGCAGGAATTCCTATGCTTGGTGTTTGTCTTGGGCACCAAGCTTTGGGTGAAGCTTTTGGGGGTAAAACCATCCAAGCTCAGAGAATCATGCACGGTAAGACGGGACAAGTACGGCACGAAGGTTATGGTATTTTTGAGGGGCTACCCTCACCCATGGAAGTAGCACGCTATCATTCCTTAGTGACCGATACCACCAAATTGCCGACTGAATTAGTACCGGTAGCCTGGAGCATGGAACCCGAAGAGGAAAGCGAGATACAGGCCATGCATCACCGGGACTTACCGCTCTGGGGTGTTCAGTTCCACCCGGAATCATTATTCAGTGAACACGGGAAATGCATGTTAAAGAACTTTCTCTCCCTTTAGCCCTTAGGCCAAGGAGTTACCGATGCCGACCTCCGGTATTACGGCCCTGTGCTTCTTCACAGCCCTTATGGTGACCGCTGTAGATATTTCGGGGCAAGCTGTCGGCGGTGTTGACGGTGCGCGACCTGTGCAAGGTGATCCTGGAATTTCATCAATGCTTGTACTAGAGGATACGGCATTTAGAGTTCTCCGGGATTACGCGGAACCTGGAGCGACCCGACGCTTGCATGCCCATACAACTGCGGCCTACCAAGTCTTCATGCTTGTAACTGGCAAAATCAGATTGACAGTAGAAGGCCAGGAGGCAGTCGATATACTCCCAGGTGAAGTGGTCTCACTTCTAGGAGGCGCGAGCCACACCTTCACGAATACCGGAGAAGTAACTGCCACCATAGTGGAGGTCTTCGGGAAAGTTCCCCCAAGATGAAACTCACCCGGCGTTCCTTTGAAAACTGAGTATGAGGGTCCGAGTGTGTACCTGAATCCTGAATTGGCAGGATACTTTGATTCCATGAGAATTAGAGCCAATCACACTAGTTGACCCTCAGCCCCTAATTCAGGTAGGTTTCAAGGCGTGATTTTTGTCGTAAATTCGCGCCGTTTCGGCTTGGCAAGGGTGTCTTGAGCACCAAAGTCCTGGGAATCGTCCCAGCTCGACTCGCATCCGCTCGTCTACCCAACAAACCTCTTTACCCCATTCTTGGAAGACCATTGATCGAATGGGTCTGGCGCCGCATCGAAGCAATGACCGTGCTGGATCATGCAGTAGTAGCGACAGACTCCACTGAAGTCGCCAACCTCTGTAAGTCTTTAGGGGCGCCGGTGGAGATGACCTCACCAGACCATCCTTCAGGAACGGACCGTGTAGCAGAGGTAGCGGATCGATCTGAATATCGTGGGTATGACGTTATTGCTAATGTCCAAGGAGATGAACCACTGCTCAAGGAAGCACACGTTCGCGCGACCATTGACCTAGTACGAGATGGCACTTGGGAGGTCGGTACCTGTGCGACACCGTTGAACTCTGATGATGCCCGTACTGACCCTACCGTCGTAAAGATTGCTAGGGCCGCTAATGGGCGGGCACTCTATTTTTCCAGAGCCCCAATTCCGTACAAGCGCGATGAGCGACCCGTAGCCGAAGAGTTGGAACGTGAGCCATACCTTCGTCACGTTGGAATTTATGCGTACACGCGAGAAGCTCTAAATGACTGGGTTGCGCTCGCACCATCTCAGTTGGAGCGCTTGGAATTTCTAGAGCAACTTCGCCCACTGGAAGCTGGGCTAAAAATTGGGGTGACCATCGTAGGTGCCGCTGATCCGGGTGTAGACACTATGGCAGACGTTCTGCGCATGGAAGAAAAACTGAGCGCTCAAGGAGTCCCTAGTTTCGTATGATCAAATCAAGAAACAATACAGACCTCGATAACACGAAGTACATTTTTGTAACTGGAGGTGTGGTATCCGCGCTCGGGAAAGGAATCGTAGCTGCCTCAATTGGGAGGCTCCTTAAAGAGCGGGGATTCAAGGTTACCCTGCAAAAGTTCGACCCCTACATAAATGTGGATCCGGGAACGATGTCGCCGTTCCAACACGGAGAAGTCTTTGTTACCGACGATGGGGCAGAAACGGCCCTCGACCTTGGCCATTATGAGCGTTTTATCGACGAATCGCTTTCCCAAGCGAACAACATCACGACAGGACGTATCTATCAATCAGTGATCTCTAAAGAGCGACGGGGTGATTATCTGGGCTCGACTGTCCAGGTGATACCACATGTGACAGATGAGATTAAGGGAGCGATCCAGCGCCTGGCGCCTGAAAACGATGTTGTGATTACAGAGATCGGAGGCACCGTAGGTGATATCGAATCTTTGCCTTTCTTAGAG
>DUBS01000051.1 GCA_012960225.1 Gemmatimonadota bacterium | reverse complement strand
AGACTTACGGGATCTCGAGCCTTGGCCTCCGCGAAGGCTTGAGCAGCTTCCACGGCTTGAAGCGGAGACGGTGTGATGTATGCTGAGTCGAGGTAGACCGACTGCTCTACCACGGGGAAATCAGATCGGACCCCTAGCGGATCATCCTTGCTAGCTATGCCCACCACTGGGCGCACTCCTGAGAGTGAGGCTGGAGAGACTCCAGAGAGAGCGGCAGCAGCGGATGCTCCGCTGATGAACTCACGGCGAGACAGCGTCACGGGTACCTCCTAGGGTTGAAGCAGTTCACGTTCTGCCTGAGTTTGAGCTAGCCCATTCGCAGGCACCGAAAGTAAACTTACTGTTAAAGCCACTATTGAAAATGATCTCATAGCTCCTCCTTCAGGTGTCTATTCAGTATACGGCACTGATCGAATGAGCAAAATACTGTTTATATATTCTCTTGCTGTGGCACTCAAACAAGGGGGGTGTGGGGTACTGGGGGTCGCTTGTACAAGATTCACCGAAAGCGCCGAAATTTCCTCTCTCGTTTGTTTGAATTGGAATCATATCCCACGCACACGGGATCATTCCAGTGGTAGCTGCGCTAGTCCTCAGAGTGTCAGGACATGGTAGGCAGGTCTCGGGCTCAGCGTCATCAATCGGCTCACTGGACCTCTCCCCATATTTTGGAGGTGCTTCTTATGAGATCAATCGAGGGATGATCATTGGGACACTGCGACGATACTGGACATACTCCTCACCGAATCGCTCGACGAGTTCGCGTTCTTCGAACCAGGCGATGGCCACGAGCCCGATGACTAGAAGTGGGATGAAGACGTACACGGCCAGATAGTTCGCGAAGAGCGCCCACGCCACCGTCCCTAGCGTCACAGCCAAGTATCGAGGGTGTCGGATTCTAGCGTAGAGCCCGGTGTCGAGGAGCTTGCCTCCCTTTCCGCTCCGATCTAACTCCGGGACACCCGCCATGATCTTGAAGGTAAGGAGTTTCCTTATCCTCGCTTGAATCCACACCGCTGCAACGTAGAAGGCGATCGCCGGGAGCCACAGCCACTGGTTTGTCCCGTACTCGACCGCCAAAAGAGGGCCTCGAACGCTCCACAGTAGATAGCCACAGGCGACGTACATGACGATCAACACCGTGTATGTCGTGCCTTTCCCGACGCGCCGCCATAGGTCGACGAACGGGTGGATGATGAGCCAGTAGATCAAGGCTTGCGGGGTCGATATCAGTATAAAGAGGGCCATGTAGTATCTAATCTCGTCCGTCATGACGTCCACTTCCTTCTACTTCGCGCAAACTCGCGGGTTAAGGTCAAGTTCCTAGAAGAGTGAGCAAGCTACACCGTATATTGCCCTACCCACATCCGCAACTCATGCGACCACCACTGGACCCGCTCCACCTACCAATTTTTTTCAGGGAACGGCTAGATTCGCCATGCCCGCGTCGAGCTCCACCATTTGTCCGGGACGCAGGTACGCGGTGATCCGGTACTCCCCGTTCGGTAAGCTGTCCCCTAGGATGGTGGCGGCGCTCACCAAGCCCGTGTGGAATTCCGCACTCTCGCGGGGGGCCAAGAAAACCTGCACGAGAGCCTGGGTACAGCCCACAGTGAGGCCCATGTCCCACACCGGCTTGGTTCCTCCATCGTAGGCCCGTACCAGCACCACGCATCCGTCGGGGAAGGTCACAGACTGCGAGGTCGTGGACTCGTTCTCGATCTCCACGCTGATCCGGAGCTGAACGGGGAAAGAGTCGGCGATAGCGAAGCTCGTTACCCTGTAAGTGATCCCATCGATCCGATGGTCGAGCCCGCTAACGCTCTCCTGACAGGCCGCGAAGGTCGAAATGGCCAGCAGCACCCCAAACGCCGTCAACCAACGTG
This sequence comes from Gemmatimonadota bacterium, assembly GCA_012960225.1. Taxonomy (GTDB): domain Bacteria; phylum Gemmatimonadota; class Gemmatimonadetes; order Longimicrobiales; family Gaopeijiaceae; genus UBA1142. The sequence continues at coordinate 249 of DUBS01000051.1, read as the reverse complement.
ACCCTCGACCACGTCGTCTCACATCAAGAAGCGGGAGAGGGTCTCCCCAAGCCGTTCCCGGTCGCTCATTTCGCCTTCGGGATTCCTAGCTCAAAACGAGAAGTCAGCCCACACTCCGAACACGATAATAGTTTTCTATCCATGCCTTCATTTCGCTGTGGGCTCCTACAGAAATAAGTGCAAAAAGTAAAACTCTTTTCATAGCTCCTCCTTCAGGTGTCTATTCAGTATACGGTGCTAATCGGATGA
>DUBS01000050.1:12094-13335 GCA_012960225.1 Gemmatimonadota bacterium | reverse complement strand
CGGTGAGCTCTGCATGGGAACTGCCTGGACCAACGCCAGTTGGAATCATCGCGGTGGACCTCTTCGGTCAACCCTCGGTGACGGCCGAACTCGAGGACCTAGCGAGAGAGCGCGGAGCGTGGATAGTCGTTGACTCAGCCCAGTCATTCGGTTCTTTTCGAAATGGCCGGAGTGCCGTTGCCGCTGGAGTGATTGCGACCACATCCTTCTACCCCTCAAAACCGCTAGGGGCCTACGGTGATGGCGGTGCCGTGTTTTGTGACCTAGATGACTTAGCCGAAGATCTTCGTTCTACTCGGAATCATGGTTCGGATAGCGACTCCGGCAGCTTTAGCCGAGTTGGACTAAATAGTCGTCTCGACACGCTCCAAGCCGCAGTGTTGATTCCCAAACTTGAGATCTTGGAAGGCGAGATTGACATGCGAGAAGAGGTGGCTCGACGCTATTCGGAGGCACTCGGAGGTCTAGCCAGAGTTCCCGAGACAAACCCCGGCATCAGGTCGGCATGGGCTCAATACACGATCCGGGTTGAAGGACGTGACCGCCTCCGTGAGTTGCTCCGCCAAGCAGGTATTCCGACTCGAGTTTTCTATCCTCAACCTGTGCATTCGCAGAAGGCCTACAGTGTCTTCCCGCTCGTGCCAGGTGGCACCCCAGTCACATCAGCCTCCTCGCAGCAGGTCGTTAGCCTCCCGATGCATCCTTATCTTGACTCCACTACTCAGGATCGGATCATCCAGTCTGTTCTGGCTGCTATGCGTGAAATGTGAACGTGGCCCGCATCTCTTCTAAGTCTGGCAATCTTCTGGATTCCCGTACCGAAAATCATCCGACAGGATGGAGGCGTATAGAGATGGAGGGACCGACAAAGATTGGACTCGATGTTCCAATTGCTGGGGCCGCCATGGCTCTCAGGGGTGCGACCTCTGATTGCGCGGCCCCTACAGGTTCAGGGGGGTTGGGCTTTAGCGGTGTTTGGGTCCGGGGACTTTGTATCAGTCGGCCGAGAGCTATTTTCCGTCTGTTGACCGGGTCAAGTATTTCCGAGGATTGGAAAGAGAATTGACTACCAGCGCTGGGAAGCGGCCGTTGTCGGTGGCAGTGGTCGGAGTCGGAGAAATGGGGAGAAACCATGCCCGGTGCCTCGCGTCAATGAAAGGGGTAGACCTAGTTGCGGTAGTGGACTCAGACGAAGAACGACGTACCGCCGCCGCCACCGCCTTTGAGTGCCAACCGTTCTC
>DUBS01000050.1:0-12084 GCA_012960225.1 Gemmatimonadota bacterium | reverse complement strand
AATGGAATTAAACTTAACACTCTCTATATTTCAATAGACGGAATCGCACCACAGGCAAAAATGGTCCAACAGCGTTCTCGTCGTTTTCGCAGTTGCCGCAGATCGATGCGGCCGTCGTGGCGGTGCCCACGGCCCTGCACGCCGAGGTGGGTAGGGCCCTGATGGAGCGAGGGGTCCACTGTCTAGTTGAAAAACCCCTGGCTTTGGACCGTGCACAAGCTCAGATTCTTATTGAGGCAGCTGATTCAGCGAACGTTGTCCTGCAGGTCGGCCATATCGAACGATTCAATCCCGCTGTTCGCCAACTTGAGATTTGTTTGGAGGGTGAACAGGTGCTTGTTGCCAATGCTCGTCGTATGAGCGGTTTCAGTGCCCGTGTAGGGGACATAGACGTAGTCATGGATCTCATGGTCCACGATCTCGACGTCGTCTTGTACCTCATGGGAAATCAGGTGGAAGACACTATTGCGGTTGGTGTCGATGGGGCCCATGGGTTCGACCACGTGACGGCTTTGGTCTCATTTGAAGGTGGCTCAATGGCCTCACTTACGGCGAGCCGAATTACCCAAAATCAGATCCGAAAGCTTGAGGTAACCACCAAAGAGGATTTCTACTCTGTTGACTACTCCAATCAGGAGCTCCTGATCTTCCGACAAGGACGAGTGGACAACGACGGTATGGTCGAAGGACGTTATGTCCTTGATGTGGATACCCGCCGGGTTTTTGTTCGCCGAACTGAACCGTTGGTCTCGGAACTAGAACATTTCGTAAGCGTAATCCGTGGCGATCGCGAGAACGAAGTCGATGGGCGACAGGGATTGAACGCATTGAACCTGGTGTGGGACATACAAGAGAAGCTCGGCCGTTCAACAACTACACCATGAATGAACGGATCCCCATCATTCGTCCCGATGTCGCTATGGGTGACCTCGAAGACGACATCAGGACCATTCTTGAAAGTGGCATCCTGACTTCGGGGAAGTACGTAGCCGAATTCGAACAGCTAGTTGCGAACTGGGTCGGGGTTGACCATGGCATTGCGACGTCTTCGGCCACCACGGCGTTGCACCTTGCGCTTACCGTGGCGGGAGTCGGGCCCGGTGACGAGGTACTACTTTCGGACTTCACATATCCAGCTACAGCAAACGTTGTGGTCCAGACCGGTGCGACTCCTGTTTTTGTAGACTCCGGTACTTCTGATCTATCGATGGACCCAGAACACGCCAAGGCCCTGGTTAGCGAGAAAACTCGGGTAATCATGCCAGTCGATCCACTCGGGCAACCGGCAGATCATTTGTCACTCGAGCGACTTGCCAATGAGGTCGGTATTCACGTCGTTGTAGACGCTGCATGTGCATTGGGCGCCTCTCGCGCTAGCCGGCGATGTGGGTCGCACGGTGATATGGGGTGTTTTAGCTTCCATCCGAGGAAGGTGGTCACCTGTGGTGAGGGCGGCATGGTCACTACGGATGATCCTGTTCTCGCCAACCAACTGAGACTGCTTCGGAATCATGGAGCGCGAAAGACCTCGACGCGGGCTTTTGAGTTTGTCGAGGCGGGCTTCAATTACCGGCTTAGTGAGATCCCTGCGGCCATGGGCATCTCCCAGATGCGGCGCATTGACGAGATTGTTAGTGACCGACGCATGACGGCGGCCCGTTACGACAGCGAAGTTTCCTCGTTGCCAGGGGTCCAGATTCTCAACCCTCCTGCTGATGCGCACTGGTCTTACCAGTCCTACGTCGTTCTTTTTGACGAAAGCATCGACCGGGACGAGGTGATGTCGCGGATGAATCAGGAGGGGATTGAGACCACCGTTGGCACCTATGCATGCCATCAGCAGCCGGTGTTTTCCAAATGGGGCTATCGGCCTGGTGATTTGCCGAACTCGGACCGGTTTGCTAACACGACCCTTACTCTCCCATTGATTCCGCGTATGGCCGTTAGTCAGGTCGAGCGAGTCGTTGAAACGCTCTCCTCGATACTTGGTTCGTTCTGAGCAGTGCGAAAAGCTTGGACTCCAGATCTGTATTGCGAGGCTGCAGTTGATCTGGTGCGAGAAGTATGGTGGCTCTAGTGGAGATCGCGCTCTATGGCCCGTACATGTTTGAACTTGCTGTCGGCCTCCGAGAGAACCCTGCGAACAATGTGCGGCTCTTTCTCGACGATCAGTCCATACCGAGATCGTTACTGGAGGAGCCACTTCTCAAGGATCAGAATTTCGTTGAGATAGGTCCTTGGGCTACGCGCAAGGCGATTTTGAATCCGAAACGCGCTCAGATCACCAAAAGTCTCAACGGTTATGACGTTGCCTTAGTGACCGAACTTGGTCCGGTATTTGCCGCTGAATCAGAGACCAAGTTTGTGTTTTTGCCAACTGGGTGGGACTTGACCTGCGGATCGTTTCCGGTTCGCTCGCGCTCGATGCGGAGCAGAGGTCTCAGTGACGTCTCAGCGGCAGTCGTGGCTAGGCAACTCCGAGCCGGGATTCGAAGTGCTCTGGATATATGGACTCCTGCAATATTCGCGCCTTGGGCCCTAGGAGCACAAAGATTGGGAATTGAACTAGATAGATGGCTCCCTCAGCCGATCGATACCAGATTATTTACACCGAGGTCGGATCAGGAAGGTGCGGATCGCGGTCAAGGCAGGCTAACGATCTTCCACCCTTCCCGAATGATGTTCAGACCTAGTCGTTTTCTCATCGAGACAGGACAGTACAAACGTAATGACGTTCTCCTGAGAGGCTTCAGTCAGGCAGTCAAGCAAGGAGTTGATGCACAGCTAATCCTCATTGAGCGGGCTAGTTCACCCGACCAGAGTTTGGCGAAGGAGCTCATTGAGGATCTTGGGGTTACGAAGAGCGTCAAGTGGCTGAGTCCTGGGGTAGAGACCGGGTACACGTGGCGCGAACTGAGTGACTTATACAGGACAGCAGATCTAGTGGCAGACGAGTTTGGTGGTTCGTGGTTTGGCCTGGGGTCTCTTGAGGGTGCCGCATGTGGAATACCGGTGCTGAACTACGTCGATCCTGATGCGATGGATCTGGCCTATCCGCACGGTTGGCCGTTCATACAGATACGAGACGAGGAGGCGGTATGTGAAGCGATTGACATGTTGGCTGACCCTGAGAAGCGAGACTCGATTGGAAGAGAGTCGAGGCAATGGATACTCGACCACCACGACCGGAACGGTGTGGCCAGGAGATGTGAATCAATGCTCTTAGAACTTGGAGTTTCTTGACATGAGCGCTTTATCGGAACTCGTGGTTTGCCAGTTTGCGTTAACTGGGTTGACAACTACCAATGGTTGCTGACGACTCGGGACTAAGGAAGGCCTGGGTGTTGCAGTGAGGATTGCCCTTTATGGAAATTATCTGTATGAGCTCGCTGTCGCCCTTCGCGCCAATACCGATAATGACGTCCATCTATTTCTAGACTCCCGAACTATTCCTGCATGTTTGTCAGAAGAGATACCACTACGAGATGAGACATTTGTACACTCGGAACCGTGGGTTACATATAGAGAAATTATCTGTCCAAGGCGAGCAAAGCTAACCAAAGAATTTTCTGCCTTTGATGTTATTCTGACAACCGATCTTGGGCCAATCTTCGCAGCTCGTTCCGGCACAAAATATGTATTTATACCAGGGGGGTCAGATCTCACACAGTGGCCATTTCCGATCCATTCACGATCGACGAGGCCCCACGGACTGCGGCGCGACATCCTTGAGTTGATTATTGCTGCTCGACTCCGGCCGGCTATCCGATCTTCAGTGAGTATTTGGACATCGGGGCCGTGGTCTCCCAATCGTCTAGCCGCTGGACGGTTAGGCCTGACCCTTGACATGTTCCTTCTCCAGATGGTGGACACAGACCTATTTTCACCTAGCGCCGGGGTACCCAGACAAACCGATAGCTCGGAGAGCCTGACCATCTTCCACCCGACGCGTATAGCGTTCGAATCGGATCCTCGAGTGGTTGAAGTTGGCGGATATATGGGCAATGACATCCTATTTAGGGGCTTCGCTCAGGCGCTCCAGCGGGGCATAAATGCAAGGTTGGTGCTAATAGATCGGAAAAATTCATCAGATACGGAGGTCGCGAAGGAACTTATTGAAGACCTGGGTATCTCCGACCACGTCGAGTGGTTGAGGGCGAAGACATCAGAGGGATTTACATGGCGTGAGATGGTCGACCACTATCGCGCATGTGACATTGTGGCTTCCGAGTTCTCGGGATGGACCGGATTGATATCTGTTGAGGCAGCGTCCTGCGGCAAGCCCGTGATCACTTGGGTCGAGGAGGATGCGATGGAACGCCTACACCCGGAAGGTCACCCGTTCGTTCAGGCAAAAGATGATGAGGGAGTGTGTGCCGCAATCTCGATGCTCGCTGACGCGGATATACGCAGGTCAATTGGGGAATCATCTCGTAGTTGGGTTCTCGCCAAGCATGAACGAGGTCAGGTAGCTAGAACATGTGAATCGATGCTCGCAAGATTGGGGTTTACATGACACAAGACTGCCCTATGGACAAGGAGTTGCACGTTGAGTGAATCCGCTGAGCGAAGAGTCTCTGACGATCCAGGCCTTCTGGCGTTGATTCTCAACGACTGGCATGAGGGAGGTACACGAGATGAACTAACTGGGAGTCTCATTGATTTCTACGATCGGTTTTCGAACCTACTGACTGAGCAAACTCTTGAGAACAACATCAGTCAGGCCATACGCGGCATCACCGGAGTCAACGGATGTGACCTTTCGCCAATCCAGCGGACTCTTGCAGGCCTACAAAACAATCAAGAAGCGACCAAAACTGCAGGATCAATACGCGAGTCGCTAAAATTTATAGAACAGAATCCAGATGCCAAGGTTCTTCCGTATGAATTATCACTTACCGACCTGAATCAGTCAGCATTCCGTATATGTGAACTGTATGGCAATCTACATGGCGCACCCTCCATTAGAACTATCGACATGTCAGAAGCTCATTACCCCGACTACCTGTTCTCCGTTGATGGCAAACAATATAGTTATGTGTTCCTCTACAACTATTGCAATTATGTGTACGCCTCTCGATTCATAAACTTCTCAAATATTAGCAATGTCATTGAGATCGGCCCAGGCGCAGGTCGTCAAGTTGAGGTAATCAAGAAGTTTCATCCACATCTGAACTTCTATCTAATTGACCTAGGACCCTCTCTCTATCTTTGCCATCAGTATCTCAAGTCAATATTTCCAGAGGACCTGATCTCATATGAGTCGACTCGAACTGCCGACTCAGTATGTATAGAAGGCGAAGGGAAAGTTGCATTCGTTGGTAATGCTAATATCTCAAATATCAATCCACGTGGAAGTACAGTGTTTGTTAGTTCGGCAGTCTTGGGATTGATGGCTCCGGCTACGGCTAAACGATATCTAGACAAGTGCTCATCAATCTCTGACTTCATATTCATGATGGAGTCTCGAGGAGACGACTCTAAGGGAACCTATTCTCTTGAGGACTCAACTTGCCTAACAGACTTCCATAATATTCTTGATAATAAGTTCCGACTAATCGATCACGAGCCGGCCTTTTATCCTTTAAGTGCAAGAGAAGGATTTGGAGGATTTGAGATGATGATGTGGAAAAGGTCTTAACAGAACTAGGCCAGTCGTCTACTGGCACTCTCACTGGGAGAGTGCCTGGCCACTACGCCCGTGGGCCATGGGGCGTCTCCCTTTCGTGGAGCTGGACGACGGCTATCCTGCAACTCTGATGCTTTTGATCCTTGGAACAAGGTAGGCCCGTTTGCGATGTGGCGGCTGAAGCAGTCCCTTCTGGCGTTACGTAATCAGCTCGATGGCGAGATGCGCGGTAAGTGGGATCGAAGCCTGCCGTTTGCCGATTCTCTCTTCGATCGCTGGGATCGTGCCCGGAGGCTCGGGTTTGGGGAAGAGTCAAGTGCCTACGATTCGGCCCTGTTCTTTGGAAACGTTTCCGTAGGTGCTCATACGTGGATTGGCCCCTGTGTGATTCTTGACGGGTCTGGGGCAGAGTTAGCTATTGGGGACTTCTGCGACATCTCCGCTGGGGTCCAGATCTGGACCCACGGGACTGAACTTCGGTGTGTTTCACTAGGGGAGATTCCGGCCAGTCATGGCGCCGTCAGTGTCGGAACGGGTACGTACATCGGGAGCCAATCTATTGTGGTCCCCGGTGTCAAAATTGGCTCCCGCTGCATCGTAGGAGCTAACAGTTTTGTAAATAGAGATGTGCCGGATCGCTCTGTAGTGGTCGGGAGTCCCGCCCAGGCCATTGGCCAAGTAGTGGGGGATGGTAGCGACACCCGCATCATCTATCAGCCGGATCAGTGAGTTTGGTCATCGTCCACACTGAGGTCGGGAACATTGGATCGGTCGCGAACATGTGTCGTCGCATTGGTGCCGACCCGATCATTTCGAGCGACCCTGAAGAAGTTGAGCAGGCGACAAAGTTGCTACTCCCTGGAGTAGGCGCATTTGACCCGGCAATGGAGTACCTGAACAGAACCGGTTTGAAGGAGGTTCTTGATAGGCGATTTACAGCGGGAATTCCTATCTTGGCGATCTGTCTTGGCATGCAGTTACTTCTAGAACGCAGTGCCGAGGGTGAGTTGCCCGGGCTTGGGTGGATTCCTGGTGAAGTCCGTCATATACGTGATGGACAAGACCACAAACTCCGGGTTCCGCATATGGGCTGGTCGCCGATCTCTCCTGCTGCGCAACACCCACTGTTCGATGGAGTGGAACCTGATGCGCGCTACTACTTCGTCCACTCGTACGCAGCCGTGCCCAGCAACGACCAGCACATTGTGGCGACAGCCGAGTATGGAGGGCCGTTTGTGGCGGCGATCGCGATCGGAAACGTCATGGGTGTCCAGTTCCATCCTGAAAAGAGTCATCGGTATGGCAAGGCCCTGATACGACGCTTCGTTGAGGATGAGTAGTGGAATTCAACCCGCGGGTCATTCCAGCTCTCTTGCTTGAAGACGGACAGTTCGTCAAGACAAGGAACTTTTCGGACTCCGTCTACGTCGGTGACCCAGTCAACATTCTCAGCATCTTCAATGAATTCGAGGTTGACGAGATAGTGGTCCTTGACATTCGTGCAGCACAGAGCCGAGTTCCGACACCAGTTGCAGAACTGCGACATTATGCAGAGGAATGCTTCATCCCGCTGGCGTACGGTGGCGGATTGACAAGCATTGACCAGCTGAGCGAGTTGTTCAACGCAGGTTTTGAAAAAGCTATTTTGAACAGCGTTCTTGCTGATGAGCCGAGCTTCGTCGAAATTGCGGCTGCCAAGTTTGGCAGCCAGGCCATCGTTGCCTCTATAGATGTAATCGCAACCCCAGGGGGAGAGTCAGTGGTGGTTCACGGAGGACGTGATCTTGTGGGGCAAGCACCTGTCGAGTGGGCTGAGAGAGCGGTAGGCCTTGGCGTCGGCGAAATCCTCCTCACGTCGGTGGACAGAGAGGGGACGGGCAAGGGATATGACCTTGACCTAATCACCAGAGTGCAATCAGCGGTGGATATACCCGTGATCGCCCACGGCGGAGCAGGCTCCCGTGAAGATTTGGCCGGGCCGATATTGGACTCGGGTGCGTCCGCCGTTGCAGCAGGCAGCCTTTTTGTCTTCCAAGGGAAGGATCGGGGTGTTCTGGTCAACTATCCCGCCAGATCCCAGATAGTCAAACTACTCTCAAGCACCTCCTAGGTCTTAAATCGGAGTTCTTTCATGATTCTATTCGCCTACAACTTCCATCATCAGAAGACGCAAAACTTCATATTCTATTGTCAGTATTATGGTTTTTCGATTGATGCCGTATTTGCGGCTGAGTGGCGTGATCTAGGGTTCCCGGAACCACAACTGCGAACTGGCCTTCACACCCTTGGTACAATCCATCCTGCTGATCTATGCAGAAAGTTTGCTATTCCGTATCATGTCATAGATCACAATTCTAATGAAGCTATTGAACTATTATCCGAAATGCAACCGAAAATTGGATTGATCGCAGGTGCAAGAATTCTCTGCAGCGAGGTAATCGATCAGTTCTCGAAAGGCATCATTAACTTCCATCCTGGACTTATTCCGGAAGTCAGAGGACTTGATTGTGTCCAATGGGCGATCTTTGAAGGACACAGAATCGGTGTGACTAGCCACCTTATCGATGGACGTGTTGATGCAGGATATATTATTAAAAAGATTGAATTACCAGAGTATCCAGATGACACTATATTGGATTTGGGTGAAAGACTTAATCAAGGTCAACTTCAGATGTTTTTCGAAACTATCGATTCCATTACTAACGACTATCAAGATTCTTTTACTTTCATTGAAAAGGGAGCTAAACCGCCTAATAGTCATTTCCCAACGGACCTCCTAGCCGAACTAGCGATCAGATTCGCAGAACGCTTTCCCGATTCGGACGGATTTCGTTTGATCAAATAGTTGGACCGATCGCGCATCGAAAAGTTGATGGATGGATCCGGAGGCTTTCGCGGTGCTGTGACTACGCTCGGGCTGTCAGTACTAAGAGGTACCTATAGCCACATCGGAGGGCCTCGACCCTGATGCTCTTTGCTGAGAGATAACGTGACGCGGTTTGTTGGATGAAGATGACTGAAGCACGAGATAGAGCTGCCATGACAAACAGGGAGGGCACGACCCCTTCAGGCCAGACGTGTAGGCGTTGCCTCTATGACGACTCTATCCCTGGCACGACTTTCGAGTCTGACGGGATCTGTTCCTATTGCGTCCTCCATGACGTGATGGACGCTCAGTATCCCACTGGCCAAGCTGGGGAGTCAGCGCTTCAGAGCGTGGTTGACCAGATGAAGGCAGCGGGGCGGGAGAAGGAGTTCGATTGCATCCTCGGTGTCAGCGGAGGATGCGACTCGTCCTACCTAGCGCACGTGATGGTTGAGAGGGGTCTGCGACCCTTAGCGGTCCATTTTGACAATACGTGGGCCAGTCCGACTGCCACAAACAACATCTATACCGTTCTCGACTCGCTCAAACTCCCCCTCGAAACTCTCGTGGTCGACAACCGCGAGTATGACGACATCTACCGGGCATTCATCGAGTCCGGCGTCCGGGACATCGAAGCGGCAACCGACATTGGTTTCATGTCCACCTTGTATCAGGCTGCCGAGCGGCACGGGGTCAAGTACATCGTTGAGGGGCATTCGTTTCGCACAGAAGGCGTGTCACCGCTTGGCTGGCTCTATATGGACGGCAGATACATCAAGGAGGTACACCGTCAGCATGGGACGGTGCCGATGAACACCTTCCCAAACATGCCGTTTGCACGATTCGTAAAGTGGGCTGCATTTTCAGGCATACGTCGCCTTCGCCCTCTCTATTGGCTCGATTACGATAAGGAAGCAACAAAGCGGTTTCTTACCAGTGAGTACGGATGGGAGTGGTATGGCGGACACCACTTAGAGAACCGGTTCACCGCGTTTTACCACACCTATTTTCTCCCTCAGCGCTTCGGGATTGACATGCGTGTCAACGAGCTGTCTGGACGTGTTCGCTCAGGGCAGTTAACTCGGGAAGAGGCCAAAGCTGAATACGACCTGGATCCCGTTGTCGATCCAGAACTTCTAGCGATGGTTAAGAAGCGGCTGGGATATACAGAGGAGCGGTGGGAGGACTTGATGAGTGCGCCGCACCGCCACTACACGGACTATCCGACGTACAAGAGGACCTTCGAACGGTTTCGGTTTCTGTTCTGGCTCCTCTACAAATTCAACAGGGTGCCTAAGACGTTTTACGTGAAGTTCTGTAAGAAATCACCTAGGCACTAATCTCCCGAGAATTCGACGGTTAAGTAGACGTGTCTGACTCTCGCGAGGGGGAGCAGACCGTGCAGTCGGTGGTGACTGGCGGCTGGGGTTGCAGAAACCGCCATTTGGTTTGCAACCAGAAATATGGGCCGGCCGGACAACCCTCTCCAGGGTCCATACGTTCAAGACAACTGAGAGTGTTTTAGCGCGGATTGGTAGAAGGAGTTATCTTCGGCCAGTTCTTCGGGACGGCCGAAAGTCGCCAACCGGCCATTGTCCAAGACCAATATCCGGTCGCACTCCTCAAGTGTTGATAGACGGTGCGCTACGACGACCACAGTCACTTCGCGACCGAGTTCAGCAAGTGTTCCGCGGATAAAGAGTTCGGCCCCCGAATCGAGAGAAGCGGTGGGTTCATCGAGCACCAGTAGGCGTGGTTCGGTTACGAGAGCTCGGGCGATAGCGAGGCGCTGACGTTGTCCGCCGGACAGTTGGCTGTCCCGTCCACCTAAACGCGTGGCTAGGCCCTCTGGCATAGCGGCGATCTCATCCTCAAGGTGCGCTGCCTTGACTGCCCGGGCGACAAGTTCTTCGTCAATGTCGCGGAAGAAGCGGACGTTTTCTTCAATGGTCCCGGAGATCAGAGAAGTATCTTGTGGAACGAAGCCCACCAACTTCGCCCATGAGCGACGGTCGATTGTCGCGAGTGGGTGCCCGCCTACTTCAATAGTGCCAGATGACGGTTCTCGTAGACCGAGGAGTAGATGCACGAGTGTCGTCTTGCCACATCCGGATGGTCCGATGATCCCAATGATCTCCCCTGGGTTGATTTCGAACGATAGGTGTTCAAGAGTTGGGCTATTCGGGTTGTAAGAGAAGCAGAGATCTGCAACTTTGATGGGCCCGATGGCTTCAATAGGTGTGCCTCCAACGGGGTGGGGTGATTCGCGGTATCGGGTGATTGTGTCGTCAATCGAATGGAGAACTGGCGCACCCTCTGCAACGGTGGTTGCCGAGAGTTGGAACTGCTGACCGTACGAGAGCGATCGCAGCGTGACGAGCATCACAGCGCTGATTGCGCTTACGTCACCGATCTCAAGTGTGGTGACGAACACCATGCCAACGAGGACCACCACATAGGCGAGTGAGACGTAGAGGGGGGTATTCATTTGCACCAGTGCGTCAACACGCCGGAGGACCGGTTTGATGTCACGAATAAGCCCGCCTAGGTGGTTGATCACCCTATTGCGCACGCCGAATGCCTCTATCTCAAGGCTGACATTGCTCAGATCGGCGATTTCGTGAGCGAAGTTGAGTTCTTGGTCGACTGCTTTACTAGAGAATCGATTGACAGCTCTTCGCAGTGGATGAAGTACACCACCAAGGGCGACGAGTACGAGTAGCACCATCAGGCTTGCTGCTGGGCTGACTGTGACAGCGACTCCCAGAAGAGCAACGAGGCTGAGGCCGGCCACGAGGGCGCTTGTCACGGCGGTCACTGAATTGACAGCTTCTTGGGTGTAGGTAACCAATAGTTGCTGGAGTTGACCGGCGGGTTCTTTCTGCTGCACGGACCAGGCAGTCTTGAGATAGGAATGGCTTAGTTGCTGACGAAGATCGGTGATGACCGCTGCGGTGATGCCGGTCGCTACTGCTACACCGATAAGCGCTGCTGCGAGTCGGAACGCAATGAGCCCGCCACCGACCGCGAGTGCCGAGCGGGTCGACAAATGGATTCCGACAGCATTGATTGTGGTGTTCCCGCTACCGCTGCTACTAGCGAACTCAAGCGCTATATGAGTCACGGTGACCAGGAACATTGCCTCGGCAAGAGCCCCGAGAGCAGAGACCAGAGCTAGGCCGATAATTTTGATCCGATGTGGTTGCAACAGGCGACCAACAGCTGACCATCGGCCTTGTTGTGGGTTGGTCATGTTGCGCTCCGGTAGCCGATCGACTTGGCCCTGCTTATGAATACACCATCTGGGAGGCCTACCGAGTCTGGCCCGCAACGGGTTTAGTCCTCAGGTTGGCACTAAACGCAGTAGTTGGGGGCCGATACTAGGAGGCAGGACCTATCGAAGGGTTGAGGGAGTTTCTTGCGTGTGTGGGATTAACGGAGCGGTCGCAATGTTCGATCGAGCAGGTGGGCCTCCCTTGCGGGCTGCCGCCGAGATCATGACGTCAGCACTCAACCATCGAGGACCTGATGCCTCTGGTATCTGGACCGATTCGACAGGACGGGCAGCACTTGGTCACACAAGGCTGGC
>DUBS01000049.1 GCA_012960225.1 Gemmatimonadota bacterium | reverse complement strand
TGTGGTGAAGCTGGAGACCAACCGTCTGCTTCACGAAGCGATACAACTATACCGTAGTCAGGGTTATCAAGAGGTGAGTCCATTTGTCGATACTTGTGGCGAAATCGTTGGAATGTTGAAACTGCTTGGGACTAAGTCTCGTAGTGCAGGTCAAGGATATCAAACCTCTCCCCAACAAAGAGCTTTTTGTTCACTAGAGGAGTTAGCCTGAGAAATGGAAATCAGAAAAGCTGGTAGAGTTGTTTGTCTCACCCTCGTCACGTGCCTTTGTGCCCTGCCGTCGGCAGCTCAACAATTGCAGGACACCCGAGATGTCGTCCTCAAACTATTCTTGGATTGTCAAGGAATGGGATGCAGAGACCTGGATTTTTTTCGGAGTGAGGTTCCCGTCGTAAACTGGGTTAGGGATAGGGAGGATTCTGATCTGCATGTCCTAGTCACAGATCAAACTACAGGCGGAGGTGGACGGCTCTACACGCTGGCGTTTATCGGTCGGGGTGAATTCGAGGGTGAAGAGCAAGAACTGAGTATTAGTACCTCGGCAGACGCAACGGATGACGACCAACGAAAAGCGATCCTTGGTCGACTCAAACTCGGACTTGTGCAGTATCTTGTGAGCACTCCTGCTGCTGACCAGATCGTGGTCTCTTTGTTGGGGGCGCAGGGGGTTGAGGCGGAAATGGTAGAGCAGGGAGGGCGGGCTATCCCTAGGGAGGAGCAGGTTGCTTCTTCAGGAGATGATCCCTGGAATTTCTGGGTCTTCCGCTTGGGTGGAAATGGTGTCCTTAACGGTGAATCAAGGATCAAGGCATCGAATCTGATTGCTAATCTGAGCGCGAACCGTACAACCGACGCCTGGAAATTTGACATCTCAGGTTTATTCAGCAAAAGCAAGTCAGAGTTCACTATTAATCCAGACTTGCCACAGATTGTGTCGGTGATTGAGGACTGGACGATTTCTTCCATCCTTGTCAGGAGTTTGACATCCAAGTGGTCACTAGGCGTACGGACTATTTCTGGTCGGTCCACAAGGCTTAACGAAGATTTTCGGTGGAGTATCTCACCGGGAATCGAGTACAATTTCGTACCCTACTCTGAGTCGACTCGGCGGCTGTTCACACTTCAGGCGCTGCTCAATGTCCGACATTGGGATTATACGGAAGAGACGGTTTACTTCGAGACTGAGGAAACCCGGTTGGCGGCATCGCTCACCGCAGCGGTGAACCAGGTACAGCCTTGGGGTCGTATGCGACTCTCGCTCACGGGTTCGCAGTACCTGCACGACGCTGACCTATACAGGGTTGCCCTAAACGGTTCAGTATCAATGAGGCTTTTCCGTGGTTTCTCAGTCAATGTAGGCGGCTCCTACGCTTGGATTCGAGACCAACTATTTCTACCAACGGGTGGTGCCAGTCAGGAAGATGTCCTCCTCCGTCAACGCCAACTTCAGACCAACTTCAACTATTCTACAGTTGTTGGGTTTTCATACCAATTCGGGTCCATTTTCAATAATGTGGTGAACCCTCGGTTCGGTGGTGGGGGAGGAGATAGGATAGAGATCCATATCAGGTGAAATTAAGAGTCCTACTGGCTGGGATTTCAAAGCTTTGACTAACCAGTTTCCCTACTTCACCGCACCCACCGCTGGGCTATACAGACACTGTCTTGCTCAGTCCGGTGTGGTGTCCTCGTCTAAGTTGCGGTCCTGTGGGATGTAGGGGGCAGAATTAGGGTACACAGCGTGTTGCCCTGCTGACCCTGTATACGTCTCACAGAGGACGTATCTCCCGAAAAACATTGTGGCTGTGGTTTCCTGCCGATAGGGGTGCTTGGCACTTTAGCAACACAGCTAGACATGTTGTTGGGGATCTATGATGTGGAGGAGGAGGTTCGACCTGTGTCAGGGAGTAGCCAGGCGCTTCGCTTCTCTGAAGCCTACCAGCCTTTTGGAATCCTCGTGCCAGAGCGACAGTTTGAGTGTCTTGATCGCGTCCCATATGGTCAACCGAGTAACCTGTTGGAGCCCTGGATTCGCATCCAGGCACTCCTGAAGCCTGTAGTTTGGGATCTTCGCATTCAGGTGATGTACGTGATGGATTCCGATGCTTGCGGTGACCCACTGTAACAGTTTCGGCAGTGCGAGATGTGAACTGCCCTTCAGTCCCGCGTCGACGTACGCCCAATCTTCGTGCTCTCGCCAATACGTGTCCTCGAATTGGTGTTGCACATAAAACAGCCACACTCCTATCGTAACTGTGAGTAATAGGATGGGCAGATGCACGAGGGCGAACGTCTTTAGGCCGATCGTGAGCCACATGAAGAGGAGGATGGCCGCTAGAACCCCGTTCATCTTCCATACGTCGCGCCATTCGCGCTTCCAATTTCTCGGAGTGTCCCACGGGAAGCGGTGCTTGATAACGAACTGGAATAATCCTCCCAGCCCCAACATGACGACCGGATGCCGGTAGGCCCGGTAAAGGAGTCGTCTAAGGAACGGCTTGCCGTAGTATTCGTTCACTGTGATCACGTCGATATCGCCCAAGCCCCTGAAGCCTAAATTACCAGAGTGGGCGTGGTGGTAGGCATGGGTTCTCCGCCAATAGTGGTATGGCGTCATTGTCAGGACACCGAGCCAAAACCCGATACGATTCGCTATCTTCTGGGACTTCAAGAATGATCCGTGACCGCAGTCGTGCTGGATCACGAAAAGTCTCAGGAGAAATCCCGCCGTGGGGATCGCCAACACCAAGGAGAGCCAGTAGCTGAACGACAGGGCTCGGTAAGAAGCGTACCAGCAGAGAAAGAAGGGCGGAGCTGAAGTAACAAGTTGGATCATGCTCCGGCGGAGATCTGCACCTCCATATGGACGCAGGATCTCACTCCATTGCCTCAACGCCTCTCGTGACTCTCCCTCCTCCAGATGTTCCATCAAGTGAACTTCACGCCTAGAGCCAAGCGTGAAAAGAGTATCTGCCGATGCCTTCCCCTCTGACCTCAGCAGCGAGGGCGGTGCTGGTGCGAGTCGGCACACATCACCGCCACTGAAACGCCGTTTCTTGAAAAAGAATTTGGCGGGTGTTCTGGGCCCCAGTAATACAGTATTAACTTACCTTCTTCTACAAAGGCTGACGGGGGATGATCTATGAATGAAGGGACTAAGAAGTATGTAGGGATTGGTATGGCACTTGGTATTGTTTTTGGAGCAGTCTTCGGTCAGGCAATCTTTGGTAATGTTGGTGTTGGTGTTGCTATGGGTATGGTTTTCGGACCTGTTATCGGTGCGGCTATTAGTCTCGCTTCTGCGTCTAGATAGCCGGGTCCCTACCTAAGCAAAGCAACCTCTAGTACCCCAGCCCCCCTCTATTTCACCAAGCCCATCGCTGGACTATACAACACTATCTTGCTCAGTCCGGTGAGGTGCGAGTCGGCATACATCGCTGCCACTGAAACGCCGTTTCCCGAATTTATTTTTTGTGGGGCTGCTTACCGATTGCGGATGCTGATGTTGTACTGCTTTGCGGTGCTCTCCCAGTACGACCACCCCCAGCCCTCCAGACTTTCGTTTTTGAAGACAACCGGCGTCAAATCACTGTCGGGGATACTGGAGACAAGGCCTGTCCCGCTATAGAAGAAGAAGGCCCTGAAGATGTCGTCACCTGCTGGGTACATTTCACTTCTGAATGGATTGGGAATGCGGGAGTTACTTGATGGCCCGATGTGCTCCATCACTTGTTCCGGTGTCATGCCCGGTTGCAAGGTCATGATCCTGGCGTTGTTCTCTAGGGTAACCTCAGAAAAATCTCTTAACCCCATTGTCGCAAAGCACCCACTCAAGATGGCAGATGCAGCCAGCAACCCCATGATCGTGCCGTGCAGTCGCATTTTCATTCCCCTCCCGATGTCTTCCAGTGCTACTCTAAATATGTGCCCCGCCTCTCTATCCACAACAAGAATCTCAGATCCAAAGAAAAATTCTGTTAAATTCTTAACTCACTCTAGGAGGTTGAAATGGAATGGTTTGGATCACCCGAACTGACAAACCTTTGTCTGATCCTACTGGTCTATCTAGCAAGGAAGCGGTGTCAACAGTGCTCGATACGCGAGTGAGTCCCTCTCCTATTTCACCGTACCGACCGCTGGACTCTACAGTACTGGGTCTGGTACTCCCGTATACGTTGCGGTCCTGCGGGGTGAGGGGGCAGAATTAGGGTATGGATACTGACAGACGTAGTTTTCTTAAGAAGACCACCGTTGCTGGTGGGGCATTAGCCCTGGGCTTTTCTGCGTGTAGTCCTGCTCGAGAGGAGATGATTACCGGAGGGGAAGGATCTCTGTCACAGGCTGGGCGTCCTCTGAAGATCCTGATTTTGGGAGGAACCACCTTTACTGGCCCCCATCATGTGCGCTATGCAATCGAGCGTGGTCACGAAGTCACAATCTTCACGCGAGGCCGAAGCCAGCCTGGGCTTTTTCAGGACTCGTTTGAACAGGTCGAGCACCTGATTGGTGATCGAGGGGAGGACCTCTCAGCACTGCGGGGACGAAGCTGGGACGCAGTGATCGATGCTTCTGGAAGGGACGTAGAGTGGACGCGAAATTCGGCAGAACTTCTTCGCGACGCAGTGGGGACATATCTCTACATCTCCTCGACAGGGGTCTACTATCCCTACCTGACTACGGAGATCACTGAGGACACGGACCCGGTACTTGAGGAGTCCTCCACAGGCGGGAGTTCAGCCTCCTCGTATGGTGTGATGAAATCGCTCTCTGAGATAGAAGTCCACAAAGCTTTCGGGGATCGGGCATGTGTGGTAAGACCCGGGTATATCGTGGGCCCGCTGGACATGACGCATCGTGGTACATACTGGCCAGAGCGTTTCCGTCGGGGTGGTGAAGTCCTAGTGCCGGGCAAGAAACATGATCTGGTTCAACAGATAGATGTGCGGGACCTTACAGAGTGGATCGTTCATCTCCTAGAGAACCAGATCCATGGGGTATTTAATGCTACCGGTCCGGCTTCACCCCTGACCATGGAGGCGTTCATCTATGGGATGAAGGCTATAACTTCTGCTGAAGCGAGCTATACCTGGATTGAGGACTACGATTTTCTAACTGAACATAATTTCACTTTTGCGATCCCCTGGATCATGCCGGTGGGAAACAACTTTGGATCCCAACGAATTTCTGTGGCTCGAGCCAAGGATGCTGGGCTCACCTACCGCTCTATTGCCGTCACGGCACTGGACACTTTGGAGTGGTATCACTCAAGTGCTATGACCGATGAACAGCGCGGCGATCCACCAATGCCTGTATCATCAGCCCGCGAAAGCGAGATCCTGAGTGTCTGGGAGGCCCGAGCTTCTCTATGATCCGACTGTTTTAGGCAGGGGGACGCTAGTTCGTGATTCAGCGACACACCGCCGCCACTGAAACGCTGGTTTTCTGAAAAAATTTGGTGAGTTGCTTCCGGCTACGTTGCGGTCCTGTGGGGTGAGGCTGCTCATGCGGCTCATTTAACAGAATGACCTGGTTTAGCATCTGGGAAATGCAATTGGGAAGATCCCCCCATGAGAGAGTCGATATTATGCTGAAGCTGAAGTTGAAAAGAGCCACTTATTCTGGCTCGGTCCCACACCTGCTTATCTTGCTACCGTTTATCATCGGATGTAGCGAATTGCTCAGTGCGGACTCCCCCAGCCAGGGTTCCGCCGATCTCTCGGAGTATTTCATCAACCCTGAGATCTGTAAGGATGACGCGGGTCCTAATTGTACCCAGCTTCGTTTAGGAGATTCACAACTGACTACCCTGGCCCCAGAACAAGGGAAGCTTTATGCCTGCATGCCAGGGAACCCAGGGGCACCGGGAAGTGACCGGAGTAAAATCACTTGGATTAATGAGACTAATAGCACGTGGAACCTGTTAGTGAAACCCTTTCTTCCAGAGGGGTCGTTCTCCCCACCTATCGGCACTTCAAGCGTTATAGAATCGGGATCAAATCGCACAATTTCCGGGAATAATTTACCGGTTGACGGTAAGATCGGAGACTGGCCGATGACTGATTATCCTGCTCTCACTGCTATCGACAGGAACCCTGGGATTCCAGCTGAAAATAATTTCAGTTTCACTCTTCAGCTTAATCCCACTGAAGCTGAGACCCCATCTTGTGTCTCTCTTGGTCCAATCGGTATGACACTCAACGGCGTTGTGTTCTATGACGCAGTGGACGGCCGTGGAAACGACGCGCTCGCCCACGAGATTGTGGACGTGTATGGTGGGCATCCAGCACAGTCAGACTACCACTACCATTTCGTTCCATGGAGACTCGATGGGGTGCCTTCTCTGGAGGATGGACATTCAGGATTGGTGGGTTATATCCGTGACGGGTTCGGAATCTACGGATACAAAGGAATCGGTGGGGCAGAGCTGAGTAATGAGGATCTAGATGAATGCCACGGGCACTCTCATGCCCCGATTGGTTATCATTACCATGCCACTATCGAGTATCCTTATACGATAGGTTGCTATCGAGGGACACCGATCTAGAGCATGTGGCGAATCCGCAGGACGCCCTAGGAGTTGAACAGCCGAATCTGGGGCCATTCGGGGGTAGTTCGCGCGAGTCAGCAGGTGTTGTCACGTCATAGCAGACACACCACTGTATTCGTCGATCTTCTCAAATCATGAGGAACAGCATGGTCTCCAGACGAAACTGGCTTCGCATGACGGCTGCCGGCGGCGCGGCGCTCACTCTGAACCCACGCATGCTTGAGGCGCTCCAGACCGGTGCTGTCCGCACACGTGCGATTCCATCAACTGGCGAGCAGGTGCCTATGATCGGACTGGGCGGTCGGTGGATTTCGATGAATTCGAGTCCGGAAGAACTCGCCGAGCACCGAGCCGTACTCCATGAACTCGCAAAGGATGCTGAGGCTTCGGGGCGAGTGTTCGATAGCGCGGCCGGCTACGGGGGTGGCGGTTCTGAAGAGTACGCAGGCCGCTGGGGGGACGAGGACGGATTCGTCGAAAATATCTTTTGGGCAACCAAGGTCAATGTCGCAGGACGCGGTGGTGGCTCGGTTGACGCGGCTCGCGTCCGGGATCAGATCGAGCGGTCGTTCGAGCGGATGCGAGTTCCAGTGATTGACCTGAATCAGGTACATAACATGGGTGATCCGCCCACGCAGCTCGGCGTACTCCAGGAGTACAAGGAGTCTGGCCGAATTCGTTACACCGGCATGACAACGACGAGTGCAGGTCAGTACGGAGCGCTCGCGAGGGTTATGCGGGAGTATCCCATCGACTTCATCGGGATTGACTACGCCATCGACAACCGTGAAGCGGAGGAAGAGATCCTCCCGTTGGCCCTGGACAGGGGGATCGGCGTCATCGTGTACCTGCCATTCGGTCGCAGCCGGATGTGGAGGCGCATCGGTGACCGAACGCTACCCGACTGGGCGGGCGAGTTCGACGCCCATACGTGGGCACAGTTCATGCTCAAGTTTGTGATCGCGAATCCGGCGGTCACCGTGGCCGCACCGGGAACAGGTGATCCGGAGCACATGGTGGACAACCTCGGCGGTGGACGCGGACGTCTGCCTACTGCGGACCACCTGCGCCGGATGCTCGAGCTGGTGGAAAGCCTGCCGGGCGGCTAGGCGGCATTACGGCACCACAGTGGTGTCCCCGTATAAGTTACGATCCTGCGGAATGAGGGAGCAGAATTAGGGTATGAAGAGTTGCTCAGTGGAGCTTGTTTACTTTTCAAGTTGTCCCAATGCGGGCTCTGCACGTGAAAATATCCGCGAGGCACTGGTTGAGGTTGGGCGAGACGATAGGTGGATGGAGTGGGACCAAGAGGAAACCGGTACACCTGCCCGCTACAGGGCTTTTAGTTCACCAACTGTTCTTGTGAATGGGCAGGATGTTATGGGTGTATCGGGAATGGGTCTGGGTCGCTCGTGCCGGGCCGGAGGTGCACCTTCAGCTAATCGGATCGCCAAGGCTATTAGGGATAATGACTGAGCGAAGCAGGGAGGGAGAAAGAGGACACATGAAGAGAACCCCGCGATTCTCCCGCACCATTCCGATTGTCCCCTTGTTCCTGCTCGCCTCGTGCGGCGGGGACGTGACCGGTCCGGTAAACCCGGGCAACGACCCGAATTTCACCATCGTGGCGCATTCAGATCAGGGTTTCACAGCGACTAATCGAAAGGTGGAGGTCTTCGGAGTGCCCATCTATGCGTATGCCGCGGTAGAGGACGTGAAGCTACTACACGCCGCTAACATCATGGCTCAGTATTTGGACAATAATGAAGATGGTATTGTCGACAATTCAACTTTGCTGAGTGCGCTGATATCTAGCAACGCCGCGTTGTACATGTGGAAGCGAGAGAGGCAGGCAGGATCAATTAACGCCCAGGATCTAGGTGCAGATGAGTCAATTCTTGATTGGCATACCAATGGGCACACAGGCCGATTCGACGCTGCCCTGGAAGAAATTTGG
The DNA here is from genome assembly GCA_012960225.1 of Gemmatimonadota bacterium. Classification (GTDB taxonomy): domain Bacteria; phylum Gemmatimonadota; class Gemmatimonadetes; order Longimicrobiales; family Gaopeijiaceae; genus UBA1142. The sequence goes on along the minus strand of DUBS01000049.1, from coordinate 4,860 downwards.
CATGTAATTACACACTCTGGGTTTGCCGAGGCCTATCCAACTGCCTTGAGCGAAGAGGCTGGCACATCTCTGGCCAACGCTATGGACATCGCGAGAGGTGGGCACTTCCAGTCGATTCCAAGCCCTTATCCGGGAGGGGCGTGGTACACTTATGACGACCAAACGTGTGATTATGGCTGTATGGCCGGCGAGTACATCTACTGGGCGATGACTTCAGTCTTGGGGGCCCAGGAGAATCGCGCAGGAGAGATCCAACAGGAATGGAAGCTGAATACTGAAGCTAAAGTGCGGCAGACCGACACGGCCGTATATGAATTATTGACTGATCCCGAATATGTGTTTCCGACTGCATTGCCAGACGGGACATATAGGAGATAGAGTAGGAAACACGTCGGGACCTGGAGGATGGTCAGATGATGAAAAGACTGTGGTTCACATTCGCTGCCGTAAGCGGGTTCGGGCTGCTTCTTGGTCTATGGGTGCTTCCCAGCGGTGCCGGGAATCCCACAGGCAGCTCTGGGCTGCTGATAGCTTTGGTCGCTTTGGTACCCCTCTGTTTGGTCACGATGCATCGACTCAGGAAGAAGGCGTTTAGGGGGGAATGATGGGAGTAGATCGTGAAAACCAGATAACTGCATATAAGAGGGTTTTAGCTTATGTGGAATATCTGGAAGACGAGTTAGATAAAGTAAAACCCAAGGTCGAGTTACTTCCCGCTCATATATGCTTCTTTGAAGACCTTGAGTATCTCCGCTTAGAGATAGCAAAATTGGAAGAGCTAGAAATAAAGAAAGACAACGACGATTAGTGGTCTGGGTCCCTCCCAGTACCCTCGTCCTCCTCTCAGTAACAGCCCCTTCTAGCGCACCTACCGACTACGAGCGATAGTCTAGATGATTCGGTCGTCACGTCGCATCGGCGGCGTCATTTTGCAGAGCCGGGGGCAGTGTTCTCGGCGTCAGCTTCTCGGAGGTTCCATGGCAAAGTTCCGCGCTCTCGTTCTGTCACTCGCCGCAACCGCGGTCCTGGTGTCGCCCGGACTCGCCCAGTCCGGCTCATTCGGTAACTCGGTCGTCATCGACGGCGATGCGCTGATCATCGGTGAGCCGAACAACAGCTTCCGTCCCGGCATGGTATACGTATACCGCAAGAGCGAGAGCGATTGGATCGAGTCGGCCCGACTGACCGCACCAGGTGCGGAACGAGCCGACGGATTCGGCGCGGTGCTCGCGCTTAGCGGCAACACACTCTTCGTAGCCACGAGAGCAGGCAGTCTTTACACCTACGAGCGGTCCGGCGCGACATGGGCGTTCTCCGGCACGCTGACCGCAGAGGACCTCGTTGGCCTAGATCCTCAATGCAACTTCAACGGTTACTGCGGCGTCGACTACGGCATCTCCCTCTCGGCGGACAGGGATTGGCTCTTAGTAGGACACTCCCGGACGGCGACTGACGCGAGTCGCATGCGAACACGGCAGCGCCGCGACGGCGAGAGCGTCCCGCTACCACCGCCGGGGACGGTGTATGCGTTCCAGCGTGGCCCCGATGGTCGATGGACCGAACAGCAGCGAATCGAGTCGCCTGCCGCGGCTCCAGGGGATGCCTTCGGTGCGGCGGTCTCGGTTGTCGGTGATCGTTTGCTTGTGGGTGCACCCAAGGCGGCCAGGAACGGAGGCTCGCTCGAGGGAGCGGGGCGCGTGTTCGAATACCGCCTCATGGATGGTTTGTGGCGGGAGGGAGCAGAACTCACCGTCGCTGGTGAGGCGGAGGCATTGTTCGGGGCCACAATCGTGTCGAATGAGGGGCGCGCCGTGATCGGAGCCCCCTTAAGTGGCTTGGGCTTCGGTGCAGCTTTTGTCTTCAACCTAGACGCCGCAACAGGTACGTGGTCCGAACGCGCCCGCCTCGACGCACCCGAAGCCCTCGAGGGTGACGTGTTCGGTGGCTCTGTGGCGCTGGACGGTGATGACATTTGGGTGGGAGCGCCCGTAGTCCGGGGACTGGAGACCGGGATGGCCTTTGTCTTCTCGGATGGGACAGTAACCGATATACGCTTCACGGAAGAAGAAACGAACATGGAAGATTCGTTCGGCCACAGAGTCGTCGCGGGCGAGGGTATTGCGGCAGTGACGGCCTCGGGGCTCGACCATCAGGCTGGCGGAGTGTTCGTCTACGAACGTGATGACAACGGAACGTGGCAGCAGGAAGACCTCCTCCTGAGCGCGCCCGATGCCCTGGGAGCGGTCTTCGGCGAAGAGCGCCGATGTACGGAAGGGGCTGTGGAATCCTTTGACTGCAACGACATCGAACTGCTCGCTTACATCCCCATCTCGTTACTGACCGCTCCTGAATCCGCCCGTGGTATCAGGGCAAACGACAACTGGGGTTGGACGGACTCTGAGACCGGCCGCGAATACGCGCTCGTTGGACGCAACGATGGCACGTCGTTCATCGACATCACGGACCCGACGAACCCTATGCTCGTCGGTGACCTCCCGAAGACCCCGAACACGCCACGCTCGCAGTTGTGGAGAGATATCAAGACGTATGGGGACCATGCGTTCATCGTCGCGGACGGTGCAGGTGCACATGGCATGCAGGTCTTCGATCTCACCCGTCTCCGAGACGTTTTGGATCCACCGGTTGTCTTTGATCCGGATCTCCTGTATAGAGGCGACGGACTCAACGTGGTGGAGAGCAGCCATAACGTCATAATCAATGAAGAGACGGGTTTCGCGTACCTGACTAGTCGAGGCTGTGCCGGTATGCACATGGTCGACATCAGTGAGCCGATGGAGCCCACCTTTGTCGGCTGTTCGGAGCCGGGGGGCACACACGACGCCCAATGCATTGTCTACCGCGGTCCGGATGAATCTTATCGCGGTCGGGAGATCTGCCTGAGGATGTCTGGGAACCGGTTCCAGATCTCGGACGTGACCGACAAGTCGAATCCGGTCGAGTTGTCGACCGCGTCACATCCCAATCCGGCTTACATGCACCAGGGATGGGTGACCGAGGATCATCGGTATTTCATGATGGATGACGAGAGCGACGTGATCGCTGGCAACGTTGAGACGACGCGCACCCTGGTCTGGGAACTCGACGACCTCGAAGATCCTATCCTCGTGAAAGAATTCTTCGGATCACTGCCGGCCAGTGCGCATAACCTGTACGTGAAGGGAGACTTCACCTATCAGGCCAACTACAAATATGGGCTCCATATCCTCGACACTTCGGACCCCCTGAACCCGGTTGAGGTCGGCATGTTTGATACGTCTCCATTCGGGACGGGGCCGGGATTTGGTGGAGCGTGGAGCACATACCCATTCTTCGACAGCGGCACAATTCTCGTGACCAGCATGCAAGAGGGTCTGTTCATGCTCAAGAAGAGGGTCCGTCCGGTGTCGTAGGACACCTCCTAGCAGAAGTGTCCTAGCTCCTCACAGAGCGCTGACACCCGCACGGTGTGTTCTAGTCGTGCGTCTGAAGGCGATCGTGGCCAAGAGGCCCACGACACCAAAGGCTGCCACCGACGCGAACACGTGTTGGTGACCCAGAACGCCCGGTGAGCTGTCGAGTAGTACGCCCATGAGCGGGCCCATGAAAACATCTGGGGTGAATCCCACGAAGGACACCACACCGATTGCGCTCCCAGTGAACGTCAGGGGCACTGCGCCCTCTGCCAGTAGCGCGAAGTAGACGCCTCGGATCGCGTAGATGCCGACGCTGGTTGCGACGATCGTCGTGATCAACATCCAGGCGACCCCCGGGACGACCGCACCCGACGCAATCAAGAGGCTCCCCGCGACGAGGATAGAAAAGCCCCATGCGATGACCCTTGATGAATCGATGCGGTCTCCGAGATAGCCAGCCGCGACGGCTACGATCGCGCGAATCCAGAACCCCAGCGTCCCAATCCCCGAAGCAGCCACCTCGTCGAAATCAAGCACATCGTGGGCGAGGAGTGAGAAGTCGTCCGTTGCCTTGTAGCCGACGTAGGCGCACACGACGATAACGGCTTGAAGCCACACGGCGGGCATCCGGCATACCCGGAGGATCCCATTGAGCGAGAGCTTCTGCTGGTTCCCTCGATCGTCTTGCGGAGTGATGTCCGGGACCACCACCCAGACGAGCAGGGCGATGCCAAGGACAAGGCCGGTAAAGATCCAGATGACAGTGCGGAAAGCGGCCGCCCTTTGTTCCGGCGTAGCGGACAAGACGTCGCTTGGCAGAGCCAAGGCGAACACGAGGACCGTAAAGGATGCAATCAGCGCTGCGAGAAGGCCCCTTCCACCATCGAGCAGGCCATAAGCCCGACCCTGGCTGGTGGTCCCTCCCCACTCGCGCGTCGCCCGCAGCATTGCCGCCCAGAACAGGAAGATCGTGGTTAGCCCCCAGAAGGCCCACAGGAAGTTCATCACCCGAACCGACGGGATTCCCGTGAGGACCACCCCTCCCAGACCCGTTGCGAGGAGGGCGGCAGTCATGAGTCGACGGGCCGAAAACCGGTCTGCCAATGGCCCCCCGGCGAAGTACGACACCATGGCAACGATGCCGTACAGGGAAAACGCCGTCCCGAGTTGGAGGTTCGTGACCCCGAACACGTCGAGGAACGTCGGGCGAAAGACGCGAGCCAGGACGAAGGGCAGGAGAAAGACTGCCTCACCCGCGGCGATAAGGGCCGCTAGGATCAATCCACGGCGCAGACTGGACATCTCGGATGCGGTTTGCTTCATGGAGGCTCAGTCGTTATTCGGACTCGGCGGACCCGAAGATGCTCGGGCTACCCCCTGAGATTGAAGAGCTTCGTGTACTTGATCACCAGCTGACGCTGTCGGGGTCCCGATCGGAAGCCTAGCG
>DUBS01000048.1:431-70596 GCA_012960225.1 Gemmatimonadota bacterium | reverse complement strand
TGGTCAACAAAGGACCCTGAAATGAAGTACCGGAGATCCTGGCCACCGCCCCTGACTGAAAGATTGTACCGCTGCGCGTAAGACTGATTGGCGTACTCTCCACAGGTATAGATCCCGGTGCAGAGCCAGTGCTCCATGTGGTTATACGGAACACCGGATCCCGTAACGCCGAACTCCCGACTCCAGGACTTGCCGCCCTGGAGTTCTGCAGTCCAGACAGGGGCACCCTGGGTACCTCTCTTCGTAAAGACCTGGATGACACCTGCCGAGGCTTCGGTCCCGTAAAGCGTAGTAGCCGCTGACCCTTTAATAATCTCGATTCGCTCGATGTCATTGGGATTGATGTTATCAAGCGGGCTCACCGCGACGTTTGCACTACGACCACCGCGCCTGTCAGGTGGATTGATGTCAGGAAGGGGCTCACTTCGAATCCGAACGCCATCGATGTACACGAGGGGATGGTTACTCAGGGAGACACTACTCTCGCCTCGTAGCCGGATGATCTTACTCTGTCCAATAGTTCCGCCTCCATATACATCGAGCCCTGGAGCCGCAGCCTGTAAGAGATCAGATACAAGTACCGGTCGATCAGGCAGGTTCGGAACGGCAATCTGTGATACCGTGTTCCCGATCTCCCGACGCCTGGCCGCTCCGGCTGTACCAGTGACCACAATCTCATCGAGCCCAAGTGCCACGGGTTGCATCGAGAAGTCGGCCTCAACCGTCTGGCCAGCAGCCACAGAAATCTGTCCAGTCACCGAGCCAAGACCGATCCGTTCAGCCGTCAACTCATACGTACCAGGTGGAACATTGAGCAGAATGAATCGCCCATTCTGTCGAGTAAGAACACCAAGGCCCGTTCCCGTTAGATAGACCTGTACCTCACTGATGGGAGCACCCGTCTGGCCGTCCGTCACCTGACCGACGATCTGGCCGTTTTGAGCTTGCGCTTCCGCTGAGGTAGTTACGAGTGCCGTCAGCACAACCAAAGCCGTGCCCACGAAAGCCCGGTTAGCGCCCATGAATACGTTCCTTCCCCTGGTAGCCGGAGCCCTGTGCTACTTGAGATACCAGCGATGGGGAGCACAAAATGTTAAGGGGAAACGCACAATACTTGACCAGTTTCCTCCTAGTCAAGCGAACTCATTGGACACCCTTCCAGTACTCAAGACTCTACAGAAATCTCCTAGGGTACCGCAAACTGGTAGCCGCCGATCACCCGATCGGGATCGAGAAGAGGGTTAGCAGCAATTCAGGAGGGTCGTCGTCTGGAGTTGTAGGTGCTGGGTTGATGACTTCTAAGCCCACGAAAATCAGGGCGGCAGCGGCGGCTACCGTGCCCGACACAACTCCCACAGTCTTGAGCTCATCCAGCACCCGCAATTGAGCCGAGATGATCCCGTCATAGGGAACACGAATCGACTGACCCAGGCTAAAGGTATGAAATCCCTGCTGGCGACTCGCAACTGGAACACGCAGAACGAGTGCATCATCCTCAATACCAACAAGGGTGCCCTGCACGACAGGAGCGAGGTCTTCCGTTGCAGGGATTTCACTTAATTCGGGGACGTCTTCAGGGTCAACAAAAAGTCGAAGATCCGCCCCCACCGGGGCAGCCGAAAAATCCGTTGGCAAATAATTATAGCAACCCTGTAGACCGATGACTAAAATCCAAAACAAGATCGGAAATCTTGATCTTCCCATCAAACCAATGTGTGTCTGAGGGTCTCTATTCATCACCTAACTCGTATTGGAGACTACTAGGGTATCTCAACGAACGCGCTACTGCGCACTAGAACAGCACTCCCGATAAGCGCCACAATATGTTGATTGTTCTTTATGTCAAACCCTGGCTTTCGGGTATTGAGCAACATGAGTCGAGTTACTTCAAGAGGTTGTTCCAAGCCTAGAAATGCCTGCATCTTTCCATCTCACCAGATAACTTTATGGGGGAGCCTCTTGGAGTATAAAGCGCTATCGAAAGTAGGAGTGGTCACTAACCTAGTACTCGTTCTCGCCGGCTGCTTCAATTACGTGCCGACAGATTTTACCACCGTACCGGTCGGCGAAGACGTCCGTCTTGTCGTAACCCGGGAGAGGGTACCAGATCTCAGCGAACTCACCCTACAGAACGAAGCCGTGCCTGTTCTAGAGGGCACGCTCGAAAGAAGAGAAGATACTACCCTCATCGTGCGCATCCCGGTCGGCAGGCGTGCAGACGGATTCCACAGCGTGGCTCTCGGACAGGCGATCCGTATCCCTCTCGATGCGATCATTTCGGCCGAACTCCGGGTGGTGGACGGGTTCAAGACCGCTGGAGTCCTGGCCGGAACGGTAGCTGGCGGCGTGACACTGCTCTTGTTGGGCATGGAGGCGCTCAACGATCAGGCGCCGATCCCTGGGGAAGATCCCCCCGACTTCCAGCTGAAACTCATCTCGATCCCAATCGGATAATCGGCTGGACTGGGAGGGCGAGCAGACCCTGTTCATCGCTCGATAGATACGGATTAGACCTGGTGTGCGCTTGCACCCAGAAAACGCCATGAGTATTCTATGGTCAGTTGTTAGATCTCTGGTGGGCAACGAAAAGCATTGTCGAATAGATTTTTCCTGGGTTGGATCGAGGCCGTACGGGCTAAGATCCGATCACCAGATGGTGCACATGTCTATCCGATAGGCACGTTCCCGCGGTGATATCTCAACTGAGTGCCGACCGTGTTTTACTTCATAATTAAGGATGAGTATCCATGAGAATTCCTAAGTTCGTCACCGGTGTGGCCCTGATCGCTCTGACAGGGTTTCTCGCCATACCTGCCCAAGCGCAGAACGGCCAGATTGTCGGTCAGGTGACCGATGCACAATCGGGCCAGGCCCTCAGTGAGGTCCAGGTTTACATACCTGGCACTGGGCTCGGAACCCTCTCACGTCAGGACGGTCGCTATATCCTGCTCAACGTGGTGGCGGGCACATACGAACTCAGCGCCGAACGCATCGGTCTCGGGTCCGAGACGCGACAGATCACTGTCGGCGCAGGCCAGACGGTCCAGGCCGATTTCGCGATGTCGTCGGTGGCACTCGGACTCGATGAGATCATCGTCACCGGTACAGCCGGGGCGTCGCGGCGGCGTGAGATCGGGAACGTGGTTTCTCAGCTCAATGCCGTCGACGTACCGGACGCACCCCTGAGCATTACCGATATGCTCCAAGGAGTTGCACCGGGCCTCGAACTATACGGCGGCGGCGCGGTCGGCCAATCTAAGATCATCCGGCTCCGTGGCGTCAACAGCGCGGCGCTCAACGATCACCCGATGATCTACGTGGACGGCGTGCGCATCAGGAGCAGGCCGTTTCCGGACGCGAACCCACCCGACCGCCGCGGCGGCCGGAGTGGCAACATCGCGGTCAGTCCACTCGACCAAATCAACCCCAATGACATCGAGCGGATCGAAATCATCAAGGGCTCGGCAGCTACCACACTCTACGGTACCGAAGCCTCGGGCGGCGTGATCCAGATCTTCACGAAGCAGGGCAGAGAGGGTGCTCCCACGTGGACCGCAGAGGTCCAGACAGGCACCCAGTGGGCCCGCGCGTTCGGCGTCGACGACTCCGGTCCTTCCTACCAAGGAGAGACTGACGTCTCGTACAACTTCATGGAGCACTGGCTGTGCACCGGGGTCCTTACTTGCGGTGATTATGCGAACCAGGCCTATAACCAAAACTACTTGCTCTCCGTCCGTGGGGGCACGTCAGACGTCAACTATTTTGTCTCCGGATCGTTCGGAGACCAGCAGGGCTACCAGACGAACGACACCGAGAAGGCATACACGACCCGCGCGAACCTCACCTTCTCTCCGGCGGCCAACCTGACTGTCCAGTGGAACACGATGTACTCGAACACCATGCAAACCCACACCGGCGGGCAGAACAACGCCCAGGGCATCACGCTGAACGCGTTCCGCCAGGAACGGAACTACTTCGGCACGGGTGACCCCGCTGCTCTCAATGAACTCATGGATCAGAAGATCGCTGAGGACGTCGAGCGCTTCACGACGGGCATAACGGTGACGTACGCCCCGATCGCCAACCTCACGAACCGCTTCGTCGTCGGCTACGACTGGGGGGCGCGCGAACACCGGAACCTCCGACCGTTCGGTTGGATGCAGACACCGCAGGGTAAGCTCCTTAACAACACATTCCAGAACCGCGTGCTTTCACTGGACTATGTCGGATCGTACTCGCTTGATATCCTAGACCAGCTGACTGCCAACATCTCGTGGGGCGGCCAGGCGGTCGGCGATGATGTGCGCTCCGTCGAGGGCTTCGGGGAGAACTTCCCCGGCGCCGCGGATCCAACGCTCAACTCGGCGGCATCGACAATTTCATTTGAGAACCGCACGAAGATTTGGAATTCAGGCTTCTTCTTCCAGAATGTCTTCGATATTTCGAACAAGTACTTCCTCACGACCGGAGTGCGTATCGACGGTAACAGCACCTTCGGTTCAGGCTTCGGGCTCGCAGCGTATCCGAAGGCCAGTTTTTCTTGGATTCTTTCAGATGAGTCCTTCTACCCCGACATCGGTGAGATGAAGGTGCGTTTCGCATACGGTCGGTCTGGGCGTGCACCGGGACCGTTCGACAAGGTCCGCACTTGGTCCCCGCAGGGGCTCGCTGGTATCCCAGCCTTCGTCCCGGCGAACGTCGGTAACCCCGACATCGGTCCGGAGGTCACCACGGAGATCGAGGGAGGCTTTGATGCCTCGTTCTTCGATAACCGTGTTTCCGTCGGGTTTACGTACTACGACCAAGTCACGGACGACGCACTCTTCGGGATCCCGCAGCTTCCTTCCAGCGGCTTCTCGAGCAGCCGGCGCACCAATATCGGGAAATTGGGGAACAAGGGCCTGGAAGCAGAGCTCAATGCCACTGTCCTGCAGATGGGTGATTGGAGCGTCGACCTGGGCTTGAGCTACACCGAAAACGAGTCCGAGATTCTTGAGCTGAACGACCCAACCCTGGAGACTAGCTCCCGCAAGGTCGGTTATCCGATCCGCCCGGTTACGAACGAGTTGATCTCTAACCCCACCGCGATAGCAAATACCAACAGCGACGTGATATTCTGCCAACCGTCGATGCCGTGCTGGCAAGGGCAAGGAACGAGCGCAAGTCAGTACTTCTACGGCTCCAACCTGCCTACAACGTTTATCAACCCTTCAATCGTGGTCCGGCTACCCGGGGGCATCTCGCTGGCCGCCCGCGGCGAATACAAGGGCAACTTCTACATGAACGAGCAGGTGTTCGCGATCGGTCGTAGCGTGCGGTCGCCGCTCTGCTACCCCTACTATGTCACTCCGGGGACCTCGAATGAACTGAAGGCGAACATTCCGGCGATCTGGTATGCGCGCTGCAACCGAGCCGATTCCGAGGGCTACGTTTGGGATGCCTCATTCTTCAAGCTGCGCAGCGCGTCAGCGAGTATCCCGATGAACTTCCTGTTCCCGGAACGGTTCAACACTTCGACGCTGACGATCGCGCTCAATAACTCATACCTCTGGATGAAGGAGATGCCCTTCATGGATCCAGAGACAAGCGCGGACCCAGGTGGTGGCCCGCAACAAGCATTCAATTTCGAGGAGACGGTGCCCCCACCGATCTCGTTCCGTATTTCCCTCCGGGTCACCTTCTGAGGAGAGCGACAATGAAAGCGAAAATGATGAATAAGAGATTCGCGATGGGCGTCGCTCTCACGGCTCTAGTGGCGTTTACTGGAGCGTGCGATGTGGTGAACCCTGGACCGATCCAAGACAAGTTCCTCGTCGAGGAAGAGTCACGTGAAGGACTAGTGAACGGCTCACAGCGCCAGCTGGTCGTGGCACTCGCGGGACCCAGTGCGATCGCGCGATCGGGCGCGCTCGTATCCCGTGAGCTGATGCCGGGCGGCCAGATCGGATCACACGGCCACAGCCCGACACAGCAGGCCGGTCATCTCGATCCAGGTACCGGGAGCGTGTTCTCGACGCTTCAGACGGCACGCTTCATCGGCGAGAAAGCAATCGATCTCTTCGCGGAAGCGGGGGGTGTCAGTGGCGATCTCGTTGCGCAAGCTAACATCTGGGCTGGCTTCTCGAACCGCGTTCTCGGTGAGCACTGGTGTCAAGGTGTAATCGACGGCGGTGCGGCGTTTGACGCCACCGAGTACCTAACCCGAGCTGAGGGTCAGTTCTCAGCTGCAATGAGCAGCGCGACCGACGCCAATCTGAAGACAGCAGCACAGGCTGGCCGGGCACAGGTTCGTGCCTACCTCGCGACATACGGGAAAGCGACCTGGTCCAACGCAGCGTCAGATGCAGCTGCGGTCCCCACGAGCTTCTCGTTCAGTGCGGTTACAGACGGGGACAACTCAAGCACGCGTAACTCGCTGTACTATGCGATGGCAGGCATTCCGTACGGGTCCTACTCGATGTGGGGCACGTACTACGGCAACCAGCCGGATCTCACTCAGGCCCAACCGCACACCGAGACCGGGGGCTTCGGCTTCCCACTCGCGGGCACTGGTTACTACGAGACCTCGGGAGATCCCCGCATTGCCTGGAAGGCGGACCACCTCCCGTGGGCGGCTGGCTCACTCGACGGGTACGGTCAGGTTTACCGTCAGATCCAGACTAAGTACGCGGGTGTAAGCTCTCCCGTCCGCCTCGCCGGTGGAGGCGAGATGCGCCTCATCGAGGCCGAGGCGAAGCTCGCCGGGGGTGATTGGGCAGGCGCTATGACGATTATCAACGCCCTCAGGGCGACCTACACCACGGACGCCACGACACACGTGGCGGCTGGTCAGCCGGTGGCCGCGGTGACCGCGGCGGACGCCACGGAAGCTTGGACGCGCCTCAAGCGTGAGCGCGCGATCGAGCTCTTCTACGAAGCCCGCACCATGCCCGACCACAAACGCTGGGCCCAGAACAGCACGCCGGGTGACCTAGAGCTACCGAACTTCGAGGCGCTCTCCGCACTCTTCACCACATGGCCGCGCGGCCTGGATGCAGCACAATCCGGCATTAGCGGGTACACCGGGCGTCAGCTCTGCTACGACATCCCGAACAGCGAGCGGTCCTTGAACAACAACCTCGAAGAGGTCGGTTGATCGATTAGGTGGTTGAAGGAAGGTATGTAGCATCGCCGCCCCCTGCTCTCCGGCAGGGGGCGGTTTCCTTTGCTCTTTGGAGTCGCGGTGAACAAGGACCAGCTCAATCGTGCAGCACCCTCACGGTGGACTTCGATCTGGGTACTCGCAGCGGTTGTTTTAGTCACCGCGGGATGCCTCGACAACAGCATCACAGGCGTGAAGCCGCTCACGCTGACGCTCACCGTCGAGCCGGCGACGGCTGCCGTAGGCGACTCGATAACCTTTCGGTATGAGGCCACGGGTACTGATCTGTTGGCCATCCATATGGACTACGGAGATGGAGAAACCGATTCCGCCCCGTCGCTCGGGGCCGGGGCCGTGGGTATGACCGGTTTCCTGAAACACGCATATGCCGCGGCCGGGTCGTATGTCGCAACGGGTACGGCATACGACAACACAGGGGCACTCTCCCGGGAAGTCACCGTCCAGATCACCGGCGGATAGAGTAGTATACGAAGTGCTCCTTGCGCTCGGTGAGTTGAGCGTAAGATGTTTGCCTAAGGAAGGCAGGGCTTATCCGGATTGCCGATATGCCCCCTTACCGCGGTATCGGGGCTCAAGAATATGTTGACCGCCCTGACTGGAATCACTTAGACGATTGCATCACGAGGCGCCACCATGAAAGTCATCCACATCCTCCTTCTTACTACTGTCCTCGGGACTGTCTCTGCTGCGGACGCTCGAGCACAGACCGATCTAGAAACCGCTGTATCACACCTGCAGTTTCGATCGATAGGCCCGGCGCTCATGGGCGGACGTATCGCCGACCTTGCCGTCGTCGAAGCAAAGCCACAGGTGTTCTACGTCGGTACTGCCTCTGGCGGAGTCTGGAAGACCGTGAACCACGGGACCTCCTGGACACCTCTATTCGACGAACAGCCAAACGGATCGATCGGTGACGTCACCGTGCACCAAGCGAATCCAAACCTCATCTGGGTCGGCACGGGTGAGCCGCAAAACCGGCAGTCTTCTCCATGGGGAGATGGCGTCTACAAGTCTACTGATGCGGGCAACACCTGGACGCACATGGGCCTAGACGAGACCAAACACATCGCACGAATTCTGATCCATCCCAGAGATCCCGATATCGTGTATGTCGCAGCAGTAGGAGATCTCTGGGGACCCAATGAAGAGCGCGGTGTTTACCGCACACGGGACGGCGGTCAGACGTGGGAGAACATTCTTTTTATAGATGAACATACCGGTGCAATCGATATGGCCATGGACCCCGGCGATCCCAACACGATCTTCGCAACCATGTACCAGCGACGACGAACGGGCTGGGGGTTCAATGGAGGCGGACCTGGAAGCGGTCTTTATCGTTCGACGGATGCGGGAGAAAACTGGATCGAACTCACTGAAGGACTACCCGAAGGAGACAAGGGCCGGATCGGCATCGATGTATTCCGACAAGACGGTAATGTGGTGTACGCCCTGGTTGAGGCTGATGCACGCCGGGCGGGCGGGGGTCGTGGAGGACGCGGCGGTGGCGGCGGAGCTGCACGCAGTGGCCTGTTCCGTTCCCTTGACCGCGGTGACACCTGGGAGAAGATGTCCAACACGAACCCGCGGCCGATGTACTATTCCCAAGTGCGGATTGATCCGAGTAACTCTGACCGCATCTATGTGCTCGGGGGCTCACTTATGGTGTCAGATGATGCCGGGCGATCATTTCGGAGCGACGGTGCTACACAAATCCATGTCGATCACCACGCATTATGGATCAACCCCAATGATCCTGATCATCTTATTCTAGGAAGCGATGGCGGCGTGGCCGCGTCATGGGATGGAACTGGACACTGGCGGATGTTCGACAATATCCCGCTCGGCCAGTTCTATACCATCTCCTATGACATGCGTGACCCCTATTACGTCTGCGGAGGACTTCAAGACAACAACCCCTGGTGTGGACCATCCAACACCAGATCGTTCCATGGCATCCGTAACCAGGATTGGTACGAGACTGCATACGGAGACGGATTCTGGACGGTGGTTGACCCGACCGATTCCACAATCGTCTTCTCGGAGTCTCAGGGCGGTAACATGAACCGCTACGATCTAATAACAGGTGAAAAAACCGCGATGCGTCCGATTACTGGACCACGTGCAGATGGTGATACCACCAAGGCATACCGGTTTAATTGGAATTCCCCTCTTCTGATTTCCAAGCACGATCCCTCCACCATATATCTGGGCGCTAACTATCTCATGCGCTCACGTGACCGAGGGATGACGTGGGAAGAGGTCGGCGGGATGGATCTCACCAAGAATATCGACCGGGACACGCTAGTGATCATGGATGTGCCCGGTTCAGAACCACAGATGTCCATCCATGATGGAACCTCGACATACGGTAATCTCACCACTGTTAATGAATCTCCGATAACCTTCGGTGAAATCTGGGCGGGGACGGACGATGGAAATGTTCAAGTGACCATGGATGACGGAGCCACGTGGGAAAACGTAGTAGATAACATTCCCGGACTTCCCGAACGCACATACGTGAGTCGTGTCGTACCTTCCGCCCACGCCCAGGGGCGTGCTTATGCCACGTTCGATGGGCATCGGAATGGGGACTTTGCCCCGTATGTGTTTGTGACAGAAGACTACGGACAGAGTTGGAGTTCGATTGCTACAGGCCTGCCAAATGGTTGGTCGGTCAATGTAATCACCGAACACCACCGCACGCCGAATCTACTATTTCTTGGAAATGAAATCGGTGTCTATATGTCGATTGACCGGGGTCAGAACTGGACACGAATCAAGAGCAATCTGCCGGTTGTGCCCGTTGATGATCTCGCGATCCATCCGAGAGAAAACGATCTTATCGTCGGTACGCACGGACGTAGCGCGTGGATCTTAGCTGATGTCACTCCGCTCGAGCATTTATCCACAGAGTTACTTGATGAGACAGGACAACTCTTTCCCCAGAAGCCCGTTACGATGTGGGCACAAAAAGGAGATTGGCCGTTTTACGGAGCTACATACTCTGCTTCGAATCCTCCCCGTGGTGCACTGATCCGTTACTACCTGAGTAATCACCAAGATGAGGATAATCCGGCCGAAGATTCCGTAGCACAGGAAACGGAAAACGAAGAATCAGTACTCGACTCAGGAGGGTTTTCTCTTACGATCGAGGATGCCCAAGGGGAACATGTCAGAACGTTGACCACGCCTAGTTCTGATGGGATCAATGAGGTGGTATGGGATTGGCGTTACGATGCACCTTACGAGATGGATGAAGCACCTAACGAAGCCGGTGGCGGATTCGGAGGAGGACCGCCCCAGGGACCGATCGTACTTCCAGGAACATACACAGTGACGATGGGCATCGGCGCCCAAAGCTACTCGACTACAGTTGAGATCAAGGCAGACCCCCGACGTCCCATGGCTGGCCTGGATCGAATAGCTCGCCAAGAAACACTGATGAGCCTACATACACTGGCGAAGCCCATTTACGAAGCGACCGGGGCAATGGAACGCTTGACGAGCCAACTCACTGAAGCAAGTGATCTTATCTCTGAACATGACGAGTTACCGGAAACTTTAACTGTGGAACTTGACGCGATAGAGGATGATCTCTCTGCAATACAGAGCGAGCTCAGAACAATCAGAAACAATGCTGGAATCGCCGACGATATTCAGGCGTCTTCCACGCTGCCCACATCCGATCAACTTTGGCAGGTGGACGAAGCTTGGGATGCAATGCCGCATCTACTTGAGCAGCTTAACGAACTGATCTTGAACCGCCTTCCAGCCTTCTACACGATGCTGGATTCAGAAGGTGTGCGACCCCATCCTGGTGATGCAATCGCACTACCCTCAAGGCGG
Source organism: Gemmatimonadota bacterium (assembly GCA_012960225.1). Lineage (GTDB taxonomy): Bacteria > Gemmatimonadota > Gemmatimonadetes > Longimicrobiales > Gaopeijiaceae > UBA1142. The sequence continues at coordinate 59,588 of DUBS01000048.1, read as the reverse complement.
GGACGCAGATAAACCCCCAGATAGGAAAACTGGATATGGAGCTAGCACATTTGTCCCTAATCAAGAAATTCCGAGCACTCACGCTTATCAGCACAATGGCATTTATCTGTCCCATTGGAGCCGCTGGACAGTCGACCCCGCCCTCGGATCCACCAGCCGACTGGGGCCCTACGGCAATTGACTACTCAAATGTTCCCTACCCTTACCCAGTCGAATATCTCGACGTCAGTCTGAATGGAGAGGACTACCGGGTAGCCTATATGGATGTAGCACCGGTAGGTCAACCGAATGGGCAAACGGTAGTAATGTTTCATGGGATGAACTTTTTCGCGGCTGCATTCGGAGTCACGATGAAAGCACTCACCGAAGCAGGTTTCCGTGCGATAGCAGTCGACCGACTAGGCTATGGACGCTCGTCTAAACCTACCATCCACTACAACCTCCACATGCCCGCACGGCACACGAAAGCACTTCTCGACGAGCTTGGCATTGAACAAACAGCAATCGTCGGTCACTCGATGGGGGGGATGGTCGCAACGCGCTTCGCTTCTACCTATCCTGAGACCACAACCCATGTTGTGATGGTCAACCAGATTGGGTTAACAGACTCACGGCACGGTCGTGCCTGGACTGATCCTGAAGCAGCATATCAGAGTGCGTTGAGAACAAGCTACAGGTCCGTGCTGTCAGGACACGTGCGCTACTATCCTCGAGGGTGGAAGCCGGAATATCTGAAATGGGTGAAGTATCAGTACGGTCTGACGTTGAGCGGCCATTGGCCACAGATGGCCAAGGTCAGGGCCGCCCAACGTCAGATCTTGTTCGAGGATCCCGTGGTCTATGAATGGCAGCATATTGCTACCAAGGCGCTAGTCATCGGTGGAGCAGAAGACAGGCTGGTTAGTGACTACCCTGCAGCTGCACGACATGTGGCTGAAGAATTGCAGAACGCTGAGTTGTTTATCTTCCCGGAGATTGGACATGCCCCAGCATTCGAGATCCCGGATCAGTTTCATGCCGAGCTCATTCGTTTCCTGGAGTCAGACCCGAATGAACCAGCTGACCAAGAATGGCGCGAGAGCAATGTCGGTCGGCGTTAGTACGTAAAAAACTCTAGGAGATCAGCGCAGGCCTCGGAAAAAGTCGCGTATATCACCGACCAACAACTCAGGTTGTTCCAGTGCGGCGAAATGCCCTCCACGAGGCATAACCGTCCAGTGAACGATGTTGTACTGGGCCTCTGCCCACTTGCGCGGTGTAAAACTGATCTCTTTCGGGAAGATCGCAGCTCCAGTTGGGACTTCTATGAAACCGACTGGTCGGGTTGGCGGCGTCCTCCGAGACTCATAGTAGATCCTACTCGCTGAAGTAATGGTTTGAGTTACCCAGTAAAGAGTGATGTTGGTGAGTAGTTGGTCTTTGGTAAACACGCTCTCGAGATCACCATCATGGTCACTCCAGCCGTGGAATTTCTCGACAATCCAGGCAGCTAAGCCGGCTGGAGAGTCATTAAGCCCGTAACCTAAAGATTGAGGTTTCGTACCCTGCAAACTTTGATATGCACTTTCATTCGCGAACGCGCGGGCACGCTCTTGCCTGAGTTCCAGTTCCTCAACCGGAACCCCCGCCTCAGGATCCGCTACCCCCCTTGGCGGTCCACCTAAAACAAAATTGGAATGCAATCCAATCAAGCGATCGGCGTAATTCCCTGCTAAGACTCGACCGATAATCGCGCCCCAGTCACCTCCCTGTGCCCCGTAGCGCTCGTAGCCCAATCGTTCCATCAGCGAGGCCAAAACATCTGCCATTCGCTCCGGATTGTATCCAGGGTCTTCAGGTTTATCAGAAAAACCGTACCCTGGCAGAGAGGGGATCACGACATGGAACGCGTCCGCCGGGTTCCCTCCGTACGCTTCAGGATTGGTCAATGGACCGATGATATCAACAAACTCAACAAATGAACCTGGCCAGCCGTGAGTGAGGATTAGCGGAATCGCACCATCGACCGGGGAACGCTCATGGATAAAATGGACATCTAAGCCATCGATCGCCGTCTTGAAGTGATCAAAACCGTTGAGTTTCTCCTCTTGGTCTCGCCAATCGAATTCGTCCTTCCAGTATTCTATAAGTTCTTTCAGATATTCTCGGTTCGTGCCATAGTCCCATCCAGTCCCTGGGATCTGGTCTGGAAGTCGCGTGAGGGCCAGCCGATCGTTCAAGTCTGTGAGCACTTCATCGGGCACTGAAATATCGAATGAGCGGATCTCTTCGGCATTCATTGTCGAATTATCTTCGGGATGGGAGTCAGTCGTGCATGCTGTAAGCATCCCGAACACGATCAGAACTAGAGCAGAAATTACGATCCTATTTCGGATAGGCTTACTGTACTTTTCCATAGTTACCTCAATTTTGGAGGGCAAACACCCAGATGACGCCGCCCTCCGGTACAAATGTCTCAGTGCCAAGATCTCGATTGATGCGGCGGGTCATCGATGCTGCATCCACACCCCAACCTGACTGCACCGCAATATATTGGACACCGTCGATCATATAGGTCGAGGGTACGCCAATAATGCCTGAGTTCGTCCTGTGCTCCCAAAGTTGGTCTCCGGTTCGCGCGTCGAACGCTCGGAAATTGCGATCTGTCGTGCCTCCCATGAAAACCAAGTTGCCAGCCGTCGTGAGGACTGGGCCCCAGTTAGGGGACTCAAACTCCCGTGTCCAAACTTCCTCACCCGTACTCATGTCCCAGGCCTGAAGTTCACCGATGTGTTCCGCCCCAGGCCAGACTGTCATCTGTGACTCAGCACCCGTAAAACTTCGACCCGGCTCGTACTCTATTTCCCTACCCAAAATCGATCCACAGAGATTTTCATTGACCGGGATATAGAGAAGTTTGGTCCCCGGATTGTAGGCCGCAGGCGGCCAATCTTTTCCGCCCCAAAGCGATGGACAAAAAGGTGCCCGGAAACCTGTACCTGGCTTTTTCTGTTCGTCATAACTGGGGCGCCCGCTCTCCGGATCGATACTCGTAAAAACATCCTGGCGCACGTATGGCCAAGCATCCACGAACGAGATTTCATCAGCGCTACGTTCGAGCAACCAGAGGTATCCATTGCGACCTGGGTGCACGAGCGCTGGGAAGACACGCCCGTCTCTCTCGACATCAATGAGTAGAGGGGTTGAAACTTCATCCCAATCCCAAGAGCCGTTCCAGTGATATTGATGGTGACCGACTAGTTCACCCGTTTCAATATCCAACGCAATCACAGAGTTGGTATATAAATTATCACCTGGACGTGCGTCGCCCATCCATGGACCGGGATTCCCTGTCCCCCAATAAGTAAGCCCCAGGTCGGGGTCATAGTGTCCCGTAAGCCAGACCGCAGCACCGCCTGTGCGCCATGAATCACCTGGCCAAGTCTCGTTACCCGGATCCCCCGGGGCAGGTATCGTATGCGTTCGCCATACCTCTTCCCCGGTCTCAGTATCGAGCGCGACAACAAAACCGCGGATTCCGAGTTCGCCCCCCGAGACACCTACCATAACCTTTCCCTCTGCGGTTAGTGGTGCGAGCGTCATGTAATATCCCGCGGCGTTATCAGCTACAGAAGCATCCCAGACGACTTCACCACTGGTCGCATCAAGAGCGACAACCTTAGCATCGAGCGTAGCCGTAAATACCTTATCCCCATACAGCGCGACACCCCGATTCGTGTAGTGGTATGCAATCGCGTCTTCCGCCAGTTCGTGCTGGTATAACCAAAGCAAATCCCCAGTCCGGGCATCAATCGCGATCACCTGATTCCCCGGTGTCGTCACAAACATAATCCCATCATTGACGATGGGTACTGCCTCGTGCCCACCGTTGACACCTGTTGAGAAAGCCCAGACAGGAACGAGTGACCCGATGTTTTCACTATTAATCTGTTCGAGGGGGCTATACCCCCATCCATTATACGTACCGCGGTAAAAGAGCCAGTTCTCAGGCTCTGGTTCCTTAAGCCGCTCATCCGTGACCACCCTATACGACTTGGCAGACTGCTGGGCTATACCTGGCCCTGGCATGACGAGAACAATCAAAAACATCAATCGGATAGCTGCCCAGTATCGATCTAGCTTCATTATCTATTCCTGTACCTGTATGACATCCTGGAGTTTTCGATCATGGACTACGGAAACCAACACGGCCGGTGAAACCACCGGCGACTACTAACTGACCCTCTACAAGCTTGAGTGGGAGAGCAGCTAGCCTCCGACGCGCAGGACCCTCGGTGACCTGTCCGTTATCCGTCGGGTCGAACTCTGAGTCATGGCATGGGCAGATCAGGCGGCGATTCTCGGTGCTCCAATCGCTAATGTCACAACCCTCATGTGTGCAAATTGCTGAGTAGGCGACAATTCCATCTGCAGCATGATGACTTGTCTCTTCCGTTAAATTCAGCGGATCCAAACGTAGGAGGACGATCTGATCAAGTCTTGACGCATCAGACGCACCATGAGCGCCATCAGCATCTCCTGCATAGGCGAAGATCTGAGGGCCATTTAGAGGGACATCGGCCGGTGTGACAACCTCACCCTTGCGGGTTCCGAGTGCGAATACAAGCACATCCCCATCAACTGGGTGCTCATGTTCATCTAGTGAAAGGGTTGCCTGGGGTTCTGGCTCCAGTTGCGGGCCTTGAGCGGGTGGCGGCCCTGGTATCTCTCCGGCCGGACCCCCTCCCCCTGAGGCTGGAGTGCAGTCTGTGAGCGCTGTAGCAAGTCCAAGGCCCACAAAAGCTTTTACCGCCTTGCGGCGATTCATGGGCACTTCCGTTTCCGGACCATTAACTTCGGTCATGAGGAATCTCTCATCGTTCTCCTTATAACCCATACCATCTCGAATAACGTCTGATTACGCGATATTCTACACTCCCAGAAAGCCCCTGCACACTGATCACATTCATATCTCTAGGCGTTCAGGATACCCTTGCAAAGCACGTCTTACCCTTGAATTTCAGCCAAATAGAGAGTAGCATGCCCTAACATTGTAGGGGAGTTGTAGCTATTAAGGTCTCTTCTTGTTGGGAGGAAGTAATTATGGCGACCAGGTTTGCACGCCTGACAGACCATCCTCTGTTCTCTGGAGCTCTAGTGCTGGCTTTTCTTGCCGTGCTTGCGCTTCCAGGCCAGGCCCTGTCAGCGCAGGAGGCAGGCGCGGATGAGGATGTCACATACACACGTGACATCGCACCTATTATCCAGCAGAACTGCCAGATTTGCCACCGTCCGGCATCGGTAGCACCGATGTCCTTTATGGAGTACCGTGATGTTCGGCGTTACGCTCGGCGGATCAAAGACCAGGTCGCACGGCGATTGATGCCCCCTTACCACTACGACGCTGGTAGTGGAATCCAAGATCTCAAGAATGACTGGAGACTCAGTGAAGAAGAGATCGGTGCCATAGTGACTTGGGTCGACAATGGCACTCCGGAAGGGGATCTGGCGGACATGCCAGAAGCTATGGTTTGGCGTGACGAACAGATGTGGCAACAGGAAGAACGGCTAGGACCACCACACCATGTCATCAAGACTGATCCGTTCGATGTCCCAGCCGAGGGCGGTGACATGTGGTGGCGCCCAATTGTGCCGACTGAAGTGACTTCAGACAGATGGATCCGGGCTATGGAAGTAAGACCCTCCTGGCCCGCCGGACGTCAGGTCGTGCACCATGCCAACCCTAAACTCCTTCGGCTCAAGGAAGACGGCGACTTTCAACCATTGGGCAACCTTTCCGAATATGCCATGGGCAAGATCGGGGAGATCGTTCCTGAAGATGCGGCCCGGCTAATAAAGCCAACTGACATGATCGAGTGGGATACGCACTACTACCCCATGGGCTTTGACGTTCCCGGTGACCAGATTGAGCTAGGTGTTTGGTTTTACCCAGAAGGTTATGAGCCTGAGTTCACACAAAACCTGAGACTCTATCCACTTCAGGGAGACATCTTCCTGGAGCCCGGTGGAACCTCTATGACACAAGGGTTTTACCGTTGGGATCACCCAGTTCGAATCGACAGCTTCCAGCCACATGGGCATGTACACCTCCACGGAATGTCAATCAAGGCGATCTACCCAGATGGCAAGCAAGAAGTCCTTAGCATGGTCTCGGACTTCGATGCCAGATGGCACCATAGCTACATTTTTGATGATGACAAATCTCCTCTGTTACCAGCAGGCACTGTGCTTGTCATGACCGGGTGGTACGAGAACAGCGCAGATAACCCACTTACTGATTCTGAAATGTTCTACGCTCGTGGCAGCCGCACTGTGGATGAAATGTCACACGCGTGGATCGCAGTATCGCACTTGGATGATGAAGGTTTTGAACGCATCAAAGCCGAGAGAGAAGCAAAATCCAAGGTCACAAGTGACGACGGAGCCGGAAGCAACTAAGGGATCTGTCTAAGCCTGGAGGAACAGGCGGAATTAAGAAGATGAGTGATCGAAGGAGCTTTCTATTTGGAGGGCTCCTTCGATCACTTTTAGTCCAAAGGAAAAGTGAAGGGAGTAGAGATATGAAAATGCGAATCATCCGACCAGCGCTGATTCTTGGTCTGGCCGTACTCATGGCAGTTCCAGCATTTGCACAAAACCCGAATAACTCGCGTTATGGCAATGGATTGAGGATGCCGCTCTCACCGGCCCCACCTACAGGCGAACCGATAGCACCGTTCCTTGAGGGCTGGTTCAAGAACGACGACGACACATTTACCCTTTCGTTCGGCTACTTCAATTTGAATACGGGTGAGGCCCACGACATCCCGATCGGGCCAAACAACTTCATTGAGCCTGCTGAATACAATGGTCGACAGCCAACTCATTTCCCTACCGGGCGCTATCGCCGAGACCGTGGTGTATTCGAGGTGACTGTGCCGGCTTCATACGCAGACGGACAACAGCGCGTTACGTGGACGATTACCGCGAATGATGTGACGTACTCTCTTCCTGCTCGTGTAGGTTATGCAGCACTCCAGCTCGGTTATGAGCCCAAGGCGATGGGGTCGACGCCCCCGATGGTCAGCTTCTCAGCTACGGGTCGAGAGGGTGAGGGCATCTCAGGCATCAGGTCCGAACGGCTCACAGCAACAGTTGGAACTCCTCTGGAACTAAACCTGTGGGCAAGAGAGGTGTCAGTCCGAGATCCCAGCTACACCCGTAACGCAAATGTCCGACCTGCGATCACATGGTTAAAGTACCAGGGTCCGGCAGGAGAAGTGGTGTTTGATCCTCAACGGATGACCCTTCCCGAGAAAGAGGGTCAAGCAACTACAACAGCGATCTTCACGGAGCCTGGTGAATATGTGCTGCGTGCGCGTGTTGATAACTGGGGTGCCAATGACAGCTCCGGTGGTGACCAGTGCTGCTGGACCAACGCGTATGTTCCTGTAACAGTCACTGCTGGGCAACCAGACAGGAACTGAGCTTCCTATCTGGTTGCCAGTATCAAGCTCGTCAATCGCGGACTAACCAATAGGGGAAGTCACATGCAACGCATACTTACCTTCGCTGCACTCGTAGTCATAGCTAGTTGTGCACCACAGGCTGCGAATCAGACTCAAGTAGACGGGACGACAAGTGTCGAGCCATTCAAGGTCGGGACTTTTGAGATCCAGGGCACTCCAACGGTCGGAATCGTCCTTCGCGACGCACTCATCGTGGATCTTGGGGAAGCGAACGCTGCTCTTGAAGCCAGCGGGGCATACGACGAAGTCGCAATGCCAGACGAGATGCTTGGGCTCATCAGCCGCTATGATGATGAACTCAAGCCACGCTTATACGAAATCGTAAACAACGTGGTGGGCAATGACCTGCTCGGAGCAGACTACGTTCACGGTGTCGAAGACGTGGACATCCTTCCTCCGATCATGTATCCCAGCAAGAATATGAACGCCGCGGTCAACTTCTACACACACGCGTGTGAAGGTTGCACCCCGGAGCAGCTAGCGGAGAGGACCCGGCAGCGACAGGAAAGTCGGGGGGTGCCGTACCTGTTCCTCAAGCCGACCCGCGGCGCGGTCATCGGCAGCGGTGATGACATCGTGATGCCTTATGGCCGTGACCGAATCGAATGGGAGGTCGAACTGGCTATCGTATTCGGGCGTGAGGGTAAGTACATCTCTGCGAGCCGAGCCTATGACCACGTGTTCGGCTACATGGTCGCTATGGATGTATCCGATCGTGGCGGGCGTCCTCCGGGTGGTTACGGCTCCGGTCAGGACTGGTTCGTCGGTAAGGGCCATGACACGTTCGCCCCCCAGGGTCCGTGGATTGTTCCAAAGGAGTTCTACGGAGATCCGATGGAGCGCCTGCACCAGAGCCTGGTCATCGACGGCGTGACCGTTCAGGAGGCCAGGGCGGGGGACATGATCCACAACATCCCGGAGCTAATCGAGTACGCATCGTCGCTCATCACCGTATTTCCCGGTGACGTCCTGCAAAGCGGGACGTCGGGCGGAACGGGTGCTGGTCGTGTCGAGCGCGCGACAGGCTCTGGGTACCTGCAGGCTGGTGAGACGATCAGCGCCACCATCGAGGGAATCGGGACGCTAACGCACACCGTCGTCGCCGAGGAGAGCGTTCCGGACGATCTGTCCGGCGCACAGCTGCCCCCAACTAGGACGTACCGGCCGGGCCGCTGAGAGCTTAGGCCCAGCGAAGGCCATCAGGATAAAGCGCCGGCCGGGATATCACCGGCCGGCGCTCTTCTGTTTCAGGGTTAGTACTAGTTGTCGAATGGTGCTTGATTGACCCCAACAGCCCGTGACAAGGACTGGGATCCTAGTGGAGCCATCAATGGTGTTTTGCATGTTCGGTGAAGTGGTCCGTAAACTAGGTGACAAGTAGGTAGCGACGGATGTGAAAGTATTGCGATATATCCTTCTTGGTTTGGGGTTTTCCATCGTACTTCATGACACTAACCGGGGCACTGCACAGGATTTATCTCACTAAGGGACTTGGAGGTGGTGATGAACACACAGGTTGATCGTCGAAATCTAGTTCCGCTCGTCGGACTGCTGATGCTCTTGGGTCAAGTAATGATGCCTTTGGGGGGCACTGCACAGGAGCCAAGTTACGATATCATCCTGAGAGGTGGACGTGTATTTGACGGAGCAGGCAACCCTTGGGTGTACGCAGATATTGCGGTCGACGATGGACGGATCGCCGTGGTGGGAAGCCTCGGTACAATCAGTGCTAAACGGGAGATCGATCTCGAGGGCCTCTATGTCATGCCAGGTATCATCGACGTGCACTCACACGCCAACAGTGGCTTTGATGACGAGGACCCTCGTGCCCGCGCTACGATCAATAACCTGATGCAGGGAATCACTACTGTCGTAATCGGTGAGAACGGCAGCGCGTGGAACCGCGATAGTAGTATTGGAGAGAAGGCTGAAGAATGGTCGCAGAACGGTATCGGTACGAATGCTGCCATGCTGGTAGGTATCGATAGCGTTCGGCACCAAGTTATCGACAACCATGATGTAACACCCACCGCCGAGGACCTCTTAGAGATGCGTGCACTAGTGCGCGAGGGAATGGAGGGTGGAGCGTTTGGGATTAGCTCAGCACTTGACTATTGGGATGGTCACTTTACGACCACTGAAGAGATCATCGAACTCGCTAAAGAAGCAGCTGATCTTGGTGGGTTTTACTCTAGCCATATCAGGAGCGAGGGGACACGCTCGCTCTGGTGGGTGGAGAGCCATCCATCCCGACGCATCACCCACTTAGATGCAGTGAAGGAGATCATCGAGGTCGGCCGAGCCGCCGATATTCCAGTCCACATCATGCACATCAAATCGACAGGCATTCCAATGTGGGGGAAAAGTCGGACCGCGACAGCGCTTATGGAGAAAGCCAGGGCTGAGGGCATCGATATCACTGCTGATCAGTACCCGTACACATTCTCTAATCCTGATCGTACCACAGAATTGTTCAAGTGGGAGGCCTATCTAGGTGAAGACGGAAGAGGACTCAAGCGGCCAGAGCGGATGGCACTTATCAAGAACCGCATGACAAACGATCCCGTGTTTTCTACTCAGGTAGAAAAGGACGTCTACCATGAGATCCTGGCACGGGGTGGCTCTGATCGTATGTGGGTTACTGAGTTCGAGGCCAACCCAGCCTATGTTGGAAAAACTCTTGAGGAACTTGCTACACTCCGGCAGGAAAGCCTTTTCGCAGCTGGTAAATACCTACAACTAGAGAATGCTGCCAGAATCTTGTCTTATACCATGATCGAGGATGACCTGGAACATTACCTGACACGAGACTACATCGCCCCGGCTACAGATGGTGGCGTCGGTGCCAGAACCCACCCCCGTGCCTTTGGGACGTTTCCACGTGTCTTACGACGTTATGTATTCGACAAGCAGGTCATCACACTTCCATTCTTCGTCCGTAAAGTGACAATGCTTCCCGCCAGCATTCTAGGGCTAGACAACCGTGGCATGATCAAAGAGGGCTACCAAGCTGACATTATGGTGTTTAACCCGGAAACAATCCGCGATCGTGCCACTTTTGACGAAAATATGTACAGTGAAGGTGTCGAATACCTACTGATAAACGGAAAGTTCGCCATCGATGGTGGCCAATTCACTGGCGCACTAGCAGGCGAGGTAATACTGCGACGGTAATCTCAAAAGGCACAATATTGGATGGAAGATATGCACTAGCCTATCGTACCCGTTGGGTACTAGGGGTGGTCGTACAGCACCAACTGAACCTGAAACACCTACAGCGAAGTCCTCCCTATCCAGAGGCGCTGAGGCCCTAGCTTTGGTCCCCAAAAAGATATCGGATGCAAGAATGACCACTTCCCGAGGAGACTTCATTCACAAGATGGGCACTGGGCTAGCGTCCTCCAAAATTTCCGATTCTACACTGGCCGATGCGCCTCATGGGGACGGTCCAGAAAGCCTTACCTCCGGTAACTCTGAGCGACTCCTCCATCAGGACCCGGATCATGTCGAACCTGCACCCATTGGGTACGACCGCCTGCCGCTGGAGTGGCATCAGATGAGGACCAGGACCCTGAAGAAGCGCCTGACCGACTATGGAGCAGAGGCCATCTTACTTAATACGGACCAGAACATAGTGTACTTTACCGGCTGCTTCCGTGGGAGCGGCGAGCGACCCACTTGGTCACTGTTACCGACTCAAGAGGAAGATACAGTCTACTGGTATTCCCCAGGCATCGACCGAGACCTCATCGAGTCCTGGTGGTGCACCGAGAATGAATACTATTTCGGATATCCACACGCAGAAGGTGGCTTCCCCAATCGGGGACAGGTGGTTCAAGGACCTACCGTGGACCTGTTCGAATGGATGCTGCAGGGGGTCCGTAGCCGTGGACTAGGGGGCGGGACCATCGCGGTAGACTGGACCCTTTCTGAATCACAGATAGCTAGTGTGAGCAAGGTGATTCCAGGTACTCGCTTCGTGAACATTCAGGCTGACTGCCTAAGTATGCAGCAAATCAAAACCTCGGAAGAATTGAAGCTCTCACAACGTGCTTATAGATACTTTGACCGGATCCACGCATTTGCTCGGGACTACATCCTCGAGCGCGGCACTGACCTCACCGACTTCGAACTAGGTCAAGCCTTACAGGCATTTGGTATTGAGCTCCTCATGAACGATGTCGTAGCAGACGGGCAGCCACACTCCGCAGTGGGTATCGAAGTCACATCGAACTATGTGAGGGCCGGCATAGCAAGTGCGTATCCACACCCGAATCAGTTCTTCTATCAAAAGCTCGAGCGCGGACAAACGATGTACGTAAATTGTGATATCAAGCTCGGCGGCATGGGTGGTGAATGTTATCGGAACTACGTAATCGGTCCATGGACCACTGAGCAGGAACGCATGTGGGAGGTCGTAGCGGAGACTATTCAGATTCAAGAAGAGGAGTCGAAGACAGGGGCTGTCTGCTCAGACATCGCCGCGAAAATCCACCAGCATCAAGTTGACGCGGGCATGGCCGAATACATCTATCACCGGCCAGCTCACGGACAAGGGCAGTTCTTTAGCGGACACCAACCTCCCTTCATCGCGCTTGGTGACTACAGCCTACTTGAAGAGAATATGACTTTCAGTATGGAGCCGGGCTTATACGATGCAGCACGCGGGATCGGGATCAACCCTAGCGACAACCTCCGTGTCACTGCTAACCGCGGTGTCCGCTTCTCTAGCGTGCCATTCTCGAAGGAATGGAGCTTCCTAGAGTTGTAAGGCTAAGAAACTAGTTTGTTGATCGATCCAGGACTCTCGCAGAGTACCGCTGCTCTTAATGAGCTATTGGGGTCCATCACCCTGAAGCGCGAACTTTTGCACGCGTCTGCCTGTAGATGCTTCACCTACGTAAACGTTTCCACGTGAATCAACACTCATACCGTGAGGGCGGATAAACTGCCCAAGTTGCCGCCCACCTCGTCCGAAATCACCCACGACCTCGAGATCGGACCTCCGAAGGATCCATACCTTGTGATTGGTTCCATCCGCCAAGTAGAGCCACTGCTGCTCGGGATCAGGTGACAGCCCTACTACGAAGGAACCAGCAACGATCTTCTCCGTTATGAATGTGCCATCATGGTCAAAGACCTGGACCCGAGTGCCGCTCCGATCCGCGACATAGATGAGTCCATCTACCGAGCCGATAAGGCCATGAACAGTGGAAAACTGGAGCGGTGGCGGTCCCGCAGGATCCCGATCACGGGAGTTATAGTCGTCGTCCGGCCGTTCACCGTACGCGCCCCAATGCCTCAGGTAGGCACCCGTATCGCCATCATACACGACCACACGTCGATTCCTGTACCCGTCCGCGACGTACACCTCATTGGTCTCAGGGTCCACCCAAATTCCGGCTGGGCCACCAAGTAGGTCAGGGTCGTTGCTCCCGCCGGTCACGTCGTATTGCCCGATTGTCATGAGGTGCTCACCGCTGCGTGTGAACTTCATGATCCGGTGGTGTCTATACGAGCCAATCCAGACAAAGTCATTGTGGTCAACGAAAAGGCCGTGCGGGTTCCTCGGGAATTCGGACACATCCTGCGTGTCCGGGTCCCCCCAGGCCTGCACGACCTCTCCCTCAGCATCAAACTCGATCACTACAGGAGCGGGTACACAACACAGTCTCGTCGGTGGATCCTGGATGGCGCCAGTCTCCTCTTCGGTCAGCGTCTCCCTGAGATGGGTTACCCAGACGTGGTCCTGCACATCGACGAAAACGGATGTCACTGCACCCATGATCCAGTCGTTCGGCATCTCCTGCGGCCAGGTAGGATCAACCTCGTGTGTCGGCACGACCTCAATCGTGGACGACGATATCCCTTCTTCGGAATCTGATCCTAAGCCACACGCTGCAGACCATACACAAGTGACCAAAAACAGCGGGAAAACCCACATGTGCCGGCGACCGCGCATATCCCATATCCTCCTTCAGCGTCAACCAACGGAACTCATCCTAGTGGATGGACGTACCGGAGAGTCTCTCCGATACGTCCATCCACTAGGACCAATCAGTTACCTAGATACACACTCCGCGTCATCGCGATCGTGAGATTCTCGTTTTGTGCGATCTCCTCAGGAGCTGGAGGCCAGCGTAGATGCATCCCAGCCGCCACGTTTGGTGCGAGCCACCGGGCTGGTACGATCTCGTAGTACCGCATATCCTGCCAACGGTGTAATTCCAACCAGAACTCAGCCTGCCGTTCGTGCTTAAGTTGAGCATAGATCGCATCAGAATCAGTACTGGCGAAATCCTGTAGGTCGGAAATCGTAGTAGCTGAAGGCGGCCATCCTCTGGATGCCCCTCCCGCATAGCCAGTAGCAGCGACCCGGGTGCGTGCGGCTGCTCTCACTTGATTGATGTAATCAACCGCCCCGGTAAGATCGCCAGCCAGAAGTCGAGCTTCTGCGATGATGAGCATCGCTTCAGCTGCTCGACTCATTGGAAACTCACTATTTGCTTCAGGATACTTCAGGTTCACTGCAGTCAAGCCAAATTCAGACCCCATATCCTCAGTGGCCTCAGCCACATTTCCCACAGAGTGCGGTATGCGTGGGTCCCAGTTCCCGGTAACTGGATCGGGGAGGAACAGATAAACACTTCCGTCGAAACGATTAACACCGCCATTCGGTCCACCTAAGAAGGCATTGGAATTTGAGCCTCCCGGAGCACCGAACTGCAAGGCTTGATTATAATTGCCACTCGCTGACAGCGCGTTGCGAGCAGCTGTCTCAGCCTGATTCATAAAGCTCAGGTCGGTATTGTTCTTTAAATGCTTTTCTTCGAAGTAGAGAGAACGATAACTTCTAGCAATCATTCCCAAAGCAGCGGCCTGAAGGTTTGTGTCCGAACCACTAGCACTGCTGGCAGCTTTCTCGAATTGTGAGATCGCATCGCTAATAACGCTGATCAGGCTGCGGGGCATATCATTTTCGTCATAGACGATCACGTTGTAATGATCTGCCATTAAGATCCGCGCGAGACCACCGAAGAAGTACGCCTTCGCCAAGCCAACCGGATCGCCTCCTGCCGCAGCAAGCTTGGAAGCAACTTCATCCGAGAGCCACCGAGACTGGGCGAGGCCACGCCAATGACCCTCCACTGCGGAACTTGCAGCGAGACGATTTCCTTGCATGGCATCGACATTCTCCAACTGAGTGGAGGGGTGTAGCATCTCATCAGCAAGCAATGCACTCCGCTGGCTCAAGCTCGAAATGTCACCCGCGATATTCGCTTCCGGAGTATGGGAAAGCGTTGCTAGAAGCTCAGGCCGCTCTAGATCGTCATCAAGCAGACTCGCTGGATTCTCCACATCAAAGAAATTGTCGCAACCGCTAAACAAGACCATTAACAAGCCGGCAACGACAACACCCCTAGGTCCTCGTTTAAAGTAATTCATACTGAAATGCTCCCGTATCTGTTCGTGGACCCTCAACGATTCCGTGACCATCTCTGCCCGCCTCAAAATTGGGTCCGGATGGAGAGGACGAATCGTCTGGGCGTAGGTGTCTTTAGGTAGTCAACGTTTTGTAGGAAAGCGTTGTTCGCCTCAAGTCCCCGTGTTCCAGGATCAATCCAACCCAGCTTAAAGTCGTTGAAGTAGTCACTGAAGACCCAAACATTCTTCACGCCCAAACTCACTGTCGTACCCGAGGAACCGAAGCTAGACGTCAACGATTCTGGTAAACGGTACGCCACTGTTAACTCCGCCCACCTGAGGTAGTCCCCGTCAAAGATGGTGTTGCTTATGATCCCGTTGTGTTTCCGGCCATACTCGTCCACTAGCCTTGCTTTTGTAGCGGGATCAGTGGTTGGGTCAGCGACGGCCTTCTGGACCTCAGCCATTAACTTGTTTGATTTGAGCGCCATGCGGAGGTGCAGTGTCTCGTTCGATTGAACGAAACCAGCTGCTCCCTCAAAGACATTCTGGATGGTAAGTGGCCCGACTCTCACTACAAGACCGAAATCGATCATCTTGTTCGGCTGTGGAATCCCGATCACGACCAATGAATCCCCTCCGGCAGCATTCTTCAGTGTGTTCGAAGAGATCTGGTTGATGCTGGTGATCTGGTCGACCGGTACCGTGGTTTTGTAGGGCTGGTTGGGATCAGCGATCGGCGCGATCCAGATTCCAGGCCACAAACCCTCATGGAGGGACTGCCAGCGCCGCCGACTACCAAGTCGGAAGTCTGCAATACCACCCATATCGGACACCCACTGCTTTATGTACGTCGGGTTCACCCTAAGGTCTACGCTCAAGCCTTCTCTCTCGATCAGGCGCGTATTAGTACTGATCTCTAGGCCCCAGGACTTCAACTGGCCCAGGTTTTGAAGTTGACTGTTAGTGAATCCGGATCCCGCGGAAGGCTTGATCGGCAGCAAAGCGTCGTTGGTTGTCTGGTTGAAGTACACGACTTCCAATCCCAAACGGCCACCGAACAGACCTGCCTCTACGGCAGCCTCGATCTCGGTCGACCGCTCGGGCTTCAATTCAGAGTTACCCAGGTTATTGGGGGTAAGGTACCCGCCCCCGACATCGATGCTCGGATTCCAGGTCCGTTGGGCGTCGAAGGCCCCTGGCTGGAGACCGGACATTCCCAAGGCTCCGCGAAGTCTGAATTCATCAATGAACCCTACATTCCAGAAATCATAGTCAGATACAACCCACGAGATTCCAGCTTTCGGATAGGCCTGTAGACCAAAATCGCTACCGAAAGCTGAGTTTCCGTCTAGCCTGACCCCTCCTGTGAGGAAAATGCGGTCATCGAGTCCTATCTGGGTCTGTGCAAAAACTCCCGCGTTAATAACCTCGACATAGTTCTCTGACACGCCTGTAATCTCTTGTCCACCACTCAGGGTCTTGAGTGTGGGAGAACCGAACACTCGAACAGCTGCACGATCCTGCTTCAGCGTCTCCCGGAAACTTTGCCCCCCGAAGGTGGTACTCAGAATCATTCGGTCGCCAAGTGGCTGTTCCCAGTTCGTGGTAAAGTCGATCGTCGTCGTCGCGAATCTTCTATCTAGCAGAGACTTGTCGCCCCTAACCGAGCTTTGGACTACTCCCTGGGGATAGAAATGGCTCAAGCGGCTGTCGATAAAGTTGTAACCCACGCGCACAGTTGATTGGATATTATCTGTCCACTGGTAGGTCGCCCTTCCATTCACCAGGAAATTCTGGGAATTCTGATCGTTCTCGGTGACCAAGGATTTCTTCGTCGGGCTATACGCTCCGTCGGGATTGTCTGGGCCAGCGCGAAGCGGGTTCCCTAACATCAAGTTTCCGAAAACGTCACCCCAGCCTGGATCAGCAGTAGTTAGGTTGCGATCAACGAAGCTCACATCAACCGAGCTCGTCAGGCGGTCTGTATTGTTGAAATCGAACGACGCGCGGATCGACTTGTTCGATAGTTCATTGTTCGGGGAGGGATTCACTTCCTCCATCAAACGCCCCGAGACGTAATACCCAACATTGGGTGTTCCTCCCTGAACCGAGAGGTTGTAGTTCTGGTGGTACGCAAATACTTCGTAATTGTCGTAGGGATAATTACAGGTGATCGAGTTGGAACTCCCGACGTAAGCACAGTTGTCTTCAAACCTGCGAGGAAATTCAAGCAACTGGTGATCCGTGGAGAAACTATATCTCGGCGCACCAGTAATTCCTCGCTTGGTGAAAATCTGTATCACTCCACTGGAAGCCTCAGTGCCATACAACGTGGCAGCAGCAGCCCCCTTAATGATCTCGATACGATCAATGTCCTGTGGATTGATGTCCATTAGGCGATCAGTCGTTACCGACCTTGCATCTTCAGGTCGATTGTCTATACGGATCCCGTCCACATAGATGATGGGATCCTGTCGTTGGCTGATGCTGGCAGTGCCCCGGAGTACAATCTGGCTACCTGCTCCGGTCTGTCCGCCCGAAATAAGACCACGAGCACCTGGAAGGCGACCGATGAGTGCGTCAGCAATATTAGTGATCGGAGCGGTCGCCAGCTCTTCGCTGCTCACTGAGGCGATCGTCGCTCCCAAGCGGCGTCTCTGTGTGGGAGCACCCGTACCCGTTACCACGATCTCGTCGAGATTGAGCGCGACGATCGCGAGTTCGAAGTCGGCCACTGCAGTTTGCTCAGCCTGAACCGTCACCTGCACGGTCTGCACACCATATCCAATCGATGTGACTGTAACTTCATGTACACCGACTGGGACTGCGATGAGCAGATATCGCCCATTCCCGGAGGTAAGACTCCCAACGTTCAGGTCCGCGATGGACACCTGAACGTTTTGAAGCGGCTCAGCGGTCGATTGTGAACTTACTAAGCCTGTGATCGTACCCGTCTGGGCCGATACACCCCTGGCAGTAAGCGTCGTGACCAACATAGTTAGCACTATGACTGAGGTCACTCGAACAAGTCTTGACAGCATATGTCATCCTCCAGAATTCTACATTGTCGTCGTGCGGTACCCAATTCTCAAATTCTAGGGTATCGACCCGTACAATGGCTTGTCAATCAGTATTGACCGTCCTTGTTTGCGTCTTGTGCTAGAACAGCAAGATTTAGGCACTTCCCCTGTTCCTAATCCTCGGGGTCAATCTGATGGTCCCCCTTCTTCTTCAGACCTGCGAGAGGCACAACCCGTAGGACTGGGATGACCCGTTGCTACCGCAACTCTGCACTCATATAGTTTCGTTTCTCTGGTGAACGCCTCGTGCAACCCTCAGAAAGGGACTATGAAGACTGCAAGAATGCGACGACTCGCTTTGTGGCAGGCCCTGACACTAATTTCAACTGTCCTGCTGGCCTGCTACCTACCGGATCCTGCGGATCTTCCCACGATCACACCAGGTGAGCAGATCCGTCTCTTGCTTTCAGAGGATGGGATAGAACATCTGCAGGAGATCTCAGCAGAAGCCTTGGGAGAAGTCAACGGACGATTCCAGAGCCTGACAGAAGATTCGGTCACGATTACGACTAGGCTTAGCGGACCTGCGTACGCGGGTCCCACACTCGGGAACCTAAGGCAAACCCTCACCTTCGCTCGGACTGATATCCTTGAGATTACTGTACCCAAATTGGACCGGGTGCGGACCACGGTTGTCGTAGGGGTGGTAGCGATCGCCGCCAGCTTCTTGATCCCTAGCTTTTTTAAATTACTTGGCAACAGTCAGGGTCAGGATGACCCCCCTGACCCCACCCCTCTAAGAATCCGTCGGTAGTGACTGGAATGTGGTACCTGAGCCCTTACTTGATGATCATGTTTCTGCCAATCACTATATATCAGCTGCGAACACGACAATTAAAGTACTGTAACACGGAGTAGAAACCATGAAGGCTTATGTCGCAATTCCCCTGATCGCACTCAGTTTGCTTGCCGCAGACCAAAGATCGCTCAACGCCCAGGGACGTGGACGTGGACGCGGAAACCAGATACCAACAATCCGACAACTCGCGTGGGCTGATGGATCTGGAAACGTTTTAGGGACCATAGGCCCTCGAATGAATTCGATCCTTGATCCGTCCATCTCTCCGGATGGTAGCAAGGTCGCGGTTCGCGGCCGGCAGAACCCGAGCGATGTGGATCACCTCTGGATACTCGAAGGCATGAACGCAAACCGGATCACGACCAATGAGGGGTATGAGCGTCACATGATCTGGTCCCCTGACGGCTCTCGTATCGCATACTCAATCCAGAACGATGGTGGTGTGTCAAATCTCTACATCCGGGCATCGGATGGCAGCGGCCAAGACCAGGTACTCATCGAAAGCGAGGGAATGCACAAGTGGTACCCTTCATGGTCTCCAGACGCATCGACCGTGGTCTTCCATACCAACAACCCGGATACGCAAGCCCGGGACCTCTGGTACGTCAGCGTGGCAAGTGGGGAAACGGGAGTGCTGGTAGATGACGAGGGAATTCAGGCCCTGGCGAGGACGTCTCGGGATGGACGCTTCGTTGCATACCAGTCCGACCAGGATGGCCAGATGGAAATCTATGTGACCACGTTCCCGGGGTCTGAATCAAGGTGGAAGGTATCTACGAACGGTGGTACCTGGCCAAAATGGAGCAACGACGAATTGTTTTACTGGGAAGGCAATTCACTGATGGGTGTGAAATTCGCGACCGATGGCGGTTTCAGTCCTGACGAGCCACAGCGGATTTTTACTGGTGAACAGGTCGGCATGGGCGCAAGCAATATGATGGCATCCTACAATCCCGAGTATGATGTTAACGCAGACGGAACTCGATTCATCGTCGTCCAAAGACTGGAGCGCTGAGGCGATACAACCCAAGGCTTGAATCGTATTGTTGCTACTCGCAGAGTGTAGAGATAACGGGCCTAAGCGGTTCCGATTAACCGTACTCCTAGTTGGGGTACTCGTAGCCAACGTGACCCACATCCCAGTAGCCGCTCAGTCCCAAGCCATCCTTATCCGGGCTGGTGAGATCCACACCGTTACGAATGGTGTTATCACGGATGGTGAGATCCTCGTGCGCGATGGACTCATCCAACAGATAGGGACGTCGGTCGACGCCCCCGCCGACGCTCAGGAGTATCAGGCAGAAATGGTTATCCCGGGTATGATCGACGCTCACACCCACTTGGGACTGGACAGGTCCAGCCGTTCACGGATCCCTGGACCATTCACACCCGAATGGAAAGCAGTTGAGAACCTTCATCTTGAGGACCCGATGATCCAGGTCGCTCTCTCTGGGGGTGTGACCTCTGTGATTGCCCGCTCCGGTAGTGGAATCATTTCGAGCGGCCAGTCCGTGGCCCTGAAGATGAAGAGCACGCCCGGGCCAAACATGATCCTCAAACCTTACGTGGATCTAAAGATGGCGGTGCGCCCACTTATCAATCTGCGGCCAGGTGAGACACCGCAGACCGTGATGGGCTGGTATGCAACCGCTGACGACTACTTCCGACGAGCGAAACTCTATTTGGCTCAAAAAGAGGCCCACACCGAGGGACGGGCCAGTGAGCTTCCTGAGATCAACGAGCGGCTCGAGGCACTCCTCCCTGTCCTCCGCGGCGACGTCATGGTCCACGCTCACTCGCATTATCCGAGCGAGATCATGATGGTCCTGCGGCTTGCGAGAAAATATGGCTTCATCGAGCGACTTGCCCTGGCGCATGCGGAAGAGGTATTCCCGCTAATCGATCTCCTGAGCGGGACCAGTGTCATCCCTGTCATCGGCCCTATGATGATCGTTCAATACTACAATGATCCGGAGCCGACGAACCTGCTTAAGGAGCTTCTGGGTGCAGGTATCACTGCGAGCATCCAGACTGACATGTCCAACCAACACTTCAAAGACTTCCGCGAATACGGTGCATTTCTGGCACGACACGGCCTCACTGATCAGCAAGCGCTTGAGGTCATGACAATTAACGGGGCCAAGGCGATGATGCTCGATGACCGGGTGGGCAGTATCGAAGTAGGAAAGGATGCTGATCTCGTGCTGTTGGATGGCCACTTCCTGGATCTAACCGCAGACCGGGTTGAGCGAGTGTTCATCGATGGCCAATTAGAGTACGAACGAGGAGAACCGGAACAGCGTGATCGACTGCGGGATGTCGGTCCATTCAGTCCTCTTCGGAATGAGATTAGGCCGAACGACGAATCATTCGCCATCACGGGTGCACACGTGTTCACCATCAGTGACGGTGCTATTGAGGATGCAACCATCATCGTGGAGGAAGGCAGGTTCACCCGTGTGGAAGCTGGGGGAACAGTGCCCGCAGGCATACCGGTGATGGAGGCAGGCGGACGGGTCATCATGCCCGGAACTATTATCGCGCGCGCGTTCGCAAATGACTGGATCGGCGATCTCAAGTGGCAAGTCCAGAACGATGAGATCACCGAGCCGATAGTGCCTGAGATGAACGCGCTCTACGCCGTGGACCCGTGGTTTCCTTCATACCGGGTGAACACCACTGTCGGCGTGACCACGATTAATGTGACCCCAGGAACGCTGAATCTGATCGGCGGGAATGGAGTTGTCGTCAAGACACCGGGTCTGGACTTTGAGGAAATGGTTAGGCGAGAACCGAGTAGCATGGTCATGTCGCTGACGTCTGGGACAACCCGCTATTGGGCAGGTACGTCAGGCATCCCAGTAACGCTGGAGAGCGCCTCAGCAATGATCCGAGACGAGTTAAACGAGGCAGTGGAGTACTCAAGAGGAGGCTCGGCTCGTGAGTATGACCAGCGCCATGAAGCTATACTGCCCGTGTTACGCCGAGAGGTACCCGCGCTGATCCACGCTGATCGTGTTGCTGAGATCCGGGAAGCAATAAGCATCGCTCGCGACTATGGGTTACGTCTCGTCATCACTGGTGCGGTGGAGGCCCACAAACTGGCTGACGAGATTGCCGCAGCTGATGCAGGAGTCATTCTCGGTAACTCCGGCAGCTTCGCCTCCGATATCCGAGGAGGAGGGGACGGCTGGAGCAGTAAAGGTCCAGCGATCCTCAGCCAGGCAGGCGTGAAGGTGGCCTTCTTCGGTCCCGGTGCGTCGCGCCGGGCGTCACCGATTGGCCGCCTAGGCGGTGAGCCCATCCTGAATTCTGCCTGGGCATTCAGGAATGGCGTGCCAGAGATTGAAGCGTTACGGATGGCAACCATGAATCCAGCTGAGCTGCTTGACATCGGAAACCGGGTCGGCAGCATCGAGGTCGGAAAGGATGCTGATTTCGTCGTCCTAGAGGGACACCCGTTCGACTACCGAGTCGTGCCTTCTCACGTATTTGTGGATGGCAGGCTCGAAGTGGAGCGCCGTTAGAAAAGGCGCGGTTCACCATACGAGCCTCCATAATCTATTTTCGATCATCATCGAAGCGTGCAAGCGCTTCGATCACCATAAACGCATCATGTGTATAGATGTCTGAATAATGTTCCTCTAAGCCCGCCTGAATCTCGATGCTGTGGGGCGATCGAGATTCAGGGCCAGGATATCCCTGCATAGGTTCCCCACTCCAGGCACAAGGGGAACATCAAATCAGAGACGAAGGGTAATTCTGCCGCCTAAGCTTATCTGGTCGTTACAAGCTTTCGGGTTCTACCCTGGTATCATGATGTGAGCTTCACTCGTTCCGGCACCCATAATCCAAGCACCACCTCCCCTGCCGTTTTCTGGCAGACCGGTAGATTCAGTAGTAGCTCCCGGCGCCGCGAACGTCGTATGGGTTCTAGCGCTCTGCTGATCTGCACCATTCGTCGAAACCCATGGTGAACCATACTCAGGCGCCACCCTCGTACCGCTAGCTTCTGCGGCAGCTACCATGGCCCGCTCTTCCTCAGTGTTACTAGTCTCGCCTCGGAAACGACGGTTTTGAGCGACACGGGCCAAGTTGGGCACGCTGGTACACTGCACCGCGAACGCCGGCCTATCCCGTTCACCGGAACGATCATAACACACGAGGGCATTTGTTCCCTCTTTCAAAGTCTCGTAAGTGTAGTCGTCGTTCCACTTAATGACTGTGGCATCGGCACGAGCTCGTCCAGGCGCAGTCGCCAGCACGCTCTCAAGTGAGAGTTCAGCGATTTGGGCGCTCATATTTGTCGTGACGGTAAGCAAGCTGACCACAACCAAAATAATACTTTTCATTAGGTGACCTCCGTTCGACTGATCGATCTGAGTGCCCCGATCAGCACTGCGTAGATACGTGCGAGATGGACACTTTATCGTGAGATCTGCCCGTTGGCGAGCATCACCTTTGTGATATGGGTCACATCAACCTGGGATGTACTTTCTAAATGCACTCAAAGTGAGGCCTACATGACTGATACCAGTGCCCTCGTCATAAATAATCAGGGCGGCACCATGCTCCCCAAGCCGATCTGGACTCGCATTGGCATAGTACATGAGCATCCGAGCAAAATTTGCTCGTTCATCCCCCATTGCATCGCGATTACTCAGGAAAAGAGCATTCAAAGACAATTCCTGAGCCGAGCCCTCCAGCAGTGCCGTCATGACCATAGCGACAAGGGTATTTGGTAGGAAATTGGTGTGAAATGAGATTGGAGAATACGTGTCTCGGCCTGGGCGATGGCTCTCAAATTCTTCCAAAATCTCTTCCTTGTACCGAATAAAAAGTTCAGAGAGTTCGGAGTACTTAGCCTCATGGTCGACCAGAACGGTAGGACGTGTATCTATGAACGCCCATGGGTCGGGAGTAAGGCCATTAAGAAGCGCGTTCACTACGTTCTCACGCGCTGTACCTTGAATACCCTCTTCGTGCATCCTCGCGTACTCTCGCGCGAGAGTGAGCAGCGCATCCAAAAGCCAGGGGTAATCTGCCGTATTATCATCTCGCATCCGCCCAAGATCTCGTCTATACATGACCGAGAATCCCCACCGCAAGTGACTCGCTAGAACAGCTGACCCAATGAGTGCGAAGTTCAACTGATGTCTCGAATTCAGGCTCCGCACCTTTTCAACGAGACGGTCATAGGCTTGGTCTTCAGGGTGAAAGTGCGAGACTGCAAGCACCAGGAGAGTCTCAGAATTCTGGACGAACTGGTGTCCACTGCCTTCGGGTCCCTGCAGATGCTCTACGAGTTTGGTAACACGGTCCAGTGCGGCATCCGCGTTACTCCCATCCCACGCCCTCATGGCACATAGTGCCAGAATATGCAGGAAGTAGTAATCCAATAGAATTGCAAGTGAAGAACGTTCTAGTCGGATTTCTGGAGCTGTCTTCGTCCAGAAATCCATCATAAGCGTTGGTACGTTTTCTTCACTAAACTGGTGGGTACCGAAATCCCACGCTTTGAGAACATAGAACCCGTCGTCCCGAGTTTTCTCGGCAAGTTCTTCAATCATTTGCGAAAGAGAAAAAACGTCCACAGAAGCCCTGAAAATGTGGGTCTGCATTGAAGAGCGAAGGCGTTTAACCCCAACTTTGAACTCATCTCCACTGAGAGCTCGATCAAGAATTTGAGTGCGAGCACTTCCCTTAAGGATAGATTCAAGCACTGAACACAAATTGTCATTTGTGATGTCAGCACCCGACTGTGTACCGTCGGAGGTGGACATGGCTTCTCTTTCTCTTTTAGATATTCGGGCATCGTATCCGGCACCCTAAGCGCCAAGCAAGGGGAGCCAGCTGGCGAACAGCTAATTATGTTCTGCCTATGCCCCCGCATTTCTTCGATTGGGTCGGGACAGTTGAACAGAAGAGGAGGAGTATGAGTACCTATTCACGAACTGCGATAGCTCTGATATTAACGATTGGGGTGCTGGCACCAGACCTGCAGAGCCAGGAAGCTCAGACTCTTTCATATGGCGTTCCGGAAGATGTGGGGATGTCAGCGGCAGTCCTCGCGGGAGCCCTGGGAGTTTATGAGGAGGCTATCGAACGCGGTGAGTTGGTCGGAGCCGTGGTACTGGTAGTTCGAAGGGGACGCGTCGTTCTTCATGAAGCCCTGGGCTGGAGAGACAAGGAACAGGGGCTTCCTATGGAACGAAATACCTTATTCCGGATGGCTTCGAATACCAAGCCTTTGGTCGCCACTGGAATTGCGAAGCTCGTTGAACAAGGTAGGCTCGAATATACTGATCTGATTCGCACCCATATCCCGGAATGGGACAACTATCGTGCAGGGTTCATCACGGTCGGGCAGCTCTTGTCGCATTCAAGCGGCCTGCGAATATCCAGCCTCTTCCTGCAACCTTTAGTAGCAAACACAACGCTTCAGAAAGAAGCTGCACGCTTTGGGAGCGTCGGAGCATCGGTTCCACCAGGTGAGACTTATAGCTATAGCAATCCTGGCTATAACACGCTGGCGGCGCTGGTGGAGATCGGCTCAGGACAACTGCTTGAGGACTACCTGAAGGATATCGCTTATCGTCCGTTGGGGATGGTAGATAGCTACAACCATCAGGTAGAGCACAAGCTTGATGGCAAACTCAACCGCATGGGTGCAGTCTACTACGAACGAGGAAGTGACGGAGAATGGGAGCCCGGTGGCACTCCTGGTGGGCCCGTGTCCTACCCGTTCGCAAGGGGTTCCGGAGGGATGGTCTCAACTGCATGGGATTATGCTGTCTTCTGCCAGATGTTCTTGAATGGGGGCATCTATGACGACGTCCAAATTCTTGAGCCCGGGAGCGTGGAACTCATGACGTCTCCTAAGATCCCGGTGCCTGGAGGCGGAGGCTACGGGTACGGATGGAGGATTGTAGATGGTACCTACGGCCACGGGGGTTCGGATGGAACGAATGCTTGGGTCGATCCAGAACGAGGGATTATTGGATTGGTCTTCACACAAACCCCCCGTGGGCGAGTGTCACTAGATCGCTTTCGGCAGCTCGTCAATCTTTCAATAGAGGAGCGTTAGCCGAATATGGCTGACGTCCTGCGAACCGTTGTGATGCCGAACTCGTCGCTGGACTAATCTTGCGGGTCCAACCCCATAGAATCTTACTCCGCTCGATCTTGGTGTTCGGGTTGTCTCTGGCTGTTATCCCACCGAAGCTGACTGCCCAGTCACCAAGCAGCGTGTCCTACCCGTCTCCGAGTCTCGAAGATCTAGGCCTTCTACCGGGCCGCCCTCGAATTACCCCAACTAGAACGGATGAGCCTCCGACTATCGACGGCGTACTCGACGATGCCGTCTGGGAAAATGCTGCCCACATCAGTGAGTTCACACAGCAATCACCTCTCGATGGTGAACCAGCTACTGAAGAGACTGATGTGTACATCGCTTACGATTCAGACCATATCTACTTCGGGCTCCATGTGCATTACCGGGATCCCTCTATCATGCGCGCGAACCGAGTCGAACGTGACCGAGCGTACTCGGACGACCTAATGACGATCTATTTCGACACTTTCTTAGATCAACAGCGCGGGTACGACTTCGATGTCAATGGGTATGGCGTGCAAGGAGACGGGGTCATCACAGCAGGTGGTAACGGTGGGCGAGGGGGCAGTCGAGGCGCGGGGCCTGCAATCCCGCGGGCGGACCGTTCCTGGAATGCGCTTTTCGAGACCGCAGGCCAAATCGTAGAAGATGGCTACACCGCTGAAATGGCTATCCCCTTTAAGAGCCTCCGTTACCCCACTCCAGCACAAGGAGAGCCACACCGCTGGGGGTTCCAGATTGTCAGAGAAGTGAAGAGTAAGAATGAAGAAAACCAGGTCTGGGCACCGATATCCCGAGATGAAATAAGCTTCTTTGCTCAGATGGGGCTGCTGGAGGGGATGACGCAACTCTCAACCAGCAGAAACCTCGAAATACTCCCAACACTGACCGCAATCCAGTATGGCAATATCGATCCGGCTGTTCCGGGCTTCGTTAATCAGGCAGCTGATCCGGATGCAGGCGTGAACTTCAAGTATGGGATTACCTCTAATCTGACAGCCGATTTCACGGTTAATCCTGATTTTTCACAGATCGAGTCAGATCGGCCACAGATCGAGGTCAACCGAAGATATCCACTCTTCTTCTCTGAACTCAGACCGTTCTTCGTGGAGGGAGCGGAGATCTTTAACATCATCGCCCCCGTGACTTTCGTGCACACCCGTACGATCGTCGACCCAGACTACGGTGCCAAACTGAGTGGACAGCTGGGTCGTTTTTCACTCGGAGTTCTAACCGCGAATGATCGAGCACCCGGCAAGGTCGATGATCCAAGTGATCCTGCGTTCTCTCAGAAAGCCCAGACGCTTATCACCCGTGTCCGTTATGACCTTTATGCCGAGTCCCACTTGGGGGCGATCGTTACGAACCGAGAGTTCCGGGATGATTACAGTCGTGTATTCGGACTAGACGGTAACTTCCGACTGAGTCCAACCGTCGTAGCGGATTTTCGGTTGGTGAGCTCCCGCTACAAGACCCATACAGAGAAAGAGTCGGATGGGCACATGGTATCAACCCGAATCGTTCAGAACAGCCGGAATATCCGATGGACGCTCTTCGCCTTTCAGGTCTCACCTGAATTTGATACCGACGTCGGCTTCGTGCGTCGTCGGGGGTACCGAAACTTGACCAGTGATCTCGGTTATCAGTTCTGGCCAGAAAATTGGATGATTAACTGGGGACCAGAGATAAGCTATACCCGGAATTATGATTATGAGGGCATCCTCCAGGATGAGAACATCGGGCTTCAGCTGGCCTTCACGTTTGCACGAAACATCACGCTCAATGCCAACGTTAATCGTGACATGGAACGGTTCGAGGGAATCAACTTCCATCAAAAGGGTTTTTCAGTGCGGGGTAACATCGACACCAATCCCAGGTATTCTTTCGGAGGAAACCTGTCGCTTGGAGACCAGATCTATTACGTCGGATCCTCTCTTGGATACCAGATTGGCTGGAGTGTGAATAGCACACTTCGACCGCTCGACCGCCTTCAGGCCAGGCTGTCTCTTAACTCGCGACGTCTGACTGACCCCAGGAACGGCGACGAAGAGTTGTTCTCCGTCAGGACCATCCGTGGAACAACGAACATTCAGTTCACCGACCGTCTGGGGATGCGCAACATTACTGAGTACAACACCGGCAACGACACTTTCAACTTCAATGTGCTGTTTAACTACCGAATCAATGCGGGAACAGTGTTTTTTCTCGGCTACGATGATCACTATCAGCAAGCTGACCTGATTGAGGGTGACCGTGACGGAGATGGATTACGGGAGCAGCTTTTCTACACAGGTGGGCTGCAGCGCACAAATCGGGCAATCTTTTTGAAACTTCAGTACCTGCTCCGTTATTGATAGCGCACCATCCATCTCATAGCGCAGGAACGGTATCGGTAGGTATCATCCATAGAGACACTCCATAACCATAAATGTGACTCCCGCATGCGTACTAATTATCTAATCCTTGCGCTCGTTCTGCTCCCGACTCTCGGATCAGCACAAACCACACCGACTGAAATAGCAGCAGCCTCTGACATCCTCACCCGCATAGAAGCACTGCAGAAAAGAATTGCGCCGGGAGAGACTGCAATAGACATAACGGAACGTAATGACCGGAAGCGTTCTGAACTCATTGAACATGCTGGTCAGGTTTGGGACTTTGAAATGCAGGATCTCTCAGATCATATTGGACGCAATCCAGAGGTGGGATGGGCTGAATTCGAAGCCGTGGACACACTCGTAAAGGTGTTGCTTTCGAAGGGATTCGCTGTTGAAACGGGAGTTGCCGGTCTAGAGACGGCGTTTGTCGCAACTTGGGTATCCCCAGCCGGATCAGATGGAGCGGTGCTTGGGCTGATCGGTGAATACGACGCGCTCCGGGACATAGATGGGCCATTCCACGGTGATCAGCACAATGCTCAGACACCCGTGGTTCTTTCAGCTGCGCTCAGCCTCAAAGCTTATATGGAATCGGATCGTGTCCCTGGGACCATACGTGTTTTCGGAACTCCAGCTGAGGAAATTGGCCCTCCGGCTAAGACCATTATGTATGAAGCAGGGATATTCAATGGAACGGACATACTAGTGCGCAGCCACTCAGCCTCGGAGACGTCCCGCGCACGAGCTGGATTCGGCGTATGCTGCCTAAATATTAACGAGGTGAAGTACGTATTTACTGGTCGACCTGCCCACCAATTAACATCGTGGAATGGCCGTAATGCCCTGGAAGCAGCCGTGCGGTTCTATACATCTGTGAACGGTCTTCGATCAACACTTCGCCCGGAAGCTTCCATCCAAGGCGTAATACCGGAAGGTGGAATAGCACCGAACGTAGTCCCAGCCCGGACCGTGGTCGATTACTATATCAGATATCCGGATGAGGTCTACCTTGAGCATATGACTCGGATGATTGATGACGCAGCACGAGGAGCAGCACTTGCGACTGGAACCGCAGTCGAAATCAACCGCTATGGAGAGTATCGGGATGGGATTGCTCTTGGATCTCTCGAAGAACTCTACTTTGCCTATGCTAGAAAGCTCGGCGCTCCCAGAATCAATGAAGTTCCTCAGCGACCGGCTGGATATGAGGAAACTGGCTGGGTGACGCGTGACATCCCAGGTATCGGTGTTGGCATTTTCAGCTCCCGCGACACATACCACACGAAGGGGATGGAAGCGGATGGGATGGGAGACATCGGCCACGCTGGATTCCGCCTAGACGCACAAATCATGAGTGCAATCCTTTACGACTATTTGACGAACCCTGTACTAAGACAGAAGGTCGCCGAGGAACACACTGAGCTACAGACCCTGCTGGGAGAGTATCACAACCGTTTACGAGAAGTGTATGCTCCGGAGATCAGTGAACCTTCTTCGGAGGACCCCATGCAACCAAAATGGAAGAATTAGCGGAGGACCCGACACCCGGTCACTTAAGGCTTCATTCTCTTAAGTCTCTTGCTCAGGACTTATGTCGACTCGGATAATGAGCTAACCCAACCGAGTATTCAGATCAGACCGACTTGGTCACCTTGCTCGTGATCCCATATCTTGGCCCAAAACTAACAAACTGCACCACTGCGCTACTCGAGGTTGAGTACACCCTAACGAGGCTGTCGCCATGTCCATCTCACTCCGTATTCACTCACTGTCCAGGCTGACCCGGTTAAGCGTTCTAGTAACGTTAGCCCTCATCGCACTCTGTGGACTCGCCAGGCCAGCAGAAACACAGGCACCGTCCCTGCCTAGTATTGAACAACACACGGAAGGCATGACTCAAATGGATGGCTTTTTTAACCTGTATTGGGATAATGCGAATGGGTTGCTGTTCTGGGAGATCTCTGAACTCGACACGGAATTTCTTTATCAGATCTCTATGGGTTCTGGCTTAGGAAGTAACCCCGTGGGTATCGATCGTGGGCAACTACGGGGAACCCATGTTCTCGCAGCCAAGCGAATCGGGCCTCGTATCCTACTTATGGAACCAAACTACGGGTTCGTCGCGCAAAGCGAGAACTTGAATGAAGCCCAAGCCGTTCGTGATGCATTTGCACCTTCTGTCCATTGGGGTTTCGAGATGGTGGCTGAAACCGGTGAGCGTGTACTCGTGGATGCAACCCAATTCTTTCTGCGTGATGCTCGAGGTGTGATTGATCAAATTGCAGCTCGAGGTGAAGGTGATTTCACGCTCGACGCCTCTCGAAGCGCTATCCATCTGCCTGCTACCCGATCCTTTCCCGAAAACACTGAAGTCGAGTCGATTCTGACTTTCACAAGCAGTAACCCGGGGCAACTCGTGAATGGGGTCGCAGCAACGG
This sequence comes from Gemmatimonadota bacterium, assembly GCA_012960225.1. Classification (GTDB taxonomy): domain Bacteria; phylum Gemmatimonadota; class Gemmatimonadetes; order Longimicrobiales; family Gaopeijiaceae; genus UBA1142. Next base: position 28,843 of record DUBS01000048.1, on the reverse strand, counting down.
GTGGAGCAGTCACTCTGCGTCAGCACCATTCGTTCATCCAACTCCCGGACAATGGTTACCACACCCGTATCGCAGATGCACGGGTAGGGGTCAACGGACCTACCGTTTATGACTACGCGACCCCAATCGATGCAGACACCCGTGTTCGGCTCGCTGCCCGGCATCGGCTTCGGAAAGCCAATCCAGACGCAGATCGCTCTGAAGCTGTCGAGCCGATCATCTACTATGTCGATCCTGGCACGCCAGAGCCTGTACGTTCTGCTTTGATCGAAGGTGCAAGTTGGTGGAATGATGCATTCGAGGAAGCTGGCTTCATCAATGCCTTCCGGGTAACCGTGCTGCCCGATGATGTTGATCCTCAGGATATCCGCTACAACCTAATCCACTGGACTCACCGGAGGACTCGAGGATACTCGTACGGCAACACAGTGATCGATCCGCGTACGGGTGAGATCGTGCGAGGTGTAGTAAACCTTGGGAGCCTGCGTCTTCGTCAAGACTACCTTCATGGCCAAGGGATGGTACCACCTTTCCCCGGAGGCATATCCTTGCCTGAAGATGGAAGTTTCGGAGAGTTCGCAGATGCTCCTGATTTTGAATATCTAGCGCAAGTAGCACCGGCGTCCGAAGCAGTCGAAATGGCCTTGGCGCGTGTTCGTCAACTCTCGGCCCATGAGGTTGGCCACACACTTGGGTTTCCACACAACTACATGGCCAGTGCTTACGGTCGGGAAAGCGTTATGGATTATCCTGCACCGTTGGTGCAAATCGATGAAAGCGGGAATATCGACCTATCAAATGCCTACGTGCAGAGAATTGGTGAGTACGACAAGCTCTCAGTTAATTGGCTTTACCGTGAATTCCCCAACGGTACCAACGAAACTCAAGCCTTAGAAAGAATTGCAGAGCAAGGTGTCGTCGATGGCCTCATCTATATGGGTCATACGAACAACAATTTCATCGGGGCTAGTCATCAGTACGCCAGTGTGTGGGATAACGGCTCGAACCTTGTAGACCACCTGAAGCTCGAGATACGCATACGCGAGATTGGCCTTGAACGCTTCGGAATCGATGCAATCCGAACCGGTGAACCAATGTCGACTCTAGAGTTTGTGCTTCTGCCCCTATACATGCATCACCGATTCCAGTTGCGAGCAGCTATCCAGAGTCTTGGCGGAGCAGATTTCCGATACGCATTAAAAGGAGATGGGCAAATTCCATTTACGATCGTAGAGGCTGAGGAGCAGCGCGATGTACTTGAAACCGTCTTGTCTACGCTGGCTGTAGATTTTCTCGCACTCTCCCCAGACCTCGTAAGAATGATCCCTCCTCCGGCCTATCGGTACAGCGAGGGCGAGGAGTTTCCAGGCTACACCCAGCAGATTTTCGATCCCCTAGCAGCTGCATCAGCAGCGGCTACGTTCACGGTTGGAGAAATTCTCAACCCGGATCGCATGGCCCGCCTTGTGATCTTCGGCAGTATGGGTGACTACCCAGACCTCCAAGAAGTGACGGATGGTCTTATAGAATCCACCTGGGGAACTTCCGAGACTAGGGACACCTATCGTCAACAGGTGCTCCACGCTGCACAGCGCTCGGTAGTCGATCAAATGATGCAGCAGGCAAGCATGGCGGGTAATCCCGCTGAGGTAAGAGCAATACTTTCAGATCGTCTCGATGTCCTCGCATCAGGAATTGAAGCTGAGGGCGCCCTGAGTCCACATCGGAAGCTTGTCGCGGCTGATATCCGGCGTTGGCAGTCCCGCATTGAGAATACGGTTCCAGGTCCTCAACTCCAGATGCCGGCCGGTGACCCGATCGGTGGAAGTTCTCGCGGTGGAAATGGTAATTAGGGTGAACCTAACCGAGGCCGATATCACAATATCCATATTTTTCTGATAGTACCGATTGCTCTATAGGCGGGTAGTTTTTTATGTTTGTGTCACCTCGGTCAGAGGTACAGCAGAATGATTTTATTGGTGTAAGAGGCCTTAAACGTTTTCACCGTATGCCGTGTCTTTACTGTATGGGAATGCGGATGGACGGCTTCGTATGAATTTGGAGCTATGTGCGACACCTGAGGATGGAGATATTCCTTACCATGAAGATTGAGTTCAAGAGCCAAATCACTTCTGGTACTATGCAGCTAAGGAGGATATCCGGCAGTGCAACCTGCGCGCTTCTGCTGGCTTCCTTTCTCTTACCCAGCACATCCACGTTCGCACAAACGACTGATCAGCTTTTGGCTGGCGACAGTATACGGGTCAGCTTTTCTGGAAGTCGGCAAAAGTTTGAAGGCCGCGTTCTGTCCAACGTCGATGGTGTACTTGAGGTAGTCGGAAAAGGGCCTCAGAATTGCACGACGGGTCGGGGGTTCGGCGCACGTCCAGTCTGTGATCCAGCTCCAACCGAGCGGCTCGTCATCGATCCAAGTATCGCCTTGGTCGAGCAATACAGTCCCCCAGAAGGAAACTTATTGCTCTACGGGGGAGCAGCAGTTCTAGGTGGGGTTGGCATGGCTGTGGCGGGACGCATCTTGGGACCAAAAATCGGGCTAGGCAAGATCGAGGGTTGCCAGAACGTCCACGGGGACCTGCTTTGCAGAAACCCGATCGATAACTTCGATGCGAAACAGCTAGCAAGCGACAAGAAACGTGGGACCATCTTCGGTGGCATCTTTGGTGCCACCATCGCCCCTCTGCTTATCAAGGCACTGCAGAATCCTTGGGTGGGGCTCAGAGCTGGTTCCGGTGAAGGACAGTCTTTCGAGTTCAGCGTGCCTCTCGGGGGTCACTAGCCAACAACCTTGAGAGGCTGTCGATAAGCAGAGGGCACGAGCTCATGGGCACACCTTCGCTCTCCAATCGCGGTGAGCTAGCGTTTAATACACCACTCCGAGTTGATTATGATGCTCACTCTGAGGCGCTGGAAAATCTCTATCATCCCCAGGCCAACCCCCAAGGTGTAATCCCGTTAAATGTTGCTGAGAACACACTCAGCTGGTCCGATTTACGACACCGAATAAGCAAACTCACTGCGGAAACTCAAATTCCTGATTGGGTCCCCGGCTACACTTCAATGCTCGGTGCTCCTGACTTCAGAACAGCAGCGGCCTCTTTTCTGGAAAAGCACCTAACAAGATGTACTCTCGACCCTGATCAACTCGGAGTCTCTGCCGGAGCGACCAGTGTTATAGAGATGACCTCCTTCATCTTAGCTGATTCAGGAGACGTAGCGGTCATTCCAGCCCCCTGTTATCCGGTCTATAAGCAAGACATTGGAAATATGTCTGGAATGGAGCGATACGACCTCGTCACCCATCACGAACTTTCTGAGATCAGAGGCGGTCCCTCGCTGAGTATCGCTGATCTGGAGCGTGCACAAACTGAGATCAAGCGTGCGGGCAAACACTTTCGGATGCTAATCCTCACGAACCCGGATAACCCGACGGGTGGGATCTACTCTCATCAGCAGCTGCTCAAGTGTACTAATTGGTGTATAGACCACGGCATTCACTTGGTTGTGAATGAGATCTATGGGTTATCGCTCATCAATACGAAGCACTCAGTCATTCGCGAGGACTATACCGAAGACACCGTGTTCTGCTCGTTTGCTAATATTATGCAAGCCAAGCAGAGTGACCTACTGCACTTATGGTATGCCTTCTCAAAGGACCTTGGCATCTCGGGACTCCGTGTAGGCCTCGTCTACTCACAGAACGAAGCGTTTATCAGGGCGTACGGCAACGTGAACCTTTCGCATACAGTGTCGAACTACACGCAATGGGTACTTCAATTGCTAATGAGCGACACCGATTTCATGAGTTCCTACGTAGCCAACAACTGTGAACGGCTTACAGAATCCTACGCCGTCGTCATCCGGCACCTTAAAGAGCTGCGCATCCCGTACGTTCCAGCCCGAGGCAGTCTCTTTACCTGGCTAGACTTCTCTGAACTCCTGGTAGAACACACCTCAGCAGCTGAGCATGACCTCTGGCTTGATCTATATCGCAGTGCCGGCGTTCTACTCACCCCCGGCGAAGGCTTTGGACACTCCAAGAAAGGCCTATTCAGACTCGTCTATCCATGTGTATCGAAGCATGATCTGGGAACAGCTATGGACCGCCTTAGTGGATTCGTACTGAGGAAACGTCAAGGTAATCCTGACCCCACAGCAGGATGCGCTCTCTAGATCCGATCCTCAGTCTATCTATGCCCCCTGTTCCGCTAGGCTTTTGAAGTACTCGCGAAAGCGACCCATTACTTGCTCTGCCCCCGGCCAATCGGCCACGACTTGCTCGATGTGCCTGTACGGAAATGGTTTTTGGACCTCCCGGAGTTCATCGATCATGTGCTCCACCTTGCAATAGACAGCCAGCATCTCGCCACTGACCGCTCGGAACATCTCAGGATCGATCGCGCCATGGACCACAAACGAGGCAGCCATATCCCAATAGCTCGTGACCATACGCATATAGGTATACTCGTCAGTTTTCATGGTTGCCAGAAAATCTTCGACAGATTGCGGATGGAATGAGCGGATAACCCAGGTTCTAGCCTCACGCATTTTTTCTTCGCGGCGAAGCTCATACAACCTCATCAATGATTGGGCGCTTTCGTGTGGTGTACTCAAGATTAAGTCCTCGGAAAAGTCAGGGGCTTAGAAAGTATCAAGGAAAGTGATCGACCAATAACTCTGGTGCACATGGCCTGCACAAGTCCAATGGTGTAATGATAGAGCCTTGGACAACCCTACTTTATGTTGACTCGTGAGGAGGTCTGCGTGCATCCTGGACACAGGAAAATTATCCCCTACGATGAAAGCGTCATCGGAGTTGGTTATGCCAAGATTTAACAAAGCACTCGCGCCTTTAGTGAAGCTGAGCGCACCACACGGGCGAATGGTCAGGCTGAGCAACTTAGTCTGCTTCGTTCTTGTAATTGCATGCATACCGAAGTTGACCTCAGCACAAGAGGGCCCACCCAAGCGGATACCAGCCGAGTTCATGAGTTATCTCGGAGCGGATTGGCTTGAACGCCCTGGGCGTATCAGCGAGGAAAGTCCGGATGAGATGTTGGCAGCCATGGAGCTAAGGGACGGTGATATCGTCGCCGACATCGGGGCCGGCTCAGGATTCCATACGCGAAGGATGGCCAAACTTGTGGCTCCGACAGGCCAGGTTTTCGCGGTCGATATCCAGCCCGAGATGCTCGAAATTCTGAAAGGTCGAGCAGAAGATGAAGGCCTCACAGGAATCGTGCCGGTCTTGGGAGAATTTGATGACCCAAGGCTCCCCGACAATCAGATCGACTGGATATTGCTCGTCGATGTTTACCACGAGTTCACCAACCCGGATCTGATGCTTGCGAAGATACGGCAAGCCCTAAAGGACAGCGGCAAAGTGGCACTGGTCGAATATCGGGTTGAAGATGGCACCGGTGACCATATAAAAGCCGATCATAGGATGTCAGTTCATCAAGTGCTCAGCGAATGGAGACCAGCCGGTTTTGAATTGATTGAACTCTATGAGTTCTTGCCAAGCCAGCACCTGTTCATCTTTCGGAAAGCTATGGGCGATGGACCGACTGGAGTTTCTACACAGTCGGCCATCCCAAGCTACAACCTCTTCGAGGCAATCAATGAAGGGCATGTCGAGGTAACCGCTTCAGGTCAGGGGGCCGAAGCGGTGAACTTGACGATACAGAGAATGCGATCTGACCCGATGGTGATCACCCTACCCGTTGGTACTTATTTCAAAGCATTGGGAAGCAGTAGTGATATGATTGCACGCCGGGACGGAGTCATCACCCTAGAAGAGGACAGTCCGCAAATCTGGACACTTTTAGGCCGAACTGTAAATCGGAATCGGCCCGTCCCTGTTGCCGAAGACGGATTCGACATTCACCCGGATGACGAACACATCCCACTACGAAATGTCATGTGGCAGTTTCAGGGGATGAGTCTCCATCCGATGATTGGATCGGTAATCGAGCAGCTTGCACTTTGGATTGTATCAGAAAATGCTGGGTATGATGATCTCGTAGAGCATGCATCCCGTGTTCCAATACCCGTGGAGCAGGCTGTCGCTCTAGCTGCTGCTTATACGGACTCAGCTGGAATCGACATAACCCAAAAGCAGATATGGGCCGATCGCGACAAATTCGTGCCTGCTTTAACTGATGAGGCTTTAAGAAAAGTCTTCGAGGCTCGAGATCTGAATTAATTCGGTGACACTAGTTTCCCGGAGGAGCCTTATAGACTTTGTCAGTAACCGGCTCCATCCAGCTAACTAAGCCACTATAGATCGTCAGTTGAAGAACGTCTTGATCTAGGTCAGCACTGTGACAATCCGCACAACGAGTCGCAAATAATGCAGAACCTGCCCGCCTGGCAGCTGGGTCAGCATCATAGGGATTCCCACCCTGCCCGCTCACCGGAAGGGGCATCAAGCTACCTAGGACAAGTAATAAGCACGTCGGTAGCATACGAACCATATTGTGCCAACCATATGGAATACACGATCCTCGCTCAAGCCACATGTCTACAATGGCCTAGTCATGGATAGCGTCATAAACTGATACTTGCTCAAGACTCGCCAACTGGAATGCCGCATTTACGAGTGAGACAAGGATCGCTTATGCTTCGCAAAGCTCTTCATGCGGGAATCATAGGGCTGCTGATCAACGGTCTAATAGGGAGTGTTCCTGCTCTGTCAGGGCAGGAAAAGGATAATCCCTATACTACTGGACAAGACATACAATCAGGTGAACAGCTCTTTGGTAGAAATTGTTCGCGTTGCCACGGCCTTGAGGCTGGTGGCGGAGAGCGTGGACCTACTCTGAGAGCTGGTGAATTCCAGCACGCGAGTACAGACGCCGGCTTGTTTGCGGTGATCTCGGATGGCATCCCGAATACCGAGATGGTAGGGGTTGGTAGAAACCGAAGTGAACAGTCCGTATGGCAGCTCGTGGCTTATCTGCGCTCACTAAATAGTGAAGTACGTGTAGAAGTAGCTGGTAATCCATCGATAGGAGAGGAACTCTATGGTGGAAAGGGTGACTGTAGCAGTTGCCATATGATTGATGCAGAAGGTGGCCGGCATGGCCCCGATCTCTCTACCATAGGTGATCGACGATCACCAGATGAGCTTCTGTCAGACCTACTGACTCCGAATGCACGGGTGCAACAACGCTGGTGGACAATGCGTGCGGTGCATCGGGATGGCACCGAGGTTCAGGGGCTGAGGATGAATGAGGGCACATACTCCCTCAGAATACTCGATGCGGAAGACAACCTGTGGTCGTTTCTGAAACGGGATCTACGCCAGAGCGAGCGCACTGAAACGTCATCGATGCCGGCTTATGGGGAAAGCTTTACCAGTGGAGAACTCGAGGACCTTGTCGCTTATCTATACGGCTTGAGTAGAGGAATAAGATGATGAAATACTACGCAGTCTTTACCCTTTTTGCCTTGCTATTCCCGGTATCATTGGAATCACAGGATTCTAGACAGCGAAATGCTGACACAAACCAGCCAGCCCCATCGTTTAGTCTGATAACAAACGAACGTCTGTTGAATTCCGATGCAGAGCCTCAGAACTGGCTCATGTATTCAGGTAATTACTTCAGTCAGCGCTACAGTGGGCTAGATCAGATTAATAATGAAAATGCGGCAGAACTCGAGATGCAGTGGGCATTCCAGCTGCGTGCGCTTGACCGAGCCGAAACAACACCGGTTGTCGTTGATGGCGTGATGTACGTAACGGAATCACCCAGTAATGTGATCGCCCTTGATGCAAAAACCGGCAGTCAGTACTGGCGATATAACCACAATCTTCCGGAAGACTTGAATTTCTGCTGTGGCCGTAATAACCGGGGTATCGCAGTCCTCGGAGACAAACTCTATATGAGCACTCTGGATGCGCACCTGATTTCCCTTGATGCGAAAACCGGAAGCGTACTATGGGACGTGGAAGTAGCTGACGAGGCCGCCGGATACAGCAAGACAGCTGCACCACTCGTGGTCGGTGACAAGATCATCACAGGGATTGCAGGTGGTGAATTTGGAATCCGAGGCTTCGTCGACGCCTACGATGCCCAAAATGGAAAACGCTTATGGAGACTCTACACAATCCCTGGGCCAGAACACCCCGATAATAAATCATGGTCAGGAGACTCTTGGCGCACAGGAGGCTCGCCAACCTGGATGACCGGATCCTATGACCCAGAGCTAAACCTAGTTTACTGGGGTACGGGGAACCCGGGTCCAGATTGGAACGGAGATGTTAGGCTGGGCGATAACCTGTACTCCGATGCAGTCCTGGCAATCAATCCTGATACTGGCGAACTGAAATGGTATTTTCAGTTTACACCCCATGACATTCATGACTGGGACAGCACGCAGATCCCGATCTTAGCTGATTCCGAATTTGGAGGCCAAAGCAGGAAGTTGATGCTCTGGCCAAATAGAAATGCATTTTTCTACGTCCTAGACCGTGAAACAGGGGAGTTCCTTTTAGGCAAGCCCTATGCAAGACAAACTTGGGCGAAAGGTCTGGATGAAAAGGGCCGACCGATACGTATTCCAGGAACATCCCCCAGCGTAGAAGGCACGACTGTCTCTCCCTCGATTGGTGGAGGAACCAACTGGTTTTCACCGAGCTATAGTCCTCGGACTGATCTCCTCTATGTCATGGCATATGACGGTGAAACCACCTACTACATTCGCGAAGACGAATACGTTGCCGGTGAACGCTTCACAGGCGGAGGTGGTGTAACCCCCTTGCCTGCCGCGAAATATGCGAGTGCAGTTCGAGCGATCTCTCCACAGACTGGTGACCTGGAGTGGGAGTATCCCGTTCAGCCAAGGTCAAGCGCGGGTGTGCTTTCAACCGCGGGCGATCTCGTCTTCAGCGGAACGATCGACGGCTTCTTTTTTGCGCTAGACGGGAATACAGGAGAGGAGCGCTGGCATATCAACCTCGGGTCACGTGTACACGCTGGCCCTATGAGTTATATGGTTGATGGGAGGCAGTATGTTGCGATTGCAGCAGGTAATGTCCTATTCACATTTGCAGTAAAAGAGTAAGGACAAAAAGTAATTATAGAAAACTGTGAGCGCTGCTAGGTATGTGCTTACAGTACCCTTGTCTCACTTTCCAGTTGGCAAGAACGGAACATCCGGTGGAACCGGAAATGTCGTCGTTTGGAGTGCTAATAAGACAATCACGGCATATACCACAGCGAAACCCAATAAGACAAGTATAAGGGTTTTGGAGTTTAGCCTCGGTGTGCAACGCTTTGTCACCCGATAACTCCAGATTCGGGACGCTGGGTCACCTCAAGAGTTCTATAAATCAAGGTGAGCGGGACCTACCGTTACTTATAGCGGTAGGTTACACGACCTCGGGATAGATCATAGGGCGATAGCTCGCATTTCACCTTATCGCCTGCAAGCACTCGGATGTAATGTCGGCGCATTTTACCGGATAGGTAGGCCAGCACCTCGTGTCCATTCTCTAGCTTGACACGGAAATTCGTGTTCGGGAGCACTTCGCTCACCGTCCCTTCCATTTCAATCGCATCGGTTGCCACTCAGGGGGTCCCTCCCGTTAATGAAATCGTGGGGTCAGTTTCTGCTGATTCCCTACCTCGATCCTAATAGCCGTGGATCTGTTGCCGACACATCAGCATCTTGACCCTCTTCCACGGTTGCAATCACCAAAGCTGCGAGATGAGTCCAACGATCCGGTGAGGGTTCGAGTTCTTCAAGAATCTGGTCAGCGGTAGCACCAGTGTAGCGACCCTTACATTCCTTCTTTTCATGATAGGCTTGCACAGCACGGCGCACGACGCGTTTCTCTCGGGGAGTCAAATCCATATCGGGTAATCTAACCTAATCTTACGCTCGATGGGCTAATTAACGTATCCAGTGCTAATCAAGTACATGATACACGTATCCACCACATAGATAATATTGGCATCCGTTCAGCTTAAAAGGCACTGAGCAAGAGCAACAACCCCGTAATTACGAGGAGCATTTCCAGACCTATCCGGTATCTCCTAGAGTCGAATCTGTTGAATATGTAGTGTTCTGTCAGCCAAAATGTCGTCGCTCCCGCAACTATAAGTCCCGCTCCAGTTCCTAAGTCTACCTGCCAGTTGATACCTGCCAAACGCAGGGTCGTGAGTTGAACGATTGCAAACAACGTATACCCGGCCGCAATCGTGGCTCTGGATACGTCACGATGCAGCTCTTTCCCAAAAGCAAGAGCAGTCAACATGGAACCGCCTAAGTTAGATACACCATGAACAAGGCCCATTATAGCGATGTAGGTGCGCTCAAATCCGAGCAACTGATTGAGTCCGTGTCTAATTAACCGCACCCTGTCCTGCAGAGAGAATGTGAGGACCAAAATCGCCACGAATATTTCCAGTGGTGGTGACCAGCGAGTAGATACCAACAGGGCCACCACGATCGCTGGCAGTGTTAACATCGCGATTCCTCGGAGAAGTACGCGGTCCACATATTGATGACCCCTACTCAGTTGGAGTAGGCTGATCGTGAGGGAAATGGGTAGTAGTAGTTGCAGCGTTGCCGGGAAGGTCATCCCAAGCAGAAGCATCCAGGGAGTACCCAACAATAAGACACCTACCCCAAAAAGTGACTGGATCACAGAAGCCAGCAGAATTACCGGATAAATAAGTTCTGGTGCGGGCAAGACACTCACATAATGCACGGCAACCGATCGATCGCATCTGAGCTGCCTTCAAGATCAATCCAGTTCACTCGGTGGGTTTCATTTGAATCTTGAATGAGTATGGTGATCCGTGGGTTGCTTCGAAGAGCTTGGATTTCAGAGTGGCTGAGGCCAAGGTACACCGATACCTGATTTCCAGATTCGAGCCTACCGCTAACACGCTCTTCTACAGCATCCCCCAACTGATATCTGATCTGTACCCTATTATTGTCCCCAGCCATATAGGAGTGTGTTAAGACAAGAGCCAACAGACTCGCACTGCAACGAAATGCGAACATATGCACACCCTGGGCTTCCATATTTTCGGGCACCAGCGTAATGCTGACAGTCCTGGCCCGATCTGGGCCCTGGGTCTGTCTCACCTCCCAATCGCCGATCTGCTCTGTACCCTGAGCAATCACAGCTGGAGTGGAAGCGACCAGGATAAGAAAGACAAAACTGCAACGACTCATGGTCATCCCATACTTGGGTGATATCGCATCTACTCTGCTTATACCGGCTGAGATTCCTGCAGTATCCACCTATCGCGATCCCCTGCTGGAGACGAGCAGACGGATAACACCATCGCGCTTGTTCAGCAGGAATACCTGACCATCTGGTCCTGAACCAAAACGCAAATCCGCTCTCCCGGCAGGAGACCTGCCCTGCTCTGTATTCTTCTCCTGAATCACCTGCAACAGAGTCTTCCCATCACCACTGTCATCAAGAAGGACACGGCGGATCGCATCCTGTCCACCACTTGGAAGTCCATCAGCCTGAACATAGAAGACTTCGCCACTCGGGTTATCACCAAATAGCACCAGGTTTGCTAGTTCAGGGATCGCGTCACTGCGATAGACATGGAGACCGGTCGCAGCTGAACTCCTCTGAAGCAGCGGGTCTTCTTGTCCATATTCAGCCACAGGATAGGTGACCGCTGCATCACCACGTGGGTTGCTGAGACTGACCCCTGAGCGACTGATAAACTGGAAGCTGCCCTCCCAGGTGTTCCAGCCGAGGTTTGCACCAGAGGTTACGAGACTTAGTTCCTCAACAATATTCTGACCGATATCAGCGAGAAACATATTTCCGTTGTCAGGATCCCAGGCAAAACGCTGGGGATTTCTAACGCCGAAAGCGTAAATTTCGCTAAGCGTATTGTCGTCACCATCATTGGCGAATGGATTGTCAGCAGGTATACCGTAGGATCCATTTGTGCTGTTGGAGCCCAGTGGATCTATACGAAAGATCTTACCAAACGCCGAATTGAGATTCTGAGATAGATTGAGCGGATCGCCACCACTGCCGCCGTCAGCTATACCTATATAAAGCAAACCAAAATCGGCATCACCAGAGGAGGCAGTCGGATTGAAACCGATTTGGCCACCATTGTGATTGCCGTATGGCTGTTCGACTCTCAGCAATTCGCGAGGGGCGTCTCCATCGTAGGTCCCCGCAGAGGGATTTCTGGCAGTCCATTCAAGAAGAACCGTGTCGTGTGTATCGTCTCCACCACCAGGTACAAAGTCAGGATCGGGTGCCGTATTCCTACTGTCCGTCCACGTATAAAACTTGCCAAAGCCACCGGCTCCAGAACGATTGAATTCCGGATGGAACGCAAAACTCTGGAAGCCCAACTCGTTCCGTGAAGATTGAACACTCACACCCCAATCGGCATCATCGATATCTAGATACTGTGTGACCGTCTGACCATCGTAATCGATGCTATACAGGGGGCCGCGCATATCGTTGACGAATAAACGACCTGTCCCTGGTTCATCGGAGAGAAGCATCATGCGCGCAGGTTGTCCGTCTATATCTGGGACTAAAGCGAATTCAGTAAAATCCACCTGGATCACGCCGTCCATAGCGGAAATCGGCTCTGGAAAAGGATCATTCGTCTCTTGGGCAAAAGCCGATGAGGCACTCAATAGCGTTACCAGCAAAACTCGGTTCATAGCCATAACTAGTTGCTTCCTTTGCGGTCACGCATCGTCAGTGATCGGGATCATTCTTTGATTCTGCCTTCAAGCACCCATAAATCGCAACTTATATGGAGTGTCAAAAACTACAGAGCCTGGGCTTTTCCTATGTCTTACCCTTAGGGGCATAGAGCGTCACTCTACTCTAGAAATCGATCAAGGGCAGAAGAATTCAGAACCCGGCACGCATCATAGCGCCCGAACCAACGGTAACGGTTTCGTGCAAAGATGTCGTAGCCTGAGTCCTGTAACCATTTCGGAATAATGGACAACAGTAAATCAGCAATCCTCCACATACCACCCAGATCTCGGCTGATCCTTCTCACAGCTTCACTCCGCACCCAGACAACCTCATGCTCAAGCCCACTATTCTCCACCAAGACAAGAGAATCGACTGTCTTTAGGTGCGGATGGCGATTCAAGAGGTTGCTAGCGAACGCCCCACCAAGTGGTGCGAAATGAAAGATCTGCTGACGATCTCTTCGTAATAAGAAGCCGACAAGTCGATCGCAAAATCCGCAAAGACCATCATACAAAAGAACGGATTTATTTTTGACAACCGGCTTCATGTAGAGCGCACTACCTGGTCAGAGGACAGGGGAGCACAACGATCTCCCCCGGCCTACTGTAGCCAGAGCTTGTCGATTAGACCGGATCCGACCTCTAACCGTCGTCGACCTTTCGTCACGCTTCTGAACGGTCAATCACCCGGTCACAATACGTGCCCACAAGCATCTTGGTATTCTCTGCTGCTAGAGCTATCTGGCAGCACCCAAATCTATAACCGCTCCTAGAAACATCCTGACCTTACGAGGATCACTCGAGCTTCTTACCGTACCACGTAGGTCTGATACCAATTCGGTCAGTGCGTTACTCCGTTGTTGCCCCGAGAGTCCTTCAGCCTCAGCCAATCCTCTCCTCACACTCATGACCCTATCAGTATCAAGACCGCTGGACCGCTCAAGTTGATCGAGGTAGGAGCGAGCCAGTGCAAAGCTGGGAGGCCAGACCAACTTGGGTTGCTCCTGTGCATTGAAGTATTCAAAGTGCACAGTCTTAGCCGCATCAATTTCGTTCTGGGAAATATGGGCACTAGGTGCTAGCTCGAAGATGTCGAGTCCACGCGCAATCTCAGAACTGACTAAGTATCCATTGTACCAGTACACAGACCACGAACCGCCAGCTCCTTTGCGTGTGCCATCTGTAGGTCCGCGATCAAAGAAGGCGATCTCGACTGGGTTGTCAGGATCGGTCCAATCGAAGACGTCGATCCCACCCTGATACCAAGCTTGTGCCATCACATCCCGACCAGGTATGGGAATCAGAGATCCGTTGTGGGCAACGCAGTTCTCGAGTTCCGTCTGTGCTGCAGGCATCTTGAAGTAACTGTGGAAATCCAGTTCCCCGTCGTTGATGCTGAAAATTGCGTCTGCGCCCCATTCGTACTTGTCCGTCGCTCGACAGCGTGGCTGGCCACCGCCACCCCACTCGTCCGTGAACAGAACCTGTGTGCCATCATTGTTGAACGTCGCAGAGTGCCAGAATGAGAAGTTCGAGTCAGCAGCAGCATACAAGCGTCGTGGATTCGCTACGTCACTTATATCAAGCAGAAGTCCATAGCCTCCACAAGCGCCACCTGCGAAGCCAATACCAGGATATACAGTGATGTCATGGCACTGGGTCGGTCCGGTACGCTGACGTGGGGGTCCTCCACCTCTTCCACCACGTCCACCTCTTCCGGCAGCCGCTTGGCGTGCTTCCTGACCTGGCTCGGCATGCCTGGGTGGTGCAGTTAAGTCGTTGAATATGCGCGGAGAACTCACAATCCGGGCATTCTGAGGGGCCGCAAGAGGAACTTGGATAACCTCGATACGGAATTCAGCTGTATTCGGGTTATCCTCCAACGGACCTCCCGAGCAACCCGGAAGTTCATTCGGGGACCGCACCCGGGATGAGCCAGACACGTAGATATAGACATTTTCTGCATCGTTCGGATCTGTTACTACGGTGTGTGTGTGTGAGCCCCGACAGGTCTGGACGTTCGCCACATACTCTGGGTTCCTGATATCCGTCGCATCAAAAATACGGATGCCGCGTAGCCGATCGAGGCTGACCGTGTCCGGGACTCCTCCTGTGCCACAGTCAACACGACCACCTAAGCCCTCACCAGATACGAAGAGAAGATTCTTATAGATGGAGACATCGCTCTGCGATGCCGGACATACATAAGAAGTTTCCAACGTCGGATTTGTCGGATCCGAGATATCCCAAATTACATAACCGTTGTAGTTGCCCTGGATCGCGTAGTCGCCAGTGAAACCCAAATCGGAGTTCGTGACTCCAACAAATTCATCGGGCGGCGGCGTATTGGATACCAGGTTTAGATTCCAGGATGCTTCCTCGGCACCTATTCCGAGAGGACCCGAGCCCGCACCGAGTCCGATGCGCGGATCCGGATCGGGTGGGGTAAGCGGGAGATCGGACAGCGCCGACATCATCGCAGCAGGGGAGGGTGACGACATCGCAGTGGCACATGCGGTAACGAATACCAGGACTGCACACAGGGCGGAACCGAGAGCGGTCCAACGCATGCCAGGTAGACGTTCGAAAGATTGGTTGTTCATATCAGATCCCCTGGAGTTTAGGAGAGAAATAGAATAAGTCAGAAGAGGTCATGGGTCTTGGCGACCCGAGGGGTACGTAGCGAGCATCAGCTGCATATGCTCAATCTCAGTTGTCTGATCCGCATACATATCAGACGCCAGCTTGAAGATGAAGTCGTTCTGCGCACCCCCATACGAACCGAACAACCCATCCACCATAGATAAAGCACCCTCATGGTGCGGAATCATATATTTCAAGAAAAGTCGATCAAAGTCCAAACCACGTGCATAATCGAGTTCGTTTAGTTGTGCTTCGGTCAGCATGCCGGGCATAGCCTGGTGATCAGCACCAGCTGGCATTCGCATACGAATGTACTCAGCCGGAGGAGATGGCTCATCACGTTCAAGTAACCAAGAACGCATTGTCACTATTTCATCGCGCTGCGCGACAACCATCCGAGCACAAAAAATTTGTATAGCAGAGCTCGCTTGGTGTGATTCCGCCCAACCAGCAAACAAAACAGCCTGAGCATGATGAGGAACCATGTTAGTCATGAAATGAACATCAGCAGGGCTATGGCCTTGCCGGTTGCGAGCAGCTAGTGCCTCTAGATCAGCCGCCGATCGAGCGGCTCCACCACACGATCCAAGACTGACCGAGAAAGCGGCCAAAAGTAGTATTGGAGAGTATAAGCGCTTCATTAATCTGCTCCACAAACCCCTATTCGGCCGTAATTGACGCTACTAGAGTGGCGTCTTCACCGATACCGACCGTTCGCGATACTAGGGGCTATTCGTGCTCTTGAAAAGCATTCCCGCGAATCGCTTGTTCTCTAGTCATCACTTTGGGTCGATCTTGCTAGTATTGTGAAGGAGTTCTCGGGCTTTGCAGTCAGCTCAAGGCGTCGAAGAACTCTTCCATCCGAGTCCGGGTCTGCTCATCGGGCAATCGCCCTGTGCCAGCACCCATGTTGTCTATCAGATGTTCCGGATCCGAAGTAGCCGGAATGATCACCGTCACCGCCGGATGAGACAGGATATACTTGAGAAAGAACTGTCCCCAGCTTTCACAATCGAACTCAGCAGCCCAATCAGGCAGATCCCGCCCGCTTACCGCAGCGAACAGCCGTCCAACATTGTAGGGCTCATTCACGATCACACCCATGCCCCGGTCCTGTGCCAGCGGTATCAACCGCTCCGCTGCCTGGCGCTCTCCGAGCGAATAGTTGACCTGCACGAAGTCTAACTCTTCGGTGCGAAGCACCTGTTCCATCTGCTCGTACTGTCTCCCGAAAGAGGTGGTCACGCCGACGTAGCGTGTACGACCTTCTTCCTTTGCCTGCCGGATGGTCCTTAGATGAACCTCGGTATCCCGCAGGTTATGTACCTGATTCAAGTCGATGATGTCGCGTCCCCAGTCCTGGAGGGACGTCTCCTGTTGATCAATACCTGCTTGCCTGCCACCACCCGTTGAAATCTTTGTGGCAAAGAAAAGGTCATTCTGGATTCCAAGTTCCTGAACGAGCTGGCCAGCGACACCCTCAGAACTACCATATGTGGGAGCGGTATCAAAGAACCGTCCGCCCATCTCATGGAATAGTCGCAGCACTTCCTTTAAAGGAGCTCGCTCCTCACCCGAAGCACCCACACTGAACGTGCGAGCGCTACCTAGACCCACGGCAGGAACCTCCTCACCCGAGGAAGGAATAGCGCGCATGACTAACGGCCGTTCTTGAGCAAGCACTGGAACCTCATTGAGCAATAAGGCGGCGGCCCCAGTTCCAGCGCTGATCTTGAGCATATCTCTACGTGAGATCTTCATCTCTCTACCTCTCAGGCTTCGGGGCAACCGTCACTCCTCTACCCCTCACCATGATCAAAAAACAAACCCGACATTTGCTATTCGTATCGTTGGTATAACTGGTATCAGATCGTCCGGGGCACCCATGAGCCGCTTTAGGCCAAATCCGAGGCCAACATAGAAGTTCTCTTCTGGTCCTAGGAGCCAGCTGCGATTGAGATCAAAGCCGTAACCAAGGTGGGTTTGATCATTTACGCTGGTAATGCCCAACTTCGCACCGAATGCCCATCCGACGAGAGGATTTCCCGATGGGTAAAACCGCCAGAACACGTCAAAGTTGATATATCGGTCAGTTTCGGTAATGGGATCAGGTTCCCAATCGTAATCTGTCTCGTTTTCGATTCGTAGGGTCGATCCACCGAAACCAATCGTGCTGGTCTCAGAGATGACACGCTCGTACTCCGCATTGAAGAGCTGAAACAGAAGTCCAAATGGGTTGGCTGAAAAAACCTGCTGCTTCCCAGACTCTGTACTTTGTTGAGCGTTGAGTGGCAGCTCTGAAAATCCGAAAATCAGGATGACCACAGCAACCACAAAGCTGGCAGACTTAAACTTAACCATTGTCTTTTCCACCTTTCTCAGATTCACGACAAGATCGTTATCAAACCTATGGCTGAACCTAAACTAGAGGATCTTCCACGTACTGCAATTTTCTACCGGATTGGTCTTAACTCCTTCCATCGCTCAATAAAACGCACCGCACCCTCGACGAATACTTCGGTGGCCAATCGTCCCTGCTCTGCCGTTGCTTCCTTGGGATCTCTCTCACTCCATACACCTGTGCTAGACATTTGATCTGCTGACGTACCCTTACCCGTTTCTTCAGCCTTAAGACCTTCCGCTAGAAATACAGTGAGCGCGGTGGGATCCCCTGCGATCACGTCAGGGAGCATGCGTTCCATATGACTGGGCAATGTCAACTCTGCGGTTACCGCTGCTTCCAAGTCCACCAGATCCGGCATCAAATAGAGGCCTCTGGATGTCTCTCCGACTCCTCCGTGTCGATCAAATACTTGGGGGTCCGGAATGTCCGCGAGCCTACTCCGATCCTGAAAAGGAGCAGCAACTGAACCCAGATTTACCGCAATACCAGCAGTTTCCTGATTGATACGGTCTACGATAAAGGTCGTAGTTGCCTGATTTCCTCCGTGTGAGTTCAGGATCAAGAAACGTTTGAACCCGTGACGCATTAGACTTTCAGCGGCCTCGACGATCACCTGCTGTACGGTTTGAGAAGACAATGAAATCGTCCCCTCAAATCCCATGTGATAAGGAGATTGCCCCGGAAGAAGGATTGGCGCGACCAATACATCCGTGCGGCCAGCGATAAGCTTTGCCCTTTCGATTCCACTGTAGTAATCGGTGCCGATAGGTAAATGAAGCCCGTGTTGCTCTAGCGCCGTGACAGGAATGATTACCATGTCAGTCCGAGTAAGAAGATCCCGCACCTCAGGGACGGTCATATGCGGAAGATAGTTTGGCACTTTTTCTTCCGACCAAACCGGGCTGGTCTGAGCTACTGCAGGTGTTTGTAGGCACATCCCGATCAGGGCGATGACCGCTAGCGCCAGGAGGTGAATCGACTTCATGAGAAAACCTTCATCTGGGGGATTAGTTGTCTTTAGTATGACAGCATGAAGATGTTTAAAACGGATTGGCAAGTCGGCTTGTCATCCTATGTTCTTAGCGAACGAGCAACTTCGAACGAAAATACTTCCCTAAAGAAACATCCTGGTATTGAGGAGAGAGCGGAATGACCGTTACAGGAATCCGATGCACCCTTGTTGGAGGACTCTTGAATCTCCTCCTCACTTCGCCGCTATGGCTTTCAGCACAATCCTCGGAACTCGTCTATATCTCGAATGTGACTGCCACCCAAGCCGCCGGACGCACTCTCACTAACGTCGAAGACCAAACTAGGGCAACACTAGATCGTCTGGGTGAAGTACTCCAGGAACAGGGCCTGAGTTATTCCGATGTAGTGGCATCGAATGTGTTCCTTAAGGACACCAGACATTTTCAAGGTATGAATGGCGTTTATCGCACCTACTTCGAGATTTCCCCCCCGACACGTGCCACTGTACAAGCTGACCTTTTGGAACCTGACGCACTAATTCAGATCTCAGTGGTGGCAACCGGAGAGTCCAAAGAAGTCATCACTCCGGATGGGCTAAAATCTCCGGAACTACCCTATTCCTGGGGAATCAAGGTTGGTAGCACCTTATTTATCTCTGGAGCAACCAGTAGGGATCCGGATACGTATCAGCCTGTGACCGGTGATATGGCAACACAGACCCAACGGATTTTCGGAAACATAGGCTTTGTGCTAGAAGAAGCTGGTATGAGCTTCGGAGACTTGGTCAGCTGCCGAGTATTCTTAGACGATCCCCGTGGATTCGCTGTGATGAATCGAGCCTATGCGGAATCCGTGCCAGCAGCAGGGCCCCCAGCGAGGGCGACGGTGCGCGCGAGCCTGATGAACCCCGTCTTTTCCACTGAGATTCAGTGTGTGGCCGAATCTTCCTCAGAGCGTAAGGTCGTGCGCGCTGAGGGCCGAGCACCTGGGCGACTCCCGTTTTCGCCCGGTATTGATACAGGCGATCGCCTGTATCTGGCAGGAGTAGTCGGGCGAGGCAGCGATGCTAGCGAACAAACTCGCGCAGCACTGGACGATATCCGATCGACTCTTGAAGCCGCCTCAAGAAGCTTCGAAGATGTCGAGGACATATGGGTCTACTTAGCCGACGTCCGAGACCGAGATGTCGTACAGACCATACTCAATGAGACAATTGGCGATGACATGCCTACACCGACGATTGTCGGTGCACGCCTCATGGGAAGATCAGGCGTCGAAATCCAAATGGTGATCGGTAAGACGCCCTGAAAAAGGTTTAGAGATAAAGGGTCTCAGCACCTGTCCAGTACCTTCTTCAGGGTGTGAGAAAACTTTTTGGTATCTTGGCTGCAATCGTAAAATGGGGATCCACAACTTGTACAACTTCGTATTCCAGAACATGGCCCATCAGGAGCGATGATCCCCGCTCGTCGTACCCGTAGTCAGCGATTAACCATCTCTGCAGCTCAGTCGTCGCGTGCTGAAGGGCCTGCAGAAGTGGCCGGGCACTCCCCAGAACGATGATGGCATCCTCAGTCTCGATTCTAGGCCAGCGGATCTGGCCACCCTTGATCAGGTCGACTGAAAACTCAACATCCATAGAGATCTCAAGAGCATTCCCGAGCACCTCGCCTTCACCCTGTCGGGCGTGACCGTCACCTATGAACAGGAGTGCACCAGGTTCAAAAACTGGTAACATCACCGTTACACCTTCGACCATCCCGAAGTAGTCGAGGTTACCGCCAAACTCTCCAGGAGTAGCCGTCCAGACTGCCTCTTTTCGAGGTGGCGCAACACCGATACAACCAAGCATCGGTCGGAATGGAATCTCAATACCTTGCGCCCTCAAGGCCGGTGTGGATGGTCTGGCCACCCGAGCTTCGGTATCCACATCCCAACGCTCTCTTCGTGCCTCATCTTCAGCTTCATAGCGCAGGAATGATGGGTCGGCTGCGTAGGGCGCAAGCACAGTGTTCGAGTAGGCCCAGTCCCGGTTTGGTTCAATTTTCTCCAATCGCACCACGAGAACGTCACCCGGTTCTGCTCCCTCTACATAGAACGGTCCGATTTGAGGGTTGGGTCCCTGGGCAACCTGGTCACTATTCCAGTCCTGCCCCCCCGCATCGATGGTCCGGGTCACAACCCGATCTCCAGGTCGGATCCGAAGAGCCGGTGGATGCGCAAAGGAGAAGGTGTTGTAGTACTCAGTCGCCTCGAACTGATGTGTGGTTTGGGCTGACGTTGGCACATGGATCATGCTAGCCGCGAGCAGCACTAGGAGTGGTCGGATATCGTTTACTCGGATCATTGGTTTCACTCCTGTCAGTTCCTATCAGCCTTATCGAGTGCTAGTAACGTGCTTCACTTCATCTTATGGGAGGACCATCTGAACCGCAGTGGGCATAAGCCAGTCTCTGCATGTTCATCCCACCCCCAACTGTTCGAACCTCTCGTTACCGATTCGGTAGCTGGGCCAATCGTTGTAATCAAAATGCCACCATTCTGCTTCGTATACTGAAAACCCTTGGGCCTCCATAGCTTCGCGAAGGAGTTCCCGATGCCATCGTTGTCGAGCTGTTCCTCCCGGATAGTCAGGATAGGAACGCGGTGACATTTCATCGTATCCACCGGTCATTGTAACCGGTCTGCCCGTTTCAAGGTCGTATAGTGTCAGATCTACAGCACAACCGCGGTTATGTCTCGAACCATTAGCAGGGTTCGCTACAAAAATCCGTAGCTCTTCCGGGGTTGCATCCCAAAACATCTTAGTCACGTACCATGGCCGGTATCCATCATGAATCAGGAGGCCATAGCCCTGTTCACCGAGCCAATGATGCGCCCGCACAAGAGCCTCTGCTGCCGGTCGTTGCAGAAATGCTCTGGGTTCAGAATAGAAGATCTCGCCCATAAAGTTGTTTGTAGTCGCATAACGAATGTCCAACGCAATCGTAGAGTCGAAAGCCACTAGTTCTGCGAGATCTGAAGGGCGGAAGTCACCTTCTTCTTCTGGGGGAGAAGCAGCAAGGGCCTCTATGAGCAACTCTTCCGGCGCCCGAATGGGTGTGATACGGAACGTTCCACCATCTTCGGCACCGAGCGAGAGTCTAGTAAAAGCCTGGCCGTCCACCAACAGCATTTCTGCACGGCCACTAGCATCAGCTACCATCTCCACCATCGTGTTGGAGTCGGTCTCAAAAATTCCATTACTTGAAGCTGAGAGTCGGAGCCCCACACCACCCCAAAATAGCAGCACCAGACTTTCATCTTCCTCTAGCACTGAAATAGTATCTGAGCCCGAGGCATACTCACCAATAATCGGACGCCAAGGTTCCGGCACGTCTGGTGGCATTAGACCCAGTGAGTCGCTTGAAGTATCTGCGACAGTGCATGAGACCAGAATCCAAAGAATTAGCGGAGCCTTGTTCATATTCATGACCTAGTCTTGGGATTCTGGACAGGGCGGATAGTGCTCGACCTTATCCCGTCCAGACCACCCAGCACCCCTCGCAAACCACTCACCGCATTTCTTGGACATGTGGTAAAATCCCCTGGCCATTAACTCACCCCTCTCGTTGTAGTATTCGAAGAGCCCATCCCCACGAGGGTCACCGTTCTCAAAATTATATTTCCCCTCTAACTGTCCACTCTCGTAGTAATCTTCATACGATCCATGCAGTGCACCGTTTAGGTACGTGCCCCTGGCCATTAATTGACCGCTCTCATAGTGCTGTTCAAACGGCCCTTCCCTCTCTAACACACCGCATTCCGGACAAACTGGTTCTCCGTCGCTGATCTCTCGAGGGCACTTATGACATAAGACTAGGGTCATATCACGATTCGGCTATCTATAGCATAGGCTTGGGCAACAATCTTGTTCACGAGCTCCAGCAAAATCCAGCGATAGCTTGAAGCGTCAGCCGGAGGATCAGCAATAGAGACTCGCCTCACCCTGAGTTCATAAAAGAAACCTGGTTCAAAATCGAAGCCCTCTATGGGATCATAGAAAGCCTCCCAATTCCCTTCTGGATTAAAGCGAACCTGCAGACATGTGGTGGGGAACAAACCCATGCACTCAACGCGCTCTGGGCCCACAAACAACGTCAGTACCTCTGGGTCCGGCTCTATGAGTCCGCATCCAAGTGGAAGCGCGAAGAGCACGAGAAGTAGAGTCTTTCTCATTCCCAAATCCTGTTTACGAGTCCCCTACCCCAGTGATCCACGCTATTAGGGAGGAGACCTACTAGATCTAGTCGGCTTTCCTCTGCATGTGTTCTTTCTTAGAAACTCCGCGTAGCAATAGATAAAGAAACAAGGCCGTTCCAATTGGGATGAGTAGGAATACGACCCTTAAGGGCAAAGATTCCACCCCTACGAGTCTCGGAACGATGATGAGAGCAATCAACAGTACGTAAGATAGGACCAAGGCTAACCAAGCTTTCATCCGTCTAAATCCTTAGACACGGGCAAACAGGCACGAAGCAAGTACTAGAGTTCTCTTTATGACGTCATTCTGCTCCCGAAAGCCCCAATCTCGCAACTCAGATCGCAATCAGGTGAGTTTCTGGCCGCAGTAGCGGCAGTACTCTGCTTGAGGGTCCACCTCTAGACTTCCGCATCCAGGACAACTCTGGACGGGCGCATTTGACCCTTGCCGGTGGGCTGCGTTCTGCTGGACGAACTCAGCTGAAAACAAACCGGTAGGTACGGCAATCAATGCGTAGCCCATAATCATGAGAAAAGCTGCGAGTGTTTGCCCCAAACCAGTTTGGGGCGTCACGTCCCCATAGCCCACGGTTGTCAGGGTCACAACACTCCAATACAAGCCACGAGGTATGCTCGTAAAACCGTGTTCCGGTCCTTCAATGAGGTAGATTACGGACCCAACGACGACCACAATGCTCATCACGGTAATGAGGAAGACTACGATCTTGAATCTGCTTGCCTTCAAGGTCGCTACAAGGACGTCGGCCCCACCCATGTACTGTACCAGCTTAAGGATCCTGAAAACACGCAGAACTCTAAGAATTCGGACCACTGCAAGAACTTCTCCTCCGGGAATCAGTACGCTCAGATAGGTCGGAATCACCGCAAAAAGATCGATCAGTCCGAAAAAACTCAGGGCGTATTTTTTCTTAGACGCTACACACCAAAGGCGAGCGATATATTCCATCGTGAAAAGGATCGTGAAAATCCACTCTGCAATACGCAACGGTTGATGGTAGCTCTCTGCTATATACGGAACAGAATCGAGCATCACGACTGTCACACTGCTCAGAATCGCCAAGATCAAGACTACGTCAAAAAGCTTACCTGACCGAGTTTCCGCCTGGAAAATGATCCGATAGGTCGTATCACGTGCTGGCCCAGGGAAACCCCAAAAATCAAATCTGGCTAAAAGACTCATCCGGCCATCTTAATTCGAGTTATGATCATCTAGGTATTCTAGCGATATCTGACGGGATTTTGACCCTCACCCGAGCATCCGAGAGCCCTGTAGCCCTATGAGATTTCGTCTATCAACGATTCTAGCACTGGCGTTCTTGGTGGGCTGTGCTGATCAGGGCCCGATCATATGCACCGAGCAATTCGTTTATGGCATCAGCGTGGACGTCGTGGATCCAGAGAGCGGATCCCCGCTAGCTGACAGCGCAACGATGACACTGCATGACGACGACTATGTGGAGAGCACCACACTGAGCTCGGATGGTCTGACCATGGTCGGTGCCGGAGAGCGAGCGGGTAACTACACCGTGATTGTGGCCCGTCCCTCGTACCATAATTGGGTCCGAACCGAAGTTGAGGTGACGGCTGATGAGTGCCACGTAATCCCAGTCAAACTCAGAGCGGAACTCCAGGGGATCTAGACAATGATGTTCTTCCAACCAGAACAAATAGATGCCCATTCCTAAGGGCCCCCGATTCGGATTAGGAACTACCCTTTCCTATATCCGGAATCCTTATGGATTCTTCGAAAGATCAGTTCGCAGATACGGTCAGCCCTTCGGCTGTCATACGATGGGTGGACCCTTGGTTCTTTCGGGACGCCCTGAAGACGTCAGGGATATTTTTCGGGCTGACCCGATGATCTTCGAGCCCTGGAACACTGACGTCCTCAAGCCAGTTCTTGGGAGCAATTCAGTAATTCTCACCAGCGGAACCCAGCACCGGGAATACAGGAAGCTCCTGATCCCCCCATTTCATGGCCAACGAATGCGCTCATACGCACAACGTATGGCTACAGCAGCTCACGACTGCGCAAGTAAGTGGCATGAAGGAGAGGACTTTAGGGCTTACAATTTCACTCAATCAGTCTCGTTAGAGGTAATTCTTGATACAGTATTTGGGGTTACAGATCCCGTAGTGCGTAGCGGGCTCAAGGCGCTTCTCCCGGAACTGTTAAATCTCGGGAACGGACTGCCGATGTTCCTCAAATTTCTTCGTCTGCCGGTGGTCCCTAGTTGGAGACGTTTCATAGCTGTAAGGAAGCAAACCGATGAACTCATCGGGCAACTGATCCGAGATCGTACGTCCTCTGATGATCGAGGAGATGACATCCTCTCCATGTTACTTGAAGCTGAATATGACGATGGATCTCGCATGGATGAATCAGAGGTACGAGATCAGCTGCTCAGCATCCTCTCAGCTGGACACGAAACAACAGCCATTGCCATGGCTTGGACACTCTACTGGCTGCATCGCCATCCCGAAAAACTAAATCGGCTGCTTGAAGACATTTCAGAGCAGGCTCCAACCGGTGATCCAGAGGCACTGACCCAGATACCCTACCTGGACGCGGTCGTAAATGAGAGCCTCCGCATTCATCCCGTACTTCCTGATCTAGCCCGAAAACTCTGCCAAGATGCAGAACTGATGGGTTGCAAGCTCAAGGCAGGTACAGCTGTAGGCGCGGTGGCATTTTTGACCCACAGGGATCCAGAGATTTACGAAGACCCTGACGAATGGATTCCAGAACGTTTTCTAGATCGCAAGTTCAGTCCTTTCGAATTCTACCCATTCGGAGGGGGGAACCGCCGCTGTATCGGCGCAGCTTTCGCAAGCTTTGAAGCCAAAGTTGTTCTCGGGACCGTACTACGTGCATATCGCTTTGAGTTGCTTGATAACCGACCACTTAGCGTGGAACGCCGGCACATCACCCTTATGCCTCGCGGTGGCGTGCGGATGAGATACCACGGACACCGCTGATCTGATCTAGCGATTCCAGAATGATAATGTGAACTGACCCAGCGTTTTTTTACGCAGGGCTCCTGTCTGCAGCGCTCCTGCTACCGAAATATTCACAGGACCAAGGATAAGGCTCGCACCTCCTCCGTACTGGATCCCATCCGTGATCAGTGCCACTCCGCTACGCAGGTGGAGAACACTGATGCCTCTGAACTCAGCACCTAATCCCAAGTGGAATTTGGGGGGGAGTCCGATCCCTTGGCCTGAGAACCGGTTATGAAGATCGCCCGAGACGGTAAGCTCTCTGGTAAGATCAAGAGCGACACCCGCCCTCATGGACGGGCTGAAAGCCATCTCACTAATCAGAGTCCTAAGGCTATCCGGAGCCGACTCGTAAGGCATCTGGTCAAAGTTGCTATCGCTTTCCCCCAACTCGAACGAAGCAGTGCCGGGACGATATCTCAGCTTGGACTCATCCCATGAGAAAGTGTTGATAACGTTCAGAACTGATGCTCCAAAAGAGACTCGATCTCGCTGAACCATGAGGCCCAAATCGATCCCGACACCACCACCGTTGAAACTCGGAGCCTTCCACGCTAAGCCTGTTGAAATCAGGTCTCTGATATAGCCGTTAGACGTTTCCACTGTGGGGAAATCAAGGTCGACGGTGATCGGGTTATCCTGGATCGAGCCACCTATGCTATGGCCTACCAACACATCATGCCCGATGCTGTACTTTGCGGTTACACCAACCGCGATATCTCCCGAAGAACTTGGTATGGGTATACCGATGGCAAGCCCGGCGGTCGAGATTGCAAATCCCTCTAGAGAGGTATCGGCCAGATCCAAACTAGTAGGACTTCCCGTTCGCCCGGCGTTGCCATAGAGGAGTCCTTCAACCACCCCAGGCGAAAGTGAGAACGCGCCAACCACAAGGGTTGAGAGTTGGAACCCAAGATTCCCGCTGGTGAAGGCTACCTCAGAGATATCGATTCCGAACGAACCCGTTTGACCACCTTCAGTGGTCACACGAGCAAGCCAATCCTCCTTGGTTGCTTCCGGAATCATGATCCTCTGCACATCCCTTAGATCCGCAAGCCGGATGGGATCCATGTTAGAGCGAATCTGAGTCGGAAAGAGCGCCAGACTGAAACCAGAGCCTGACATAGCGAGACCAGCAGGATTCACGCTGATAGCACCGAAACCTCGAACTGTAGCAGTGTTATTCCCCGACAAGCCCAATGTCGTGGCACTCGCATCTGCAAGCTGAGCTGCTACCGCCTGAGGTTTTATGAAACCAAGAAATCCAACGCGCGCCACCAGTGCAGTGGAAGAGAGAGCCTTATTCATTCGAGCGGACCCACCTTCATCCAATTCGGATCAGGCAATCAATTGTGCCTTCTAAAGTTAGTTCCTGATGAGAACTCAGGGTGATTGAAGTCCCATTCGCGGTCCCTGACAGGGATAAAGTGACCCCTTTCTCCCCGAGGAAGGACGTCAATTCATTCCTTGTGTAGCTGATGGTGGTTGTGGATCTGCCATCCTCAGAAATCGAGAAGCTCTTCGAAGTAGGTCCGATGTTGATGTTACCACTCAGCGACACCCCAAAAGGGTTCGTTACCTCAAGTATCAATGAACCATTTACAATTCTTTCAATTATCTCCGGGCCGATGTGATCCAGATCAAGTTTGATCAGAACTGGACTTACAAGAAGACCTTTTTAGCCTTGCTTGCCGGACTTATTCCATTCGGCACATTCTGGGCTGATTGGAAATTATTCCGATAGTTAAACCCGCTTGTACCAGCATATTATCCTATTAAAATAGGAATAGCTGTGAATTTAGAGAACCATTCTTTGACTCCTTCCAATAGAATAGATTAGGCCACCTTTTTTAAGATATAAAGCATCTTAGGTTCTTTCCTATGCCTGGCGTTAAACATCTGTTTTTCAATAGATAAACCTAATTGCTCAGCACAATTTGCTACCTGCTGCATTGAATGCCGGATTGGATAAGCATTTTCAGGAGGCTCCTGAAATTCCGCTATTGAATCAATTAGCTCAATAAATAGAAGCCCATTATCTGATAAATGCGGAAGGTAATTAGAAAGAAATTGTTTTAGCAATTCCTGGTTATCTTCATCTGCTCGTGACTTATTTCCATAATTTCCTCCCCATGCCGAATAAACCCAATATAATGCAGTAATTACATCATATTTTTCAAGCTTTGAGCTCGGACAGAAGCCATCATCTTGCCAGATCTTCATATCTGTTTTGGCAAGGGTTGAAAGATCTACTGCAGAATCGACTACATTTTGCAAATAATCGAAGCCAGATAAATTCTTAAACCCTCGTTGTGCCAACCATATTAACATCCATCCAGAACCGCAACCTGTTATCAGGATATTTGCATCTTTAGCAATATTTGTATTG